>DAOUBF010000045.1:0-21915 GCA_034432795.1 Anaerolineae bacterium
GGACCCCGCGCCCAACCCCAACCGAGGAGCCGGACCCCACGCCGGACCCCACGCACACGGAAGAGCCGGAGCCAACGGAGACGGACGAGCCTCCTGATGGATGAATTTTCAGGCCCTCCTCCGCCAGGAGAGATGTAAGGGCAGGCCTTGTACCTGCCCTGGGGGCGCAGTGTGCCGCGCCCTTACCACCTTATCCGGCCTGGGTAGGCCGGGTTTCCATACCCGGCGTAGCTCAGGTGGCGTTATGGCGTGACCGTCAACGTCCCCGACATCCCAGCCTCCTTGTGGCCGGGCACCGAGCAGTAGAACTCGTATTCGCCCACCTCATGTGGGATGAAGGTGATCGTTGCCGTTTCCCCCGGTTCAACCGCCAGGTGGATAACCGGCGGGCCGCCGTGCTGCTTATATGCGATGGGGGCGTCCATACCGGGGGTATGGTGGGGGCTTCCCCCCTGCTGCTCAATCACTTCGGCTTCCAGGTCGGCGACAACAAAGTCATGGAGAACCGTGCCCTTGTTCTGAAATATCAGCCGGACCGTTTCTTGTGAGGACATGCGCAGCGCCTTTGGCGTAAAGGTGAACTCCTCCGCCTGTACAGTGATCTCCCTGGGTCCGGTCGCTGTGCCTCCCCCACAGGCGCTTAGCACCGCGAGGCTCAGGACGGTCAGAACAAGCCACCTCCATTGCCTGTTTCGCATCATATACTCCTTTTAGCATCATGAATGTCTGTATCCCATTTTACTATAACTTAATGTTTGGCGGGTAACGTTATTTGGCGGATGCGCGCGTCCGCCAAATAGCCTACCCTTCTCCCTTTCCCTGGCGGTGGTGTATGGAGGTTGGGTTTATGAAGATGAACATGCTTTGTCGCAAAGAGAGCCATAAATAGCGGGCATCGGCCCACCGCACCGTTTACGGTAGTTCCCGAATGCCCAACACGTTACGGCATTAGCCTGGTAGAAGGCCAGGTTAGGACTTCGGCTTACCCCTCCTTCCAGATCAGCGGCAAGTAAAGCTGCCAGTTTGGCCGGAAGAAGCGCACTACCAGGCCATCCGTGAGCACATCCTGGTTGCAGGTGTATTGTAGCGCCATCCCCCCTGTCGCATTCTGGATGCCTGTCGTGGCGGAGCCGCCGTAGTTGGTGCCGGGGTCGCCGAAGTCGGTGTCACGGTACAGCCAGTAGATGTCGCCGGTGGCCTCCTCCAACTGCACTTCAAATGTCACGCCCGAAGGGCTGGGGCCAAAATGGCGAATGTCACGCCATTCAATGGTCAGGATGCGATGGGGGGCCGTGCCGGTGACGCTGGTGTAGATGCCGCCCCCAGCGGGCGGGTACAGGTCATCCCAAAAGGGCAGGATGGCCCGGCCGAGCGTAGCGCTGGGCAAGGGGCAGACGTTGCTGAAGGCCGTGCTGCTCGTGGTGAACTGCAAGTTGCCGTTGGAACTCACGTTCACCGTTGTGTAGCCGCTGCCGTAGAAGTTGAAGGTGAAGCCGATAGGGATCGTCATCACCTGGTCATCGCCAGTGATGCCGGTGGGTGTCGTCGCCGTGATCCAATCCCGCGCGATCAGATCCTGGCAGCGATAGCCGAAGGGATCGGGCGGGCCGCAGCGCCCTGAGCCGCGTTCCAGGACGAAGTTCTGCGTTTGATGGGCGTTGACATTGACCATGCGCTCCACCGGCGCATAGCCCGCCGCCGTCACGCGCATCGTCCACGTCCCCTGGGCGACCTCCGCGCTATAGAAGCCCGTTGCCGGATCGGTATAGATCGGCCCCAGGGGCGTCCCCAGGAAGCGCACCGTCGCCGAGAGCGGTGCGCCTGTCCCCGCCTCGGTGACCGTCCCGGAGACCGTCCAGACCGGCGCGATCGGCATGGACAGGTTCTGCGTGGTCAGGCTGCCGGTCACGACCTGCACGTCGGGCACGGTGGTGTCCAGGTAGCCGTAATAGCGTGCGGTGACGCTATACGTGCCGCTGACCAGCGTCATGGTGTAGTAGCCGCTGGCGCTGGCCGTGCGGGTGGTGGTGGCGCCGGTGGTATAGTGCCGGGCCGTCACCGTCGCCGGCAGGGGCACACCGCTCCCCGCCGCCGTCACCATGCCATCCAGATAGCCGATGCCGCTCTCCAACACGCCCGCAGCATGGGCCAGCGTCGCCGCCGCCGCTTTGGTGAACTCGGTGAAGTAGGTGAAGTCGTTGTTCTGGATGCGGTCGCCGGTGGTGTGGTATTGAGGGTTAAAGTCTTGCAGGTCTTCAATCCCCAGGATGGCGGCGTAGCCATATTGCCAGAACGATTGGTGGTCGCTCCCGCCCCCGATGCTCGTCACCTTGATGGGCACAAGCCCCAGATTGTAGGCCGCATCCACATCAATGAACAGGTCGGCCAGGGCCACTGTGGCCGGGTTGCTGTTCACGTGCAGGTTGACCCGCCAGTTGGTGTCGCTGTTATACGCGATCATGTCATAATTGAACACGCCGCGGATGTTCTCTCCCCGGTTGTGCACCATCTGCGCATAAGCTGCGCTGCCCAGCAGGCCCTGCTCCTCGCCGGTGAACAGCACAAAGCGGATCGTGGAGGCGAAGTTGTAGCGTCGGAACACATCGGCGATGTGCAGAACGGCCGTTGAACCACTGCCGTTATCATCGGCGCCCGGCGCCCAGGTGGTAGGGGTTTGAGAGGTATCATCCAGGTGCGCCGTGATCAGATAAATCTCGTCAGGCGTGACCAGGCCGGGCTTGGTGGCGATGACGTTGGGCGCGGTGGCTGGCCCCCAAACGTGGTATCCCACATCATAGCCCATTGCCTGGAACTTCTCATAGGCGTATTGGGTCGCCTTTTGGATATAGGCACTGGCGTTGGTGTAGCGCGTGCGGAGGGTGAAAGGCTGGCCGCCGATGATTACCGGCCACTCGCCGCTGAGACCGCCGTCAATCGTGTACACTTCGGTCTGCTGGATCTCGGCGAGGATCTGGGTGACGATGGGGCTGGGGGTGACTGTCGCCGGGGTGATTTGCGCGGAGGGCGGGGCGAGAATGCCCGGCGGCGCGTGATCGCTCCAGGGGGTGGGCGGCGGGTCAATTCTCGCCGCTTGCCGGGCTGCGACGGCAGATGAGGCCGTGAGCAGCACCACAGCGGCCAGAAACAGCACCCAGCGCAGCGGGGGTGAAGTTCGCATGATAGGCCTCCTGTGTATCTGCACATTGAGCCGGGGCAGGCCTGAAGTGGGGGCAGGCGCGACCCCAGCGCTGCGGGTGAGCCATTGTGCTTTCCTGTTATTATGCCTTATTATACCAGGTCCTTCGCGTATGACTTACTCCCCCATTCGCCAGCAGAGGGCAGATAAGCTATAATTTTGTTGAGGGGGAGCGGCAGAGAGGGTGTGGAAGATGAAGCCACAACGACGCTGGCGGCTGGCATTCCTGGGGCTGTGGTTGGCCGTGAGCCTGGCGCTGAACGCGGTGGCGCAGGCGCAGGGGGGCGTCATCCTGGTAGCCAAGGCGGACGGGCCGATTATGCCAGCGATGCGCGCCTATCTGGAACGGGCTATCCAGGCGGCCAACGAGCAGGGTGCGCGAGCGCTGATCATTGAGCTGAATACGCCCGGCGGCGAGATCCAGACGACGCTGGGGATTGTGCAGGCGATAGAGGCCAGCCGTGTGCCGGTCATCGTTCACGTCACCCCGGCGCGGGGCCTGGCGGCCTCAGCGGGCACGCTGGTTACCCTGGCCGGGCACGTCGCGGCAATGGCCCCCGGCACGGTCATCGGCGCGGCCATCCCCGTCACCGGCACCGGCGAGAACCTGCCGGAGGACCTGGCGCGCAAAGAGAAGGAAGCGCTTAAGGCCGCCGTGCGCGACCTGGCCCGGCGGCGCGGCGAGGAAGCTATTAAGCTGGCCGAAGCCTCCATTGAAGAGGGCAAGGCCGTTAATGCCGACGAGGCCCTTCAGGTCGGCCTGATTGATTTCATCGCCAACGACCGCGCCGACCTGCTCCAGAAGTTAAACGGGAGAACGGTGGCAGTTCAGGACACGCCGGTGACATTGGACACCGGCGGCGTTGCCGTCGTGGAATTCCCCATGAACTGGCTAGAGCAGCTTGGGCTGTGGCTGGCCAACCCCAACGTGGCCTCGCTGCTGCTGAGCATTGGCTCGCTGGCCATCCTGGCCGAGATCTCCAACCCCGGCACGTGGGTGCCAGGCACCATTGGGGTGATCTGCCTGGCGCTGTTCTTCTACAGCACCGGCGTGCTCACGGTCAACTGGCTGGGGCTGATCCTTATCGGGCTGGCCTTCATCCTGTTCATCCTGGACATCAAAGCCCCCACGCATGGCGCGCTGACACTGGCCGGGACGGCCAGCCTGATCGCCGGGCTGCTGGTCCTGTTCAACTCGCCCGGCACGCCGAGCTACGCCCGCGCTTCTGTCCCCCTGGTCGTGGCCATGTCGCTGGTCATCGCTGCCTTTTTCGCCTTCATCGTGGCGCGTGGCGTCCAGGCCCAGCGCCGCCCGGTGCTGACCGGCACCGAGGCGCTCATCGGGCAGATTGGGGAGGCGCGCACTCCGCTCAACCCCTCCGGCAGCGTCTTTCTGATGGGCGAATTGTGGCTGGCGACGGCGGAGGATGGGCCTATCGCGGAGGGGGAGCCGGTGGAAGTTGTGGGCCGCAGCGGGTTGCGCCTGCGGGTACGCTCCCTCAAAGCCAGGCAGGGCCAAACCCCCTAGAGTTGCCCTCACCCTTCTTAATGATGGACCGAGGCCAGGGAGGAGCGGGGGACAAGCTGGGGGAGGGCGACGTGCTCGCCCTTTAGCCCCTCAATAGGGACGCCGGAGAGGATGGCCCCTTCGCTCACCAGCGCGGCCAGCGTGCGGTCCACATCGGCCTGCGGCCAGCCAAACAGCCGGGCGATCTGCTCCGGCGTCGCCGCGCCGACGTTCTCCAGATAGCGGCGCACGAGCGTGCGCCGGGCCTGGCTCCGGCTGATCGGGCGCGCCTGTTCGGGCAACTCCGGCCACCAGCGGATGACCAGGTCATAGATATGCGCATAGTGCCAGGCGCCGGCGTCGGCCACGCCCACCGGCAGGGCTTTCAGCCCGACCTGAAGTTCGGTCAGGCCGCGCTCAAAGCGGCTTTTGCTCTCGTGACCCGCCAGGCGCGCCTCGCGCCGCAGGCTCAAGGTGTCCAGCGGCCCCTTTTCCAACAGCGCCTCATAGATCGCCTTGGCCTCGGCGCTGAGCGTGCCCGCCTCATATTCCAGCAGGTAATCGTACGGGTCGCCGAAGTTCTCCGAAAGGGCATAGAAATAGGGCAGGGTATCCAGCGAGACCAGGGTGGCGCGGCGGCGAAGGAGTTTGGCGTAAAACCAGCGCCTCTGGCCCAGCAGGCTGTCTTTCCAGTCCCAGGTGATGTGGCCGGGGTCATCGTGCTCGCTGGGCACGGGCCGGTCGCCGGCGACGGCGGCCCATAGGCTGGGCAATTCCACGCCCTCAATCGGCCAGAAGAAGCAAAAGCCGACCGCGTTGACGAAAGCCACTGCCTCGTCCAGGGTTGTCACACGGTGTTCCGGCGTGCGGCGATAGGTGCGGTCGCGCCAGCGGCGCAGATCGGCCAGGGTAAGCACTGTCATCCTGAGCGTAGCGAAGGAGGTGATCAGCCCCCCAACAACGCAAGCTGGTAGGTCGGTCGGCGGCCGGCCAGCAGGATATAGGGCGCAGCGCGTTCGGGTATGACGCCGATTTTACGCAAATCGGCCAGATCGCGCAATGCCCCCTGGCGCCGCGCCTTGAGGATAGCTTCGGCGCCCTTCGGGCCGATGCCGGGGATACGCAAAAGCTCTTCGCGCCCGGCGCGGTTGATCTCCACAGGGCGTTCCGCCAGGTGCCTTTGTGCCCAGGCCGCTTTCGGGTCCACGTCCAGCGGCAGGTTACCATCCGCGTCAAAGGCCAGATCGCTCAGACGGAAGTGGTAGTCGCGCAGCAGGAAGCTGGCCTGGTACAGGCGGCGCTCGCGCAAGGGCGGTGTGGGCGCATGGCCATCCAGGGGCGTATCGGGCACCGGGCTGAAGGCCGAGTAGTAGGCCCGCGCCAGATGGAGTTCACGGTAAAGCATCTCGGTCGTCGCCAATAACTCGTAGTCGCTCTCGCCCGCTGGGCCAACGACGAACTGGGTCACCTGGCTGGGGCCGCGCCCGCCCTGCTCCCGCCGGATCTCCTCCACCCAGCGCAGGGGGCGCAGCAACTCCTCTGTGAACACCTTGTGCGGGGCCAGCCGCGCCAGACGTTCTGTGCTGGGGGCCTCCAGGTTGACCGAGACGCGGTCGGCGAGTTGCATGGCCCGCTCTACCTGGGCGCGCTCAGCGCCGGGCATGAGCTTCAGATGGAGATAGCCGCGAAAGCCGTACTTCTCGCGCAACAACTCCGCCGTCGCCAGCAGCCGGTCCTGGGTGCGCACGCCGCCCCCGATGATGCCGGAGCTGAGGAACAGCCCCTTGACCAGCCCGGCGCGATACATGGCCTCAAAGGTTTGGGCCAGTTCATCGGGCTTGAGGGTGGCGCGGCGGAAGTTGCGCCCGGCGCGGAAGGGGCAGTAAAAGCAGTCGCGCTCGCAGGCGCTGGTGAGCAGCGTCTTGAGCAGGGGCACACGCCCGTGTGGTGTCGCCGCCTCAAAGATGCAGCCACTCAGCTTATAAGCCGACTTTGAGGGAACGACCGTGCCCGCGATAGTGGTCTCCTCGGCGGGTTCGTACTGCGTGGCGAGGAGTTGCAGCTTATCCAACGTATCCATGACGCGCCCTCCTGCCCCTCATAGAACATATGTTCTTAATAGAAAGGATAGCATAGATTTAGCCCGATGTCAAGCCCCCGATTGGTCTGAAACGGGGCTTTTCAAAATTTTAACAAAGGGGTGGCCTCAAAGGCAGAGTCCGATTTACAGGGGGAGAAGAGTGGGCCATCAGATTCACCCCCCAAAGTCTTCTGGGGCGCCTCGCCTCGCCGGTGACTGCCCCCAGAAGCTGTCAAGATCGGGGTTACCCCCTGGTGGCGACTCTCGGCAGGTTTTCTCTCTAACGGTCGGGTTGGGTCGGGCGCGGCGTGCGTTGACTGGAAACGCGAGTTAGGTGGTTGGCTATCGTCGCTGCCATATGGCCAATCCCCCTGCTATTGTGAATAATATGCTTGAGGGGATGAGAAGGGGGCCAATGCTGAAACGCGATATGTACACTATATATGCCAGGATGCTGCCAATTCCTAACCAGATTACTCCCGCCCAGACTAAAGGGAATTTTTGCCAGAGAGCAATAGCCGTACCGAACAAGAAGACAAGTAAAAGCACTGATAAGATAATAAAGGCATTGCTGTTGAGGGCAATAGCAACCCTCAGCGGCATACGTCCACTCAACACCTCACCCAGATTAAGCTGGCCGATCCAAACGCTCAGAACTATTCCGACTCCCAGCCCACCGCCGATCATGGCGGCCCATTTGGCGGCCTGGCTTTGGGTGCTCATTTCCAAACGCTATACAACACACGCCCGGCGGGGACTACTGTGCCAGAGTAGACACCATAGCCTCCACAGCCTCCTTGGTAATCTACGGTCATGTAGTCGTACAGGGTGATCTGATAGGCTGGTCCCCCGCCGCAAAATGGCCCGCCATTACAGTAGAAACCTGCTTGTCCATTAGAGTACGCAACTTGTGAACTGATATAACCTGCTGCACCATATGGGCCGTTGCTGATATACCACCACGAGAGATATGTTGTTGCCGAGACTGAACCATAGCTGAGCGTTACTGTGCTGCCATTCCAAGAATAAGTCTGATCCACTTGGACGGCAATCATGTCAAACCCAGCGACATCCTCCTCCCACGTTCGCAGATGACAAGTGTCAACTGCTTCAAAGCCGCTTTCTTGAGGGTCAGGCCGTGAGGGTGGAATAATGAGGATCGTCTTGGTTTGGAAGGGCTTTTGTTCTCCATTTGAGGTCGTCGGAACATAATCTAGGCGAATTTGATCGACCAACGCCGGTTCACAATTCTCATCAAACTCATAGGCTGCTTGGGCAAATACAGCGCTGTCTTCTCCTCCTACGTATAGAGGAGGAAAAACCCATGAGCCAGTGCATCCATCATTTGGATCATCATCCAGGTTCACTGCCGCATCAGCTTGCCCTATAGTAGGGCTGACGAAAAGCAATATAACACTGAGAATTACAGAAACAGGGATTAATTTCTTGTGGGACATGACCGTTCCTCCTAGGCTTAGTCTCATCAAATCGGTGGCATGTGCCGCTTATCTCGTTGTGCGACATTGTAAAACCACACGGCAGGAGGAACAATAGTCCTGAGGATCAAATTAGGCTCAAATTCGTGTTCAAGCCTGGATTAATCCATAGAACGAAATGATCGGCCCTCAGATATTCTGTTCGGTGATCGCAAGCCAACGGCCTTAGCAATGACTGCGGCCTCACTGCGCGAGGAGCAGTTGAGCTTGTGGAGAAGGTGATAGACATGTTGGCGCACTGTGTTAGGGCTGATCACAAGCGCCCTGGCAATTTCTTTATTGCTCTTACCTTCAGCAATCAAAATAAGTACTTCAAGTTCACGGGGAGTGAGTTCGCGCAGGCGAGGATCAATTTGATGTTCATTGGTTTCCGCCTGAGGTGGTTCAGGGTGGGAGGAACGATCGGGTTTATCCTGAGCAACAGGAGAGGCGCGAACCAGAGCTAACACCCCTGCTAATAAAATAAGTCCAGTGGCGGGGATCAGATATGTCCCGATGCTAAAGCGACTCAGATAAATACAATAGCAAAGCAACCCCCCAGCTCCTATCCACATGGTAGCGCGCCACAGTGGTCTGATCTCACGCCATAAGGCAACAACGACCACCACAACATGAATTAACAACAATAAGAACAGGAAGGGTAATGCATCCCCTCTAAGTAGCCAAATGATTGACAGACCAACACCCCACACCCCACCTCCAATTGCCATCATCAAAGTCAAACGAGAGATATGATCCACCTTTAGTTTCATAAATAACATCCTGATTTCTACGGTCAAAGAAGACGGTTACAATCCTCGCGGCTGTAGCCATATTATCAGCCAGGGACACATCTTCAGGAAGCGGGTTTCTGCGTGGCCGTGTGCTCCTACATCGGCCTATTTTTGAAACGGGGTGCAATCACACCTCGGGCGCGGGGGTTCAAGGCGAGGCGTTGGATAACCCCGGCCTGTGCTCGTTGTAGCCCCGGCCAATCCCCCGGTATGTGAAGCCATAGGCCCGCATCATCTCCGGTTCGTAGATGTTGCGCCCATCTATGACCACCGGCTGGCGCATGACGCGCTTCAGGCGCTCCATGTCCAGTTGCTTGAACTCGTTCCACTCGGTCACGACGATCACCGCGTCGCAGCCCTCGGCCAACTCGTAGGGGTCCTCGGCCAGCACGACGTTCTGCAAAATGCGCCCGGCGTTGGGCATGGCCACCGGGTCGTAAGCCTTCACCCGCGCACCTTCGGCCTGGAGCATCTTGGTGATGTCAATAGAAGGTGCCTCGCGCATGTCGTCGGTGTTCGGCTTGAAGGCCAGGCCCAGCAAGCCGATGGTCTTGCCCTCCAATGACCCCAGGCACTCGCGCACTTTCTGCACAACCAGTCGGCGCTGGTCGGTGTTGATGTCCATGACCGCCTGGAGCAATTGCGGGTGGCGGCCATGCACGCTGGCCATGTAGGCCAGGGCCTTGACGTCCTTGGGGAAGCAACTCCCGCCCCAGCCAATGCCGGCGTCAAGGAAGGTGCGCCCGATGCGTTTGTCGTAACCCATGCCTACGGCCACTTCTTTGACGTCCGCGCCCAACGCCTCGCAGATTGCCGCGATCTCGTTGATAAAGGAGATCTTGGTCGCCAGGAAGGCGTTGGAGGCGTATTTGATCATCTCCGCGGTGCGCAGGTCGGTGATCATGATCGTCGTGCGCAGGGGCAGGTGCAATTCCGCCACCTTATTGGCTGCCTCGCGGTCCAGCGAACCCAGCACCACCCGATCAGGGTTAAGGAAATCCTGGATGGCCGAGCCTTCGCGCAGGAACTCCGGGTTGGAGACAACGGCGAAGGGGATGGGCTTCTTCTGCCGCGCCCGGATAATATCGGCCACCCAGTCGCCCGTGCCCACCGGCACGGTGCTCTTGTTCACCACGATGAAGGGATGGTCGGCGACATCGGCGATGGACTCGGCGGCCATGCGGACGTAGCGCAGATCGGCTTCGCCATCCACGCCTTCCGGCGTGCCCACCGCGATGAAGATGAACTCCGCCGGCAGGCCATTGATGGCCTCCTCATAGGATGTGGTGAAGCTCAGCCGCCCGGCCTGGACATTGCGCTTGACCATCTCGGCCAGCCCCGGCTCGTAGATGGGCATAATGCCCTTCTTCAGCCCCTCAATGCGCTCCGCGTTGATGTCCAGGCAGCACACCCGGTTGCCCAGGTCGGCAAAACACGTGCCCGTCACCAGCCCTACATAGCCCACGCCAATGACGCAGATATTCTTCATCCTACCTCCTCCGAAGACGGAGGACGAAGGACGGAGGACGGAGCATATTCGTCCTTCGTCCGCTGTCTTCCGTCAAATGAGTATCCGTTCTGCCGCGTCGCATCCTCCACCACCAGCCGCGCCACGCGCCTGCCGATCTCCACTGCATAATTCGTGCCCCGGTCCCAGGGGTACACCTGACTCATGCTGGCGAAGTACAGGCCGGGGATGGGTGTGCGCACGTCTGGGATCATCTGCGAGTAGTTCACCGGCGGCACCGGCTGGGCGTATTCGGTGCGGAACAGCCAGGATTGTTTGACCCAGCCCGGCTCAAAGGCCGGGTTGAAGCGCACCAGCGCGGGCAGGAACGTGGCCAGTAACTCTTCCTGAGTCATCTTGAAGTAGGGATGCTCCGGCGGCAGGTAGTCGCCGCAATACACCAGGTGGTCGCCGCCGTAGTATTCCGGCTTCACATAATTCGTGTGCTCCACCAGCGCCAGGAAAGGGAAGCCCGCGCTCTTGGGCAGGTTATGCCAGTAAATGCCCGGCGTGAGTTGCCGGTCCAGCGCCAGGATGAGCACAACCGCGCCCAGGCTCTTCAGGCGCTTCAACTGGCTGGCGTAGCTCTCCGGCAACGCGGGCACCAGCTTCGCCATCAGGCGCGGTGAGGCCGTGCTGATCACCGCGTCAAATGTCTCGCTGCCGTCAGACGTGTGTATTTCAAGGGACGGAACTGGGCCGCCATCCGTCGTTCGTTCTCCGTCGGGTGTAACCCCCCGCACCGGCGTGTTCAGGCGGATGTCCCCGCCCTGGCGGCGCACCCGTGCAGCCAGTTCGTCCAGGAAGGCCTGGAAGCCGCCGATGAAGGTGCCCAGGCGCGGGCTGCGCTTGTACAGCCGCGCCCACAGCCAGGCCATGTTGACCTCGCGGTAGTTCTCTTCGCCGAATTTGCCCACCAGGAGCGGTTCCCACAGCGCGGTGTAGGCGCGCGAGCCGAACCACTTCTGCGCCCACTCGTGCGCTGTGACCTGCTCAAACGCCTGCCAGTTGGTTGTCTTGCGCAGATACAGGACGACCAGCCCGACCCGCAGCTTGTCGGGCCAGGACAGGCCGGGGAAGCGCAGCACGGCTATAGGGCTGTCAAAGGGGTAAAACTTGCCCTGGTAGTAGATCGCGGTGATCGGGCGCGGCCAGATGACCTTGTGCGATAGCCCCATCTCGGCGATCAGGCGGAGGATGTCGTGATCGCTCTCAAACCAGTGGTGGTAGAAGCGCTCCAGCGTCCAGTCCCAGTGGGGCGCTTTGAAGCCAGAGGCCAATCCGCCCACTGACGGCCCGGCCTCATAGACGACGACGTGATGGCCTTGCCGGGTCAGATCGTAGGCGGCTGCCAGCCCCGCCGGGCCGGCGCCGATGATGCCAACGCGCATCCCCCTATTGCTCCTTGACAGCCCCCGGCAGGGAAGGCCCGGCGCCCACAACGCTGCGCGCTTCACTCGCCCGCGCAAAATCCTGCCAACTCAGGCTCTCTCGCAGCATGTAGATGGCCCCCAGCGCGGTGATGGGCAACCACAAGGCAGCGTGCAGCACAAGCGTATAGGCGGTGGCCACCTCCCGCCCGATGCCGAAGGCCGTCAATACCAGGATGCCGGGGGTGTCAAATGTGCCCACGTAGCCGGGGGCCGAGGGCAGCGTCGTCGCCAGGTTGACGATGCCGTTCATGAGCATGAGCGCGTAAAAAGCCGTGAACGGGTCGGCAAACGGGCCAGCCAACATGCCGGGGAAGGCGTGGAGGACGAACCAGTACTTGAGTGTCTCCGTCAGCCAGATCACCAGCGAGGTGACGAAGATTTTGAGCACATCGCGCCCGCTGCGCAGGGTGGAAAGCCCCGATTGAAAGCGATCCAGTAGTCCGTGCGCCGTCTCGTGGAAACGGTGGGGGACAAAGCGGTGGAGCACCCAACTCAAGACGCGGGCGGCCTGCTCTGGATGGGCCGCCAGGATGAGGAAGGCGAGCAGCGCACCGAAAAACGCCAGGCTGCCCAAAACGACAATGGATTCCAGGCTGGTGGGTAACTGCACCTGCGAATAGCGAGCGAACAGCGGCAACCCCAGGAACACGAACAGGAGCATGGTCACGCCGTCAAAGATGCGTTCAATGAACACCGTTGCCAGGCTGGCGCTGACGCTCACGCCCCGCTTGCGCTTGAGCACATAGGCGCGCACCAACTCGCCCGCACGGAAGGGGTAGATGTTGTTGCCCATGTAGCCGATGACCACGACGGGGAACAGGGTGCGCAGAGGGAGGGGCTTGACAGGCCGGAGGAGGGTGGCCCAACGCCAGGTGCGGGCCGCAACCGCGCCGAAATACACGATCACGCCCGGCAGCAGCCAGAGGAGATCGGCGCCCTGAACCAGCCGCCAGACCTCGTCAAGCCGTAACCCGTTCAGCGCAATGAACAGAAAAATGGCGCTAACCGCCAGACCCAGACCCAATTGCCAGCGTTTCATGTGAAGCTCTTAGCGCTCAGCGGTCCGATTTTACCATAGGGTAAGGTGTGCTCCAAACGGGGGCAATAGGCTTTATAGGCTAGAGGCTAAGGGAACAGGCGCCGCGCCTTGATCTCGGCGACGGCATCGGGGCGGAAGCGATAGAGTTGCGCCGGGCGGCCTTTGCTCTCGCGGCGGCGGTTGACCGGCTCCACCACTTCTGCCTTGCGCAGCTTGTTGCGAAAGTTGCGCTTGTCCAGCTTCTCGCCCAGGATGACCTCATAGGCGCGTTGCAACTCGCTCAGGGTGAACTCGTCGGGCAGGAGTTGAAAGCCCACCGCCGTGTATTCCAGCTTGTAGCGCAGGCGGATCAGGGCGTAGTTCACGATCCTGGCGTGGTCAAATGCCAGTTCCGGCAGGTGGTACACGCTCCACCAGCGGGCAGCCCTGGCGTCGTTGCCGCCGCGCACCTCTATCTCGGCGCTGGGGACCAGGGCGAAATACGCCACGGTGATCACGCGCCCACGCGGGTCGCGGCCCGGATCGCCAAACGTGTACAGTTGCTCCAGGTACACATCGCGCACGCCCGTCTCTTCTTCTAACTCGCGCAGGGCCGCCTCTTCCAGGGTCTCCTCCGGGCCGACAAACCCGCCGGGCAAAGCCCACAGCCCCTCAAAGGGCGGATGGCCCCGCTGGATGAGCAACACCAGCAGATCATCGTGGCGCAGGGTGAAGATGACCACATCCACCGTGACCAGTGGGTGCTGGCAGCCTTGATCCCCCCAGGGGGACGGAGGGCTGTCAACGGATTCAGGGAACGGATTGAACGGATGAGATGAAAGGGAGGACGGGGGGCAACTGTCTCTCGGCTGTCCGGTGTACAACGCGTGCTCGTGGATATAGCGGGCGACCGGCAGGGGCAACAGCCCTTCTTCCGCCAGGCGCAGGGCGTCCTCACCCGCCTCCAACCGCTGCCGGATCGCGCTTGTGGCCATATCCCTGGTCGTTACCTCCTCCAGGATCACAATCTGCGCCCCCTGGCGCCTGAGCGCGTCCAGAAAGGCCGTATTGGGAGGATAGCCGGGCCGAGGGCAGACCGCCAGGAGGGCCATCTGCCCCAACTTCTCCGGCTCGCGCCAACGGCCCAGTTCCGGCTGATCCCCAGAGACCAGGTCGCTGCCTAGCAGGAAGATCAGCCCCAGGCCTGGTTCCCTCATCTGAAGGGCGGAGAGCGTTTCTACAGTGGTGTTGGGCGCTTCCCTGCCCTTCGCCAACTCCTCTTCAATCCGGCTGACCTCCACCTGAAGAGGCAGGTCCTCCAGGCGCCTGGCGATCTCCTCGGCAGCCCACTGGCACATCGCCAGGCGGTGCTCAAATGTGTGCGGCAGGTCATCCTTCGGCCTCGGCCCGGTGGGGTTGCGGCGATAGACGGGGATGAGGATGATTTTGGTGAGGGCATATCCCCGCGCCAGCAGCGCACGGGCCGCATCCACAACCAGAGCCACATGCTGCTGGTGGATGGGATCGGCTGAAAGCCCATAGACCAGGACATAATTTACCACGTTGGCCTCTCCTTGTGCGATCGGGCACGTGACCCGTGAGAGGACCTCACGGATTCGCCTTGTGGTTAACGTCACCCGTAGGAACGCCAGTGTTCCTCTAAACTGACGATGGCCTCCAGTTCGCGCAGCCACAGGGCGCTGGAGGCGTCGCTGGGCATGCGCCAATCCCCACGAGGCGACAGCGCCACCGATCCCACCTTGGGGCCGTCGGGCATGGCGGACCGTTTGAATTGCTGGGCGAAAAAGCGCTGGTAAAACACGCGCATCCAGTGCAGGACCTCCGGCGGGGTGTATCTATCGGCAAACGCCTGACGGGCCAGGAAGAACACCTTGCGGGGCGAGAACTGGTAGCGCAGGGTGTAGTACAGGAAGAAGTCGTGCAAGAGGTAGGGACCGATGGCGGCCTCGGTGTCCTGAGGGCGGGCCTCGCCTGGAGCGGGGGGCAGCAACTCCGGTGTGATCGGTGTGGCCAGGATGTCGCGCAGCACCGCGCTGGCCTCGCCGCTGAACTCACTCTCGGCCACCCATTCCACCAGATAACGTACCAGGGTCTTGGGCACGCCCGCGTTCACGTTGTACATGGACATGTGGTCGCCGCCATAGGTGCACCAGCCCAGGGCCAGCTCAGAGAGATCGCCCGTGCCCACCATCAGGCCGCCGATCTCATTGGCCAGGTCCATGAGGATTTGCGTGCGCTCACGCGCCTGGGCGTTCTCATAGGTGGCGTCATGGACGCGCTCATCGTGCCCGATGTCGCGGAAGTGTGCGGTGACGGCCTGGTGAATGGGGATGCGGCGCGTGGTGACCCCCAGCAGGCCCGCCAGCCGTTCGGCGTTGGTGCGCGTGCGCGCAGTCGTGCCGAAGCCGGGCAGGGTCACCGCCATGATCCCGCTGCGATCCAGGTGCAGTTTGTCAAACGCCTTCACGCACACCAATAGCGCCAGGGTGGAGTCCAGCCCCCCCGAAATGCCCAGGGTCACCCTGGTGACGCCCGTATGCTTCAGGCGCTTCGCCAGGCCGGTCGCCTGGATATGGAAGACCTCGTGGCAATGGCGGGCGCGTTGGGTGACATCCGCAGGCACAAAGGGCGTCTGGGAGAGGGGGCGCAGCAGGACGTCGGCGGCGGCGGCTGCGGCGTTTTCGGGCAGGTGAAAGGCGATCCGCCGGTAGGCTTGCCTGGGGCGCGCCGCCGAAAAGCCGCTGCTCTTCATGCGCTCATGGATGAGGCGTTGCAGATCAATGTCCGCCAGCGCCATCTGGGTGGAAAAATCAAAGCGTTCGGTCTCGGCCAGGATTGTGCCGTTTTCGGCGATCAGCGAGTGGCCGGAGAAGACCAGGTCGGTGGTGGACTCCCCTGGGCCGGCGCCTGCATACAGGTAAGCCGCCAGGCAGCGTGCCGACTGTTGCTTGACGAGTTCGCGGCGGTAATCGGCCTTTGCCACCAGTTCATTGCTCGCCGAGAGGTTCACCAGCAGGGTGGCGCCTGCCAGGGCCAGGTCGCCACTGGGCGGATTCACCGCCCACAGGTCCTCGCAAATCTCTATCCCGATGACACACTCAGGCAGATTGCTCGCCGTGAACAGCAGGTCTGTGCCGAAGGGGACCTCCACGCCGTCCAGTTCTACAGTCGCCGCTGTGCCCCGGTCCGCCGGGGTGAACCAGCGCGCCTCGTAGAACTCGTTCGTCATGGGGAGATACGTCTTAGGGACGATGCCCAGCACGCCCGCGCCGGTGACGAACGCGGCGCAATTATACAGCCTGCCCTCCACCTCCAGGGGCAGCCCGACAACCGCAGCGATCTCCAGTTGCGCCGCTGCCTGGCGGATATGGGCCAGCGCCGAGCGTGCCCGCTCAAGCAGGAGCGCCTGATAGAACAGGTCGGCGCAGGAGTAGCTGGTCAGGCACAGTTCCGGGAACACGGCCAGGCGACAACCGCGCCCTGCGGCCTCCTCCAGGGCGGCGATGATCCTCTGCGTGTTGTAGTCCACATCGGCCACGCGCAATTCGGGCGCGATGACCGCGACGCGCACGAATCCCAGCGAGGCAAAGGTACTCACCGGAGAGGTGGTCAGGGAAAGATTGTCCATGTCAGCCTTTGCCCTTTCAGGGAACACTTCGTGTTATTTACACAATATTATATCCCTGAGCGGGCAAAGGGGAAACCCAAAACCACAAGGCTAATCCGTTAGTACCTCTTTCAGGGCGCGGCGACCGGGTTGCGCAGCACGCCGATGCCCTCCACCTCCACCTCGCAGATGTCACCCGGCTGGAGCGGCCCCACGCCACTGGGCGTCCCTGTCAGGATCACGTCGCCTGGCTCCAGCGTCATGACGGCGCTGATGGTGGCGATCAGCCGGGGGATAGGGAAGACCATATCCCGCGTCAGCCCAAACTGGCGCATGCGGCCGTTTACCCGGCAGGTGATGGCCACGTCTGTCGGGTCAAAGGGGGCGATGATCCAGGGGCCGAGGGGGCAGAAGGTGTCAAAGCCTTTGGCCCGCGACCACTGCCCATCCGTGCGTTGCAGGTCGCGGGCAGTGACATCGTTGCCGCAGGTATAGCCCAGGACGACCTCCAGGGCGGTCTCTTCCGGCACATGGCGACAACGCCGCCCGATGACGACGGCCAGTTCGGCCTCGTGTTCCACCTGCTGCGATTGGGGCGGCAGGATGATGGGCTGCTCCGGCCCGATCACCGCGCTGGGCGGCTTGAGGAAGATGAGCGGCTCCGTCGGCACGGGCGCATTGTGCTCCTGCGCGTGGGCCGGGAAGTTGCGGCCAATGCAGACGATCTTGGTGGGCGTGCACGGCGCCAGCAACTCCACATCGGCCAGTGCGCCGATCTCCGCGCCTTTGCTCCACGCGCCGAAGGGATCGCCTTCCAGCGCATAGACGCGGTGGCTTTCAACCAGGCCATAGCCAATTTGGTGGCCTCGTTTGTAGCGGATCAAGATCATGGTTCTCTCACCTGTTGCAGAAAGGATGCAGCCACCCAGCCCTCCTGGCCGCCGCTATCGCGCACCTGCCACCAGGTCATCCCATCGGCCTGCTGAGGCCCGGCGATGATGACGACGCGCTCGCCATCCTGGAGCACGCGGATGACCGCTGTGTTCAGGCCGGGGTCGGTATGCATCACCAGGCCGAGGCCGCCGGTGTCACCGACCTGAGCGGTGACGCCCAGGCCCAGGCCGGGCGTGGGGCTGGGGGGCGGATGGGTGGCTGTGGGCGGTGGGCGCGTGACCGTGAAGGTCGGCGTGGGCAGGTCGGTGGGGCGGGGTGGCAGGGTAGCCGTAGGCGTGGCGGTGGGCGGGGGAGGTGTAGGCGTGGCGGTGGGGGGCGCGGCGACGAGCGCACTCAGGCGGGGCCGCAGATTGACGAGCAACAGGCACAGGCCCAGGATGAACCCGCCCAGGATGGCGTATTGGATGCTCAGGGGCAGCGCCAACAGCGGGCCACGTCGTGGCCGGCGTCGGGTGGCAGGGGGTTTGCTGGCAAACGCCATAGGCTTCAGGGTTAAGGGACGACCTGCATGTAATTCTGCACGGCCCAGCCTTCCACGCCATCCCCGCGGCGCACCTGCCACCAGGTGTAGCCGGCGATCTGGCGGGCACCGCCGATGATCTCCAGCACCTCGCCCTCGGCAGCGATGGCCAGACGGGGCGCGTTGGGGTCGGGCTGCTGGCGCAGGCTGAGGCCGGCGCCGCCCGTGCCCACCACCTGGACCCTGGCGCCGATGGCGATCTGGCCAGGGGGCGGCGTGGGGGGCGGCTCGGTTGGCGGTGCGGGCGGTGGAGTGGCCGTCGCTTCGGGCGTGGGGCTGCCGGGCGCCTGTGTGGGCGCGGCGGTCTCGGGGGTGGCGGTGATCACGGTGAGCGTGGCCGTAGGCGCGCCGCTCGTCGGGCGCGGGGTGAGCACGGTGAGCCAGACCAGGAAGGCGACGAGCGCCAGGCTGAGCACAATCCCCGCCGCCAGCAGCCAGATCACCGGTGTGGAGGGCGGGCGGGTGGGCGGTGGCACGCCTGGGCCGCCGGGCATCTGGCGCAGCCGGGGCAGGCGGGGGCGGCGGGGCTGATCAGTGGGTGGAACGTTGGCGGACATACTCCAGAAGCTTCTCTAATGGCCAGGTGTTCACGATGTCGGCGGGGGTGGCCCAGGCGCGGCGGGCTATCCCCAGGCCGAAGCGCAGGTTGCCGACGGCGTCAGGGTCATGGGCGTCGCTGTTGATGGCCAGTTTGACGCCGAGTTGCAGGGCGCGATGGGCATGGCCGTCGTCCAGGTCCAGGCGGTGGGGATCGGCGTTGATCTCCAGGATCGTGCCCGCCTGGGCTGCCGCCTGGAAAATGGCTTCCATGTCCAGGTCGGCAGGCTCGCGCTCGCCCATCAGCCGCCCGCTAGGGTGGGCGATGATGTCCACGTGGGGGTTGGCGATGGCGGCCAGCAGCCGCCGGGTGACCTGCTGGCGCGGCTGGCGCAGGCCGGTGTGCAGCGCGGCGACGACAATGTCCAGTGAGGCCAGGACATCATCGGGGTAGTCCAGTGAGCCGTCGTTGTGGATCTCCACCTCGGCGCCGCGCAGGACGCGCACCGGGCCGCCAGCGGCGTTGACGGCGGCGATCTCCTCCCATTGCTGGTGCAGGCGTTCAGCGCTCAGGCCCCTGGCGACGCCCAGGCTGGGGCTATGGTCGCTGATGAGGATGTATTCCAGGCCCTTTGCGGCGGCGGCAGCGGCCATCTCGGCGACCGAGGCGCTGCCATCGCTCCAGGTGGTGTGCATTTGCAGGTCGCCGCGAATGTCTTTGGCCTGCACCAGTTGGGGCAGTTCACCGGCCAGGGCGGCTTCAATCTCGCCCCGGTCCTCGCGCAGTTCGGGCGGGATCCAGGGCAGGCCCAGCGTTCGGTAGACCTCCTCCTCGGTGGCGCAGAGGATTTCGCTGCCGTCGGGGCGGGTGAGGGCGTATTCGCTGAGCGAGAGGCCCATGTCCTGGGCGAGCGAGCGCAGGTGGATGTTGTGGGCGATGCTACCGGTGAAGTATTGCAATAGCGTGCCCCAGCGCTCCGGGGGGAGCACGCGGATGTCCACTTGCTGGCCTCTATGCACCAGGACGGAGGCGCGCGTCGGCCCGCGCATGACGACCGAGGCAACGTGGGGATGGCTGACGAAGGCGTCCATAACCGCTTCGGGGTCGTTCGTGGCCACCAAGAGGTCAATATCGCCGATGGTGTCGCGCATGCGGCGCAGGCTGCCGCCGGCAGCGACGTGAACGACGCCGGGGACGCGGGCTAGGGCCTCCAGGAAGGCCTGAGCGGTTTGCCAGGCGACGCCCAGGGGGATGCGCTCGGTGCGCCCTCGCAGGCTCTCAATGTTTTTGAGGATTTTGGCCTCGGTCTTCTCGCCGATGCCGGGGAGCGTGCGCAGCCGGCCTGCGCGGGCGGCCTCTTCCAATTGCGCCAGCGTGGTGATGCCCAACGCCTTCCAGAAGAGGGCGGTCTTCTTAGGGCCGACGTCGGGGACGCGCAGGACATCTACCAGGGTAGGGGGGATTTCGGCCTTGAGTTGCTCGTAGTAGCCCAGCCTGCCGGTGCGCAACAGTTCGTCAATCTTGCGGGCGATGGCCTTGCCCACGCCGGGGATAGTGTGCAGTTGGCCGGCGCGCCAGACGGCCTCAATGTCCTGGCCCAGGTCCAGGATGCTCTGAGCCGCCTGGCGATAGGCCATCACTTTGTAGATGACCTCGCCCTTGATCTCCAGCAGGTCGGCGATAGTGAAAAAGACCTGGGCGACTTCGTGGTTTGTCATCTGTGCGGGATTCAGGCACTTCACAAGTTGTTCCATGACGTCGCCCCTCGGCGACGGGAATCGGGGAAATTATAGCAGCGTTTGGGAGGGTTGGCAATGAAGCAGTGAGGGAAGGAGCGAAGGGCAGGTGCGATCGTCACAGGCGTGACGAGGTGAGTTGGGGAGTTAGAAGCCCTGGTCCCAATCCCCATCTAAGGGGGTTGGGGTGGCTCACTGCTCCCTAGAAAGGAGGTGATCCAGCCGCAGCTTCCGCTACAGCTACCTTGTTACGACTTCGTCCCAGTCGCCGGCCCCACCCTCGACGGCTGCCTCCTTGCGGTTGGCCCACCGGCTTCAGGTGTTGCCAGCTCCCATGACGTGACGGGCGGTGTGTGCAAGGCCCGGGAACGTATTCACCGCACCATGGCTGATGCGCGGTTACTAGCAACTCCGCGTTCATGCAGGCGGGTTGCAGCCTGCAATCCCAACTGAGACCGGCTTTGATGGGATTGGCTCCCCCTCGCGGGTTGGCTGCCCATTGTACCGGCCATTGTAGCGTGTGTGTCGCCCCGGACATCAGGGCCATGCTGACTTGACGTCATCCCCACCTTCCTCCAGCTTATCGCTGGCAGTCCCCCTAGACACGTGTAACTAGGGGCAGGGGTTGCGCTCGTTGCGGGACTTAACCCAACACCTCACGGCACGAGCTGACGACAGCCATGCAGCACCTGTGCCGGCTCCCCTTACGGGGTCCCTTCCCTTTCGGGTCGGTACTACCGGCATGTCAAGCCCGGGTAAGGTTCTTCGTGTAGCCTCGAATTAAACCACACGCTCCGCTGCTTGTGCGGGCCCCCGCCAATTCCTTTGAGTTTCAGCCTTGCGGCCGTACTCCCCAGGCGGCGCACTTAACGCGTTAGCTTCGGCACGGAGAGCATCACCCGCTCCCCACACCTAGTGCGCATCGTTTAGGGCGTGGACTACCCGGGTATCTAATCCGGTTTGCTCCCCACGCTTTCGCGCCTCAGTGTCAGGAACGAGCCAGGTGGCCGGCTTCCCCACTGGTGTTCCTCCCGATCTCTACGCATTTCACCGCTCCACCGGGAATTCCACCACCCTCTCTCGCCCTCAAGGGCCTCAGTTTCGGACGGCCTCCCCAGGTTGAGCCTGGGGCTTTCACGCCCGACTTAAGGCCCCACCTACGCGCGCTTTACGCCCAGTAAATCCGGGTAACGCTTGGCCCCTACGTTTTACCGCGGCTGCTGGCACGTAGTTGGCCGGGCCTTATTCGCCGGGTACCGTCCTTGCTCGTCCCCGGCAAAAGCGGTTTACACCCCGAAGGGCTTCTTCCCGCACGCGGCGTCGCTGGGTCAGGCTTTCGCCCATTGCCCAAGATTCCTCACTGCTGCCTCCCGTAGGAGTCGGGCCCGTGTGTCAGTGCCCGTGTGGCCGGTCACCCTCTCAGGCCGGCTACCCGTCTTCGCCTTGGTAGGCCATTACCCTACCAACTAGCTGATGGGCCGCAGGCCCCTCCCTGGACGCCTGTTGCCAGGCTTTCCTCTCGGCTATGA
>DAOUBF010000046.1:0-57887 GCA_034432795.1 Anaerolineae bacterium
CATGAATAAGAACATCCATCCGTTTCCTCCGCTTCGCTGACAGCCTCGCCAGAGTGCATTTCACATGGGGGCAGCCATGTGATTGAAATCGCGTCTGTAGGAGCGCACAGCCGTGCACCCCAGTCGTAGGAAACTCAAGTCGTAGAACCCCGTTTTCTCTAAGAAAACGAGTTTCTACCAGCGACGGACCTCGCAGGTTGTCAAGACCTGCGAGGTCCGTCGCACTTGCCTGGCCAATGTTAAGAAAGGTGATTATTTAAGGTTTAACGCAACAAAAATGTCTTGACAAAGCCCCATCGGAGGGGCTATAATAGCGTCAAGTGCTTGAGGATGGATGGTAAATTGGGGCCGGTAGCGCCCCGGTGCTGGTTGGGAGTGAGCGGTGTATGTACACACGCAATGAGTTAATGTTCCCCCCCTACGCGATCCCCGCGTTGCGTGATCTGCGAGGTGAGGAATGGCGCCAGTTGGTAGAACGCGTCGCGGCGTTGCCGCCGACACACCCGGATAGCCTGGCCTTTTCCCTGATGATGATCCGCCTGGACGGGTGCATGTCGTGCGAGACGGATAGCTACCGCGCCATGCGCGGCTGCATCCTGTGCGCGCAGCAGACCATCCGGCGCTATAAGGGCACAGATCAGGAGTTGCTCCAGGCCTATGAGGAGGCCCGGCGCGATGTCGTGGCCTTCCTGGCGAGCGAGATCAAGTTGGCCGCATAAGTTCAGCCCCCGGCCAGAACCGGGGGCTGAAGGCTTATCTTACCCCCTCCTTCTGATACAACCGCGTCCGGATCGCCATAACCTGGCGACGTATTTCATTGTCGCGCTCAATCAGGTCGCTGATCTTCTCGCAGCCATGTAACACGGTGGTGTGATCGCGCCCGCCCAGGACCTCGCCGATTTGGGGCAGGGAAATGCCGATCTCCTCGCGCAGCAGGAACATGGCGATCTGGCGGGGCAGGGCGATCTCGGCGTTGCGGCTGCGCCCCTTCAGTGCCGCGACGTCCAGGCCGTAGTGGCTCGCCACCGCCGCAATGATCTCCTCCGGCGTGCGGGCGCTGCGCTGGGGCACCAGATCAACGAGCGCGTTCATCGCCAGTTCCACCGTGAGCGGCTGGTTCGTCAGCCGGGCGGTCGCCAGCACGCGGTTCAGCGCGCCCTCCAGTTCGCGGATGTTGCTGTGGATTTCGCGGGCAATGTATTGGAGGACAGGATCAGGGACCTGGGCGCGTAGCGATTCGGCCTTGAAGCGCAGGATGGCGATACGTGTCTCCAGGTCGGGCGGCTGGATGTCGGCGATCAATCCCCACTCAAAGCGCGAGCGCAACCGCTCTTCCAATGTAGACAGCGCCTTAGGAGGCCGGTCGCTGGAGATGACCAGTTGTTTGTCCTGGCTGTGCAGGGTGTTAAATGTGTGGAAGAACTCCTCCTGGGTGCTCTCCTTGCCCGCGATGAATTGAATGTCGTCAATCAACAGCACGTCAATCGTGCGGTATTTGTCGCGGAAGGCCTCTGTCGTGCGGGCGCGGATGGCGTTGATCAGGTCGTTGGTGAACTCCTCGGAGGAGACGTAGAGGATGTGCAGGCCCCGTGCACGGCAGGCGTGGCCGATGGCGTGCAACAGGTGCGTCTTGCCCAGGCCAACGCCCCCGTAGATGAACAGCGGGTTGTACGCCTGGGCCGGGTTCTCGGCGGCGGCCAGCGAGGCCGCATGGGCCAGCCGGTTGTTCGGGCCGACGACAAAGGTATCAAAGGTGTATTTGGGGCTGAGGCCATCGGCGGCGACCGGAGCCGGGTGAGGCGTGGGCGTGGCCTCGGCAGCGCTCAATAAGGGGCCCAGATCGGCCTGCGGCGGCGCGTCGTCCTGCGTCCAGACGACATATTTGACTTCCACGCTGCGCCCGACGATGCCGTTCAGCGTGCGCTTGATCGTCCCGCTCAGCCGGTTCTCCAGCCAGTCCTTGGCATAGGCAGAACTGACGCCGATGACAAAGGTGCCATCCTCATAGGCCACCACGCGACTGGTCTTGAACCAGGTGTCAAAGGTGGCCTTGGTCATCTGCAGTTGCAGCTCGCCCAGGGCGGCCTGCCAGACCTGCTCGGGTTTCATGCGCGAACCCCCGCTATCGGATACATCCAGCCTCCAGGAGCATTCTAGCAAAGCCGCCCCAGCCTGGCAACGGCTTCCCCTACTCCAATTCTTAAAAATCTCGCGCTTTTAAACTCTTGTGTAAGCGGGCATCCTTGACAGAGGCCTTGAGAGATTGTAGCATAGAGGTAAAAGTAAAGTTAAGGAGTCAAACATGGCGAAGCCGATTGAAGTGACAGACGCGACATTTAAGCAGGAAGTGTTAGAGGCAGACAAGCCCGTCTTGGTGGACTTTTGGGCGGAGTGGTGTATGCCCTGTCATGCGATTGCCCCCTATGTGGAGGCCATCGCTAATGAGTATGCGGGCAAGCTGAAGGTCGCCAAGCTGGACATTGACAGCAATATGGCCACCGCGACCCAATACCAGGTGTGGAGCATCCCCACGCTGATCCTGTTCAAGAATGGGCAGCCGGTGGAGCGCGTGACAGGGGCCATGCCCAAGCAGCGCATCTTGAGCTACATCCTCCCGCACCTCAACGGCGGCTCATAGACGGCAGACCACAGAAGCCTATATTCGCTCAATAATGGTGGCGTTGGCCATGCCACCGCCCTCACAAATAGCGATCAGCGCGTAGCGCCCTTGCCGCCGTTCCAACTCATACAGCGCCGTCCCCAGCAACCGCGTCCCGCTGGCCCCCACCGGGTGGCCCAGGGCAATGGCACCGCCGTTGACGTTGACCCGCTCCCAAGGTACCCCGATCTCGTGCTGCCAGGCCAGAACGACCGAGGCAAAGGCTTCGTTGACCTCAAACAGGTCTATATCGTCCACCTCTAACCCGGCGCGCTGGAGCACCTTGCGCGTGGCCGGGATCGGCCCGGTGAGCATCAGCACCGGGTCCGAACCGACGACGGCGAAGGCCACAAAGCGGGCGCGGGGGCGCAGGCCGAGAGCCTGGGCCGTCTCAGCAGAGGCGATCAGCACCGCGCTGGCGCCATCGGAGATCTGGCTGGCGTTGCCAGCGGTGATGAGTTCCAGGCCGGGGAAGGCCGGTTCCAGCGCGGCCATCTTCTCTAACGAAGTATCGGGGCGGATGCCCTCATCGGCGGCCAGGCCATTGACAGGGATGATCTCCGCACTGAAATAGCCTGCAGCCTGGGCCGCCGCCGCACGACGATGGCTCTCGTAACTGAAGCGGTCCAGGTCTTCGCGGGTGAACCCCCAGCGGCGAGCGATCAACTCGGCGCTGAGCGCCTGGTCAAACCAGGGCCGATCCAGGTGGTAGCGCTGCGCCAGGCGCTCGGTCAAGGGCGTGCCCGGCCCGTTGCGGAAGTTGCTCCCCAACGGCACACGTGACATGGCCTCAACGCCACCGGCGATCACCAAATCATAGGCGCCGGCCATAACGCCCTGGGCGGCGAAATGCGCCGCCTGCAGGCTGGAGCCGCACTGGCGGTCCAGCGTCACGCCGGGCACCGACTCTGGCAGGCCGGCGGTGAGCCAGGCGTTGCGGGCGATATTGAGCGCCTGCTCCCCGATCTGGCCCACACAGCCGATGATCACGTCATCCACCTGGGCCGGGTTGAGGTGAGTGCGCTGGATCAAAGCGGTTAACAGGTCGGCAAGCAAATCCACAGGGTGCACACCACTCAGCCCTTTGCCGCGCTTGCCAAAGGGCGTGCGCACCGCATCCAGAATGACAGCCTCGCGCATGGTTGCTCCTTATCTCCTCTCTTAAGGCGGTTATATTACACGAATTGGTTCAACCTGAAAAGTATCCGCCCCCTTGGGATCGGGCGGCACGGCCCGATCCCAAAGTGCATTCCCCCCACCCATCCCCTCCCCCACCAAGGGGAGGGGATGGCCGAATGCGGTCGGGCCACTGCGCCTGGATAGAACATCGGTTCTATTGCATTCTTTATTTTTTTAAGTATAATTGTTTGTATGCACCCGGAGCCTTGGAGGGCAGGGCGTCTTCTCTGGCCTGCCCTTCTCTTATCAGCCCTGGCGTTAGCCAGTTGGGCGCCGGTTACACAGGCCCAATCCCCCGATTTCGGCGCGGAAATCTTCGCGCTGACCAATTCCATTCGTGCCGAGCACGGCCTGCCTGCTTATCTCTGGGACGAACGCCTGGCGGCTGCGGCCCGCCGCCACGCCAATGACATGGCCAACACCGGCTGGATTTCACATACCGGCTCGGACGGCACCCGCGTCCGTGACCGCGCCCGCGAGGCCGGCTACCCCGGCTTTAGTTGGGGGCTGGTGGTCGGCGAGAACATCTACGGCGGCTACACCCACAACCGCCCATCAGATGCCATGACCTGGTGGATGAACTCCCCGCCCCACCGCAGCCAGATTCTGAGCGCGCGCTTCCGCGAAATGGGCGCGGCCTCGGCCAGCCGCGATGGCACCACCTACTACGTGGCGGTCTTCGGCGACCGGCCCGATGTCCCGGCGGAGTCGCCGCCCCCAGCACCGCCGCCCCCATCCGCGCTCGCCCCCGCTGAATCGGCGCCCGTCGCCTCCGGCCCGCCAACCACGCTCCCAGACGGCTCCATTGTCTACACCATTCAGCCGGGGGATACACTGTACGCCATCTGGCGGCGGTTCGGCGTGTCCGTCAAGGACCTCATGGCGCTCAACCACCTGAGCGAGGACAGCATCCTTTACCCCGGCCAGCAGATCGTGATCAGCCTGGGCCAGGCCGGGGCAGCGCCGGAAAGCCTGTCCACCCCCCTGGATCGGCCCATCACGCAGCCCGCCGACCTGAACAACCTGCCGCCTGGGGCGGTGGTGTACACGGTGCAGCCAGGGGATACGTTACTGGCGATCGCCTTGCGCTACGGCGTCAACCCGGATGACATTGCCGCGCTCAATGCGCTGCCTGACGTAAATGTGCTCGCCATTGGACAGAGGCTGGTAATCAGCCTGACGCCCCTGGAGGCGCCCGCAGCGGCAGCGCCACTCCCCACCCGTCCAGCCCAGGCCAGTCCGGGCCTGGCCCGTTCCGGCGCAAAAGCGCCCGCCGGCTGGCCAGTCCACATCGTGCGCGAGGGGGATACGCTATCTGCGATTGCCTGGCAGTACGACGTGAGCGTAGATGAACTGGTCAGGCTGAACCGGCTAAGCGACCCTGACGCGCTGGCGATCGGTCAGGTGCTCGTCCTCAGCGCCATGCCAGAGTGGGTCTATAACACAGCGAACACCGACCGCCCCCCGCACCCGCGCTTTCCGGTGTGGCTGATCGCTACCCCTCAGGGCAGTGACTTCGCCTCGCCGCACCATATCCCGCAGGGCAGCTAGCCCTGGCTGGCCGGGCTAGTCGGCCAGGGTATAGCCGGAGCCGCGCAGGTTGATCAGGTAGCGTGGCTGGTTGGGGTCAGGCTCAATCTTCCGCCGCAGGTTGCTCAGGTGCGCCCGCAGCACCTGCCGCGCCTCATACTCCTCCAGGTCATAGCCATGCAGGCGCCGCACCAGTTCAGCACAAGAAAGCACTTCGCCCGGCGCCCGCGCCAGGCAGGCCAGCAGGTCAAACTCGGTCCGGGTGAGATCTATCAATTGACCATCGCGCTGCACCTGCCGTCGTCGCAGGTCAATGCGCAAGCCGCCACGCTCAATGACCTCCGGCTCGGCTGCGGCCAGGCGGCCAGCTCCCCCTGGCAGCGAGAACTCGCCGCTCTCGTCCAGCGCCTGGAGGGTGGCCCGCAGGTTGGCGATAGCGGCCTCGCGTTGCAGCGTCTGGACGCGCTTGCTCACCGCTCGCTCCAGTGTGGCCCGCACATGGTCGTTGTCAAAGGGCTTGGTGAGGTAATCATAGGCCCGCAGCCGCAGCGCCTCCACAGCCGTGTCCACGCTGGCATACCCCGTCATGAGGATCACCCCGGTCGTCGGCGCGATCTGCTGAATCTGAGCCAGCAGGTCAATGCCCGTTAACCCATTCATGCGGATGTCGGACATGACCACATCAAACTCGGTGCGCCGCAGGTGCTCCAAGGCTTCCTCGGCACTCTCCGCTGTGGTAACCTCATAGCCGCTGCGCCGCAGCAGCTTCTCCAGGCCGATGCGCACTGTGCGCTCATCGTCCACGACCAGGACGCGAGGGGGGCGGCCTAAGAGGGCCATGAGTGGGCTGGCTTGTGCTGGTGTCTGTATCATGGTGCTTTCTCTCCCTGCTCTGCGCTACACGGCAGGCTGACCGTGAAAGTCGTTCCCTGCCCCGGCTGGCTCGTCACCCGGATGTCCCCGCCATAGTGGTGGATGATGCCCTGGCTGACAAACAGCCCCATGCCGATGCCGCGCGTTTTGGTGGTGAAGAAGGGTTCAAACAGGTGCGGCATGACCTCCGCTGGGATGCCGTGCCCGGTATCGCTGACATGCACCCGCACCTGCTCTCCCTCCACCTCTGTGCGCACACCGATCTGGCCGCCGTTGGGCATGGCCTCAATGGCGTTCAGGAGGAGATTTAAGAACACCTGCTTCAGCCGGCCTGCGTGCGCCCGAACCATCGGGCGCATCGGCGACCAGTGGCGCTCCAGCCGCACCTGGGCCTTGCTCAGCTTCTGCTCCACCAGCCTGAGCACCTCGTCCAGGATGATGTCCACATCCACCAGCGCAGTTTCGCCAACGGCGGGGCGGTAGAAGTCCAGGAACTGGTGAATGAGCTGGCCCGTGCGCTGGATCTCGCTGGCGGCGATCCGCAGGTTGTCCGGGTCCACAGGCTCGCCGGCCTCCGCCTCCTCCAGGGCCAGGCCCAGATGGGTCTGGATCGCCTGGAGGGGGTTGTTGATCTCATGAGCAATCGCCGCCGAGAGCTTGCCCATAGCGGCCATGCGTTCGCTCTCCACCAGCCGGTCTTGAGAGGCTTTCAATTCCTCCGCATAGCGCTGGACGGCGGCATACAACCGGGCGTTGTTCACGGCGACCCCCAGTTCGCGGCCTACGGCGATGAGCACATCGCTATCCTCAGGCGTCAACCGTCCGGAGACGACCAGCGCTCCCAGGCAGTCCTCCGGCACGACCAGGGGCACCGCCAGGACCGGGTCACACTCCAGTGGGGCCAGCCAGACCGGCTCGCGGCTGGTCACCGCCTGGCGCGCCGCCGCTTCCGCTGCCCGCGAAGTGGCCTCCGACAGGCCATAGCTGGCAATACAGTGGACAGCAGGCGAATCGGCCTCCGTCTTCTGTCCTCTGTCCTCTGTCAGAAAGAAAGCCGCACCCGGCAGACCCATCAGGCGGCGGATCTCGTTCAGCGTATCCCCGGCGATGCCGTCCAGGTCCAGGCGGCGGCTGACCGCTGCGGTGACGGCGTGGAGCGTGCTCAGATGGCGCGTGCGGGCCGCGACCATGCTTTCCAGCAGGTGCGCGTTGGAGCGGATCTGCTCGTACAGGCGGGCGTTCTCTAGCGCCACCGCGATCTGACCGGCCAGGCTCTCCAGCAGGGCAATATCATCTACGGCCAAGTCACGCGGCTGAACGCTCTGCAGGTCAATCACACCGGTCACCCGGTCGGCCAGCCGGATGGGAATGACCAGTTCATAGCTTATGCCCAGCGGCGGCAAGAGCGCCGTCCCCAGGTGATCGCCCGCGCTGGAGAGCGCCAGAGATTGCCCATGTTCCACGACCCAGGCAATGGCGGGAGGGGGCGGCGAGGGCAGATGATCGCTCAGGTACAGCGTGACCTGGTCAAACTCAAAGGCCTGGGTCAGGCTCTCCACCGTTTTCTCCACGAGCAGGTCCAATTTGAGGATCGCGCTCAGCCGTCGCCCCAACTCATTGATGGCGTGCAGCTTGCGCGACCAACGCTGCTCCTGTTCGTAGAGGCGCGCCTTCTCCAAGGCCGTCGCCAGGGGCACAGCGACCGCCTCCAGGAAGCGCAGGTCCATCTCTTCTAGAGGGGGGCCATCCGCCGGGCTTTCCACCTGGAGCAGGCCGAGGATGCGCTGGCCCTGGCGCAGGGGCACCAGCGCCCGCACGCCCAGGCCGGGCAGACCCGATGGCAATTCCTCACCGCCATCACTCGCCGGGAGGAACAAGGCCCGCCCGGTGCGCATGATAAATGCGATCACCCCCTGGTCCAGCACCAATCGCGCCGGCGCGCCCCCCGGCCCGGCCTGCGCCTCCAGGACCAGCTCCTCACCGCGCACCAGATAAAGCGAGCACTGTGGATAGCCGAAATCGCGGGTGAGGACGTTGACCGCCGTATGGCAGATGGCGTTCTCATCCAGGTTGGCGGCAATGCTCAGGTTCATGCGTTGGGCCAGCGCCAGGCGCACGGCGTAGCGTTCCAGCGTCTCCAGCCGCTGGAGATAGCCCTGCACCATCTCCGCCTGGGCCATCAGGGCCGAGGCCAGGCGGAGAGCTTCCGGCCCAAACGGTGGCATCCCCGGCGCACGTCCGGCAACCAGGAGGCCCAGAAGCGTCGCTCCTTGCCAGAGCGGGACCACCAGGGCGCTCTTCATATGCAGGGTCTGGAGGATAGGCTTCAGCGGGCGGTCGGGGAGGGGCCAGGTGTGGGGCGGGCCGGCCAGAACGAACGGTGCCCGGAAACTCTCCAGATTGACTGTGCCGGGCCAGGGCAGAGGTGCCTCTTCCGCCTCCATCTGGCCGCCCGCAACCGGCCCCAGATGGAACAGGCGATTCTGCTCATCCCAGAACAGCCAGGCGCACCGGTCGGCCTCCAAGACCTCTACCGCCACTTCCACCAGGCGCTCAAAGAACGCGGGGCTATCCGGGACGTCGGCCAATGCCTGGGCAGCGCTTTGCAACCGGCTGAGGCTGTCGGGGAGGGCTACAGGCAGGGGGGCAGACACGCGCCGGGGCGCGTGTAGCGGGTCCAGCCTGACATCGGAGGCAACGGAACTCATCGGCGCGTCAGCCACATCGTCCTGGCCTGTGTGCATTGTAACAGGGGGGCCGCCGCGCCGATATAGTCTATTAGTCCCTGACAGGACCAGGGTACCAGTCTCAGTAGATCACCGATCCGCTCCTCTGATTTGTCCCCCCCACTCCTTTCCCCTCGTGGGGGAGGGGGCATATATCCTCCCCCATCCAGGGGGAGGGTAAGGGAGGGAGTGACATGGCCCCCCACCCTAACCCTCCCCCACGAGGGGGAGGGAGTTCCCGAGCGTTTCGGTCGCAGTAGCTACACTTCAGCGTTGATGCTATACTATATAATCAGGCTGGATAACACAATGGCAACCGAGACGTATCCCGCAGCGACATGGCGGTTGCTGATCACGGGGGCGCAGGACGGCCCGACGAATATGGCTATAGATGAGGCCATTGTGATGGCCGTGGGTGAGGGTGTCGCGCCGCCCACAGTACGCTTCTTCGCCTGGCAGCCGCCCTGCCTGTCCCTGGGCTACGCGCAAGACGCGGCCGAGGCCGACATTGACCGCTGCCGGGCGCATGGCTGGGACATCGTGCGCCGTCCCACCGGCGGGCGGGCCATCCTCCATATTGACGAACTCACCTACAGCGTTGTTGCGCCCGCCAGCGATCCCCGGGTTGCTGGCGGCGTGTTGGAGAGCTACAACCGCCTGAGCGAGGCGCTCGTCGCCGGGTTGCACCGCCTGGGGTTGATGCCGGAACGGGCCAAACCGATCTACCAGGACCGCGGGGCGTTGGGCGCGGCCTGCTTTGATGGCCCCTCCGGTTATGAGATCACCGTCGGCGGGCGCAAGCTGATCGGCAGCGCCCAGATGCGCCGTCAGGGGCTGGTCCTCCAGCATGGGGCGCTCCCCCTGGAAGGCGACATCGCCCGCATCGCCCAGGCCCTGGCTTTTGAGAGTGAGGGCGAGCGCCGGGCGCTGGAGGCGCGGCTGCGCTTTCGGGCCACAACCCTTCATCTGGCCCTGGGGCGGCGGGTGACCTTTGAGGAGGCCGCCGATGCCCTGGCCGCCGGTTTCGCCCAGGCCCTCAACCTCACCCTCGTGCCCGGCGACCTCACGCCCCGCGAGCGCGAACTCGCCGAGTGGTTGCGACGCGAGAAATACGGCCATGAAGCCTGGACATTCCGTTCAGTGGCCATAAGCGACCGGGAGAAATGATCGTTGGAACCTGTCTGATCCAACTCCACCTGCCGGGGAATGGCTCGTTGAAGGGGAAGCGATCGCTGCTCAAGCCGCTCCTGACACGGCTCCACCAAGAGTTTAACGTCTCCGCTGCCGAGGTGGGCCGTCAGGATGCCTGGCAAACGGCGGAGATCGCCCTGGCGCTAGTCTCAAACGATGCCTCCCACGTCCAGACCGTGCTGCAACGGGCAGTCGGCTGGATTGAAGTCAACCGTCCCGACGTGCAGATCGTAGATTATACGATAGAGGTGATCAGCTAATCCACTGGCACGCCTCTGGAAATTGCAGAGGAGAGCATCTTGCGTTTTTTATCTGTGTTATAGTATTATAGTACTAGGATAGGATCGGGGAGGCCGAAGCGATGGAGCCGCTCACTGTTGAAGTCATCGCTTACGCGCCCACCGCCTTCTACCACTGTATGCACTGCGAAGTGGTCTGGAAAGAGGTGGGCATGGGCGACCCGGTGCATCGCGAGCAAGTACACAGCGCCCTGCCGGAGGATCTGCGAGCCGACTATCAGGCGCTCTCTGCCTGGGCGCAACAGCTCGCCAACCGCGCCTGTGGTCGTGTGGCCATTAAGGTGGTAGATGCCGCCTCGGTGGAAGGCTTTATCAAGAGCCTGCGCTATCGGGTACGCCGCTACCCCACGGTGATCATCCCCGGTGCGCCGCCCTATATCACGACAGATTTTGCGCTGGCGGACCAGGAGATCGCCCGGCGGCTGGAAGCCAGCCCGATGATGGCCGGGGCCAGGCAACGCTGAGAGCAAAGGCACGAAGGCAAGAACGCTTCGTGCCTTTTTGTCTCTCTCCACCCTACTGCCCGGAAAGGAGGTGAGGATCAGGCAACGCAGACCTGCGCATCCACCAGGTGATTAGCGGGAATTGATATTGGGGACATGTCTCGCCAAAATCCTAAGGAGGCCAAAATGAGTACGCGAACAACCGTTCTTCTTCTCATCTTGCTCCCCATCGTCGTCGTCGGGATCATTGCGGCGGCCAACCTGGGGATGAACACGCTGTACGTCGTCATCCTCGGTGGCCTCATGATTTATCTGGCGTATAACTTCTACGCCCGCCGCATTGACCGGGACGTGATCCAGGCGGACCCGAACCGGGCCACCCCGGCCAGACTGTATATGGATGGCGTGGACTTCATGCCCACCAACCGCAACATCCTGTACGGCTATCACTTCAAGTCCATCGCCGCCGCCGGCCCCATCGTGGGCGTGATCACCGCCGCCAACCTGTGGGGCTGGCTGCCCGCCATCCTCTGGCTCATCCTGGGCGTGACCTTCATCGGCTGGGCCAGCGACTACAGCGCCATCATGGTCTCGGTGCGCAACGAGGGCAACTCGCTGAGCGCTATCGCCCACAGACTGATCGCCCCACGCACCCGGACGATCCTGTTCGTCTTCATCTTCTTCTACCTGCTGCTCGTGGGCGGGGCCTTCCTGGGCATCATGACGGCGATCCTGGCCGCCCGCCCGGATGTGCCCTTCGGCATCTTGATGCTGGCGATCATGGGGGCGCTGGCCGGGCAGGCGCTCTATCGCTGGAAGATGAACCTGGTCCCGGTGACGGTTATCGTCGTGGCCGTCACCATCCTGGCCATGATCCTGGGCCCGCTGGGGCAGACGACGGTGGAAGGTCAGGTCCGGCAGGGGCCGGTAGGCCAGGTGATCGTGGGCCTGAACACCGCCGTGAACGCTATCACCGGTAACCAGCCGGTGCTGAAGACGGTGGACCCGACCAACGCCGACCCACGTATCCCTCCGCCGGGCGCAGATGGCAAGCGCCCCAAGACCGCGCTCTATGATCCGGACACCGGGTTCATCAACACCATGCCCAGCTATCTGCTGTGGGCGCTGTTCCTGCTGGTGTTCAGCTACCTGGGCGCCAACCTGCCCATCTGGCGCTTCGCCCAGCCGGTCAACTACATCGGCTTCTGGATCACGTTGCTGACCATCGGCCTGAGCGCGATCGGCGCCATCCTGGCGCCGGTCATCAAGCCGCAGGTGGCTGCTTTCCAGTTGCCTGCAGTGAAGACGTTGGGCTTCGCCATTGAGGCGGGCAAGGCCTGGCAGCCTATCTGGCCCATGCTGTTCGTGACCATCGCCTGCGGGGCGATCTCCGGCTGGCATGCGCTGTTCGGCTCGGTGGGCACGGCGCGGCAATTGGAGTATGAGACCGATGCTCTGCCGGTGGGCGGTGGCGCGATGTTCAGCGAGAACACGCTGGCGCTGCTCTCGTTGATCGCCGTTTCCATCACCGGCCTGGCGGGTGCAGGTGGTTTCGCCGCCGGTGTGGGTCGGCTGCTCGGCGTGATCTTCGGCGACGGCTTCGTGCCCTTCGGCACGGCGCTGGGCTTCGGCGTGTTCGTCGTCATCGTGCTCACGGTGGTGCAACTGATCTTCCGCGTGATGCGCGTGACGCTGACCGAGTGGGCCGGCGAGGTCATCCCGCCCGTGCGCAACATGCACGTCTCCACCATCATCTCTATGGTGCTGACGGTGGCGTTGGTGCTGACGGGCACCTGGGTGTACCTGTGGCAGCTTTTCGGCGCCTCCAACCAGCTCATGGCGGCGCTCAGCCTGTTGATCGTCAGCGTCTGGCTGGTCTCCACCCGGCGCAACCCGGCCTACGCGCTGGTCCCGACCATCTTCATGTACATCACCACGATGGCAGCCACGCTGGTGACGGCCTATAACCTGTATGCGACTGTCGTCCTGGGTCCGCTGGCGCGGACGCAGCCGATCGTGGTGATTGGCGCCTGGGCGATGATCATCGTCGCCATCCTGCTGTTCGTCACCGCGCTGTTCATCGGCTACGATGGCTGGCGTGCCTACCAGCGCTACCGGGCGGCCCCGGCGGCGCCACCGACACCGGCCCCGGCAGCGCGTGGCGCGAAGTAGCATCAGGCGTGGCGTATGGCTCAGACCTGCCAGGTTTCGGAAACCTGGCAGGTCTTTTTAAGCCTCCATCACGTCCCGCACGATCTGCACAAAGGTGCGGAAAAGCTGGTGCGCATTGGCCTGCTGGATGTCCGGCAGGCCAATATGCACCTGAAATTGCGTGATGTCGCCGCGCCGAAAGGAGAGCCGGGCAACCGAGGGGCTGACCTGCAGGAGGCGGTTCAGGAATTCGGGGGCGCGTTCCGAGGCTTCGCCCACCTGGTACAGGAGGGTGAGGCCCTCACCCTCCTGCCCTCCCCTCCCCCCAGTACCGGGCTTCGGCCCGGTGGGGGAGAGGGGGATGAGGGGGGTGAGGGGCAGCTTGAGTTCGCTCCAGGCGGAGTGGCGCATCTGGCTGAGCGCCTCGCGGCCCGTCCAGGAGCGCGGATCGGCCAGTTCCATCTCAAAACGCGGCGGGCGACGCAACCGCCCGCGCACGATCATCAGGTCGCGCCGCCCACGTAGCCGCGCCAGCAGCCAGAGCAAGGACACATCACGCGGCTCCAGGATGATCAATACCTCGGCCTCGCGGAAGGGGTCTTTCGCCTTGGCGATTTGCATGTGGATGGCCGAGGAGCCGTACCAGCGCAGTGTGGTGCGCTCACCGAGAAGGGGCAGGCCGCCTTGCAGCCAGCGCAACACGCGCCGCCCTTTGCTCACGTTCCACTGCGTCCCCGCTGCGAACCAGACCAGAATGACCAGGCCCAGGGCCAAGCCTAAAGTGAGAGGCCAGTTGATGGACATAACCTGATCTTACACCAATTTTCCTAAATTTGCTTTTCTCCATTATAATAGGTTTCATCGGAAGTGCGGAGGGACGATTGGGCACAAGCGAGGATGCGGATCAGATCTCTCCTACGGCCCTGCCCGCGCAAGGCGCGGAGGACCGTTCTGCCCCCTCTCTTTTAGAGAAGGGGGTCAGGGAGTTAGGTTCTCTTTGGCAGGCCGCGCGCGACTTTCTCTATGGGCTGACCACCTATGAAATCGTACAGCACGCCCTGGAGATGCGTGCCGCCACCGAGAACCTCTTCCTGGCGGCGTTGTTTGGCGACCTGATTGGGTTGCCGATCATGCCCCCTTATTACAGCCTGCGCCTGCTCCCCTACGTCGTCCCCCAAATCGCCACCTGGAAGCGCCGTGTCTTGCGCGAGCGCGAGCTGAGCGACGAGCACGATTATCATTTGCATGGGCTATAGGAGGATAACATGCCGGACGAGACCCCACAACCGCAAGAGGAAAAGAAGTCGGGCGGCCTGCGCAGCCTGCTCCAGACTGTGCGCGAGGTCACCTACGGCATGGCGGCGCACGATATGACCCGCTATGCCCTGCGCACCCGCGCCAGCATGGAGCACCTGTTCATTCTGATCACCATGGGCGATCTCCTGGGCGTGCCTATTCTGCCGCCATATTACAGCCTGCGCATGCTTCCTTACGTCGTCCCCCAGATCTCCACCTGGAAGCGGCGCATGTTGCGCGAGAAGGACATCTCGGACGCGATGTTTTAGGGATGGGAGATTGGAGATTAATCTCCGCATCTCTAATCCCCGATCTCTAATCTCTTCATAAGTTAAGTAAGGGAGGAGAAATTGGCACTTAAAGACATTGTACCGAAAAAGCCCTATATCATGTTTGGGGGCAAAGGTGGGCTGGGTAAGACGACCTTCTCAGCGGCAACGGCCTTTTATCTGGCGCAGCAAGGCTACCGCGTGCTGGTCTTCTCGGTAGACCCCCAGGCCAGCCTGTCCGACATCTTCCAGCGCGACATCTTCGGCAAGGGGCCGGTGGAGATCATCCCCAACCTGTACGCGCAGGAGATTGACGCCGACAGCCACGTCAAAGCCTACCAACAGGAGATCCGGCAAAAAATCCTGGACATGTACGGCTTTGACGAGATCCCCCAGGAGATTGAGGACTACATTCAGGCCGCTTCCGCCGAGCCTGCGATGGAGGAGAGCGCGATCTTTGACGCAGTGGTGGATATCGTGGTCAAGGGCGACTACGACTATTACATCTACGACCTGGTGCCGCTGGGCCACGCACTATATTACCTGAGCATGGCGAAGGTCTATGACGAGTGGATCAACAAGATCACCCATCTGCGCGAGCAAATGCGCGAGCACGAGGAGATGGTGGCTCGCCTGCGGCGGCAACAGACCGAGGAGGATCAGATCCTCAACGAGTTGCAATATATCCGCAGCCGCATCAACGCCTCTTCGCGCATCTTGACAGACCCGGAGAAGACCTCCTTCTATTTCGTCCTCGTGCCGGAGGAGATGATCATCATTGACACGGTCAAGGCTGCCGAACTGTTCAGCCGCTTTGATGTGCCCATTGCCGGCTACGTGGTGAATCGTGTCGTCCCTCAGGAACTGGCCAGCCAGGACATCCCGGCCTATTTGCGCCACCGCATTGAGATGCAGCAGCAGCACCTGGAGACCATTCGCAAGCGCTTTGGCCACCAGGTGCTGGCCTACATCCCCGAGATGGAGCGTGATGTGACCGGGCTGGAGATGATTGAGAAGTTGGCGAAGATCATGTATGCCTAGAGGCGAGGTGAACGATGCCGATAGACAAGAGCCTGCGGACTTATGTACAAGAACACCCTCATCTGAAATACATCTTTTTCGGCGGCAAGGGCGGCGTGGGCAAGACGGTGATGGCGGGTGTGGCGGCCCAGTGGTTCGCCCGCCAGGGGCGTCGCACCATCCTGGCCTCCACCAACCCCGTTCACAGCCTGTCCGGCCTGCTCGGCCAGGACGTGTTCGGCAAGCCCACGCCGGTGAAGGGCGTGGATAACCTGTGGGCCTACGAGATTGACACCAAAGACGCCATTGAGCGTTCCAAGGCGGAGATCAAAGAAAAGATTCAATGGTTCCTCAAGTTCGCCGAGATTTCCACCAAGGCCGATGAATTTATTGAGTCGGCCACCATGAACCCGGCGTTTGAGGAATCGGCCATGTTTGAGAACATGATTGACCTCATGTTCAAGGACGAATATGAGGTCTATGTGTTTGATACCGCGCCCACCGCCAACGCCCGCCGCCTGCTGGGCATGTCCAAAGTGTACTCCCTGTGGGTCAACAAGATGGTCAAGTCGCGGCAGGAGGCCCAATCCCTGCGCGAGATGCTCTCCTTCACCAAGAAGAAGGAAGAGGACCCGCTGATGGAGTACCTGCTGAACTTCCGCGAGCGCATGAACCATGCGCGACAATTGCTGACCGACCCGGAGAAGACGGCGTTCTTCTTCGTGACGCTGCCGGAGGCGCTGCCCATCGCCGTCATCCGCCGCTTCATCGCCTGGTTCCACGACTTCGGCATCCCCGTTGGGGGCGTGATCGTCAACATGCTGATCGATCAGTCACAGGTCAGTGAGCATTCGCCGGAGTTCGTGCGCAACCGGCTGGCGATGCAGCAGCATTATATGGATGAAATCTGGCAGACCTTTGACGGCATGGTGCGGGCGCTGGTGCCCCTGTACGAGACCGAGGTGCGGGGCGTGGACATGCTGGCCCGCACCGCCGAGGCCGTCTTTGCGGCCGGGTAGCCAACCGTGACCCGATGGCTGCGGCGACTCGGCTGTCTCCTGGCGACTCTGCTGTGGTTTCTTGTGCTCCTATTGCCCTGCGTCGGATTTTACCTGGCGGTGCGCGGCGAGATCGTCTGGGAGCGCAGCCGGTTCTCCTCTGACCGGCTCTGGCTGATCCGCGAAGGGGAGCAGCGCGGGATCGCCTTTTCCGACACGCAACCGATGGGGCCAATAGATGCCGAGGAGGTGTGCAAGCGCACCTATGTGACCATCTGGCTGTGGAGCCAGGGGAGCGTGGAACGGCTGGGCTACTGCGAATGTGAACAGCGCCTGGAGAACGGCGATTGGGCCGCAGGCCGGGAGTGTACGTTGCCATGACCCGCCCTCTGGCCGACGCAGCCGCCATCCTCCTGATCCTGGAGAGTTGCCTTCTGGGGTTGCTGCCGCTGGCCCTTCTGGCGGGGATGGCCTATGGCGTGGCGCGCCTGACCGCCGCGCTGGGGCCGCTGCTCAAGCGCGCCCAGGCATTCTCGGCGCAGGCAGCGAAGCGGAGCGAGGCATTTTCTCACCAGGCGGCCCGCCCCTTCATAGACATCTACAGCCGGGCCGCCGCTGCCCGGGCCTGGTGGAGCCATATCCGCCAGCCCTTCTTGCGCTGGCGCTCACAAAGATAGGCATTCCAGGGAGGCAGAATGGACTGGAAAACCAAAGTGTTAATTATTGGGGGCGTGTTAGGTGCGCTGGTGGGCCTGGGAGCCGCGCTGATCTACATCCGCGAGGCCGAGGCATCTATGGCCGCCACCAAGACACCGCCCCGCGTCAGGCCCGGCGAGGCGGTGCGGCTGGGCGTGACCCTGATGGACATCTTGCGCCAGGTGGCCTCCATCGGCGCGAAGGAGGCGTAACAGGCGTCTGCGCCCGGCGTGACGCTTGACACGCCGCAGAAGGCGCATATAATGCTGCGGTGCGAGCGATCACCCAGCCCGAGGGGCTGGCAGGAGAGGGGGGAGAAGGGTTGACGCGGGTCATCGTCAAGGAAAGCGAGACGTTTGAGGCCGCCCTGAAGCGCTTTAACAAGCAGGTTCAGGCCGACCGGGTGCTCTCCGAGATCCGCAGGCGGCGCTTTTTTGAGAAACCTAGCGTCATTCGCAAGCGCAAGAAAGCCGCCAAGGTCCGCAAGAGCCGCCGCCAATCCCTGAAAGCCAACCGCCAGGAAGCGTAATACAGATGGAGGACGGAGGACAGAAGACGGATTGGCCTCCGTCCTTCGTCCTCCGTCAGCATAGCCCATGGCCTTGAAAGAACGGTTACAAAACGACCTGAAGGAGGCCCTGCGCCAGGGGGACGAACGGCGCAAGGCCGTGATCCGCATGACGTTAGCGGCGATCCGCAACGCCGAGGTGGACAAGAACGGCCCGCTCAGCGAGGAAGAGTTGGCTGCCCTGCTCCAGCGCGAGATCAAGAAGCGCCGCGAGACGGTGGCCGAACTGGAGCGGGCGGGCCGGGCCGAGCGCCTGGCCGAGGAGCAGGCGGAACTCCACATTCTGGAAAGCTACGCGCCCAGGCTCCTCTCGCGGGAAGAGATCGCCGCAGAGGCCCGCGCCGTGATCGCGCAGGTGCACGCCACCGGCCCGGCGCACATGGGCGAGGTAATGCGCCAGCTCATGCCCCGGCTCAAGGGCCGGGCGGACGGGCGGCTGGTCAACGAGGTTGTCCGCGACCTGCTGGCGCAGGGGAGTGGCTAGTAGTCCACCCCCTCCCTCACCCTCCCCATCCAGGGGGAGGGAACTGGCTTCACCCGTCAGGGGGTGGAGGGGGGAGAACCGGGCTGAAGCCCGGTACCGGGTGCTCCGCCCGGCATGACGAACCCGTGCTGGCACCTGCGGACTGAACTATGAGCGAGCGACTTCGCCTTTTCTGGCATTATGGCCGGTTATGGCTGCTGGCGGTAGCCTTCACTGCGACGCTGGCCGCCCTCCTGGCCACGCCCACGATCCGCCCGGATGCCCCCAACATCAACCTCACAGTCGGTGACATCGCCCCCCAAAACATTGTCGCGCCGGAGCGCATCAGCTACGAGAGCGTTGAACTGACCAACCAGGCCCGTCAGGCGGCGTTAGCCAATGTACGTGACGTGTATGACCCGCCCGATCCCCAGGTCACCCGCGAGCAATCCCAGCGCATCCGCCAGGTGCTCGCCTACCTGGATAGCGTCCGCCAGGACCCCTATGCCACGCCACAGCAGCGCCGCGCCTGGGTCCAGGCCGTGCCTGAACTGAGCAGCCTGCCGCCAAGCGTTGTGGAGGAATTGCTTTCCGCCTCTGAAACCGACTGGCAGGCCGTTAAAGACGAGGCCCAACGTGTGGCCGAGCGGGCCATGCAGGAGCCGATCCGCGAAGACGCCCTGGACGAAGCCCGCCGCTATCGTGTGCCTGCCCTGATCGATCCGGCGTTGGACCTCAGCGCACAGGAGCGCACGGCGGTGATCGCCCTGGCCCAGGCGCTGATCGTGCCGAATAGCCGCTTCAACGCCGCGGCCACCGAAGAGGCACGCCGCAAGGCCCTGGAGAGCGTCCAGCCCGTCATCAAGACCTACGAGCGTAATCAGATCATCGTGCGGGCCGGCGAGCCGGTCACCCCGGCGGTCGCCGAGGCGCTCCAACACATCCGCCAGACACAGCCCCAAAGCGACCTGCGCGCCTCGCTGGTGGCGTTCCTGGCCGCCCTGCTGGTGACCGCCACAGGCGCGCTGTACATCAACCGCTTCTCCCCAGACTATTGGGGACATCCCAGGCAGGTGCTGCTCCTGTCCGTGCTGTTCCTGGCCTTCACCACAGGCGCCAAGCTGATGGTGCCGGAGCGCACCGTCCTGCCCTATGTCTTCCCTGCGGCGGCGCTGGCCATGTTCGTCAGCGTGGTGTTCAACGCGCACCTGGCCGTCGTGGTAAGCATCCTGCTGGGCCTGATCGTGGGCCTGTTGCGCGGCGGCTCGCTGGAACTGGCCGCCTACATGACGTTGGGCGGCGCCATGGCCGCGCTGAGCCTGCGCCGCACAGAACGGCTGTACGCCTTCTTCTGGGCAGGCACCTGGGTGGCCCTGGTGAACCTGCTCGCCCTGGTCGTGTTCCGCTTACCGGCGGCCAACCTGGACACGCCGGGTTGGGCCTTGCTCGTGGGCGCGGCTCTGGCCAATGGCATCGTCCTGTCGCCGGTGGTGACGCTGGCCGGCTTCTTCCTGCTCAGCCGGCCCTTTGATTTCGTCACAGCCTTGCAACTCCACGAACTGGCCCGCCCCAACCATCCCCTGCTCCAGGAACTGTTGCGCAAGTCGCCCGGCACCTACCACCACAGCCTGATGGTGGGCAACCTGGCCGAGCAGGCCGCCGAAGCCATCGGCGCCGACGCCCTGCTCACCCGCGTGGGCGCGTTCTACCACGACATTGGCAAGACCATCCAGCCCTATTTCTATGTGGAGAACCAGGTGGAAGGGCAGAATGTCCACGACCGGCTGGACCCGCGCACCAGCGCGCAGATCCTCATCGGCCATGTGAAGGAGGGCCTAGAACTGGCGCGGCGCTATCGTCTGCCCAGCTGTGTGCGTGCCTTCATCCCGGAGCATCACGGCACGATGCGGGTGAGCTTCCTCTACCAGAAGGCACTGGAGTTGGCGGGCAACGGCGGCGCTGTGAACGAGAGCGCCTTCCGCTATCCCGGCCCCAAGCCACAGAGTAAGGAGACCGCGCTGCTGATGCTGGCCGACGGCTGCGAAGCCGCGGTGCGTTCCGCCCGCCCCACCTCGTTGGAGGAGATTGACGCCATCGTGCGCAAGGTCATCGCCGACCGCGTGAGCCAGGGCCAGTTGGATGAGTGCGGCCTGACCCTGCAGGACCTGGAGAAGGTGCGGGCGTCGTTTGTGACGACGCTCAAGGGCACCTTCCACCCGCGCCTCAAGTACCCGGAAGCGGAGCCCCCTGTTCGTGAGCCTGCCCACCCGCCCACACCATAGGCGACGGACGACGGATCAGATGGCGAACGCCAGCCCCATTGCGATTAAAATCGCCCCCGCCTATCGCGGCAAGGTCGCGCCCGACCTGCTGCGCCGGGCTGCCGAGGTGGCATTGGCCCAGGCGGGGGCTGCCCCAACCGGGGCTGTGAGCACCGGTACTGGGGAATTGACCATCGTGGTCACCGGCGACAGGCGCATCCGTGAACTGAATCGCCAGTACCTCGGCGAGGACCGCCCCACCGATGTTCTGGCTTTTCCCTCTGCCAACCTGCAGGCGCCCCTTCACGCTGCTCAGGACAAGCTCTTCGTGGCCGCGCCGGAAGCCGCCACCTACCTGGGAGACATCATCCTCTCCTACCCGCGCGCCCGTGAGCAGGCCGAAGCTGCCGGCCATCCGGTGGAGGCCGAACTGCAACTGCTCGTGGTCCATGGCGTGCTCCATCTGTTGGGCTATGACCATGCCGGGGCGGAGGAGAAAGCGCACATGTGGGCGCTTCAGGGCCAGGTGCTGCGGACGCTGGGCCTGTCCATCTCGCTGCCCGATGAGGAGGAATAACACCCCCTCCCCCCTTTGTGGGGGAGGGTTGGGGCGGGGGATAATGTCACCCCCTCCCTCGCCCTCCCCCGTCCAGGGGGAGGGAACTCACTCCCTCCCCCCCTTTGTGGGGGAGGGCCGGGGTGGGGGGAACGCCGGGGGAGATGTGAACACGACAAGAGAGCATGAAAGGAGCGAAAGAAGCGAAAGCGTCAAGATGAGGAGCCGCAACCGCCTGGCCAGCTTTCGCTATGCCTTCGCCGGGCTGGCCTACGTCCTGCGCACCCAGCGCAACATGTGGATTCATGCTGTCATCGCCATTGGGGTAGTGGCGCTGGGCCTGTGGCTGGGGCTGAGTCTGGTGGAATGGGCGCTCCTGGTGCTGACCATTGCACTGGTGTTCACTGCTGAGACAGCCAACACGATTGTAGAGACAACCATAGACCTGATCACGCAGGAGCATCACCCTCTGGCGAAGGTGGCCAAGGATGTGGCGGCGGGCGCGGTGCTATTGAGCGCCATGGCCGCGGTGGTGATTGGCCTGCTCATCCTGGGGCCGCGCCTGTGGGCGCGGGTCGCGCCGCTGATTCGGCCCGGCTAGCGTGTATTGCCTGCCCCGAACTCCTTCGCCCTCCCTGTAAAGGGGGAGAGGGGGTAAACTCCCCAGGAGTTGGCTTTTGTCCACTGAGATGACACTTCTCCTATTGATCTTTGTCCCGAATGGTGCTTTCTAATAACAAAATAGCTCTGGTGATTCGCTTTGCGCCCAGTTATCCGGGTGCACGAATGGACAGAGAAGGCCGGGGAATGGGCACAATCCTTATCGTGGAAGATGAACCCAGTATCCTGCACCTGCTGCGCCATATCCTGGAGCGGGCAGGCTTTGAGGTGATCCTGGCCGAGGACGGCAACCAGGCCCTGGCGCGGTTGACCGAGACGCGCCCCGATCTCGTCCTGTGCGATATGGTCATGCCCGGCCTGGACGGCTATGAAACCCTGGCCGCCATCCGGCGCAACCCGTGCACCCATAGCCTGCCGGTCTTGGCTGTCTCCGTCCGCAACCAGGCCGAAGATATTCAACGCGCTCTGGAAGCCGGCGCGAACAGTTACATCACCAAACCCTTCCAGCGCCTGCAGCTTTTAAGAGAAATCCAGCGCTTTCTTACCGCCAAAGGAGTGCCTTGATGACCCCGGTCACAAACCGACCACGCTGGATCACCTGGACAGGTGGGGGGCTGATCGCCTACGCTGCGCTTTTCACCTTATACACCCTGATCCAGCCCCTTGGCGAAACGGGTCGCCTCATCGTCGGCGACATCGTGTATATCCCTTCCAGCCTGGTGGCAGGTATCCTTTCCCTGCTGATCCTGCGCGTGACAGACAACCGTCCTCTGCGTTGGGCCTGGGGGCTGATCGGCCTGGGGTTCATTTCCTGGGCAATAGCCGATACGCTTTGGGCCTGGGATGAACTGGTCCTGGGCATCCTGCCCGAATCCCCTCACCTGACCGACGTTTTCTATCTGCTGATGTACCCTCTGTTCTTCGCGGGCCTGTTGGTCTACCCAACGGTGCGCTGGGATCGCCTTAGCCGTACCAAGCTATTACTGGACGTGTCGGTGATCGCCATCGCCGCAGGGATGTTCAGTTGGCACAGCCTGATCGCGCCCACGCTCAGCGCGGAGAGTGATAGCCTGCTGGGGCGCATCATTGAAGTGGCCTATCCCATCGCGGACCTGATCCTCTTGTGGGGGTTGCTGCGCGTGTATTTCGCCACGCCCCAGACCATGACACGTGCCCCTATCGTGATGCTGATGATCGGGATCGGCCTGAATGTGGTCGCCGATGTGTGGTATGCCCTGCTCTCGGCCTATGATCTGTACTACACCGGGCATATCGTAGATGCGCTGTGGGTGATCGGATCGATGATCGCCGCAGGCGCGGCGCTGGCCCAGTATCAAGCCCTCCGCTTTGGGGCGCAGCCCGCTGTGGCTTCAGCTCCGCCCACCGGGATACGGCGCAGCCAGCAGCTTCTCCCCTACGTGGCCCTGGTGGCGGCCATGCTCTTCCTGGCCCTGACCATGTACGGCGAGCAGCCCACCCTGCCCCAATGGGGGCTGTTGGTCGGCGCCAGCCTGATCACCGTCCTGATCCTCATCCGCCAGGTGATCACGATCAGTGAGTATAGTCGCCTTAACGCGGCGCTGGCGCAGCGGGTGGAAGAGGTGACCCGCCTCAACGCGCAGGTGCAGCGGGCCAACGAGGAACTGAAGGAGATTGACCGGCTGAAGAGCGAATTCATCTCCAACGTCTCGCATGACCTGCGCACGCCGCTGACCGCCATCCTGGGCTATAGCGAACTGTTGCTGGAGGAGTCGGAGGCGCCGCTAACGCCTTTCCAGGAGGAAAGCCTGCGCCTGATCATGGGCAGCGGCCAGCGGCTGCTCCGGCTGGTGGATGACCTGCTGGATGCCAGCCGTCTGGAAGCGGGCCGGTTCTCCCTCACCCCCGCCGAGGTGGCGCTCGCGCCCCTGTTGCGCAGGCTGGCCAGGGAGATGCAATTACAGGCTGAGCAGAAGGGTCTCCACCTGCAGACCGACGTGCCGGAGGGCCTGCCCACCCTCCGGGCCGATGGTCAGCGGCTGGCGCAGGTGCTCACGAATTTGATAAGCAATGCGATCAAGTTCACGCCTGCCGGGGGCCAGGTCAGGCTCACGGGCTACGTCGTGGAGCGCAGGGACGGGGTGGCGAAGCTGCTCACAAAGGTCGCCGACCCCCTGATCCCCGCGCTGCCTGAGGGGAAATGGCTGGTGATGTGCGTGCACGATACAGGCATAGGCATCCCCCCAGAGGAACTGCCCCACCTGTTCTCGCGCTTTTATCGCGCCGCCGAAGCCCGGCGCCAGGCCATTCATGGGACGGGGCTGGGGCTTTATGTGTCCAAAGCCATCGTGGAGGCCCATGGGGGCCATATCGGGGTGGAAAGCCAGCCCGGCCAGGGGAGCCGGTTCTGGTTCGCGCTGCCGCTCCAGGATGGAACGGCGAAGCCGCCCTCCACCAGGGACGGCCAGAAGAGCCAACCTGAGGCTACCGCGCCTCCGTCGGGACAACCGGTAAGGCCAGTTTCTCCCGCCCACGCACCACAGTAAGGGTGGCTGGCTGGCCGATGGGCCACTCGGCCAGGAAGCGGTGCAGGTCGTCCACGCTGGTCACCATCCGCTCGTTGATCGCCACGATCAGGTCGCCGGGGTGCAGGCCGGCCTGCCCGGCAGGGGCGCCCGGCTCCACCGAGACCACCTCAACCGCGTACTCGTTCGCCAGACTATGGAAGCGTGCCAGGCGGCGGTCCAGCGGGCGCTGCTGCCCGGCGATGCCCAGGTAGCCCCGGCGCACGCGGCCATGCTGTAAGAGCTGCGGCAGCACCCACTTCGCCGTGTTGATGGGGATGGCGAAGCTGATCCCCTGCGCCATGATGATGATGGCGGTGTTAATGCCGATGACGCGCCCCCGCGAATCCACCAGCGGCCCACCGGAGTTGCCCGGATTGAGCGGCACATCCGTCTGAATGATGTTCTCAATCAGGCGCCCGGTCTGGCTGCGCAGGGCGCGGCCCAAGGCGCTGATCACGCCGGTGGAGACGGTGGACTGGAAGCCCAGAGGGTTGCCGATAGCGATCACCAACTGGCCCACGCGCAGCGCGTCCGAATCGCCCAGTGTGGCGTAGGGCAGGCCAGAGGCCGCCACACGGATCACGGCCAGGTCGGTGGCCGGGTCTTCGCCCACCAACGTTGCCGGGAAGCTGCGGCCATCGGTCAGGGTCACCTCAATGCGACTGGCTGCGTGGACGACGTGGCTGTTGGTGAGGATGTAGCCATCCGGCGCGATGATCACGCCGGAGCCTGCCCCGGTCATCTCCGGCATCCGCCGCCATCCATCCCGCAGGGTTTTGTTGACGGCGATGCTGACCACCGTCGGGCCGACTGCCTCCACGACGGCGATGACCGCCCGCGAGTAGGCGTCAAGCAACTCCACATCAGAGGTGGTACCGGGGCCGACCTCGCGCCGCCCGCCCCCATCGCCAGCCTGGACCAGCGGCTCTCCTGCGATCAACGCCAACACCTGCTCTATCTCCCGATTCATCTCTTCTCCTTTGACCATTAATAAAGCAAGTATAGCAAGTTCTGACCCTGGTGGCGAGTACATGCCTTAAAGTGGGGTATATTCCATATTCGGGGCAGATGTGGTGCACTGACCACGACGAGAACAACGAGACCAGGAGAGAGCAGAGCATGGACGTGGCACAGCAGGAACTGAAGACGAGGATGGTATAAGACGCGCAGGCCGCCTTGGAGAAGCGGCTGGCACAGCGGCCGGCGGGCGAGGCGATGACACTGAGTGGGCGGGGTTTCCCTCTCCGGCGTAGGGCAGGTTTCTATACCTGCCGCTTTTTGGCGGCTATGGAAAGCCTTTCGGCGGCTATGGAAAGCCGCCCTACTATTCTATCCTGCCTTGCCCATCCCATGTCGGGGGGCGCTCGGCCCCCGGCCAGTCAGGCGCGGTTCCCCTCACGGGACGCCTGCTGGCAGTCAACCGCAGGGCCACCCCCAATATGGAATACACCCCTTAAAGTGTGCATTTCTATTGGGTGGTTGTTTTCTCCACCAATCCAGGGGGAGGGACGGTGCCCTCCTCATCCCCCTCCCCCTTGTGGGGGAGGGCTGGGGTGGGGGGGTAAGGGCGCACAGCCTGAACTCACCGGCTAATAATCAAACAGGAACGTCCACAGATAATCCACGACCGCCCAGGTCTGTTCCTCGGTGAGGATGGGGCCCCAGTAGGGCATGCCGGTGCCCATGCCGCCACGCAGGACTTTGCCCTGGTAGATCGCGGCGGAGCCTCCGGCCATCGTCTTCGCCTCGGTAAAGTTCGCCGGGCCTTGGCTCACGCCCATAGCATCCGTGCGCCGGAGCGCCCGGCCTCCCGGCCCATCGCCGCGCCCGCTCTGCCCATGACAGGCCGCGCAGTTGGCCGCATAGATCGCCTGGCCCTGCGCCAGCCGCTCTGGGGTCGTGCTCCGCTTCCAGGCGAGCGCCACCAGGTCCCAGACCTGGTCATCGCTCAGATGGGCATAAGCGGGGTCGGCGCGCAGCCGGGCAAAGGCTGCGCTGGGGGAGATGCGGCGCAGGCGCTCAGGGTCGGTCAGGTCGCCAGGCAACGGCAGGCCCAGGGCCTGGCCACGTGCTGCCGAGGGCGTGGTGCGGGGAAAATGGGCAGCGATATGGGGCGCATCAATATCCAGGCCGAGTTGCTGGTAGAGCGGCGGCTGCGGCGTGGGGGAGGGGAGCACGCCATCCGGCCCCACCACCTCCAGCGTGCCGCGCATACGCCAGTGGTTGGGGCTACACCAGACAGTGCAATAGAAGGTATAGCGGCCCGGCGCGGGCGGCGTGAACACGAATTCCGTCACCCGGCCCGGCTCAACGGTGACAGGGGGGATGTCCGTCTGGCCGATGGCGAAGCCGTGCACGACATCCGCGCCGCTGATACGAAAGCGCAGGCGCTCCCCCAGCGCCACGCGCACCGTCTCCGGCTGCCAGCCCCCGCCCTCCGGCGCGGCTGCGGTCAGGGCGATGACGCGCTCGCCTGCCGCTGCCGGGGGCGCAAACAGGCCGGCGCGGGCCGCCCCCACCGCCACCAGCAGACCGACCAGAATCACCAGCAGCAAGAGACGCGCCAGGTGCTCCTGTTTCATGGCCCCATCACCAACCATAGCAACACCAACGTTACACCCAGGCAGAACAGGCTGACCGGCAGCGCCCCCAACCAGGCGCGTTGTCCGCCGCTTATCTGGCGTGCCCACTCACGGGCGATATGCACGGCCAGGCTCACCGCAGCAGCCAGCCCACCGATCAGAATCAGCGCCTGGAGATAGGGGATAAGCTTGGGGATGAGGGGCATCCAGGGGACGTGCGCCAGGCCGAACAGATCCCAGCCCCAACCGAAGGGGTCAGCCAGCGCCGCCAGCGCGTACGAGCCATTGACCAGCACCAGGCCCAGGCTGAAGGCGATCCACGCCGCCAGCCCCAGCGGGATAAGTACACGAGCGTAACCTATAAAGGCCCGGCGCAACGCCCCAGGCACACGGCGATCCGGCCACCGGCTCAGCGTAACCGCGCCTAGAAACAGGCCAGGCACAACCAGTACGTTCAGCGCCAGGAACGCCAGGGCATAGCCCAGCCAGGCCGGGGTCATCACTGCGTTGGCGGCAGCTTTCAGTTCCCCCCAGGGGCCAAGCAGGACCGCCGAGTACAGCACAGCGCAGGTGAGCATGACCAGCCCCTTGAAAGCCTCATCCAGCCGCCAGCCCCTCTCCTGCATCAGGTCCGCGCCGAAGGGCCGCAGGTTGATGACCACGTTGTCCAGCGGGCAGGCCCGCAGGCATTCGGCGCACAGCCCGCAAGGCGTGTTCCGCGTCAGGCTGCCGGGAAAGACAAACCAGGGGCAGCCGTAGCCGGAGGCATTGCCCACATAGCAGGCTTTCTCCGTATGGCTCGCACAGACCTGGGGGTCGCGCACGCGCAATTCCAGCGGTGCAACGGTCGCATACAGGCCCACAAAGCCCCCCACCGGGCACAGGTAACGGCAGAACACCCGCCGCTCGTACACCAGGCTCAGCCCGGTGGCGAGCAGCAGCAGGGCCAGCAAGACCAGCGCGGTGATGGCTGGTTGCGTCAGAAGTGGCAGGCTAAACAGCGCCAGGAGCAGGAAGCCGGCGTTTTGCAGCCAGATATTGCGCAGGCGGCGCGGCCAGCGTTTGCCCAGCGTCCACAGCTTCTTGCCGGAGACGGTGACCAGCGCCCGCCGCTGCAGCCACTCGCCCGGCGCGGGGATGGGGCAGACGCTGCACCACAACCGCCCGGCAAAGGGCACCAGGGCCAGGATCAGCAGCCCCCACCACACGATCCAGACGAACACAATGGCGAAGTTGCGGTTTCCCACCGGCGTGCCCAGCAGGCCCGCCAGGCCCGCCAGGATGAAACCGGCCAGGAGGAGCACCGTGAGCAGCCACTGCGGCCAGCGCAGGCGCAGCAGGCGGCGCAGCCAGGACAATGGACGACGGCGGATGGACGACGGAGGCTCGTTCATCTGCTGTCTTCCGTCCGCTGTCTTCCGTCCGCCATCATACACCAGGACCCCCACACCCACCACGACGGCGAGCGCCGCCGCCCGCCAGAAGGGCCAGTGGGGCGCTACAGAGAGTTGCCCGATCATGAAGGGATGCAACGGCCCGCAGGTCACCGAGCAGCGGAAGCGAAACGTGCCGGGGGTTGTGGCCATGAACTCGGCGCGGGCGCTGTGGCCCGGCTCCGCCTTCAGATTGACATCATAGCCGTCTAAGGATAGCCCATGAACCACATCCGCCGAGGTGAACTCCAACATCACCCGGTCGCCCTGATTGACCCGGATCTCCGCCGGCTGGTAAGCGAAGTTGGAGGCTTCAATAACAATGGTATGCTGGGTAGGCGTTGTGCTCCCAGCAGGCCAGGGGACAAGCAGCACAGCCAGGGCGAGGACGAGGATAATGAGGACCCGGCGCGCGCTCATGGCATATTGGATGGCCCGTACCGGCTGTACGTCTGGTCAATGTAAGCCTTGATCTCGGCCACCGGCTTCCCTTCACTGTGCAGTCGCATCACGTCACGCGTGATGTCTATGCAGATACTTCAGAGCGCGGCGTGAGGCTCAAACACGATAGAGCCATCCGGCCCGATCGCTTTGACGTAACAGTCCAGGTTGCTACGGTGGCCCTGCGCTCCGCAGCCACAATAACAGGGGATGGCCGAGAGCAACGCCGGATTGGCGATGGCGAAGCGGTAGGCTTCGCGCACCTCCGGCGGCGCCGCGCGCAGATCAGGCGGCAGGACCGACTCCGGCGCCAGTTGGATTGGGTTCACCGCCTGCGTCCCGCCGCCGCAAGCAGCGACGATCAGCGCCACAAGGACAGTGAAAGGGATAGTCCAACGCCAGATCACGCTTTTCATAGGCGCTCTCATCATACCCGGATGGCCGCTGCAAAACCAGGGACAGATGTCATGAAATCAGGCCATAGATGTCCTGTTTTATGCCCCGCCAAATGGCGGGGGCGCATAGCGGATCTCCACGATCGTCCCCTGGCCGGGTTGTGAGCGCACAGCCAGGTGCGCGCCGATGAGTTGAGCGCGCTCGTGCATCCCCATCAGCCCGAAATGGCCGCGCGCGGCCAGTTCGCTGACCTGCTCCGGCACGACGAAGCCTATCCCATCGTCGCTCACCTGCACCACCAACTCCGGGCCATTAAACACCACGCGCACGTGCGCTGCGCGGGCCTGAGCATGGCGGGCGGCGTTGTTGAGCGCCTCCTGGACAATGCGGTAAATGGCCAGTTCAGCCGCAGGTGGCAACCGTCGCGGCGTGCCCACCGTCTCAAACGTCACCTGCATGGTCGTGCCCGCCTGGCACTCCCGCGCCAGCATCTCCAGCGCAGGCACCAGGCCCAGTTCTTCCAGGTAGATCGGGCGCAACGCCTGGCTGAAGCGGCGCACCTCGGCGACGGTTTCCGCCAGCAGGCTCTGCAACTCGGCCAGCTTCTCATCGGCGCGGGCGGGGTCATGGGCCAGGGCGCGGCGCGCCATCTGCACGCGCTGGTTGAGCGCCACCAGGCTCTGGATCGTCTGGTCATGCAGTTCGCGGGCCAGGCGTTTGCGCTCCTCCTCCTGGGCAGCGGTGATGTCGGCGATATAGCCTTCCAGCGCCTCACGTGCCCGGCGCACCTGCCGTGCCATGTGCGCCAGTGTGTGCTGCAACTCGGTCACCTCTCTAATGCCGCCCACCGGCTGCTCAATGCTCTGCCAGTCGCCGCGTCCCAACTGCGCCGCCCGCTCGCGTAGGGCCTGTAAGGGGCGCACCACCCGTCCCCAGGCGAAGGCCAGCGCGATCAGCGCGATGAGCATGGCCGGAAGCAACACCAGAGGCGCGGCCTGCGACAGGCGCATCTGCGGGCTGACCACATCGGCCCAGGCTTCCTCAGCGACCAGCGCCCAGCCCACCGACGGCACGGGCGCGAAGGCGATCACGCGTTCCTCCCCCTGGACCGTGACGAAAGTGACACCGCTTTCCCCCCGCAGCGCCGCGGCCACGCCGGGGTAGGCGCTCAGATCGCTCTGCGCCGGCTGGACGAGGCCCAGCGCGGCCAGAAGTCGGCCTTGCGAGTCACTCAATAAGAGGGTCATGCGACTATGATCGTTCATAAGCATTGGCGCAAGCGAGGAACGCAGCCCCTCAACGCTGAACGCACCCAACGCAATCACCTGCCCATCCCCGGCGGGGACAGCCATCGGGAGGACCCCCTCGGAGAGCGGCAGGACGGTAGGCTCCCCCGACCGGCGCACGACGTCCAGCCAGGTTTGCGCCGTGGGGGCAGTGGCCCAGCGTGCGGCGGCAGGGGTGGCCGCGAGCGTGCGGCCAGCGGCATCGTAGAGCGCCACGCCCGCGTCAAAGTCCGTGAGGAGATAAGCGGAGGCCAGGAGCGCGCGTTCTGGCGCCTCGGCGGCAGCGCGGTCGGCCAGTGCGCGTAACCGATTGAAGCGGCCCTCCATCTGCGCACTCAGCGCGGCTGCGGTGAGCGTCACGGCGCGGTGGTCGCGCTCGCCCACCAATGCGCGCATGTCACGCTGGTGGAGATTGACGCCAGCAAAGGCGACCGCGATCAAGAGCAGGGTGAGGGGCAGGACGATCAGGAGCAGCAACTGGGCGGACAGGCCCCGCAGCCGCCCTAAGGCTTTACCCAAGTACGTCATCCACGGTTATCCAGCCGAGCTGGACCGCGCGCATAACGGCTTCGGTGCGACTGGACGCGCCCAATTTGGCGAAGACGTTCGCCAGATGGCCCTGTACCGTGCGGTCACTGATGCCTAATTGCACGGCGATGGCTTTATTGGTGTAGCCTCGCGCCGCCAGGCGCAGCACCTCGTGCTCCCGTGGGGTGAGCGACTCAACTAACGGCTCGGCATTTGCCGCCTGTGTCTTGCCCGCCAGTTGGTTCATGATTTTACGCAGGATATGGGGATGGAGCGCCGACTGTCCTTCATAGATCACACGCACATCGCGCACCAGATCGTCGGCTTCCACGGTCTTGAGCACATAGCCGTTGGCGCCGGCCTGGAGCGCCGCTATCACGTAAGGGTCATCGTCATAAGCGGTCAGGAGCAACACACCTACAGGCAGGCCCTCCGCGCGCAGGCGGCGGGTCACCTCAATGCCGCTCTGGCCAGGCATTTGAATATCCAGCACGGCCACATCGGGGCGGTGCGTGCGGATCAGCGCCAGGGCTTCATCGCCATCGCCGGCCTCGGCGACCACCTGGATATCCCCTGCCTCTTCCAGGAACTCGCGAATGCCCTTGCGCACGACAGGGTGATCATCAGCCAGGACAACACGGATCATCGGGGATTATTTTAGGCCAGGGCACCTGCTGCGTCAATTAGGCGGCACGGCCGGGGTGCTCACCCCCTCCCTGTCCCTCCCCCTTTATGGGGGCGGGAAACTACTCCCTCCCCCCCTTGTGGGGGAGGGCTGGGGTGGGGGGAAACGCACCCGTGCTGCCCTTGCCAGTCTGAGTGGGATATGGTACAATGGTCTTGCGCTGGGGGCTCGTCTAGCGGTAGGACAGCGGACTCTGGATCCGTACGGCGAGGTTCGAATCCTCGGCCCCCAGCCTGTGTTTTCTAGGACCCGCGCAGCCGCTGCGGGCCGCGCCCCGTCTCCTGATGGCAACGCTCACACGCCGGCAGCACCAGCGTCTCTTGCTGCAGGTAGAACTGGGCCTCCTCCCCCTTCATATGTGCCCGATGACAGCTCAGACAGGTGACAGTCGTGGCGTAGAAGGTCAGGCCGCGCGCCTCTTCACCTGTTGAAGCCCTGTGGCGCGGAGGGAGTAGTTTGCCACCTGCCTGCCAGGCCCGGTAGGCCTCCGGCAAATCGTTATGGAAGTGATTCTCAAAGCCGGTGACCAGGAGCGTGTCCCTATGGCAGCGGCTACAGGCGGCATTCAACAGGCCAGGGGCATAAGCCGTGTTCTTCTCCAGTGTCGGGTCCGCCCGGCCACTGGCCCACACCAGCGCGTCGCGCAACCCCAGCGCCAACGTCGTGGCCCGATCCACCAGGGTGTGGTTGCCCCGATGGCAGTCAATACAGCGGAAGGGTGCCTCCGCTTGAGCCTCCGTGTAATGCTTACTGGACAGGTCCAGCGGCGGCTGGCCTCCGGCCTTCGCCTGCTGCGCCCGCTCATAATAGGCCACCTCCGGCGCTGTGTGGCAGGCGATACAGAAGCGGTCATCCTCCTCCAGATGCGAGGCATACCCCGCCACGCCCAGGCCCATGACCAGCAGGATCACTATCGTCGCCCCGATCGCACCGCTCCGTTTGGCCATCTCCCCCTCACCCACATAGTCTAACACTGTTATCGTTTTGAGACCAATCGGAGTATAATCCTCATGTAAACATCCCTACACTGCTGGGTAGCGCCCTATAGTATCATACGGCTGTTGAGCAGAGGATGATCATGACCGTCACATTGCGCGTATATGTAGACAGGGATTGTTGGAATTGCCAGGAGGCGCGGGCGCTGGCTCAGGAGATGGCGGCGATGTTCCCTTCCCTTCGCGTGGAACTGATTGACCTGGAGCAGGCAGGCAGCAGGCCGGACACTATCTTCGCCACGCCGACGTTCGTCTTGAACGATCGGGTCATCTCCCTGGGCAACCCCAGCCGTGCAGCGCTCTGCCAGCATATCCTCCAGGCCCTGCAGCGCTGAGCGCGGCAGCCCCGGCCCGATCTTCTGCCTGAAATTCGGGGCGATCCTCTTGACAAACGTCAAAACCTGTGATATAATGGGAGCGCTCCCAAAATCAAGCGGGAGCGCGTGTGAACTTGGGCGCAAATAGCGCCTTCATTGAGGAGATAATCTGGGAGCGCTCCCATATGAAACCGCACCCCCCGGCGGAGTTCTCCGCCAACACCCTGGAAGAAATCGCCCGACTGGCGGGGGTCTCCCGATCCACCGTCTCCCGCGTGATCAACAACCACCCCCATGTCCGCCCCGAAACCCGCCAGCGCGTCCTGGACATCGCCCGCCGCCTGAATTACCAACCTAATGCCGCCGCGCGCGGCCTGGCCGCTGGACGCACCCGTATCCTCGGCCTGGTCATCCCCATGGGTGTCTCCGCCCTGTTCACCGACCCCTACTTCCCACTTCTCATCCAGGGCGTCTCCTCCGCCTGTAGTGCCCTGGACTATTCTGTCATGCTTTGGCTGGCCGAGCCGGAATACGAGCGCCGCACCATCCGCCAGGTGTTGCAGAGCGGCCTGATTGACGGCGTGATCGTCGCCTCCATGCTTATGGACGACCCCCTGGTGGAGGCTCTGCTGGCGCGCGGCCTACCCTTCATCCTGGTCGGTCGCCACCCCACGAATGAGCGCATCAGCTACGTGGACGTGGACAACCAGGATGCCGCCCGTGAGGTGGTGGCGCACCTGTTGCGCCTGGGCTACCGCCGCGTGGCCACGATCACCGGCCCGCGCAACATGATCGCCGGCGCCGACCGCCTGGAGGGCTACCTGGCGGCCCTACGCGGGCGCGGCCTCGCCCCCAACCCGGCGCTAATCGTGGAGGGTGACTTCACCGAGGCGGGCGGTTACACCGCCATGAAGCAACTCCTGCCCCATGCCCCCGACGCGGTCTTTGCCGCCAGCGATATGATGGCGATTGGCGCCCTGCGCGCGCTGCGCGAGGCCGGCCTGCACGTGCCGGAAGACATCGCCCTGGCCAGCTTTGACGACATCCCCGCCGCAGCCCGCACCGACCCTCCTCTGACCACCGTCCGCCAGCCGATCCAGCGCGCAGGCGTCGTCGCTGCGGAGACTTTGATTGACATGATTACCCACCCCGATGGTCAGCCCCGCCGCATTATCCTGCCGACGGAACTCGTCATCCGCGAATCGTGCGGCGTGGGGCTGCCCCCGGAAAAACGCGGGCGCTACAGCGCCACCATGCAGGCTCGCCAGAGCCAAGGAGGTGAGCGCCAGCATAATTAAGCTATCTGACTCTACGGATTATCTAGCGTCCCATTCGTAGGTGCTGCCCCTAAAAGTGGACCTCAACGGATTCTCTAACAACGTCGCTTTCGGTGACAGGAATCAAGGAAATTGGACAGCGCAAGGAGGTGAGTGACAACAACAGAACCCGTACGCAGCCGACCTCTTCTTAACCCCAAGAAGGCGTCTGAGGACCCACCGATGCTGTCATGCTGAGGCGTGCACTGCCGAAGCCCCTCCTCCGGCCTAAGCGGACCTAACGGATTAGCCTTGTGGTTAACGAGCGGCTTCGCTGACCATGCTCGCCCAGAATGACAAAAGTGGACCTCAACGGATTATCTAACAACATCGCCTTCGGCGACAGGGACCAAGGAAAGAGGAATGGACTCTTCGGGCATGCCCGAAGACCCAATTGAGGAGGAGAAAGACATGTCTCAACGAATCGTCACCCTGGTGAGCGTCGTGGTTGTGGTCAGCCTGATTTTGGCTGGCTGTGCGCAACCCGCGCCTACGCCTCAGACCATTGTGCAGACGGCGCCGCCGGAAATCCGGACGGCGGTGGTCACCGCCCCACCGCAGCAGATCGTGGTCACGGCCACCCCCGCCCCGGCAGAGGTCACCTATGCCCGTAATGAGACCCTGTACACCAGCGGCACCCAGTGGGGCCCGCCCAACAACTGGAACCCCCTGGTGACATGGGGCTATGCTATGGGCACATTGGGCCTGTGCTATGAGACCCTGTTCCTGTATGATCCTCTGACCGATGAGTATATCCCCTGGCTGGCGGAGAGCGGCAAGTGGGTGGACCCCAAGACCTATGAGCTGAAGCTGCGGCAAGGCATCACCTGGAGCGATGGCCAGCCCTTCACCGCCAAGGATGTCAAGTTCACCTTTGAGCTTGGCAAGAAATTCGCCGCGGTGTACTATAGCACCATGTGGCGCTGGCTCTCCTCGGTGGACCAGGTGGATGACTTCACCCTACGCTTCACCTTCAGCGAGCCGCTCTATCAGGAATGGGCCAACGCCCTGTACACCATGGCCATGCTGCCGGAGCACCTGTGGAAGGACCGCACCGAGGAAGAGGTGGCTACCGGCGCCAATGAGCACCCCGTCGGCACCGGGCCTTACCTGTATGAGACCCATGCCGAGGACCGCATGGTCTGGGTGCGCAACGACAACTGGTGGGCCACCAGGCTGTTGGGCTACAAGGTGGCGCCCAAGCGCATCGTGGACATCGTCAACAGCAGCAACAACGTGGCTCTGGGCCTGCTGCTGCAGGGCGGCATTGACCTGAGCAACAACTTCCTGCCCGGCATCGCCACCCTGGTGAAGGGCGGCTATGGCATCCAGACCTACTATCCAGACCCGCCCTACATGCTCTCGGCCAACACGGCCTGGTTGCTGCTCAACCTGAAGAAGAAGCCGATGGACGACCCCGCCTTCCGCAAGGCCCTGGCCTTCGCCATTGACGTCAAGCAGATCGTGGAGGTGGACTACGGGAATATCGTCCAGGCGGCCAACCCCACCGGCCTGTTGCCCATCTGGGACAGGTATGTGGACCAGGCGGTGGTGAATGAGTTGGGCTTCAGCTATAATCCTGACCGCGCCAGGCAAATCCTGGCCGACGCGGGCTACAAGGACGTGGATGGCGATGGCTTCGTGGAGGCCCCGGATGGCTCCAAGATCGCCCTGAAGATCATCGTCCCCAACGGGTGGACGGACTGGATGGAGGCCATCCGCATCATCGCCAATAGCGCCCAGGCGGTGGGGATCAACGTGCAGACGGACTTCCCTGACTACAATGGCTATGTGGATCAGCGTAACGGGGGTACGTTTGACATGCTCATCAGCAACGAGGCCCAGATGAGCAATACCGTGTGGACGTATTACGACTGGCTGTTCCACCACCCCATTGTGGACACGATGACCCGCGGCAACTACGGCAGGTACGATAACCAGCAGGTGTTTGACCTGGTGGACCAACTGGACAAGACCCCCATTGAGGATGTGAACGGGATGAAGCAGATCATCTCGCAGATCCAGCGCATCCAGCTCACGGACATGCCGGCGATCCCGCTGTGGTACAACGGCCTGTGGGCGCAGTACAGCAACGCTGTCTGGACCAACTGGCCCTCGGCGGCGGAGGGGGCCAACCACTACCTGCCTGCCACCTGGCGCGGCTACTGGAACATGACCGCTATCCTCATGCTCAAGGAGTTGAAGCCAGCCACACAGTAACGCTGAACGATAGGCCACTGCCCCTTCCTTTATCCCAGGAAGGGGCAGTGGCCCCCGGTGGACGACGGCGGACGGATGATAGAGGACGAAGGTACTCAACGGATTGCTGTCAACGGATTCTGAGAACGGATTGAACGGATTATTTACAGGAATCAAGGAAGCTGATGGTCGTCTCCAGGGACAGGTGCGGTGGTGTGCCCGGCTAAGGAAGCGTAAACATGGGGCGGTATTTCCGAAGGAAGCTTTTGTTTTATGTTTTGACATTTTTCCTGGCGGTGACCATAGACTGGCTGATCCCGCGCTTCATGCCCGGCGACCCGGTGCAGACGATGCTGTCCAGGGCGGCGATGCGGGCCGAGGCCACCCAGGTGATCTACGGCTATTATGTGCGCGCCTTCGGGTTGGATTTACCCATCTGGCAGCAGTATCTGAACTTCTGGAACGCCTTGTTGCATGGCGACCTGGGTGTGAGCCTGTGGCTGTTTCCCAAGCCCGTGATCCGCGTTATCCTGGACGCCGTGCCCTATGACATCTTGCTATTGCTCCCGGCGATCCTGTTGAGTTGGTTCGCAGGGAACCATTTCGGGGCGATTGCGGCGCGGCGGCGCTGGCTGGACAACACCGTGTCGCCGCTGAGCTATATCCTCACGGCCACCCCCTATATGTGGCTGGCACTCCTGCTGGCCTGGGCCTTGGGCATCGTCCTGCGCCTGTTCCCTATCTCCGGGGCCTATAGCTACGCGATGGCCCCCCATCTCTCCTGGGCCTTCATCGGCAGCCTGCTCCAGCACTGGTTCCTGCCTTTCGCCTCTCTGTTCCTGGTCATGTTTGGGGGCTGGGCGATTGGCATGAGGAATATGATCATTTACGAACTGGAGGCGGATTACTCGCGCTACCTGGAGGCGTTGGGGGCGCCCAGGGGCCTGATCCGAAAATACGCCTTCAGGAACGCTGTCCTGCCGCAAATCACCGGCCTGGCGCTGGAGCTGGGCAAGATCGTCGCCGGCGCCCTGGCTACAGAGGTGGTGTTCTCCTATCCTGGCATCGGCTACCTGATCCTCCAGGCGATTCAGAACAAGGACTATTTCCTGCTCCAGGGGTGCTTCCTTTTCATCATCATCGGTGTGCTCCTGGCCAACTTCGCTATTGATATCGTCTATGTTGTGGTGGACCCGCGCACGCGCGTTGGGATGCAAGGGGAAATGGCATGATCCAGGCAAAGCAGAGGCATGAACTCCTGTACTTTGCGCTGAGGAACAGCAAGTTGCGCCTGGGCTTAGCTGTCTTGCTCCTGTTCGTCCTGCTGGCGTTGGTGGGGCCGCTGCTCACCGACTACAGGCCTTATGACTATGTGGGGCCGGGGGCCCAGCCCCCTTCATCCAGGTATTGGTTCGGCACCACCACCTTCGGCCAGGACGTGTTCACCCAGTTTGTCTTCGGCCTGCAGGCCACTTTCCTGGTGGGGATCGTGGGGGGCGGCCTGGCCACGCTGATCGGCGTGCTGATCGGCTTCATCGCCGGTTATCGCGGCGGTTTGATTGACGAATTGCTCAACATGCTCACCAACATCGTCCTGGTCATCCCCACGCTGGCGGTTTTGCTGATCATCGCCGCCTATCTGGAGGTGCGGGGCGTTCTTATTGAGAGCGTGTTTATCGGCTGCACGGCCTGGCCCTGGGCGGCGCGGGCCGTGCGGGCGCAGACGTTTTCCCTGCGCGCCAGGGAATTCGTTGATCTGGCCCGCTTGAGCGGGATGAAGCCCCTGAAGATCATCCTCAGCGAGATCGCCCCCAACATGCTGTCCTATCTGCTGCTCGTGTTCATCTTGCAGTTTGGTGGGGCCATCCTGATCGCCGCCACGCTGGATTTCATCGGGCTGGGGCCGACGAACGCCATCTCATTGGGCCTGATGATGAACAACGCCGTCCTGTGGAGCGCGCTGATGCTGGGGATGTGGTGGTGGTTCATCCCACCGGGGATCGCCATTACCGCTATTGTGGGCGCGCTGTATGTCACCAATGTGGGGCTGGACGAGGTGTTCAACCCCAAGCTGCGGGAGATGTGAGGTCGTGAGTTTACAGGTTGAGGGACTGACGGTTTATTATCAGACGCTGTGGGGGGACGTGCGGGCGTTGGAGAAGGCCAGCTTCAGCGTCGCCGATGGGGAGATCATGGGGCTGGCGGGGGAATCCGGCTGCGGCAAGACCACGCTGGGGCACAGCCTGGTCTTGCTCAAGCCCCCCATGCGCTTTATCGCCGGGCGCGTGACGCTGGATGGCCAGGAGTTGCCCATCTGGGATATGGAGCGGATGAATGCCTTCAGGTTCAACAAGGTCTCTATCATCCCCCAGTATGCTATGAACGCGCTGAACCCCACGCGCAAGATCGGCAAGATGATCGCCGAGCTTTTGGAATCCCGCAAGGTGCGTTTTAAGGCGGTCCTGCCGGAGTTGAAACGGCGGTTGGACCTGGTCAAGTTGCCCCCGGAGGTGTTAAATATGTACCCGATTGAGCTATCGGGGGGGATGAAGCAGCGCATGGTCATGGTGATCTCCACCTTGCTCAACCCCTCCCTGCTCATCGCCGATGAGATCACCTCGGCGCTGGACGTGGCCAGCCAGAAGGCGGTGGCGGAGATGCTGGTGGAGTTTCGTGACCTGGGGTTTGTGAACAGCCTGATCGTGATCACCCACGATATGTCCATCCTCTACCAGATCGCCGACAGCATCCTGGTGATGTACGCGGGGCAGTTGGCAGAGAAGGCCCCCGCCGAGGCGATCATTCACGCCCCCCGCCATCCCTATACCCGGCTGCTGATCGCCTCGCTGCCAGAGGTGGGCGTGCGATATTCCCAGAAAAGACTGACGGGCATTCCGGGGAGGCCGCCCTTGCTGCTGCACCCGCCCAGCGGCTGCCGCTTCCGCGAGCGTTGCCCGCTGGCGTTTGAGCGTTGCCTGGAGGAGCCGCCGTTCGTGGAATTGGAGAAGGGGCATTTCGTGGCCTGTTGGAAGGCGCTTGAGGAGGAAGGCGAAAGGGGCGAACGCGCCTATGTTAAAGCTTGATCGCGTCTCCAAAGTGTACAGGGTGGGGACCTTCGGGGGGAAGGAACTCCGCGCCGTAGACAACGTCAGCTTTGAGGTCAGAGAGGGGGAGGTCGTCTCTTTGATTGGGGAGAGCGGCAGCGGCAAGAGCACCATCGGCAAGATGATCCTGCGCCTGACCCCTAAGACCTCCGGCAGCATCACCTTCAACGGCGTGGACATCTCCACGCTGCGGGGGAAGGCGCTGAAAGAGTACTATCGCAAAGTGCAGGGGGTATTCCAGGACCCATTTAGCTCGTACAACCCGATCTTCAAAGCGGATCGTATTTTCAAGATCATCAGGGAGGAATTCTTCCCCGACATCAGCGGCCCGGAATGGAACGACAGGGTGCGCCGGGCGCTAGAGGCTGTTGGCCTGAACCCAGAGCATGTCCTGGACAAGTTCCCTCACCAGCTCAGCGGGGGGCAACTCCAGCGCTTTCTGATTGCCCGTGCCCTGCTATTGGATATTGAGTTCCTGGTGGCCGACGAGATCATCAGTATGCTGGATGCCTCCACACGCATTGACGTGCTCAACCTGCTCGCCGACCTCAAGTCGCGCGGCCTGTCCATCCTGTTTATCACCCACGATCTCTCCCTGGGCTACTACATCAGCGAGCGGGCGGTGATCCTCTATCGCGGCTGTGTGGTGGAGATGGGCGCCACGGAGAAGATTTACCACAATCCGCTGCATCCCTACACCAGGATGCTCATGGCCTCTGTGCCCCGCCTGGACAGGAAATGGGGGAAGGACGAGGCCCGGCTGGAATTGGAAGCCCGGCCGACAGCGCCGGCCGGCTGCGTCTATTACAGCAGGTGCCCGCTGGCAAACACCGCCCTGGGGTGCGCCAGCCGGCGCCCTGCGCTGTTGGAGGCGGAAAGCGATCATTTCGTGGCCTGTTTCCGCACCACCGAAGCCGAACGGGTGTTGTCCCCCGCCCGAACGAGCGGCCTGACCGTCCCTGTGGAGGCCCAGTTCTCCTCCAGGGATAAAACCCTAATTTCCTTGCTTCCTGTAGATAATCCGTTGAGTACCACTCTCCTCCTCTAGAGGCTGAGGTGTATGATGGCAACTGCGGAGTTCATCGGCCCGGCCCTGCCCCAGATCCCCTGGGAAGAACGCCCGCGTGGCTCCAGTGAAGTGGTCTGGCGCTCGCAGCGCAACCCCATCCTCACGCGGGAGGCTGTGCCGGGCGCAAACAGCATCTTCAACAGCGCGGTGGTGCCTTTTCAGGGGAAGTTTGCCGGTGTGTTTCGCTGCGATAACACCGCCAGGGATATGCAGCTCTACGCGGGCCTGAGCGCGGACGGGATTCACTGGGAGATACAACCCCAGCGGATTCGCTTCCAGTGTGAAGACGAAGAGATCGGCCAGTTCGTGTACGGCTATGACCCCCGCGTGTGCTGGCTGGAGGACAGGTACTATCTCACCTGGTGTAATGGGTATCATGGGCCGACGATTGGCCTGGGCTATACCTTTGATTTCAACACCTTCACCCAGATGGAGAACGCCTTTTTACCCTACAACCGAAACGGCGTGCTGTTCCCACGCAAGATCAACGGGAAGTACGCCATGCTCAGCCGGCCCAGCGACCGGGGGCATACGCCGTTTGGCGACATCTTTTATAGTGAAAGCCCCGACCTGATCCACTGGGGGCATCACCGGCATGTTATATCGCCTGCCGAGGGCTGGCAGGCGACGAAGATCGGCGCGGGGCCGACCCCTATAGAGACTTCGGAAGGCTGGCTGCTGATCTACCATGGCGTGCTCACGTCGTGTAACGGGTTTGTGTATAGCTTTGGCGCGGCGCTGTTGGACCTGGAGAAGCCCTGGAAGGTTATCTATCGGACGCGCCCCTATCTCCTCCATCCCAGGGAAATCTACGAATGCGTGGGGGATGTCCCCAATGTTGTTTTCCCCTGCGCAGCGTTGGTTGACCCCCCTACGGGGCGTATGGCCATCTACTACGGCGGGGCCGATACGGTCACCTGCCTGGCATTTGCCTACGGTGACGAACTCCTGGAGTTCATCCGAGAAAATTCTCTGTAAAGGATAGCGTAGCCATTAACACATATTCCTGTTCCCTCACCATTCCCGCTGCTGCCTGGTCGCGTGGCATCGGCGTGCCTGTTGACAAGCCGGGACACCCCCGCGTGGACGATCCCATGATTGACGATGGCCCCTGGGCCGGCGTGCCCCTGGGCGGGTTGGGGGCCGGTTCTATCGGGCGCACCTATCGCGGCGACTTCGCTCGCTGGCACCTGGACATCGGCAGGCATCGCTTTGAGAGCCTGCCCGCCAACCAGTTCTCCCTGTTCATCGCCCAGGGGGGCAAGACGCAGGCCCATGTCCTGGCGCCCCTGCGCCCCGACATCCTGCGCGAATGGAACTGGGACATGCCGGTGGGGGCGGGGACATACTACGCCCTGTTCCCCAAAGCCTGGTTCGTATACGATTGGGACATGCTCCCCCTGCGTCTGGCGCAGAAGCAGTTCTCGCCGATCATCCCGAATAACTATCGCGAGAGCAGTTTTCCGGTGGGCGTGTTTGAGTGGGTGCTGGAGAACCCCGGCGACACGCCCCTGACGGTGGGGCTGATGTTCACCTGGCAGAACCTGGTGGGGCATGGCTGGGGGAAGGACCAGGAGGGCGGGAACATGAACATGGCGCTGCGACAAGGCGGCCTCACGGGGGTGGTGCTCACGCGCCCCGGCGAGCAGGCCAGCGCCGCCTGGGACGGGTCGTTTGCTATCGTTGCGCCGGAACAGCCCGGCCTGACGGTCACCTATTGCACGCGCTTCTCGCTGGAGGAGAGCGGCCCGCTATGGGATGATTTCTGCGCCGATGGTCGGCTGGACAATGGCGATGACCCGACACCCGCCCGGCCTGGAGAGCAGATCGGCGCGGCCCTGGCGGTCACCCTGGAACTGGCCCCCGGCGAGGTGCGCACCGTCCCCGTTGCCCTGGCCTGGGATTTCCCCATCATGGCGTTCGGTTCAGGGACGCAGTGGTATAAGCGCTATACGCGCTTCTTTGGGACGACGGGGCGCAATGCCTGGGCCATCGCTGCCGAGGCGCTGGCGCATTACCCCGCCTGGGAACGCGCCATTGACGCCTGGCAGCAACCCATCCTGGACGACCCCGACCGGCCGGCGTGGTATAAGATGGCCCTGTTCAATGAACTGTATTACCTGGTGGATGGGGGGACAGCCTGGGAAAACGGGCGCGTAGGCGGAGCGCCGCCCGCGCCAGAGGACATCGGCCACTTTGCGCTCCTGGAGTGCTTTGACTACCCCTTTTACAACACCTTTGATGTGAGCTTCTATGCCTCGTTTGCATTGGCGCTGTTGTGGCCGGAGTTGGAGAAGAGCGTCATCCGTGACTTCGCCGCTGCGGTGCCGCTGGATGACCCCAGCCTGATCACGGTTGGGGCCACAGGGGAATGCGCTGTGCGTAAGCGCCCAGGCGCCGTGCCCCACGATCTGGGATCGCCCACAGAAGACCCCTGGCTGCGTCCAAATGCCTACACCTGGCAGGATAGCAACATCTGGAAGGACCTGAACAGTAAATTCATGCTTCAGGTGTGGCGTGATGCCGTCCTCCTGGGCGATCAAACGCTCATCCACCAGACCTGGCCGATGGTTGTGCAGGCGCTGGAGTACCTGCACGGGTTTGACCGTGACGGCGATGGCCTGCCGGAGCACGATGGCGTGCCCGATCAGACCTACGACCAGTGGCCCATGAGCGGGGTGAGCGCCTACTGTGGCGGCCTGTGGCTGGCTGCGCTGGAAGCGGCCATAGAGATGGGCCGGCTGGAGGGGGATGCGGAGCATGTGGCCCGCTATGCCGACTGGCTCGGCCGGGGCCGGGCCGCGTTTGAAGCCAGGCTGTGGAACGGCTGCTACTATCGCTATGATTCCAGTGGCGGCCCCTCCTCGGAGACCATTATGGCCGATCAACTCGCCGGGCAGTGGTATGCCGACGCCACCGGCCTGCCGCCGATTGTGCCGGAGGCGCATATTGAGGTGGCCCTGCGCACTATCTACGACTATAATGTGCGCCGCTACGCCAACGGGCAGATGGGCGCGGTCAACGGCATGTCTCTTGACGGGGGGGTGGATACGTCCAGCGAGCACTCACAGGAGGTCTGGCCGGGGGTCACCTATGCGCTGGCGGCGCTGATGCTGGGCCGGGGGCTGAAGGAGGAGGGCTGGGCCACCGCCTGGGGTGCGGTCAACGTGATCTACAATCGCGGCTATTGGTTCCGCACGCCGGAAGCCTATGACGTGGAGGGGAACTTTCGCGCCAGCATGTACCTGCGTCCGTTGAGCCTGTGGGCCATTGAACATCAGCTTTCCGTAATCCATCATCGGAGGATGAAGGGGGCATGACGACCGGGCTGTTGAGGTTCCCTGACCAATTCCTGTGGGGCGCAGCTACGGCGGCCTACCAGATTGAGGGGGCCTGGGACGCTGATGGCAAAGGCGAGTCCATTTGGGATCGCTTCAGCCACACCCCCGGCACAGTGGACAACGGCGACACGGGCGATGTCGCCTGCGATCACTACCATCGCTATGCTGAGGATGTGGCCCTCATGCGCCGCCTGGGGCTGAGGGCCTATCGCTTCTCTATCTCCTGGCCGCGCGTCATCCCCCGTGGGCGGGGAGCGCCCAACCCGGCGGGGTTGGACTTCTACGACCGCCTGGTGGATGCTTTGCTGGCGGCGGAGATTCAGCCCTTTGCCACCCTGTACCATTGGGATTTGCCCCAGGCCCTGCAGGATGAGGGCGGCTGGGGCAGCCGTGCCACTGTGGAGGCCTTCGCCGAATACGCCGCCCTCATGGCCCGCCGCCTGGGGGACCGTGTGCGCGCCTGGATCACCATCAATGAGCCGCAGGTGGTGGCTTTTGCCGGCCATAAGAGCGGCCAGCACGCGCCAGGGCTGAAAGATGAGAAGCTGGCCCTGCAGGTGGCCCACCATCTGCTGGTGGCGCACGGCCTGGCGGCTCAGGCCATCCGCGCCGTTCACCCCCAGGCCCAGATCGGCATCGCCCTCAATCTGTGGCCGGTTGAACCGGCCAGCGACGCGCCCGAAGACCGCGCCGAAGCGGAACGGCGCTGGCGCCAGGACAATGCCTGGTTCCTGGAGCCGCTCTTTTATCAGCACTATCCCCGGGAGATTTGGGAGGCATATGGAGATAAGGCGCCCCGCATTGCGCCGGACGATTGGGCCTGGATCGGCGTCCGGCTGGATTTCCTCGGCGTGAATTACTACAGTCGCAGCTTGGTCACTGCCAGGAGCGATATTGCGCCTGTGCCCGGTGCGGACTACACCGCAATGGGCTGGGAGGTCCACGCGCCTGCGCTGGAGCGGCTGCTGCGCCGCCTGAAGCAAGAGTACCCCCCAATCCCTATCGCCATCACCGAGAACGGCGCCGCCTTTGACGACACGGTTGGGCCGGATGGCCGCGTGCACGACCCCTGCCGCATCGCCTACCTGCGCGATCACCTGATCGCGCTCCATCGGGCCATCCAGGCGGGCGTGGACGTGCGTGCCTACTTTGTCTGGTCGCTGTTAGATAATTTTGAGTGGACCTTCGGCTATTCCAAACGCTTTGGGCTGGTGTATGTGGACTATCCCACCCAGCGGCGTATCGTGAAAGACAGTGGCGAGTGGTATGCGCAGGTGATCGCCCGGAATGGATTGTAGATTGTAGCTGAAGCATGGCTTCAGCAGTCCAGATGGCAGTCCAGATGGCGAGGCGGCGCCTCGCCCTTACCCCCCACCTCAACTCTCCCCCGCCAGGGGGAAGGGGGTGGGGGCTGCGGAGGGGAGCCGGAGGGCTACCGGTTCTTGATAGACCAGTCAAAGCCGATGGTGGGATCGTCGTAGGGGATGCGCTCTTCATCCGGATCGGCGGGCTGGTAAGAGCGGGTGGTGTGGTAGAGCAGGAGGACGGGCTTGTTGCCCAGGACCTGGTAGCCATGCGCCACACCTGCGGGGATGAGGATGGTGACGGGATTGTCTTCTCCTGCGTAAACTACCTGGGTCACGCCATACGTGGGCGAATCCGGACGGCGGTCGTACATGACGATGCGGGCCATGCCGTCGGCCACGTACCACACATCATCTTGATACTTATGCCAGTGGAAGGCTTTGATCACGCCGGGGTACGTGCGCGTGATGGTGGTCTGCCCGAAGCGGCTGAGCATCCCGTCATCATCGCGCAGAATCTCGCGCAGATAGCCCCGGTCGTCCACATGCGTGACCAGCTTTTTAATCACCACACCCTGGATATTCGGCATGGCACCTCCCCTGAGGACGCAGGGCGGAAGACGGATGTTCCCCCTGGGTCACAACAGCGATCTTCCCCCATCCACGACAAGGACTTCCCCTGTAATGTAATCTGATTTTAGCAGAAAAACCACTGCCTCGGCCACATCCTGGCCAGAGCCGGTGCGCCGCAGCGGCAGCCTGGCGCCGAGGGCCTGCCAGCGTTTGTCGGACCAGCCGACCGGTTTGGCCACTGGGCCGGGGGCCACGGCGTTGACGCGGACTGTCGGCGCTAACGCCAGGGCCAGCACGCGGGTGAGCATGATCAGGCCCGCCTTGCTGACGCTATGGTGCGCGTAAGAGGGCCAGGGCCTAAGCCCGGACAGGTCGGCAATGTTGACGATGGCCCCGCCCTGCGGCTGTTCCAGCATCAGACGGGCAGCGGCCTGCGCGCACAGAAATGGCCCTTTGAGGTTGATGCCCAGCACCCGGTCCCAATCGGCCTCGGTGATGTCTAGCAGAGGCTTACGCTCCATGATCGCCGCACTATTGACCAGCACATCCAGGCGGCCAAAGTGCGCCGCGACCTGGGCAAACAGCGCCTGGACGTCCGGCACACGGGCATGATCGGCCTGGAGGGCGATAGCCGCTACGCCCAGCGCCTGGACATCGGCCAGGGTGCGTTGTGCGGCCTCTGCCGAGGTATGGTAGTGGATGACCAGGTGCATCCCCTCCCGCGCCAGGCCCAGGGCGATGTCGCGTCCCACGCGATGAGCCGCCCCGGTCACCAGCGCCACCCTGCCCTTCAGTTCCATTTTCCTTGATCCCTGTCGCCGAAGGCGATGTTGTTAGATAATCCGTTGAGTACCATCGGCCCCCCTGAGTTCCTATAAGTTCCCCTCGTGCTTTTGCTGTTCCTTCAGCCAGGTCTCAAAAGGTAACTGCTCCGGCAGGGGCCGTCCCTCCTCCAGGCGGCCATCGCCGCGAATATGGAGGACGCGGACGGACTGCACCAGCAGCGTCTGGCCGATCAGCCGGTGGCGGTGGCAGCGGTTGGGGTCCTCCTCGGCGCACATGATGGCGACGCGCTTCTGGGCAGCCAGGGCGATCAGGGCCTGGATGGCCTGGCGATAGGCTTCGCGCTCGGCCAGGAACGTCGGTGTGGCGCGGACGCCGGGCGGCAATTCCGGCTGCCGTCCCCCCAGCCGCTCTTCCCACTGGTAGGTCATCCCGGCCTCCTCCAGGTGACGGCGCAACGTGTCCTTGCGGAACTGTGTGTTGAATCGGCTATAGGGCATGGAGCGCACATCCACGAGCACCTCAATCTGGTGCTGTTTGAGCAGCGCCAGAAAGCGGGAAATGGGATGATTGGAGTGGCCGATGGTGTAAACCGTCACCGGTCCGATAGGCCAGGCCGCGCCGTTGTCCGTCGTCTGGCGTCCGTCGTCCATCGTCATCTCTCGCGGATGATGTTGCTCAGCAGGAACCAGACGTTGGCCGGGCGCTCGGCCAGACGGCGCATGAAGTAGGGATACCACTCGCTGCCGTAGGGAACATAGACGCGCACGGTGTAGCCCTCGGCGGCCAGGCGCTCTTGCAGGTCGCGGCGGATGCCGTAGAGCATCTGGAACTCAAACTCGTCGGGCCGGATGTGGCGCTCGGCCACGACCTGCTTGGCCCGGTTGATGATCTTCTCGTCATGCGTGGCGATGGCCAGATGGACGCCGCGTTTGCGGGCCTCATCGCTCAGCAGCATCTCCATGAGCTTCACATAGTTGGCATCCACGTCGGCCTTCCGGGGGAAGGCGATGTCCGGCGGCTCCTTGTAGGCTCCCTTGCACAGGCGCACCCGTGCGCCCTCCTGGATCAGGCGGCGGACGTCCGCCTCGCTGCGGTAGAGATAAGCCTGGATGACGACGCCGACGTTATGATGGTTCTGGTGCAGGCGGTAATACAAGTCCAGCGTGCGTTGGGTGTAGGGGGAGCCTTCCATATCAATGCGCACGAAGGTATTGTAGCGGGCGGCGCGTTCCAGGATCTGGGCGACGTTCTCGGCGCAGAAGTCATCGCTGATGTCCAGGCCCAGTTGGGTCAATTTGATGGAGACGTGCGACTTGAGGCCATACTGGGCGATGCAATCCAGGATGTCCAGGTAGTCGTCGCGAGCGCGTTGGGCATCCTCGCGGCTGATGACGTTCTCGCCGAGATGGTCCAGGGTGGCCAGGATGCCTTTTTCGTTCAGGGCGCGGACAACGCGGATGGCGTCTTCGGGCGTCTCGCCAGCGACAAAGCGGGCGGCCATGCGTCGGGCGAAACCAAAGCGCGTCAGCCAGCGGCGCAGCCAGGTATTGTGTGAGAGATAGATAAAGAAGGCTCGGAACATGGGTGATTGCCTCGGTGATGCATAATAATGATGAACCCCATGTGCACTATTTTACTGTGGTTTATGTGCAGATCAAAAGCGCATGGTTTCAACCGCAGGGCCGTTGAAATGCTTACAGGGGCAACTGTCAGTGTCCAATCTGGCCCACCCAGGCGAGGACCGCGATCAGGGTCAGGAAGAACAGGAACAGGAACACCGGCCAGAGGTCAGGGCGGCGCGGCGGGCCTGTAGGTGGCTGGGGAGAGGCCGGGCGGTGGGATGATCCCTGGTAGAGGATCTGATCCGGTGTGAACAGGTTCTTTTTCTGCCCCATAGCGCCCGCTAGGTCGCGCCTCGTTGCGGCCTCTATGGGGCAGAGTATGCAAGAAGCGGGCCAGGCCTTCAGATTTAAATCACATCAACCGGTATGGGCTTCAGCGCCTCTAGCGGCTGCCAACGATCAGGAGCATGGCGATGAGCAACAGGGCGAAGAGCAGGAAGGGCCACAGGTCGCCCAGGGTGAGGGGTGGGCGGGGGCGTCGGGCCGCGCCTGACGTCGGGCGCGGCGGCCATTCGGCGATGTTGGCAAACTCAAAGCGGATCTTCTTTCTGCTCATGGGCGGCTCCTCTACCTCTGTGCCTGGCTTCCTCAGGGGTTTTGGCTTCCCTCGTGTTCAGAGAATCCGTTGAGCACCTGATCGTGAACGGCGAGTGGATCGGCGGCCTCGGCGACCGGCTCTATGGTGAGCGGCGGGGTGGGTTTGGGTTCTGCGCCGGCGCGCTCGCGCAGGAGCGGCCAGGCGAGCGCCGCCAGGCCCGCGCCGAGCGCGATCAGGATCAACACCCAGCCCCAGGTGGCCATGAGCCGGGCGGCAACGCGGTCAAGGACCATGCCGAGCACGGCGGCCACAACGAAAATGATCCACAGGGCCTGATCCGTTTCAAGCGCCCGCTTCATCAGCGTAACTTAACCCTAACCTTAAGATCAGCAAGCAATGTGATAATAGCACGGAATAGGGGTGAGGACAAGTCCGCTCATAGAGGCTTTTGCCCCTCGGCCTGTGCCGGGCTAAAATGGTTTCGTTCCTCCCCACGCCAGAGGAGGCTCCTATGAAAGCACAGCCTGACGAGAGCCTGTATCCGCGCATCTATGCGATCGTGCGCCAGATCCCGCCAGGGCGCGTGGCGACCTACGGCCAGATCGCGGCCCTGGTCGGCCCGCCCTGCGATGCCCGGCTGGTCGGCTGGGCCATGGCGGCCCTGCCGTCGGGGACGGATGTCCCCTGGCAGCGCGTGATCAATGCCCAGGGCAAGATCAGCCTGCGCAAATATTCACGTGGCCACGAACTACAACGGAGGCGGCTGGAGGCCGAGGGGGTGCAGTTTGACGAGCGTGGCCGGATTGACCTGGCGCGGTACGGCTGGATGGGGCCGGAAGGGCCGGAGCAGCCCAAATTGCTCTAAGTGCACTCCCCCACGTGCCCGACCTCAGCGCGGCTGCCCGATGCGTGCCCGCTCCTCGGCCACGATGCGTTCATCCAGCTTCTTGAAGAGGGGCTGGGGCGGGCGCAGGCGCTGGCCAGGGGGAAGCTGGCTGGGCTGCCAGCGCAGCGCCAGTTTGCTCCCGTCGTAGGTCAGCGCCAGGTGCTCTTTGCCGCCAGGCTCGCGGATGGTCTCAATGCGCTGTTCGCCCAGCGTGTCGCCGTCGTAGCCGAGCATCTCATGCAGCGCCTGGGTGCTGAAGGGGAGCACCGGGGCGAGCAACACCCGCAGCGAGTCAATCGCCCGCAGCGTGACATAGAGCGTGGTCGCCGCAGCAGCGCGGTCCGTCTTGATCTGTGCCCAGGGCGCTTTGTAGTCCAGGTAGCGGTTGACAGCGGTGGCCAGGTCCATCGCCTGGGAGAGCGCGGCGCGGAACTTGCAGCCGTCGTAGAGGGCCCCGATGGGTGCGAAGGCCGCCTCAAGCTGGGCCAGGAGCGCCCGATCGGCCTCATCCAATTCACCCGGCTGGGGCACGCACTGATCAAAGTGCTTGTAGGCGAAGGTCAGCGCCCGGTGGGCCAGGTTGCCCCAGGTGGCCACCAACTCATCGTTGTTGCGCCGTAGGAAGTCATCCCAGGCGAAATCCACATCGCGCGTCTCCGGCATGACAGCAGTCAGATAGTAGCGCAGCGGATCAGGGTCGTAGCGGCTGAGGAAGTCGTTGGCCCAGACGGCCCAATTGCGGCTGCCGGAGATTTTCTGCCCCTCCAGGTTCATGAACTCGTTGGCGGGCACGTCGTAGGGCAGGTTCAGGCGTTTGCTGGGGTCGTCCTCATATAGCCGTTCGCAGCCCATGAGTTCGCCCGGCCAGATGATGGCGTGGAAGGGGATGTTGTCCTTGCCGATGAAGTACACCGTGCGGGCGGTGGGGTCGTACCACCACGCCTTCCAGGCGTCGGGTTGGCCGTGGTTGATGCTCCACTCAATGCTGGCAGAGAGATAACCGATGACAGCTTCAAACCAGACATACAGGCATTTGCCCTCCCAGCCGGGCAAGGGCACGGGGATGCCCCAATCAATATCGCGGGTGATAGGCCGGCCATGCAGGCCCTCGCGCACCTGGTTGCGGGCGAAGTTGATCACATTCGGCTTCCAGTGCTCCTTGTTCTCATTGAGCCAGGCGCCGATCCGGGGGGCGAGCTTGGCCAGGTCCAGGAAAAAGTGCTCGGTCTCACGGGGTTCGGGGCGGCTGCCGTCAATCTTGCTGCGCGGGTTGATAAGCTGAATGGCGTCCAGCAGGTTGCCACAGTTGTCGCACTGGTCACCGCGCGCATCGGGATAGCCGCAGATCGGGCAGGTGCCCTCCACGTAACGGTCCGGCAGAAAGCGGTTGGAGGCCGGCGAGTACATCACCAGTTGCTTTTGGCGATAGAGGTAGCCGTGATGCAAGAGGCACAGGAACATGTCCTGCGCCACGCGGTGGTGGTTCTCGGTATCGGTGTGGGTGAACAGGTCGTAGCTCAGGCCCAACTGGATGAAGGTGTGCAGGAAGCTGCGATGGTAGGCTTCAAACACCTCACGCGGTGGCTTGCCCAGTTGGTCCGCTTTGACGGTGACGGGCGTGCCGTGCGAGTCGGAGCCGGAGACCATGAGCACGCGGTTTCCGGCGAGCCGGTGATACCGGGCGTAGATGTCGGCAGGAAGGTACGATCCGGCCAGGTTGCCGACATGGATGTCCGCGTTGGCATAAGGCCAGGCGACAGCGACCAGGATGTTCTCAGGCATATCTCCACCTCTCCATACCACTATTCTATCATAAGAACCTTATCGGCGTGAGATGAGACTTCGTTGATCATAGACTCACCCCCCACCCCAACCCTCCCCCACAGAGGGAGGAGGGAGCAACTTCCCTCCCCCTGGATGGGGGAGGGGCAGGAGGGGGGTGAGTCTGCCCCCCACCCTCATCCTCCGTTGAAATAGGGTCTAAATAAAACCGCCAGCCTGGGGCTGGCGGTGACTTGCCTCATTCGGGGGTGTTTCGCTGCCCGCCCAGGGCCTCAGTCCGCCTGGGCTTCCTGCACGGCCCGAATCCAGGGGAGCGGGATGCCACACAGGAACTTGAAAGGCACCGTTCCCGTGTTGACGTACTGGTGCTCGGCGTTAGGCGGCACAAAGATCACGTCGCCCGGCCCGACCAGATAGGTCTCGCCGTTGATGGTGACCGTGCCCTGGCCCTCCAGGACGAAGTTTTCGTGTTCAAACCAATGGGTGTGGTGCGGCGTATGCCCGCCAGGCGCAACTTCAATGACGCGCAGGGCATAATTGGGCGCGCCGTCATGCTTATCATCAATCACCCAGCGGATGGTGACCCCCGGCGCTTCATCACCGAACGCCTGGGCGGGGACGTCTTCATAATGGCAGACTTTGGTCATCGGTGGCCCCCAAAAAACCGGCTGTCTGTTACGTCAGGTAGTCGCGCAGTTGGCGGCTGCGGCGCGGGTGGCGTAGGCGGCGCAGGGCGCGACCCTCAATCTGGCGGATGCGCTCGCGGGTCAGGCCGAATTTCTGGCCGACCTCCTCCAGCGTGTAGCTACGCCCATTGGTCAGGCCGAAGCGCAGGCGCAGGATGCGGGCCTCGCGTGGCGTGAGCGTGGCCAGGACCTCCTCCACCTTCTCGCGCAGCAGGTTCTGGTGGGCGGTTTGGGTGGGTGTGGGCGTGCTCTCGTCTTCAATGAAGCTGCCCAGCTCAGAGTCCTCTTCCTCGCCAACGGGGCGCTCCAGGGAGAGCGGCTGCCAGGAGACTTTGAGCATCCACTGCACTTTGCGCGGCTCCAGGTCCAACTCCTCGGCGATCTCCTCTGGGGTCGGCTTGCGCCCGTTCTCTTGCTCAAGCTGGCGGGCGGCCTTGTACAGGCGGCGGATGCGGTCGCTCATGTGCACCGGCACACGGATGGTGCGGCCTTGATCGGCAATGGCGCGGGTGATCGTCTGGCGGATCCACCAGGTGGCGTAGGTGCTGAAGCGGTAGCCGCGCCGATAGTCAAACTTCTCCACCGCCTTCATCAGGCCCAGGTTGCCCTCCTGGATGAGGTCCAGGAAGGGCACGCCACGCCCCATGTATTTCTTGGCGATGCTGACCACCAGGCGCGTGTTGGCCTTGATCAGGTGGTCGCGGGCGGCGCGGCCCTCTTCCACAATGCGCTCCAACTCCGCGCGCGCTTCGCCCTCCGGCGATTCCTTGAGCAGGCGTTGTTGGGCGGCATGGCCACGTTCAATGAGCTTGGCCAGGCACACCTCCTCCTCATTGGTCAGGAGGGGGACGCGGGCCATTTCTTTGAGGTAGAGGCCAACGGTGTCGTCGGAGGAGATGGCGCTCAGGTCAAAGTCCTCTTCCTCGCCCTCTTCGTCCTCCTCCTCGTCAAAGCGAAGGGCACGGGCGGTGCGTTCCTCCTCCGCTTCGGCGCGGTCCTCATAGACATCCACGCCCGCTTCCTGCAAGAGGGCAATCAGTTCTTCTAATTGGTCAAAGGCTCCCTCAGTTTCGGGGAATGCTTCCAGGATGTCTTCTGTAGTGAGGTATCCTTGAATTTCAGCCTTCTCCAACAGGTCCGCGATGATGTCTACATCCTTGTCAAAATTCGCCATAGATCGCCTGGCCTCCTAATGGCCCGTGAGCAGAGCACTTAGCGCTGCCCAACGTGGGTCAACGGTTTCCTCAACACAGGTGCATGGGCCTTCATTCCAATTCTGGCCGCACTGGGGGCACAGCCCGGCACAGTCCGGTCGGCAGAGCGCGTGCATGGGGATGGACAGGAGCACATCCTCCCGGATGAGCGGGCCGAACTCAATGTTGCCGTCTTCCGGGATGATGAGGTCCAAGTGGGCATCCGCAGCGCGAGCCGCCGGATAATAGAACAGGTCCTGGATAGTGACCATGAGGGAGAGAGGGAAGACCGTCAGGCAGCGCACGCAATCACATGCGATCGCGGTCTGCAGGTGTCCCTGGGCCAACAGGCCCTCGTGGGTGCGGGTGAATCGGATCGTGCCTTTGAGAAACTGCAGATGGACATCCTCCGCCAGTCTCAAGTCGCCCTCATCAATTTCCATCTCACGGCTATACCCAGGGGGCTGCTTGAGTAGAAAGCCAACGTTTACCCTAAACATGACATCACTCTGGCCATTACGTTAAAATAAAACACTCCGCGATCAGCCCGCAGGTCGCTTAATGGGATCAGGCCTATGGTCCGATACAACGCGCAACTTATGCGAATTCTATCACACAAATGGAGTGAAGTCAAGGGGTTTTGACATAACGATCAGGGGATCACGTTAAAAAACCGCTTAAATGCCGTCTGAAAACCGCTCAATGCGGGGGTTGACGCCTTGCCTGAGAGCCGATATAATCTTGGGTGACGCTGGGGGATCGTCTAGGGGTAGGACAGCAGACTTTGGATCTGTATGCGGAGGTTCGAATCCTCCTCCCCCAGCCTGAGTTGCGAGACTTTCAGCCCGAATGCAAGGGGCCGCCAACCTGCCATTGGCGGCCCCTTTCGCTTTTCAGAGCGCGTAGCGTCTCGCAGAGCAGAGGGAGGTCAGTGCGGGTTCACACACGCCAGGACGTGGCCCCTTACTGGGTCACTGGCATGCGCAGCGGGGGCAGGATGGGCGCAATCTTCGGGCGGCTCTTGGCGACGTCGTCCCGCGAGGCGGGCGCGGCTGCCTGCCAGATAATCTCCGCCTTGCCGTCGCCGTCCACGTCTGCCTCTTTGCCCATATAATCCTGATCCATCACGTAGAGTACCATGTCCTCCGACTGCCCGCTTTGGAAGCAGCCTATGATCTGGCCGCGAACGAAGATGAGCGCGGTCTGGGGCTGCTCACTGCCGAGCGCATAGCCGGCCCAGGGCGCGCCCAGGCTGGCGTCCCGAATTACGGCCTCGGCCATGGCGTCGTTATCCAGGTTGCAAGTGAGCGCCGGCGTCCCCCGCGTCTCCACCAGGTCCACGTCGCCGTCTTTATCCTGATCGCTGACGCGGAAAAGCGATACGGGGAACTCTGGGCTGACCCATTGCTGCACGACTTCGCTGTCGCCGTCGCCATCCAGGTCCGCCTTCAGGCCGGCATCGGCCATGACCGGGGCAGCCACGAGCGCGACCAACAGCAGACAGCCGATAAGCGAGAATGTGAGTTTCTTCATGGGATGTCCTCCTTCCTTGTGGTGTGCTCCCGGAAGGCGAAGCACGGCTGGGCAGGCCGTGCCCTGAGATCACCCTGGTCAACGGGCGCCGGGCAGTGTCCGGGAAGCTATGATGTGATTAAAGTGTTGGGTACGACGGGGCACACGGAATACGGTTCACGGTGCCTGAGCACCAGAGGAGCACATCCAATTGCCAAACTTAATTATAAACAGGGGCGCCTATGAGACAATAGGAAGGCCGTACTACCCGCTGACCTGTCCAGGATGGCGCAGCAGGCGCATCCCATTGAAAGTCACCAGGAGCGAGGCCCCCATGTCGGCGAAGACCGCCATCCACAGGGTGGCGGCGCCTGCCAGCGCCAGGGCCACAAACAGCGCCTTCACGATCAGGGAGAAGGCCAGGTTCTGGCGGATGACCCGCTGCGTGGCCCGGCTCAGCGCAATAGTGGTAGCCACCTGGCGCAGGTCGTCGCGCATCAGGGCGATGTCCGCCGTCTCCAGGGCCACATCCGTGCCCGCCACGCCCATGGCGATGCCCACCGTCGCCCGCGCCAGGGCCGGGGCATCGTTGATGCCGTCGCCGACCATGCCCACCGCGCCGTGCCTGGCAACCAGGGCCTCAATGGCGCGGACTTTGTCCTCCGGCATCAGGTCGGCGCGAACTTCGTCTATGCCGACGGCCTGGGCGATAGCAGCGGCGGTGGTGGCGTTATCGCCGGTGAGCAAGATGGTGCGGATCAGGCCCAGGCGGTGCAGCGCCTGGATGGCGGCGGCGCTTTCGGGGCGGGGCGCGTCGGCAATGGCGATCAGGCCCAAAGGCCCGGACTCGTCGCCCACCAGAAGCACGCTCTCGCCGTGGCGTTCGTGCGCCTCCACCTGGGCCTGCATCTCGGCGGGCAGGGCAAAGTGCCGGGCGAACAGGTCACGATGGCCGATATGATAAACGCGCCCATTTAAGCGCGCCCGTGCGCCGCGCCCCGGCAGCGCGGTGAATTCATCCACCGGCGGCAGGGCCAACCCGCGGTGGCGGGCTTCATGCAGCAGGGCCTGGGCCAGGGGATGTTCCGAGGGCTGCTCCAGCGCCGCCGCCAGGGCCAATAGCCCCTCCTCCGTCAAGGCGCCGTCGCCGCGATCAAAAACGACCGTATGCACCACATGTGGCTGGCCCTGGGTCAACGTACCGGTCTTGTCAAAGGCGACGGCGTTCAGGCTCGCTGCCGCCTCCAGAGAGGCCCCGCCTTTAATCAGGATACCCAGCCGCGCTGCCCGCGCAATCGCCGCCACGATGGAGACCGGCGTGGAGATGACCAGGGCGCAGGGGCAGGCGATAACCAGGAGGACGAGCGCACGATACAGCCAGGCGGCCAGGTCGCCCTGGAAGAGCGCGGGCGGGATGAGGGCCAATAGCGCCGCCCCGGCGACGACCGCAGGCGTGTAAATGCGGGCGAAGCGGTCCACAAACTGTTGGGCGCGCCCGCGCCGCGCCTGGGCCTCCTCCACCAGGGCGATGATCCGCGCCAGCGTGCTCTCACTGGCCCGCTTCGTCACCCGAACCTCCAGGCTGCCCCGGCCATTGATACAGCCAGCGTAAAGTGCCGCGCCGGGGCCGACCTCAACGGGCAGAGACTCGCCGGTAATCGGCGACTGGTCCACAGCGGAATGCCCGGCCAGGACGATGCCGTCGGCGGGCAGGCGCTCGCCGGGGGCGATGCGGATGCGGTCGCCGGGTTGAAGCTGATCGGCGGGCACCCGGCGCTCGTAGCCATCTTCCAGCCGCACGGCCTCGGCGGAGGAGAGTGCCATCAGGGCGCGGATGCCGGCGCGGGCACGGGCCAGAGTGAACGCCTCCAGGGCCTCACCCAGGGCGAACAGCGCGATCACCGCCGCCGCCTCGGCCCATTCATCAATCGCCAGGGCACCGATCACGGCCAGGCTCATCAGGACATTCATGTCCAGGCCGCGCCCGCTGCGCAAGGCGGCCCAACCCGCGCGGGCGGGATAGAGGCCCCCGGTGAGGACCGTCAGCAGATAGGCGACGCGGGAGAGGGGGGCTGCGCCGGGCAGCAGGCTCAGCCCCACGCCTGCAATGAAGGCGAGCGCGGCAATAAGCGCCAGCCGGGCGCGGCGGTCGGCGAGGAAGAAGTGAGCCAGGGCCTGCACCCCCCGCTGTTCCGGAAGCGGCTGCGGACCGGGTCGGGTCTCGGCCACGTCGTAGCCACTCTTGCGGATAGTGGTCACGATCTGGTCCAGTGTCACCGCCTCTGGCTGATACTTGAGGTGCATCTTGCCCAGGGCGAAGTCCACCTGAACGCCTTGCACGCCCTGCAGGGCGCCCACGCCCCTTTCCAGCGTCACAGCGCAGTCGCTGCAATCCATGCCGGTGATGTCCAGTGTGGTTTCTACAGGCCTCATCAGTAACCGTATTCCTGTCACCGAAGGTGACATTCTGAGATAATCCGTTGAGTACAGCGATCAGCCATGCTGGACGTGCTCCAGGCCACGTTGGAACAGGTCAGAGATGTGCTCATCATCCAGGGCGTAAAAGATGCGGCGGCCCACGCGGCGCATCCGCACCAGGCGCATCTGGCGCAGGCCGCGCAACTGGTGGGACACGGCAGAGGGGCTTAGCCCCAACTGCCCGGCCAGTTCACTGACACACAACTCCCCCTGGAGCAGCACGCTGAGCAGGCGCACGCGCGTGGGATCGCTGAGCGCCTTAAACAGTTCGGCCAGCCGCACCGCGATGATCCCATCCAGGAGGGCTGTCGGCTCCGCGTGATGGGACAGAGAAGGTGTCGCCTGAGTCAGTGGGTCCAGCATTTCTGAATATATGAACAATCATTCACATATTATCACAGGATCGGCAAGCTGTCAAGGGGCATACAGGGTCGGGGGCATTTCAATTTTGGGGCAACTGTCAGCGGTCACCCCCTCCCTGCCCCTCCCC
>DAOUBF010000047.1:0-66386 GCA_034432795.1 Anaerolineae bacterium
GATGCCACCGAGGCGGCACTGCGCGTCCTGGCGCTCAAGGGCGGCGTGGATGAGCCTGCTCTGGCCCGCACCTATCCCCGCGTGCACGAATTGCCCTTTGACGCCCGGCGCAAGCGCATGAGCACAATTCACCGCAACCGGCGCAGCGAGATCGCCTTCGTGAAGGGCGCACCACGCGAAGTGCTCCAACTCTGCACCACGATCCTGATGCACGGCGAGGTACGCCCGCTGGACGAGGCCACCCGCGCCGAGATCATGCGGGTGAATGACGAGTTCGCCCGCAACGCCTTGCGCGTGCTGGCCCTGGCCCGCCGCGACCTGCCGCCGCGCACCGGCAGCTATACGCCAGAGCAGGTGGAGCGCGATCTGACCTTCCTCGGCCTGGTGGCGATGATGGACCCGCCCCGGCCCGAAGTGGCCGCCGCCATCCAGACGCTGCGCCAGGCCGGTATCCGCATTGTCATGGTCACCGGCGATTATGGCCTGACGGCGGAATCGGTGGCGCGGCGCATTGGCATGTTGACCACGCCCCGCCCCCGTATCCTCACCGGCGCCGACGTGGATATGATGACCGACGCTCAACTCCAGGCCGTACTTGACCAGGAGATCATCTTCGCCCGCATGGCGCCGGAGCATAAGCTGCGCCTAGTGGCCGCGTTCCAGGCGCGTGGCGAGGTGGTCGCCGTGACCGGCGATGGCGTGAACGATGCCCCGGCGTTGCGTAAAGCGGACATCGGCATTAGTATGGGTATTGCGGGCAGTGATGTCGCCAAGGAAGCCGCCGACGTCATCCTGACCAACGACAACTTCGCGGCGATTGTCAGCGCCATTGAGGAGGGGCGGGCGGTTTATGACAATATTCGCAAGTTCATCACCTACATCTTTGCCAGCAACGTGCCGGAGATCATGCCCTTTGTGCTGACCGCGCTGTTCAAGATTCCGCTGGCCCTGCGCGTCGCCCAAATCCTGGCGATTGACCTGGGGACCGATCTGCTGCCCGCACTGGCGCTGGGGGCCGAGAGGCCGGAGCCGGGGGTGATGCACTGCCCGCCGCGCCGCCGGGCCCAGCCCTTGCTGGACCGGGGCCTGTTGCTCCGCGCCTATGTATGGTTGGGGGGCATTGAAACGGTGCTGTGTTATATTGGCTTCCTTCTGGTATATGTTCTGGCCGGCGCCCTGGATGGCCTGCGTCTGTCCTGGCTGGACAGGCTGCCCCGGATCAGCCTGCCGCCGGAGCAACTCTATCTTCTGGCGACAACGGTCTTCTTCGCTGGCGTGGTCATGGCGCAGGTGGGCAATGCCTTCGCCTGCCGCACCGAAAAGGAGCGCATCCGCCAGTTGGGCCTGTTGAGCAACCGTTTCCTGCTGGCAGGGATCGCAGCGGAGATCGCAGTGGCCCTGGCGCTGATCTACGTCCAGCCGCTGGCCACAGTCTTTGAGCACGTGCCCCTGCCGCCGTTTGTCTGGCTGGGGTTGATCCTGTATGCGCCGGCCTTGTTCATGCTGGAGTGGGTGCGCAAGCGTATCGTCCGGCACATGGAGATCAGAAATGGAGGGGGTAGATGAAGGTGATCATCATGGGCTGTGGCCGCGTGGGCGAGCAGGTGGCCCGGCTGATGGCGGACGAAGGTCACGACGTCACGGTGATTGACTATGACCAGGCGGCGCTGGATCGCCTAGGCCCGGACTTCAAAGGGCGCAAAGTGAAGGGGGTCGGGTTTGACCGCGATGTCCTGATCCGGGCGGGCATTGAAGACGCCGACGCCTTCGCCGCCACCAGTTCATCGGACAACGCCAATATCATCGCGGCACGTATTGCGCGCAACGTCTTCCACGTGCCCCGCGTGGTCGCTCGCCTGTATGACCCCCGGCGGGCGGAGATCTACCGGCGGCTGGGCCTGGTGACCATCTCCTCGGTGCAATGGGGCGCAACGCGCATCCACGAATTGCTCACCCACACCGGCCTGGATGTGGTCATGACCTTCGGCAGCGGCGAGGTGGCGCTGATTGAGGTTGAAGCACCGCCCCAACTGGAGGGGCGCATGGTGCGCGACATCACCGTGCCCGGCGAGGTGACCGTCGTGGCCATCACCCGCGATAACCAGGCCATCCTCCCCACCCTGGGCACGGTCTTCCGCCCCCGTGACCTCCTGCATATTGCGGTGCTCTCGTCGGCGATGGAGCGGATAGAGCGGTTGTTGGAGGCGTGACCGAGACCGCAGGGACTCAAAGTTCCTGCAATCCTGAGGAGGCTGGCTGGTGAAGGAGGACATTATGTTCGTGATCATCGTCGGTGGCGGCAAAACGGGGTCACAGTTGGCGTTCCTGTTGTTGAATGAGGGCTACGAGGTTAAGATCATTGAGGATCGGCCCACCGTGCTGGAGCGCCTGCGGCAGGAGTTGCCTGCGGAGACCGTGATCGCCGGTGATGGCAGCGACCCCAATGTGTTGGAAGCGGCTGGCATCCGGCGGGCGCACGTGCTCGCCGCCGTCACCGGCTCGGACGAGGCCAACCTGGTGATCACCACACTGGCCCGCTTTGAGTTCGGCGTGCCGCGCATCATCGCCCGCGTAAACAACCCCAAAAACGCCTGGCTGTTCACGCCGGAGATGGGGGTGGACGTGGCCCTGAATCAGGCCGACTTGATGGCGCACCTCATCGCCGAGGAGATGTCACTGGGCGATATGATGACGCTGCTCAAGCTGCGCAAGGGGCAGTATTCGCTGGTGGAGGAGAAGGTGCATCCCACCGCCATCGCTGCCGGGAAGGCCATCCGCGACCTGGGCCTGCCGGATGAGTGCGTGATCGCGGCCATTATCCGCAAGGGGCAACTGATCATCCCGCATGGCGATACCGTCCTGCAACCCGCCGATGAGGTCTTGATGGTCTCCCACGCTTCGCAGTTGCAGCGCCTGGCTGCGCTCCTGGGCCGCGCCGGGTGAGGGCCTCTGGCCGGGCGGACCGCTGATTAACGCGAGGGGGGCAATGCCCATGCTGCGCCGCGTCAAGCTTATTTACCCCGTTCATCTGGTTGATCGCCCTATTCTCTATGAGATGATCAAGCGCTTTGATATTGTCACCAATATCCGTGCGGCGAACATCACGGCGGAGGAGGGCTGGCTGGTGGTGGAGTTGAGTGGAGAGTCGGCACAGCTTGAGGCGGCCCTGGCCTGGGTGGCCGAGCAGGGCGTGCGAGTTGAGTTGCCCGCTGCGGATTAGGCCGGGAGTCCAGAAATCCGGTTTCTTGCAGAAACCGGGGTTCTAATTCTGTCACCAGCCCCACTTGGGATCCTCTCATAAATGGCGGGATGGGCGAGGCGGATAGATAGCCTGTAGGGCGGCTTTCTATAGCCGCCGCAACAGGACAGAAGAGCGGCAGGTATAGAAACCTGCCCTACGCCGGGGAGGTGGGCGAGGCGGGATAGAATAGCCTGTAGGGCGGCTTTCTATAGCCGCCGTAGCTAAAGTCCAGGGGGTGCAGGTTGAGTGGCTCGCGAGTCCTGCTTGACAAGCCCGCCGTTCGGTGCTATGATTATTCACAGCGCGTTAGCACTCTCATGCTTAGAGTGCTAACGCTCTCTCTGGCGCAGGCAGGAACGGCAGCATGGACGAGCTTACCGAACGCCAACAACTGATCCTGGGGCTGGTGGTGCGGGAGTACATTCGCAGCGCCGCGCCGGTCAGCTCTAAGGCGCTGGTGGAGGGCTATGGCCTGAACATTAGCTCGGCGACCGTGCGCAATGAGTTCGCGGTGCTGGAAGCGCAGGGCTTCCTGCGCCAGCCGCACACCTCGGCAGGCCGTGTCCCCACCGAGAAGGGCTATCGCTTCTTTGTGCAGCGCCTGCTGGGCGATATTGAGTTGCCCGCCGAGGAGCGCCGCATGATCCTGCATCAGTTCCACCAGGTTTATCTGGACCTGGACCAATGGATGCAACTCGCTGCGGCGGTCCTGGCGCACACGGTGCGCAGCGCGTCGCTGGTCACCCCGCCCCATGTGGCCCGCAGTCGCTTCAAGCACGTGGAACTCATCGCCACGCACGGGCGCATGGTCCTGCTCGTCCTGGTGCTGCAAGGCGGCGAGGTGCGCGAGCAGATGCTGACCCTGGACGAGCCGGTGGACCAGAGCACGCTGCGGCTGACGGCGGATTATCTGAATGAGATCTGCGCCGATCGGACCGCCAGCGAGATTGAGGCTCGATTGGGGACTCTGCCCGCCCTGGAGCACGACGTGGCGCGGGCCGTCGTGGCCATGATGCGCCAGGTAGATGCGCGCACCATCAGCCTGGTCTATCATGATGGCCTGACCCATATCCTGAGCGAGCCGGAGTTCAGGCACAGCGAAGCGGCGCGCGCGGCCCTGCAACTGTTGGAGGAGCGCAACCTGCTGGAAGACATCCTCAACGAAGCGCTGGGGCCCACGGTCGGCGGCGTCAAAGTCCTGATCGGGGGCGAAGGGCGCTGGGAGCAGTTGCGTGCCTGCAGCATTGTGCTGGCCCGCTACGGCATCAGCGGCTATGCCACCGGCGCGCTGGGCGTCCTGGGGCCGACGCGTATGGCCTATGGGCGGGCCATCTCCGCCGTGCGCTACGTGGCCGGGCTGTTGAATGACCTGGTCTACGAGATGTACGGCGGCTAGCTCGGCGAACCCCCTGGCTTGCCGAGCGCTCATTTTGTATGATTCCCATATCTCTTATGTAAGGAGGTAGCAGCGGGTGGCAGAGCACGACATGGTAGAGCAAGCGAGCGCCCAGGACGGGCAGGCGCAGGCCGAGGTGGTTGAAACGCAGGCGGGTGAGGCGGTGGTGGATGACCTGACGCTATTGCGTCAGGAGTTGGAGCAGGCGCGGGCGCAGGCCAGCGAGTATCTGGATGGCTGGCAACGTGCCCGCGCCGAATTGGCGAATGCCAGGAAGCGCATGGAGCGCGAACTGGCCGAGGAGCGCGCCAGCGCCAACGCCCGCCTGATCTTGAAGATTCTGCCTGTGCTGGACGACTTTGACCGTGCGGTGGAGAATCTACCGCCGGAACTGCAGGGCGTCGGCTGGGTGGAAGGGATTCTGCTGATCCAACGCAAGCTCCATCAAATCCTGGAAGCGGAGGGGCTGCGGGAGATTGCGGCGGAAGGCCAGCCCTTTGACCCCGCCTATCATGAGGCGGTGGCCCAGTCCGACGACAGCTGTTACCCGGAGGGCACGGTCACCCATGTGGCCCGCAAAGGCTATCTGCTGGGTGAGCGCGTTCTCCGACCAGCACTGGTCCACGTGGCCACATCGCGTGAAACCCCCTGAGCGGGGCGTTTCACATAGCAGGCAGCAGAAAACAACCTTTTGACATCATCTCAGCTTTAGAGGAGTATCACCATGGGCAAGATTATCGGAATCGATCTCGGGACAACGAACTCTGTTGTAGCTGTCATGGAGGGCGGTGAGCCTGTTGTCATTCCCAGCTCGGAGGGCGGTCGGTTGATCCCCTCCGTCGTGGCTGTGAACCCCAAGACGGGTGAGCGCCTGGTGGGGCAGGCGGCCCGTCGCCAGGCGATCCTCAACCCGGAGAACACTATCTTCTCCATCAAGCGCTTCATGGGGCGCAAATACCGCGACCCGGAGGTGCAGAAGGCGCTGAAGATCGTCCCCTATAAAGTAGTGGAGGCGCCGAATGGGGATGTCCGCGTCATCATGGGCGGCAAGGAGTACTCGCCGCCGGAGATCTCGGCTATGATCCTGAGCAAGATCAAGGCCGATGCTGAGGCCTACCTGGGCGAGCCGGTCACGCAGGCCGTGATCACCGTCCCGGCGTACTTCAACGACAGCCAGCGCCAGGCGACCAAGGACGCGGGCAAGATCGCCGGGCTGGAGGTGCTGCGCATCATCAACGAGCCGACGGCCTCGGCCCTGGCCTACGGCCTGGATAAGAAGAAGGACGAGAAGATCGCGGTATATGACCTGGGCGGCGGCACGTTTGACATCTCCATCCTGGACGTCGGCGATGGCGTGTTTGAGGTCAAGGCCACCAACGGCGACACGTTCCTGGGCGGTGATGACTTTGACCAGCGCATCATTGACTGGATCGCCGACGAGTTTCTCAAGGACCAGGGGATTGACCTGCGCAAGGACCGCCAGGCGTTGCAGCGGCTCAAGGAGGCCGCCGAAAAGGCCAAGATTGAGCTGTCTACGGTGATGGAGACCGAGATCAACCTGCCGTTCATCACGGCGGATGCCTCCGGCCCCAAGCACCTGAACATGCGCCTGACGCGGGCCAAGCTGGAGCAACTCACCGAGGACCTGATTGAGCGCACGATGGGACCGGTGCGCCAGGCGCTTCAGGATGCCGGGCTGCAGCCCCACCAGATTGATGAGGTCATCCTGGTGGGTGGGCAGACGCGCATGCCCAAGGTGCAGGAGACGGTGCGTCGCTTCTTCGGCAAGGAGCCACACAAGGGCGTCAACCCCGATGAGGTGGTTGCCATCGGCGCAGCCATCCAGGCAGGCGTGCTCGGCGGCGAGGTTAAGGACATCTTGCTGCTGGATGTCACGCCGCTGACGCTGGCGGTTGAGACCCTGGGTGGCGTGGCCACGCCGATCATTGAGCGCAACACCACCATCCCGGTGCGCAAGAGCCAGATCTTCTCTACGGCGGCGGACGGCCAGACGCAGGTGGAGATCCACGTGGTGCAGGGCGAGCGCCCGATGGCGGCGGACAACAAGACACTGGGCCGCTTCATCCTGGACGGCATCCCGCCTGCGCCGCGCGGCGTGCCCCAGATTGAGGTCACCTTTGACATTGACGCGGACGGTATCCTGCACGTCTCGGCCAAGGACCTGGCCACCGGGCGCGAGCAGAAGATCACCATCACGGCCTCCTCCGGCCTGACCAAGGAGGAGATTGACCGCATGGTCCGTGAGGCGGAGCGCCATCGCGAGGAGGACCGGCGGCGGCGGGAGCTGGCCGAGGCGCGTAACCAGGCCGACTCCATGATCTACGTCGCTGAGAAGTCGTTGCGTGAGCACGGCGACCGCGTGCCGGAGCACATCCGCAACGATGTGAACGCCAAGGTGGAGGCCTTGCGCAACGCCATGAACGGCGAGGACATCGCGCGCATCCGCCGCGCCACAGAGGAACTGAGCCTCGCGGTCCAGGCCATCGGCCAGGCGGTCTATCAGGCGACCGGCGGCTCCACCCCGCCGGGCGGAGACAGTGGCCGGCGGCCCGAAGAAGAGGGCACGGTTGAGGGCGAGTACCGCGAACTCTAAGAGACAACAGACGATACATAGGGGCAATCGCCGGTGGTCGGGGTAAGCGGCCGACCACCGACGCCGATCCCCCCAGATGGGGACAACCATGCCAGGCCGACGTGACTATTACGACATTCTCGGTGTCAGCCGTAATGCCAGCCAGGACGAGATCAAGAAGGCCTACCGGCGGCTGGCGATGCAATACCATCCCGACCGCAACAAGGACCCGGAGGCCACAGAGCGCTTCAAAGAGATCAACGAAGCCTATGAGGTGCTGAGCGATCCGGAGAAGCGCATGGCCTATGATCGCTTTGGTCACGCCGGTGTGGGCGCCCAGCCGGGTGGCTTCACTGATTTCGGCGACTTCGCTGGCTTCGGCGACATCTTTGAGGAGTTCTTCAGCGGCTTCGGCATGCGCGGGGCGGCGGCACGGCGCAGGCCACGTCGTGGCGCCGACCTGCGCTATGAGCTGACCATCAGCTTTGAAGAGGCTGTCCTGGGCTGCGAGAAGGAGATAGAGGTCACGCGGCTGGAGGTCTGCCCCACCTGTCGCGGTTCGGGGGCGGAGCCGGGCACGGCGCCGGTGCGCTGCGCGCAGTGCAATGGCACGGGCGAGGTGCGCCGGGTGCAGCAGTCTATCCTGGGCTCGTTCGTGAACATCACCACCTGCCCCCGCTGTCATGGCCTGGGGGAGGTGGTCACCACCCCCTGCCATCAGTGTCGCGGCGCACGGCAGGTGGAGATCCCTCGCCGGATCGTGGTGCGCATCCCACCGGGCGTGGACACAGGCACGCAGATCCGGCTGACGGGCGAGGGCGAAGCCGGGCAGTATGGTGGCCCGCCGGGCAACCTGTACGTCGTCCTGAATGTCCAACCGCACCGCTACTTCAAGCGGCGCGGTGACGACATCATCGTGGAGGTGGCGATCAATGTCGCACAGGCGGCGTTGGGCGACGAGATTGAGGTGCCCACGCTGGAAGGCCCGGAGAAGATCACCATCCAGCCGGGGACGCAGGCCGGGCGCGTCTTCCGGCTGCGAGGGCGGGGCGTGCCGCATCTGCACCACGATGGGCGCGGCGACCTGCTGGTTGTCACCCAGGTATCCATCCCCACGCAGCTTACGCCGGAACAGCGCAGGCTGTTCCAGGAACTGGCCAAGACGCTGGGCCGCGAGGTGGTGCCCCAGCAAGACAAGGGGTTCTTTGAGAGATTGAAGGAGATCTTTGGGGGGTAGCGAGCACAAGACCTCGCAGGTCTGGGAGACCTGCGAGGTCTTCTCTTAAAAGGCCTAAAAGCCGTCTGGGCGGGAGCTACTGCCCTGATTTCTTCTCAATAGGCAGCAGACGTACCCGAATTCGCTCTTCGGTGACACTGATCACCGCACCCTGGGTAAGAGCATCTACGTCATGCTCTAAGACCCTGGCCAGATGCCGATTGACATTGTCAGGGCGCATGTCCTTCAGGCGGAAAGAGATCACACTGGGGAGCTTGGCTCCGCTCGCTGCAACCAGTTCGCTGAAATCCAGATCACTGGTGAGCAGAATTCGTCGCTCGTGAAGCGCCTTATTCAGAATAAGGGGATCAGGTAATGCGTCCAGGCTTTCTTCATGCAAGTGTATAACCTCGTATCCCAGACCTCGCAGGAACTCCACAGTCTTGGGGGAAATCCCCATATCGGCCAGGAATCTCACGTTGTGGCCTGCTCCAGTGTGTAGACAGACTCGTCAGCCAGCCATGCCGCATATTGGAGGGCCTGGCGGATGTCCTCGGCATCCAGATAGGGATAAGCCTCCATGATCTCCTCGGTGCTCATCCCATTCGCCACCAGATTGAGGATCAGGGCCACTGTGACACGCGTCCCTCGGATGCACGCCCGCCCGCCCATGATGTTTGAATCAAAGGTGATACGGTCAAAACCTAGCATGGTGGACTTCCCTCCATTCCGGCGAGGATTATACCACGACGGGAGCGCAAATTGAAGAGGGGGCGTGCTCGTCGTGACGTAAGACCTCGCAGGTCTGGGAGACCTGCGAGGTCTTTTCTGAAGCAGTGAGCCGTGCAGGATTTGAACCTGCGACCCAGGGCTTAAAAGGCCCCTGCTCTACCTGGCTGAGCTAACGGCCCAGGCACGATGGATAGTATAACATCGCCCGCTAGACCTGTCAATGGCGGAATGGGAGCAGCGGCTTGAACCTCAGGTGCGTTTCCCCCCACCCCAACCCTCCCCCGCAAGGGGGGAGGGCGGGGGAGAGGGTGACGTGGCGCCGTGGGCTTGGAATCCCCTTTAGCCCGGTGTGGGGCCGGATTCCGCTGCCAGTCTGGCCTTGAGTTCGGCCAGGGCGATGTCCACCTCGGTGTCGCGCTCCAGTTCGGCGAACTTCGCCTCAACGATCTGCTGCTCCAACTCTTTGGCCGCCTCCAGGATACCTTCCTCGTCCTCCACGCGCCCCTTGATGCGCTCAAACGCGGCGAAGGCTGAGTCGGAGACGTGCAGCAGAGAGGTGGTTGCCCGCAGATGCTTCTCGGCCTCAATGCGCTTCTGGCGGGCCAGGATGACGTCCTTCTGGCGCTTGGCATCTTCAATCTTAGCGCCCAGGGCATGGAGTTGCTGCTGAAGCAGGGTGACCGCCTGGGTCTGCTTCTCCAGTTCCTCCTTCAGGTTGGCTGCCGTCTTCTCATAGGCCAGCTTGCGGGCGAGGGCCTCACGCGCCAGGTCCTCCTTGCCAGCGCGCAACGCCACCGCCGCCTTGCCCTCCCACTCCTGGGCCAGGGCCTGGGCCGCCAGATATTCGCGCTCAATCTTCTTCTCATGCGCCATAGACTCGGCCACCTGGATTTTGGCCCGCTCATACTCCGCTTCCATATCGCGGATGAGTTGATGGATCATCTTCTCCGGGTCCTCGGCCTTATCCAACAGGTCGTTGATATTGGCCTTCAGGATCGTGCTGATACGGTCAATGATGCTGCTCATGGCGTCCTCCCCATGTGTGTATCTTGTTGGGGATTGTACTATGAAAGCCAGGGGACTGCATGACAAGTGGCGGACAAGGAACTGACGGTTGAAACCGGCGGCGGGGGAGGTTTGCCAGATAAGTGATCTGTGCTGTATCATTAGAAGAGGGCCTGTCATCTTTGACATGAGGAGAGACTATGATCTATACAGTTGCAGAGGCGATGAGCAGCCCGGTGGTCAGTGTGGACCGCGATATGACTGTGGCGGCGGCGCTCACCCTGATGCGCCGCAAGGGCATCTCCAGCGTCCTGGTCCGCCCGCGCGGCCCCGACGACGATTGGGGGATCATGACCAAGCGCGACGTGATCACCAAGGTGGTCGCCCAAGACCTGGACCCGCGCGCGGTGCGCGTGGGCGATATTATGACGGTTCACCTGATCACCGCCCGCCCGGAATGGACGCTCAAGGAGTGCTCGCTTAAGATGCGAGCGGTCGGCGTGCGCCGCCTGCCGGTGGTGAACGACCAGGGGGAGGTGATCGGCATCATCAGCGATACAGACATCTTCCAGGCAGTTGAAGAGCGCGGCTGGGAGGGCGGTTAAAGCGTGACCCGCGCTCTGATCATCCTCAACCCGGCGGCCAATCACACGCGGGCAAGCGCGCTCTGGCCGCGCCTGCGGAAGACCCTCTCCGGCCTGGGGGCTGATTGGATAGAGACAGAGCAGCCCGGCCATGCCATGCACCTGGCTGCTGAGGCGGCCCGCAGCGGTTGCCCGCTGGTTGTTGCCGTCGGGGGCGATGGCACCGTTAACGAAGTGGTCAACGGCGTGTTGTCGGTGGGCGCGCCCGGCACAGCCGTCGGGGTTATCCCTAGCGGTTCAGGCAACGATTTCTCCTTCAGCCTGGGCCTGCCTGCGGAGCCGGAGGCGGCTGCGCGGCGGCTGTTGGAGGGCCGCCCCCGCACCGTGGATGTCGGCCATGTCCAGGGGGAGACCCCCCAGGGCCGGCGTGCCCGCTATTATGTCAATGGGTTTGGCATCGGCTTTGATGCCGCCGTGGCCATTGAGAGCAACAAGGTCCGGGGGGTGCACGGCTTCCTGCGCTACCTGGTGGCCGCGCTGCGCACGATGCTATTCTACTATCACGCGCCCCATATGCAGGTGATGATTGATGGGCGCCCGGTCACCAAACCGATCTTGATGTTTTCCATCAACAATGGGCGGCGCATCGGCGGCGGCTTCTTCCTCACGCCGGAGGCCGTTCCCGATGATGGCTGGCTGGACCTGTGCTACGCCGACCCGGTGAGCCAGGTGACTATGCTGCGGCTGATCCCGGAGGCCATGCGCGGCACCCATGGCCGCTTCCCCTGCTTTCGCCTGGAACGCGCCCGCCATGTGACCATCCAGGCCGACCGCGCCCTGCCGGTCTATGCCGACGGCGAGATCTTCGCCGACTACGACGATGACCTGCGCTGCCTGGAGGTGCGGGTGGTGCCGGGCGCGCTTCGCGTCATCGTCTAAGGTACAACACGCCAAATGTAAGCCCCAACCGCCAGAGAGCGTTTCACCAGTGACGTTTCACGCAGGAGATGCGCGACCTCTATCACGTCCTTGTGGACTATGACGCGGTCATGCTGCGGGCGATCGCTGAGTTGTGGGGCGTGTCGCTGACGGCGCGGCAGAGCCGTGAGATGGCGGCTGAACTCGCCAGGCATCTGTGCCAGCCGGGGGTGGTGGAGCGCGCCTGGGGGGATAGCCTGTGCCGCGTCGGGCTGGAGGCATTGGTTGCAGCAGGGGGACGCCTGCCCGCGCCGCAGTTTGACCGCCGCTTTGGCGAGGTGCGTCCCTTCGGGCCAGGACGCCTGGAACGTGAGCGCCCCTGGACCGCGCCCGCGAACGTGGCCGAGGCGCTGTGGTATCGCGGGCTGATCGGGCGCGCCTTTGAACCGGGGCCGGCCGGGCCGCAGGCCTTTGTCTTTATCCCCTCCGATGTGCTGGCGCTCCTGGCGCAGGGCCAGCGCGCCACCGCCAGCCCCTCGCGAACGCCCCCGTTGGGCGTAAAAGCAGCGGAACCGGCGGCATTCACCCCCGCGCCGACTACCCTGGTGGATGACCTATGCACGCTCCTGGCCTATCTCCAGATGACCCAGGTGGCCGCCGACAGGCAGGAAGGACTGGCGGAGCGCCACCGGCAGGCGCTGGCGCGTTACCTGTTGGATGCCACAGGCGCCGCAGAGGGCCGGGGGCGCTTTGCCTTTCTGTGGGGCCTGGGTCTGGCGGCAGGCCTGATTGTGGCCACAGGCCGCCAGTGGAAGCCGGAGCCGGAGCGGGCGCGGGCCTGGCTCTCCGCCGGGCGCGAGGCGCAACTGGCCGCGCTGGCCGCCGCCTGGCGGGATGCCCCCCACTGGAACGACCTGTGGCATGTGCCCTCGCTGCGGCCTGAGGACACGGGTTGGCGCAATGACCCCGTGCTGGCGCGGCGGGCGATCTTGCGCCTGCTGGCAGAGTTGTCCCCCGGCTCCTCCGCGGAAGGGGAAAGGCCCGTATGGTGGGACCTGGCGGCGTTTATCGCCGGGGTCAAGGCCCACGAGCCGGATTTCCAACGGCCAACGGGCGATTACACGAGTTGGTATCTGCGCGATGCGGCCAGCGGCGAATACTTAAAGGGCTTTGAGAGTTGGGAGGCTGTTGAGGGGGCACTGATCGCCTTTCTCCTTCAGGGGCCGCTGCACTGGCTGGGGTTGGTGGATGTCGCGCCGGGGGCGTTTCGCTTCACGCCGCGTGGCCTGCGCTTCTTGAGGAGGGAGGCACCTGGGCCGGATGCAGAGAAAACGGCCCGGTTGAGCGTCCACGCAGATGGAACGATTGACGTGCCGCGCAGCGCCAACCGCTACCAGCGCTTTCAGACCGCCCGGATCGCCGCCTGGGTTACAGCAGGCGAAACCTACCGCTACCGGTTTACACCGGCATCGCTGGCGCGGGCGGACAAACAGGGCATCCGGGTGGAGCAGGTCCTGTCCTTCCTGGGCCGGGCGTCCGGGGGGCGATTGCCGGGGGCGCTGGTGCAGGCGCTGCGCCGCTGGGCGCAGGCCGGGACGCAGGTGCGCCTGCGCGATATGGTGGTGCTTCAGGTGACCTCGGCGCAGGTCTTGGAGGCGCTACGGGCCTCCCCGGCGGTGCGCCCCTATCTGGGCGAAGCACTCGGCCCGCTGGCCGTCGCCGTGCGCCGCGCCGATTGGCCGCGCCTGGAGCAGGCCATCCGCCAGCTCGGTTATCTGCCGGAGGTGGAGGGGCTGGAGGAGTAAAAGGAGGCAAACACATGGCACTGACACCGGGCCTGAGGGCCGAAGCGACGACCGTCGTATCGCCTGAGAACACCGCAGCAGCGGTCGGATCGGGCGGCGTGGAGGTGTTCGCCACGCCAGCGCTGATCGCCTTGATGGAGAAAGCAGCGCTGCAGGCTGTGGCGACAGAGTTGGAGGTGGGCGATGTCACGGTGGGCACGATGGTGCACGTGCGCCACCTGGCGGCGACGCCTATCGGCCAGCGGGTGCGGGCGACGGCGGAGTTGATCGCGGTGGATGAGCGGCGGCTGCTTTTCGCTGTGGAGGCTTACGATGAGGTGCAGAAGATCGGCGAGGGGCAACACGAACGTGTCATCGTCAACCTGGAGCGCTTTCTGAGCCGCCTGAATAAAAAGCCTCCGACGCCTTGACGGCGCGGAGGCTTCTTACGGCCAGCGGGAGCGACGGGGTTCGAACCCGCGATCTCCGGCTTGACAGGCCGGCGTGTTCACCGCTACACCACGCCCCCAGCAGGTCTGATCATACCACGAAAGCCAGAGAGCGTCAAGGCTGGCAAATTAGAGCGCTGACCTCAGCACAGCGGCGAAGGCAGCCAATGCTTTGTCTATGTCCTCCGCTTTGACCCAATAGTGCGTCACCGCGCGGAAGCGGCGCGGACCAACCACGCCGACCCTGACGCCGCGCTCGGCCAACTGCGTCGCCACTGCCTTCGCCTCCAGGCGCACCTCCGGCCTGAGGTCAAAGAAGACGATATTGGTCTGAACGCGCTCCGGCTCAATCACGACCCCCGGCAGGTTGGCCAGCCCTTCCGCCAGGCGCCGCGCGTTGGCGTGGTCCTCGGCCAGCCGGTCCACCATCCTCTCCAGCGCGACGATGCCTGCCGCAGCCAGGATGCCCGCCTGGCGCATACCACCGCCCAGCACCTTGCGCGTCCGCCGCGCCTCGCGGATGAAGTCCGCCGAACCACATAAGACTGAGCCGACCGGTGCGCACAGCCCCTTAGAGAGGCAAAAGGTGATGGAGTCGGCGGGCGCGGCCAGGTCGCGGGCGTCCACACCCTGGGCGATGGCGGCGTTGAAGATGCGTGCGCCATCTATATGCAGCTTCAGGCCGCGCTCGTGGGCCAGGCGCCCCACCGCCGCCGTATAGGCCACACTCAGGGCCGCACCGTAGCAGCGGTTGTGCGTGTTCTCCAGGCAGATGAGCCGGGTGCGGGGATAATGCGGGTTGTCCTCGCGGATGGCCCCCAGGATGTCCACCAGGGCGAGAGTCCCATCGGGCGCGTTACGCACAGGGTAAGGATGCACCCCGCCGAGGGCAGCTATCCCGCCGGCCTCTGAGGTGAACGTGTGGGCCTGGTCGCCCAGGATGACCTCATCACCGCGCCCGCAGTGGGTCAGGATGGCGGCCAGGTTGCCCATCGTCCCGCTGGGGACGAACATGGCGGCCTCCTTGCCCATGCGCTCGGCGGCCAATGCCTCCAGCCGGTTGACCGTGGGGTCCTCGCTATAGACGTCATCGCCGACCTCGGCCTGAGCCATCGCCTGGCGCATCTCCGGCGTGGGTTGGGTAACTGTATCGCTGCGCAAGTCAATGATGTGCATGGGCGCAATTATAGCCCGATCTGGGGGGCGATGCCTAACCCGGCTGCTGCGGTCTGGCCTGCGCTTGAGCAGGCGATGAACCAAGGAGATTGACAGAGGTGCCCCTTCGTGCTATAAACTGGTCAGGCCAGGGGGAGTCCTTCCTATCCTCGTTGCAGCAGTGGCCTTAGAGCTGGGGGCACCAGCAGACAGGGAGACATGGAAGAAGGGCTTGCCTGACCAGGCAGAAACAACATGGCTACGCATCCTTCAGGACTACCGCATGATCTGCCGCGCCCTGTGGACGATGGCGCGGCGGCCCACCTGGAAGGCGCCATGCTCCCTGATGTCGCCCTCCCCGCCACCGACGGCCAGAGGGTTCACCTTGCTACCCTCCCTGGCCGCTTTGTGCTCTACATCTACCCCATGACCGGGCGCCCTGGCGTCCCCTTGCCCGATAACTGGGACGCCATCCCCGGCGCACGCGGTTGCACGGCGCAGGCGTGCAGCTTCCGTGATCATCATGCGGAGTTACAATCCCTGAACGTTGGCGTTTTCGGCTTAAGCGTCCAATCCACCGAGGATCAGAGGGAGGCGCGAGACCGCCTGCACCTCCCCTTCCAACTCCTGAGCGACAGCGCCCTTCAGTTGAAGCGCCTGCTTCGCCTGCCGACGTTCACCGCTGGGGGCAGGGAATTTTACAAGCGATTGACGCTGATCGTGGAGAATGGGCGCATCGTGAAGGTGTTTTACCCCGTCTTTCCGCCCGACCGAAATGCGGATGACGTCCTCGCCTGGTTGCGGGGTCACGCCTGAAGGCGAGGCCACTCTCCACCCTGATCGGATTCAGGCAGGTGAGCGTATAGTCCAGTAGCTGGCATATTTCTACTGGAGGATGGCTATGGCTCCCTGGTCTCGCCGCCTGAGCGCCGGGCTGGCGCTCCTGGGCGCAGTCCTGCTCGCCGCCTGCGCACCCGGCGCCAGCCCGATCACACCCACTCTCGCTGTGCCCACCACTGCGCTGCCGACAGCGCCGCCTGGCGCAACGCCGACGCTTATCACGGTCACCGTAACGGCCCCTGCGCCCACCGCCACAGAGACACTCGCCCCGACCGCCACAGAAACGCCCGCCGCCTCGGCCACCCCCACATCGGGCCTGCGGGGCGATCCCGCCCATGGGGCCCGGCTGTTCGCCAGCCTACCTTGTAGCTCCTGTCATGACATCACCCGGCCCTTCCCCGGCGGCGACATCTGCCCCAACCTGGGCAATATTGCCAGCGAGGCCGAGCGAATCGTGCGCCTGCCAGAGTATCGGGGCCGGGCCACCAACGCCGCCGAGTATATCCGCGAATCCATCTTGGACCCAAACGCTTATATCGTGCCGGGGGAGCAATACCGCACCGCCGACGGGCAGAGCGTGATGCCTAAGACCTTCGGCCAGACGCTGACGCCCTCTGAGATAGATGATCTCGTCGCTTTCCTGCTCCAGCAAAGATAGCGGTGATCGTTTGCGCGTGCGTGGGCGTATATTCCATCAGGTCAATGGAGAGGCGCGACGGCCCTCAAACCATTTTATGCCCAAGAAGGAAGGAGGAACGATGTCCCTGATTCGCAAGCTCATGCTGCTACTTATCATTGCTGCTCTGCCCGTTGTCCCGCTGTTTGCGCAGGCGGCCTCGGTCACTGTCAACCTGTCGCCGCTGAACGACTCCGGGGAATCGGGCACGGCGGTGCTGACCGATCTGGGCAATGGCACGACTCAGGTCGTGCTCACCGTGACCGGCCAACCGGCGGGGGTCTCGCAGCCGGTGCATATCCACAAGGGCACCTGCGCCAACCTGGACCCCAAGCCAGCCTATCCTCTATCACCGCTGGTGGATGGCAAATCAGAGACGACCGTAGAGGTGTCCCTGCGGACACTACAGAGCAGCCCCTTCGCGATCAACGGGCACAAGTCCGCTGAGGAAGCGTCTGTGTATGTCTTCTGTGGCGATATTCCGCTGGCGGTCACGCTTCCGGCCACAGGCGGCGCGAGCGCCCTGTCCCTGGTCGCCCTGGCGCTGGGATTGCTGGCGCTGGGCTCCGGCTGGCTCGTCCGCCGCTTCGCCCGTTGATCATCGCTGCCTCTCCACCCGGCCAGACGGTCAGCCTGTGGCGGGCTGGCCGTCTTTCTTTTTGAGCATTGCGCGGAGCTTGCGCAGGCCCAGCAGAATGCGGCTTTTCACCGTGCCCAGGGGCAGGTTCAGTTGCCGGGCGATCTCCTCGTGCGTGTATCCGTAAAAGTAAGATAGCTCAATCGCCTGGCGCTGGTTATCGGGCAGCGCCCGCAGCAGCAGGTGGAGTTCACGCTGCACATCTTCGGTGGGGGCGGGGCTGGCGGTGCTCTCCTGCGCTTCGGGGGAGGCATCCAGGGAGAGCGCAGGCTGGATGCGGCGGCGTTGCTGCCGTAGAATGTCAATCGCCCGGTGGCGGGTGACATTGAGCAGCCAGGTGGAGAACCGCCCGCGTGTAGGCTCAAACAGATAAGCCTTCTGCCAGAGGGTCAGGAAGACTTCCTGGGTGATGTCTTCGCCGGTTGCCTGATCGCGCACGATGTAACAGGCGAGCGAATACACCGCGCGCGCGTAGCGGTGATACAACTCCAGCAGCGCGGCCTCGCTGCCGTCCGCAACGCGGGCAACCAGTTCTTCATCTGAACGCTCGCTCTCTTCCGGCGGTGGCGACGCCATAGCCTGATTATCGGATCAATCAGGCCGAGGGGCAAATGGCCCAGGGGGCGAAGGCCGAGATACTGCCATTATCACACGGGGGACAGCTATGCTAAAATTGTTAGTTCATGGCCTGGGAAGAATATGTCGGTAACCCGCACGTCCATACCCCCTATTCCGATGGGACGCTGTACCATGCCGATGTGGCCAGGGCGGCCCTGGCGGCAGGGCTGGATTTCGTCATCGTCACCGACCATAACGTCTGGGTGCGCGATGTGGAGGGCATCTACAGCGAGCCGGGCGGGCGTCGCCTGATCCTCCTGGTGGGCGAGGAGGTCCACGATGTGCGCCGCTGCCCCCAGGCCAATCACCTGCTCGTCTATGGCGCGGAGGCCGAGGTGGCCCAATACGCGCCCCACCCCCAGCGCCTGATAGACGCCGTGCGCACCGCCGGAGGCTTTTGCTTCCTGGCGCATCCCTTTGAGAAGGCCGCGCCCCGCGTAGGCGAGCCGGCCATCCCCTGGGTGGACTGGGAGGTCAGCGGCTTCACCGGCCTGGAGATCTGGAACACCATGTCCGAGTTCAAGTCGCTGGTGCGTTACTGGTTCAACGCCTTGCGCTATGCCCGTGACCCCGAAGCGGGCATTCGCGGGCCGTTCCCACCGCTGCTGGCGCTTTGGGATAAGCTCCTGGCCGAGGGGCGCCGGGTGGCCGCCATTGGCGGCGCGGATGCGCACGGCAGGACCTACCGCTGGGGGCCATTCCAGCGCGTCCTTTTCCCTTACGAGTACCTCTTCCGCATGGTCAATACCCACATCCTGACGCCCCGCCCGTTGACAGGGGACTTCGCCCACGACCGGGCGCTGATCTACGAGGCGCTGCGGCGCGGTCATGCCTGGGTGGGCTACGACCGCATCCATCCCACAGTGGGGTTTCGCTTCTCCGGCCAGGCCTGGCGTGCCGAGGCCATTATGGGCGATGAGTTGCCCCTGGGGACGGGGGCGACGTTGCAGGTGCGCACGCCGGTCATGGCCGACATCCGCCTGGTCTGCAACGGCTACGTCGTCAAGCGAGAGGAACGGGCGACGAATCTGACGTATATCACCAGCGAGCCGGGCGCGTATCGGGCGGAGGTGTATTTGCCCTTTCGTGGGCGCAAGCGCGGCTGGATCTTCAGCAACCCGATTTATCTGGTGTAGGCAGCAGGCTCGCCGGGTCCAGGCCAAAGCGCTCCAGCACCGCCTGGACCTCGGCCCGCGTGGGCATGTTGTGGCCTGTGCCCAGTTTCTGCACTTTGGCAGCGCCGGTGGCATTCGCCAGCGTGCCCAGCGCCACCAGCGGCAACCCCTTGAGATAGCCGTAGATCACCGCCCCGGCCAGGCTATCACCGGCACCGGTGGTATCCCGCGCCTCCACCGGAAAGCCGGGGGAGATATGCATCTCCTCCCCGGTCAGCAACAGGCAGCCGGCCTCTCCACGCTTGATCACCACGAGTTGCGAGCCGTTCGCCAGTAGCGCCCGCGCCGAGGTCAGCGGGTCCTCTATGCCGCTCAGCCGACTGGCCTCGTCATCGGTCGCCAGGAGCACGGTGGCCAGCGCTGCTGCCTCGCAGTGCCAGGCGTTATCCAGCGCCGGGTTGCCGGGGCCGGGGTCAAAAAACGTGGGCACGCCCGCGGCATGGGCCAGGCGAAACGCTTCCAGGATGATGTCTCGCCCGCCGGTGTGCTCCACCCAGCCGTCGGCGTAGAGGGCCTGCGCCTCCTGGATCAGTTGGCGCCAGGCCGGGGGAAGAGCCGTCAATTGCAGGCTGCCCGGATAGCCCAGATAGGCTGGCTCGCCGCGGGCATCCACGATCACCCCGGCGACAGGCGTGCTCGCCTGGGGGGTCACCACCACGTGCGAGATGTCTATGCCCTCGCGTTGCAAGCCCTCCAGAACGACGGCACCGAAGCGATCGTCGCCCACCTCGCCCAGGCAGGCGACGGCCAGCCCCAACCGTGCGGCGCTGATGGCCACATTGGTGGCCCCGCCCGGCCCTAGCTCAATGTACGCGACCTTGAGCAAATCCTGCGCCTGGATGGGAAAGCGGGCGATGCGCAGGCTGAAATCGGCGATCAGGTCGCTCAGGATGATGACCATAAGGCCTCTATCTTACACATCAACCGTCAAACGTCAAACGTCATTCACGTATCGCGGTTGACGGTTGACATTGCGCGTTCTGCGAGGGCAGCGACAAACGCCTCCACCGTGCGCGGCGCACCGGGCAGGCCCAGAGCCAGCGCCAGCCGGGTGAGTTGGGGCGGCTCCACGTCGGCGCGGGCCAGCACCTGGCTTTGCGCCAGCACCGCGCTCGTCGGGCCATCGGCCAGGACCATGCCCCCGGCCATGACCACCACGCGCTCAAAATGCTCGGCGCAGAAATCTATATCGTGCGAGATCGTGATCACCGTCCGCCCTTCGGCCTTTAGCGCCTCCACAATTGCGGCGAGGCGTGCCAGGCCGCGCGCATCCTGCCCGGTGGTCGGCTCGTCCAGGATGATGATGGGCGTGCGCATCGCCAGGACCGCCGCCAGCGCCACGAATTTGCGCTGGGAGGCGGGCAGGTCGTAAGGATGGAGTTGGGCCATCCCCTCTAACCCAACCTGCTTTAGAGCGGCTGTCACACTGGCGTGCACCTCGGCCTCCGATTGGCCCAGATTGCGCGGGCCAAAGGCCACCTCCTCCCAAACGTTGTCCTCAAACAACTGGTCGTCCGGGTTCTGGAAGGCGTATCCGACCCGCCGGGCAAGCTGGGCCACCGTATGTTCGCGTGTGTCCCAGTCGCCGATATGGACGCTGCCGCGCTCCGGCTTCAGCAGACCATTCAAATGTTTGGCCAGGGTGGTCTTGCCCGCGCCGTTCTCCCCGATAATAGCGACCGACTCCCCCTGCGCGATGTGCAGGGTGACATCGCGCAGAGCGAGGACCCCCGAGGGGTAACGGAAAGAGACGGCGTCAACGCGGATGTTCATTGAGGGTACTCAACAGATTATTTCATAACGTCGCCTTCGGCAACAGACATCAAGGAGGTGAAGAACGCGACCGCCTGTTCCAGCGTCACCGGCAGGGGTTTGTCTGGGGCCGCCAGGCCGCGCGCCTGGGCGTGACGGGCGGCCTGGGTGTAGCGCGTCTGCCCGATCCCGTACCGCTCCAGGTCAGGCGCGGCCAGCACCTGGTGTGGCGGGCCATCGGCCACGATGCGGCCCTCGGCCAGGGCGATGACGCGGTCGGCAAACACCGCCACCCACTCCAGCTTATGCTCGGTCAGCACGATGGTCGTCTCCCGTGTGGCAGCCAGGTCGCGCAGCACGCTGAAGACCTCTTTGGTGCCCACCGGGTCAAGTTGGGAGGTGGGTTCGTCCAGGACCAGCACCTGGGGGCGCATAACCAGGACTGAGGCGATGGCCAGCCGTTGTTGCTGGCCGCCGGAGAGCGTGAAGGGCGAACGTTCGGCCAGGTCCGCCAGGCCCGTGCGGGCGAGCACCTCCTCAACCCGCGCCAGCATCTCCTCACGGGGCACACCCAGGTTCTCCAGGCCGAAGGCGACCTCCTCGCGCACGGTGAAGCGCGCGCCGGTGATCTGGTTGAAGGGGTTGTCAAACACCAGGCCGATCTCGCCCGCCAGTTCGGAGAGCGGCGTGGTCAGCACATCCCGACCGGCAACCTGCACCCGCCCCTCCAGTTTCCCGCGATAGAAGTTGGGAATGAAGCCGGTGAGGGCGTAGCACAACGTGGTTTTGCCCGCACCGTTGGCGCCGATCACCGCGCAGAACTGCCCCTGGGGAATGTCCAGGCTGACGTGGTCAAGCGCCGGGCGAGTCGCACGGGGATAGGTGTAGGTGAGGTTCTCTATATGGATCATTCGGGTCGCCGCTTTTCAGATAGCGCGGAAGAGCCGCGCAGCCAACAGGGCCAGGGCAGCCAGAAGCAGAAGCCAGCGCACGGCCGCCTGCGCGGGGGAGTCCACCAGCACCAGCAGGCTGGTTTTCGGGCCGCGTCGGCTGAACGCCCGCGCCTCCAAAGCGATGGCCCGCTCCTCAATGTCCACAATGCTGCCCAGGACAAGCGGCTTGATCAGCGGCAGGAGCGCCCGTATCCGCTGTCGCAGACGGCCCTCGGTCTCCAGCCCCCGCGAGCGTTGTGCGTCCAGGATCGTGGCGGCCTTCGCCTGGAAGCGCGGCACGATCTGGATCGTGGCCAGGATGATGTAGGCAATGCCGGTGGGGACACCGCGCTGGCTGAGCGCGATCATCAGCGCGTCCGGGCGCGTGCTGAGGGATAGGAGCAGGAAGCTGCTCACGATCAGCAGGATGCGACCCGTGCTCTGGATGGCGAAGAGCACCCCTTCGCGCTTCAGCGACAGGGGGCCAAGGGCCAGGACCGGCGTGCCGCCCGTCCAGAAGAAGCCCTGGATCAGGAACAGGGAAATGGCGAAAGGCAAGACCGTGCGCCAGGCGGCCCGCAGCAACAAGGGGAGAACCCGCCCCCAGGCGGCCAGCGGCAGGAGGACGACGCCAAAGGCTGCATATGTCGCCCACAGGCCCGGCAGAACCAGGCTGGCGAACAGGCAGAACCCCGTCAGCGCCAGCTTGGTCAGCGGGTGCAGCCGGTGCAGCCCGCTCTCGCGGGCGACATACAGGCTGAAGGCCGCGTAAGAACTCATAGGAACTGGGGGAACTCATAGGAACTCACAGAGACCCTATGAGTTCCTACGAGTTCCTACGAGTTCCACTCCTCAGCGCACGTTCTCGGCGCGGGGGAAGCGGTCCAGGAAGCGCCCCGGCAAGGCCCGCACGATCAGCCAGACCACCAGATAGGTGATGGTCTTATCCAGCGGATCGGATGAGACGCCCTGGGCGAAGGACGCCGGCAGGATGCCGAAGCCGATGCCGCGAAAGATGGCTACAAGTGCGTCGGTGCCGGCGCCAGTCACCCCACCGAAGACGTAGGCGGAGATCGGGGCCGAGATGGTGGCGGCGACCAGCCCGGTAATAATGCCCGCCAGGATCACCTTCCACCAGGTGCGCAGCCAGCCGGCCTCGCCAAATAGGCCTGCCAGGAGGCCGATGACCGCTGCCACCGCCGCAAACGGCGCGTAGGTCACGTTCAGCCCGCTGAGACCCCAGATCAGATTGGCCAGCAGCCCGGTCAGCGCCCCGGCCCACGGCCCCGCCAGCACCCCGACCAGCACCGTGCCAATGGAGTCCAGGTAGAGCGGGATCTTCAGCGCGAAGATGAGTTGCCCGACAGCGATGTTGATGGCAATCGCTACCGGAATCATGACCCAGGTGAGCGTGGTGAAGTCGCTCCGAATGCGGTCAGCTTGCGTAGTACGAGTCATAATGCCCCCTCCTTTCGGATGTATGGTGTATATTTTACACCAAAAACCTTAACCCCATTTTACGTCAAAGGCCGGGCAATGTCCAGCCTGCGCGGGTCATGCAAATAAGCGCTGTCATTCTGAGGGCACGAAGGCCCCAAGGAATCTCAGGGCGAATGCGGAGATGCTTCGCCGCTTGACGGCTCAGCATGACAGGTTTGAAAGGGTTCCTGAAGGCTCAGTTGCACAGATAAGCAGGCTGTGGTACATACTGCAGCCGGTGGGATTCGCAGACGCCGTCGGATAGACCCGACGGCAGAGAGACAGAGGAGCAACAACTCAGAAGAGGAAAAAGCAGCATGTGGCTGAAATTCGTGCCCCTGGAGGGGCGTGTCATCTCACTTGTGCCCCTCACCATGGATCATGCCGCCGACCTGTGGGAACTGGCCGAGCCGGACCTCTTTACCTACATGGTCGCCTGGCCGCCCGCGCCGGACTTTGAGACCTTCCGCGACATCGTCCTCAAACTCCTGGCCACACCTGACCGCTATCCCTATGCCATCCTGCTGAAAGAGAGCGGCAAGGCGGTGGGCAGCACCTCTTACCTGGATGTGCGCCCGGAGCATCGCGGACTGGAGATCGGGGGGACCTGGATCGGGAAGCCTTATCAGGGCACGGCGGTCAATCCGGAGAGCAAATATCTACTCCTGCGCCACGCCTTTGAGACCCTGGGCGCAATCCGCGTCCAACTGAAGACCGACCTCCGCAACCTTCACAGCCAGCGGGCCATTGAGAAGCTGGGCGCCAAAAAAGAGGGCGTCCTGCGCAAACACATGATCCTGTCCGATGGCACCATCCGGGACTCGGTTATCTACAGCATCACCGACGACGAATGGCCAGAGGTCAAGGCCCGCCTGGAAGCGCGCCTGGGGTACGTGCCGTAGGTCAGGTCTGGCCCAGCAGCGCCCGCAGCACCGCCACCGGCTCGCCCACCACCCCCAAATCCGCCGTCTTGAAAATCGGGGCCTGCGGATCGGGGTGGATGGCCACGACGAAGCGGCTGTCGCTCATCCCGGCCAGATGGTGGGCATCCCCGCGGATGCCGCAGGCGATGTACAACTCCGGTGCGATCGCCGGGCCGGTGATGCCCACCACATAGCGATCCGCCACCCAGCCCAGTTCGTAGGCCGTGTGATCGCCCGCCAGGACCGCGCCCAGGGATTCGGCCAATTGCCGGGCCAGGGCCAGGCCCGCCGGGTCCTTTAAATCGCGCCCCACCGCCACCACGCGCTGCGCCCGGTGCAAAGGCATCTCGGCCCGTTCGCCGTGATGGTCCACCGGCCCGGCGTACTCTGCCAGGCCCAGGTCTCGCACCCGCCGCCGGACATCTTCAAGCGGGACGGCCAGGGCCTCTATCTCGCCCAACCGCCCCGGATCGGCAGGCAGGGCCGTGAACGCGCCTGGGCGCAGCGTAAACACCTGGGGGCGCACGGCTTCTTCCGCAGCGCCCTGGGCCTCGGCCCATTCATAAGCGCTGCCCGCAGCCTCCGGCTGAACCTGGGGGATCAGCCACTCCTCTTCATACAGGCCGCCATAGGCCGGACGGCGGGCAATGACCGTGCGCGTGGCCTCGTCCAGGTCCAGCCCTGTGCACCCCGAAACGCACCCTGTCCCCAGCCGGCTCGCCAGCCGCGCCGCCAGATCGTCCCCATCGGGGCTGGCGACCAACAGGAGCACCTCCGGCGGGGCCTGGGTAAACCGGGCGGATAGGACGGCCAGATGGGTCTCCAGGTCAAAAGGCGAGAGCCGGGCGTCCTCGGCCAGGGCGACGCGGTCGGCGCCGTGCGCGATGAGCGTACCGGCCAGCCCGGCGACATCGGCGCCCAACAAAGCCACCCCTACCGTCGCGCCCAGTCGGTCCGCCAGGCCACGAGCCGCCCCCAGGGCTTCTAGCGTGGCCGCGCTCAGCGCGTTCTCACGGATTTCAGCCACCACCCAGATGCCCTGCCCGCCCGCGCTTGCCGGCGGCAGGGATTCCCCCAACAGCGCACCCAGATCACTGATGTCCATACCCTACCTCCGCAGCCCCAGGCGCTCATAGAGCTGGCTGGCCAGCTTCGCCGCCACCTCTTCCGCCGTCCCTGTCAGCCGGACGCCCAACTCCCGTTCCGGCGGGACCACCGCACCGCGCACCTGCACCAGAGGCGACAGGCTGGCCGCATCCAGCCCCAGGTCGGCTACACTCCAATACATCACCCTACCCTCACGATAGGCCTGGAGCAGGCGCCCGGCGTGCGCGTAGCGCGGCGGATGCGAATCACGCGGGATGGTGACGACGGCGGGCAGATCGGCCTCCTGGGCAATGGTGACGACCCCGCGCTGTGTGACGGTGCGCAGGGTGCTGCCGTTCACCTCTAACCGCAGGGCACGTGACAACAGCGGCCAGCCCAACGCCTCGGCTAGGCGCGGCCCGACCTGCCCATCGCCCGTGTCCAGCGCGCGCTCGCCCACCAGCACCAGGGCCACCCCGCCGATGTGTTCCACCGCCCGCGCCAGGGCGCGCGTGATCACGCCTGCGTCCGCCCGGCTCAGGGCGGCATCCCGCACCCCAATCGCCTGGTCAGCGCCCATGCCCAACGCCTCGCACAGCACCTCTTCGGCGCGTTCTGCCCCCACCGCCAGGGCGATGACCTCGGCCCCCAGCGCATCTTTCAGCCGCAGGGCCGCTTCCAGCGCGTGCTTCGCCGCCGGGTCCATCAGGACCTCCTCGCGCTGGACCGTGACTTGCCCGGCCCGCCGGTTAACCGCAATGCCCGACGGGTTCAGCACTGCTTTCACGCCCACAACGATCTTCATGGCCGGATCCTCACCCCCACCTCGCGGAAGACCTGCTCCGCGATCAAAATGCGCTGGATCTCGTTCGTGCCCTCAAAGATCTCCGCGATGCGCGCATCGCGGAAGCCGCGCTCCACCGGGTTGTTGCGGCTATAGCCCAGCGCGCCGTGAATCTGCACCGCACGGTCAATGCAGCGGCTGGCGATCTCCGAGCCGAGCAGCTTGCACATCCCGGCCTCTTTGGTGAACGGGCGGCCCGTATCCACCAGCCAGGCCGTGCGGTACACCAGTGAACGCAGGGCCTCAATCTCCGCCGCCATGTCGGCGATCATGAACTGGATGCTTTGCTTGTGCGCGATGGGCAGGCCGAACTGCGTGCGCGCCTTGGCCCAGCGCACCGCCGCCTCCAACGCCGCCTGCGCCCCGCCCAGCGTGGCCGCGCCCAGGCTCACCCGGCCAATGTCCAGCGTCTTCATGAAGGTGACGAACCCCAGGCCCACCTGGCCCAGCACATTCTCGCGGGGCACGCGCACGTTATCAAAGGTGATCACCGAGGTGGCGCTCCCATGCAGGCCCATCTTGTGCTCCGGCGCGCCGGCCTTGAACCCCTCCCATTTTGTCTCCACGACGAAGGCGGTGGCGCCGCCGCGCGCCCCCAGCGCCGGGTCCGTGACCGCCAGCACGCAGATCACATCGGCGATGGGGCCGTTGGTGATCCACACCTTCTGGCCGTCCAGGAAGTAGGAATCGCCCTCGCGGGTGGCGCGCAGCTTGATGGAGGCGGCGTCCGATCCCGCTCCCGCCTCGGTCAGCGCGAAGGCGGCCAGCTTCTTCCCGGCGCACAGGTCGGGCAGATAGCGGCGCTTCAGGTCTTCGCTGCCGTCCAGGTAAATGGGCATGGCGCCGATGCCGATGTGCGCTCCCAGGATGGCGGCAGTGGACTGGCAGACGCGCCCGATCTCTTCCATGAGGATACAGTAGCCGATCTCGCCGGCGCCCAGGCCGCCGTACTCGCGGGGGAAGGGGACGCCCAACAGCCCGATCTCTGCGGCCTTGCGGATATTCTCCCAGGGCACACGGCCCTCGCGGTCCAGCGACTGGGCCACCGGGCGGATTTCGCCCTCGGCGAAGTCGCGGATCAGTCGCCTGAGCGCCTGATGCTCGCGTGACAGTTCAAAGTCCATCAGGGCTTCACCTCCACGCCCAACTCCCTGAATACATCCTGTGCGATGATCACCCGCTGAATCTGGGTCGTCCCGCCCAGGAAGTCCAGGGCACGGGCATCGCGGTACAGGCGCGAGATGGCGTACTCGTCGCTGAAGCCGTAGCCACCGTGCACCTGCAACATGCGGTTGGCGGCATTGCGCGCCACCTGCGCCCCAAACAGCTTGGCCATCGCCGCCAACCCCCGGAAGTCCTCGCCCCGGTCGTATAGCCAGGCGCCGCGGTAGACGAGCGAGCGCAGGGCCTCAATTTCGGTGGCGGTGTCGGCGAAGTAGTTGGCGATGGCCTGCTTGGTGGCGATGGGTACGCCGAACTGGCTGCGTTCCGCTGCGTAGCGTCGCCCCAGGTCCAGGGCCGCCAGCGCCAGCCCCAACGCCGCCGCCGCCAGCGCCAGCCGCATCCGGTCCAGCGCGCCTGAGGCAATGGGCCAGCCCTCCCCTTCGGCGCCGAGCCGCTGTGACGCCGGGACGCGACAGTTCTCCAGGTAGATCGTGTGGATGGTCAGGCCGCGCAGCCCCATCGTCGGCTCGCGGTAGCCCAGGATCAGCCCCGGCGTATCGCGCTCCACGAGGAACATGGTCAGGCCGTTGCGCCCGTTCTCCCCAGGCACCTGAGCCATCACCAGGAAGAGGCCGGCCACGCCTGCGTTGCTCACCCAGGATTTGATTCCGTTCAGCACGTAGGCATCGCCGTCGCGCCGGGCGCTGGTCTGGATGGCCGAGACATCGCTGCCCGCGTCCGGCTCGGTCTGCGCAAACGCGCCCAATACTTCACCTGATGCCAGGCGCGGCAAATAGGCCCGCTTCTGCGCCTCGTCCCCCGCAGCCAGGACCGTCAGTCCCACCAACGCCGTCTGGATGGCGACGGTGACCGCGGTGGACAGGCAGGCGCGCCCCAATTCCTCAATGAGCAGGCAGGTGCTCACATAGTCCAGGCCGGCCCCGCCATATACTTCGGGGATGGGCATACCCAGGAAGCCCTGCGCCGCCGCCTTCTGCACTACCTCTGCGGACAGTTGCTCGGCCTTGTCGGTGTGCTCTGCGCGCGGCCAGACCTCTTTGCGGGCGAACTCCCGGAACAGGTCGCGGAACATCTGTTGTTCTTCACTCAGCGCAAAGTCCATTTGCTCCCTCCATCCTGCCGAGGCTCGTTTCCGTCCTGCCGCCCCGACAGGCGTGCTGACGACCCCGCGCGCCGCCGCCAGCGGGCCACTGCCCACGCGACGAAGCCCAGACCCAGCGCGATCACCAGGGCCAGGGCCAGGTGATTGAGGCGCTCCGGCGTGCTGGCCGCCCAGGGCAGAATGAGCAGCGCTGCCAGCCCTAACGTGACCAAGAGGATCAGCCGCGCAGTTGGCTCGGCGCGCAGGGCCTTCGCCAGCGCCAGACCGAAGCCCAGCAAGGCCACTACCAGGATGGCGACAAGCGTTGGGTTCAACGTTTAGCCGTCAGCGTTCAGCGCTCAGCTATCGTTTTGTAGGGGCATGGCACACCGTGCCCCTACTACCGGTCCTTGAACTGCGGCTGGCGCTTCTCCAGGAAGGCGGTCACGCCCTCGCGCATGTCCTCGGTCAGCGCCAGTTGCGCGAACAGGTTAGCTTCATGCGCCAGGGCCTGATCCAACGGCATACCCAGCCCCTGATCAATGGCCTGGAGGGCCGCTGCCAGCGCCAGCCCTGGCTTCGCCACGATCTTCCGCGCCAGGTCGCGGGCCGTCTTGAGCACCTCGCCCGCCGGGACCACGCGGTTGACCAGGTTCAGGCGATAGGCTTCCTGCGCCGTGATCGCGTCGCCGGTGAGGATCAACTCAATCGCCTTGGCCCGGCCCACGATGCGGCTCAGGCGTTGTGTGCCGCCCCAGCCGGGGATAATGCCCAGGTTGATCTCCGGCTGGCCCAGGCGCACGCGGTCGCCAGCGATGCGGATGTGGCAGGCCATTGCCAGTTCCAGCCCGCCGCCCAGGCACACGCCGTTGATCGCCGCGATGAAGGGCTTATGGGCACGCTCAATGCGGTTGAACACGGCCTGGCCCGCCAGGGCGAGATCGCGCACCGAGTCGCTCCCCGCCACCGCCTTCAACTCGTTGATGTCCGCCCCGGCGACGAAGGCGACCTGGCCCGCGCCGGTAATGATCACGGCTTTGACCTCCCGATTGGCCAGCACCTCGTCAATCGCCTCGGCCAGCTCGCTCATCGTCACCCGGTCAAACGCATTGACCGGCGGGTGGTCAATCGTGATGGTGGCGATGCGCTCTTCAATGGTGACCTTAACAAATTGTCGCTCAGGCATGGCGGCCTCTCCTAAACCGAATACTCGTGGAAGCCCTTGCCGGTCTTCTTGCCCAGATGGCCGGCGCGGACCTTGGTGCGCAGTTTCCAGGCCGGGCGGAAGCGCTCGCCATAGCGGGCGCGCAACTCCTCCAGCTTGGCCAGGACGGTATCCAGGCCCAGCGTGTCGGCCAGAGCCAGCGGGCCAATGCGCTCACCGTGATAGGTCATGCCCAGCCCGGCCACGACGGCCATATCAATGTCGGGGGCGCTGGCGATGTGCTCTTGCAGGCATAGCACCGCTTCGTTGATCATGGGCATGATCAGCCGGTCCACGCTGAACTCGCCACGCTGCTGCGGCGGCAGGCTGGCGCTGATCTCGGCGATCATCTGCCTGACCGGCTCATCCGTCTGGTCGCCGTAGCCGTAGAAACCCGCGCCGCTCTTCTCACCGAGGCGCCCGGCCTGGATAAGTTTGTAGAACAGCGGCGCCGGCGCCATGCGCTCACCATACTCGCTGTACAGATAGCTGCCCACATCGCTACACACATCCAGGCCCAGCATGTCCATGAGCGTAAACGGCCCCATGGGCATCCCGAAGTCCACCATAGCCGCGTCAATCTCGCTGGCCGTGGCCGCACCCTCACCCAAGGCAATGGTGGCCTCGTTCAGGTAGGGCATGAGCAGGCGATTGACCAGGAAGCCGGGGCATTCCTGCACGACCACCGGGATCTTGCGCAACGACTCGGCAAACTGCACCACGTCATCCACCGTCTCCTGGCTGGTGTCCAGGCCGGGGATGACCTCCACCAGCTTCATCACATGGGCGGGGTTGAAGAAGTGCATGCCGATGACCTTGTGGGGGCGCTTAGTGGACGCGCCCAACTCCGAGATGGATAGCGCCGAGGTGTTGCTGGCGAAGATGGTGCTCTCCGGGCACACGTTGTCCAGCTCAGCGAAGACGGCCTTCTTGATGGCCATCTTCTCCGGCACGGCCTCAATGACGATGTCCACATCGCCGAAGCTGTCATAGCTCAGGGTCGGCTCCACCAGCGCGATCTTGTTCTCGGCCTCGCCGGGCTGCATCTTGCCCTTCTCCACCCGGCTCTCGTAAATCCGGCGGATGCGCGCCATGCCCTTATCCAGCATGGCCTGGTCTATGTCCTTGAGCACGACCGGCAGCCCACTGAAGCTGATCACCTGGGCGATCTCCGCGCCCATGGCCCCGGCGCCTACAACGGCGGCTTTAAAGATGTACATTTACCTTACTCCTTTCCGACGCTCTAATTAACGCAAAGCAGGTTCCCCTACCTGCCGCTACGGTGCGCACGGCAGAATACGGCGGGTATGGAAACCCGCCCAACGAAAGCCACAGCGTGTAGGGCAGGTTTCCCTACCTGCCGCGCAGGTTTCCCTACCTGCCGCTCAGCTAGAGTTCCTATGAGACCCGCTCCACAACGAGGGCGCTCGCCTGGCCGCCCTCAGCGCACAATGTCGCCAGGCCATAGCGCGCCTGGCGCCGCTTCATCTCATGCAGCAGCGTGACCACGATGCGGCAACCGCTGGAGCCGACAGGGTGGCCCAGGGCGATAGCGCCGCCATTGACATTCACCTTATCCCAGTCCCAGCCGTCCTTCTCCAGCAGCTTGCCCACCGCCAGCACCTGGGCGGCAAACGCCTCGTTCAACTCAATCAAGTCCATGTCGGTCAGCTTGAGGCCGGCCTTCTGGAGCGCCTTGGGCGCGGCATAGGCCGGGGCGATCCCCATGCGCTCCGGCTCAACGCCGGCGTAGCCGAAGGACACAATGCGGGCCAGGGGTTGATAGCCCAGCGCCGCCGCCCGCGCCGCCGACATCACCAGCACAGCGCTGGCCCCATCGGAGATGCCGCAGGAGTTGGCCGGTGTCACCGTCCCGCCTTCTTTGAACACCGCCGGGTAGAGCGCGGCCTTCTGCACGGTTAGCGCCGGGTTGATCGTCTCGTCCTGGAGGATTTTTTCGCGGGTGACCTCCTGGCCGGCGACCTTCTTGGTGACCTCCACCGGCACGATCTCCTCGGCGAACTTCCCCATGCGCGTGGCCATGAAGGCCTTACGATGCGAGTTCACAGCGTATTCGTCCTGCGCCTGGCGGCTGATGTTGAACTCCTCCACCAGGTTCTCCGCCGTCCGCCCCATGAGCTGGCCACAGATGGGATCGGTCAACGCCTCCCAGAGCGCGTCGGTGAATTGGGCATGGCGCAGCTTCAGCCCCCAGCGCGCCCCCCGGACGATATAGGGAATGGTGCTCATGGACTCCACGCCGCCGGCGATATAGACCTCGCCCTCGTCAAGCTGGATATGCCGCCAGGCTTCAATAATGGCGTCCATGCCGCTGTTGCAGTTGCGGGCCACCGTGTACGCGGGCACCTCTTTGGGGATGCCCGCCTTAAGGGCCACAACGCGGGCGATGTTGGGCGCGTCCGAGGGCTGGGCCACCGACCCCAGGATGACCTCGTCCACCATGGCCGGGTCCAGCTTCGTCCGCTCCAGCAGCCCGACAATGGCGAACCGCGCCAGTTCCACTGCGGAGACATCGCGGAACACGCCGCCGTGATTACCCACCGGCGTGCGCACCCCATCTACGATCACTACATCTTTCATGGCCGAAGTCCTTTCAATACCAGGTCTAAAGCGGCTGCATACAGCGATTCCAGATCGGCGGCCAGCATCTCACGGCGCAGCGGGTGGCTGAGGAGGACAAGGACGCCGTTCAGTGCGGCCCAGGCCACGCCCGCTGCCTGGCGTGCATCCCCAGGCGCGAACACCCCTTCATCCATCCCCTGCCGGATGGCCTGCACCACCCAGGCCAGGCCGCGCAGGCTGGTGGTGAGGAGTCGCTGGTACAGGTCGGGGGAGACCGATTCCTGGAAATGGCCGCGGTCAAAGGCCATGATCAACCGGAAGCTGTGGGGGTTAGCCTGGAAGAAGCTCAAGTAGGCCTGCGCCAGGCGGCGCACCCGCTCCTCCGCCGATAGAGGCTGGCCCGGCGCAAACGCGGCCTCAAGTTGCGCCACCAGCTTCTCCAGGTCTTCCAGAAGGAGAGCAGCGAGGAGGCTCTCTTTGGTCTCAAAGTACAGATAGACCGTGCCCTTGCTGACCTCGGCCTGCTGGGCGACATCGTCCACCGTCGCCCGGTGGATGCCTTTCTCCAGGAAGACCTTGCGTGCGGCGTGGAGGATGGAATCGCGTCGTTCCTCGCGCTCCCGTGCCCGCCGTCGCTCCGTCGTCATGTGGGTCACATGGGCCTCTGCTGGCTGACCGCCGGTCAGTTACTGACTATAAGTCAGTATAGACCAATTTTTCGCGCTTGTCAACAGGCTCACATTGAGATCCTCTCATAAATGGCAGGATGGGCGAGGCGGATAGATAGCCAGTAGGGCGGCTTTCCATAGCCGCCGAAAGGCTTTCCATAGCCGCCGCAACAGGACAGAAGAGCGGCAGGTATAGAAACCTGCCCTACGGCTGGGCTTTCCATAGCCGCCAAAGAGCGGCAGGTATGGAAACCTGCCCTACACCAGGGAGGGAAACCCGGCCTACGGCTGAGCCTGTAGGGCGGCTTTCCATAGCCGCCGCAGCAGGGCAGGCACGGTGCGACAAAGTGGAGTATACTTTAAGAATGGCTCTTGACGCGATGATGCCAGCCTCCTCTCATCCGACTACCATTCGTTGGGGTGTACTCGGCGCCGCCCGTATCGCGCTGAACCAGGTGATCCCGGCAATCCAGCAGGTCGCCAGCGCCGAACTGATCGCCATCGCCAGCCGCGACGCGGATAAGGCCAGAGCCACCGCTGCCCGCTTTGGCATCCCCAAGGCGTTCGGCAGCTACGAGGCTCTACTGGAGGCCCCCGATATAGACGCGGTCTACATTCCCCTGCCGAACGCGCTCCATGCGCCCTGGACGATCCGGGCCGCCCAGGCGGGCAAGCACGTCTTGTGCGAGAAGCCCCTGGCGCTCAACGCCAGCCAGGCCGGGGAGATGATCGCCGCCTGCCGTGAGCAGGGCGTGCAGTTGGCCGAGGCCTTCATGTACCGCCACCATCCCCAAATCGCCCAGGCCCTGGAACGCGTGCGCGCTGGCGAGATCGGCACGCCACGCCTGATCCGGGGCAGCTTCAGCTTTGAACTGAACCGGCCCGACGATGTGCGCTGGAATCCGGCGCTGGGGGGTGGTGCGCTCCTGGACGTGGGCTGCTATCCGGTCAGCGCCGCCCGCCTGATGTTCGGCGCAGAGCCGGTGCGGGCATTGGCAGCGGCCACCTTCACCCCACGCGGGGTAGATGAGACCCTGGTGGGTGTTTTGGTGTTCCCCGAGGAGAGATACGCGCTGGTGGATTGCAGCTTCCGCCTGCCCTTGCGCCAGGGGCTGGAGATCATAGGCACAGCCGGGCGCATCACCCTCCCCTGGCCGTACAACCCAGGCTCCAGGCCCACCACGATCACCCTGGTGCGCGGCGACGAAGAGACCACGATCACCGTCCCGCCGGCCAACAGCTATGCCCTCATGGTGGAAGCGTTCAATGACGCCTTGCTCTCGCGCCGTCCACTCCCTTACCCACCCGAGGACGCGCAGGCGAACATGCGGGCGCTGGATATGCTGGCCGCCTCAACACAGAGTGTGATGGGAGATTAGAGATTAATCTCCAATCTCTCATCTCTAATCTCCAACTTGAATGTCCACAAACGCCGTCATGCCCCACCGCAAGGGAACACCGGGATCGTCCAGGTCAATGGTGATGCGGTAAACGATGTCCCCCCGGCTCTCTGAGGAGACCAGGGCGATACGGGAGACGCGCCCGCTGAAGGTGCGGCCGGGGAACGCATCCAGGGTCACGCTGGCCCTCTGGCCCACCTGCACCTGCACCACGTCCACCTCACTCAGGTCTTTCGTCTCCACCTGCCAGTGGGCCAGGTCGGCCAGAATGATGACCGGCGCCCCCGGCGCCACCACCTCGCCGACCTCCGGTATGACCTCGGCGACTGTTCCGGCGAAAGGTGCGACCAGTTCGGTCTGCGCCAGGGCTGCCCGCGCCTGGGCGAGGCTGGCCTCGGCCTGCTTCACCCCGGCCTCCAGCACGGCCAGGTCCTCGCGGCGCGGCCCGGCCCGGACCAGGTTGAGTTGCGCCTGGGCTGCCTCTACCTGCGCGGCGGCCACCTCTACCCCGGCCTGGGCCGCACGCAACTGCGCGCGCGTCGGCCCGGCTTTGAGCAGGTCCAGGTGCGCCTGTGCCCCTGCGACGTTGGCGCGGGCCACCTCGCGCTGCTGGCGGGCTTCCCACTCCTTGGGGCCGAAGCCGCTCATGGCCGCCTCGTGCACGCTCTCGGCGTAATACAACTGGGCCTGGGCAGCTTCAAGCTGCGCCTGTGCTGCTGCGATCTCCTCAGGCCGGGCGCCGGCGCGAAGGTTATCGCGCTCAGCCTGGGCCTGGGCCAACGCGGCCTGCGCCGCCGCTAGGTTGGCCTGGGCTACCGCAATCTCCTCGGCACGCGCCCCGGCCTGGGCCTGGGCCAGCTTTGCCCGCGCCAACTCCAGCCCGGCCTCGGCCTGGGCCACCGCTGCCTGCAGGTCGTCGGCCTCCAGTCGGATCAGCGGCTGGCCGGCCTCCACCTGATCACCGACCTTGACCAGCACTGCGGCCACCTTACCGCCGCCCTTGAACGCCAGGGTTGCGTGCCGCTGCGGGACAACCGAGGCCTCCGCCGAGACGCTCTGCTTGCGCGGCGTGGCTACAGGGGGCGGCGTGGGCGTGGGGGGCACAGGCGCCACATAGCGCTGATAGCCTGCGTACCCGATCACGACAAGCACCAGGACTACCAATACACCGATGACCCAACGACGAATGTTACTCATGCTTGATGGCCTCAATGATGTTGACCTGGGCCGCCTTGAGCGCCGGGTAGAGCGCCGCGCCTTGCGACACCAGGATGGCGATCAGCGCGCCCACGCCCAGCGCCGTCAGCGGTAAAACATACTGAAGCACATAGCCGTTGATGGCTCGCATAGCGATCACGAAGGTTTGCGCCAGGACCAGGCCGAAACTCAGGCCAAACACGCCGCCGATCAGCCCCATCGTCCCGGCTTCGGCCAGGATCATCCCTCTCACCTGTGCCCGCGTCATGCCCAGGCTGCGCAACGCGCCCAACTCCCGCTGGCGCTCCAACACGTTCATCAGCATGGTGTTGATCACGCCCAGCGCGGCGATGATGATACCGATCAGCGCCAAAACGTCAAACAGCGAGAACGCCTGGGCGGTCAGGTCCAGCAGCCGGGCGCGGAAGGTAGCGCTCGTCTCCACCTGCAGGTGGCGGCTCTTGCCCACCTCCTCGGTGATGCGGTTCTTCACCTCGTCAAGCGAGGCGCCAGGTTTGAGCTTGACGATCAGCCGGTCGGCGTCGTTCAGGCCGAAGTAGCGGCGCAGGTCAGCGTAGCTGCCATAGACGACCAGCCCCTGGCCGGTGAAGTCCACCAGGATGCCCGCGACCTCAAAGTCGTGTTGCCCCCGGCCCGTGTCCAGGCGGATGCGGTCGCCCTGCTTTAGGTTGTAGCGGTCGGCGACGGTCGTGCCGATCAATACCGCGTCGCCCTGGGCCAGCCGCGCCATACGCGAGGCCATGTCGCCGACGGTATTCTCAAACTGGAAGGTGGCGACCTGGGGATAGGTGACCGGGTCAATAGAAATGAACACCAGGGTGTCCTCTGAGACGCTGCCCTGCGGCGAGACGTAGCGGGCGCCGGTGAAGCGCGAGGGGCTGACGGCGGCGACCCCTTCAATAGAGGCGATCCGCCCCACCAGGTCCAGCCGCATCCGCACTGGCGAGCGCACATATAGGTCGCCGCCCAGCGCGGTCTCCACCCAAGTCTGGATCTCCTGGCGGAAGCTGCCGGTCATGCCGGCGATGCCGACGATCATGGCAATGCCCACCATGAGCGCGGCGACGGTCAGGGTGGTGCGCCCTTTGGCCCGCTCCACATTGGCGCTGCCCAGCCGCCCCGGCTGACCATAGACCAGGACGAACAACGGGCGGAAGAGGCGTTCCAGCGCGCCCGCCACCAGCGGCACGCACAGGGTGGCGCCGAGCATGAGGGCAAACACGCTGGCCGCCCCCACCGGATAGGCCATCTCGCGGCGCACCGGCACCCAGTTGAGTATGGCGTAGGAGACGCCCACCACCGCCGGGCCATAGGTCCACCCCCGGCGCACCCAGCGGCTTTCATCCACATGGCCCGCAACACGCAGCGCCTGAAGCGGCGAGATGCGGCTGGCGTTGTAGGCGGGAAGCCAGGCTGCCACCAGGGTGACGCTCATGCCCACCAGGGCGCTGCGCCCCAGATCAGCGGGGGGCACAGTCAGGATGGTGATCTGCACGCCGGTGATCAAGCCCATGACGGCGGTCAGCCCGCGCGCCAGGAGCAGGCCGAAGCCCACGCCGAGCAGCGACCCGATCAGCCCCAGGAGAGCGGCCTCTGTCAGCACCAGCCCCAGCGTCTGCAGCCGGGTCATGCCCAACGCCCGTAACATGCCGATCTCGCGGGTGCGCTCCACAACGGTCATGGCAAAGGCGTTGTAGATGAGGAAGGCGCCCACGAACAGGGCCACGATGCTGAAGAAGTTCAGGCCAAGCTGGTAACTCGCCAGGCGCCTGGCGGCGATCTCGCCGCGCGTCGCCGGATAGGTCACGCTGAACCGCGTCCCCAACCGCTCGGCTATCTGCGTTTTCAACGCCTCCAGCCGGGCGGGGGAATTGGCCACCTCCGCTGTGGCCAGGATGTCCAGCGCGTCAATGCGCCCTCCCCGCCCAAACAGGTCCTGCACCACCCTGAGCGGCACAAAGCCCACCGCGCCGTTGTTCGCCAGCCCCGGCCCCTCTTTGCTGATCAGGCCCACAATGCGCAGTTTGGCCTGGCCCGACGGCACCAGGATGCTCAGGTCGCGCCCGATCTGGAGCTTCTCTTCCTCGGCCCAGTCCTTCACCAGCACAACGTTGTAATCCCTTTCGCCCGGCTCAAGCAGCCGCCCGGCGACGAGCTTGTACTGGCGCACCTGGGGGTCGGTAGCGGGGTCAATGCCGACGAGCTGGAGTTCGCTGCGGTTGGCCATGCCGCTGATGCTGTAGTTCAACGTCCAGTTTTTGGCCTGGCTGGCGGGCACAGTGAAGGCGCTGACGGTAGGCGCCACCAGAGCCACCCCCTCCATGCGAGCCACGCGCCCGGCCACGCTCTCATCAAAGCCCTCCCCGGCAATGGCCTTGCTCTCCACCGTCAGGTGCGCTTTGCCTGAGGCCTCATCAAAGACGGTGTTGATGGCGGCCAGGGTACTGGCGTTGGCCACGTTGACCGCCAGGATGACCGCCACGCCCAGGACGATGCCCATCGTGGTCAGGGTGGTGCGCACCCAACGCACGCGCATATTGCGCAGGGCCAGGATGACGGGGGTGAGTTGTGCCATGTAACCCCAGAGGAGCATGTTTGGATCTCACCTATCCGCTGTAGCGTTCAGTTTTGGGCGTTCAATCCTGACCTTGATGCTGGATGTTGATGGCTTGCTGTCCTGGCGTTGACATTCATCTCATTCCACTTTATACTGCGAACTATGGAAGGTGTTACCAATGGCTGAGAATACGCTTGACGTCACCGCGCTGCGCTCCCAGGCTCAGCGCCTACTAGATCTGTTGGATAGCCGTGGCCAACCCATTATTCTCAAGGTGGACGACCAGCCTCGCGCTGTACTTATCTCCTGGACCCAATACAGTGAACTCATAGAAGCCCTGCAAGACCTGAAAGACATTGAGATTCTGGAGAAATTAGCTGGCGAGCCTCAGCGTCCTTACGAAGAGTTTGTAGCTGAGCTTGTCGCTGAGGGGTTGCTGGACCCCTCCGATGTATAGCCTTTTCATCACGGCGGCTGCGGAAAAGAAAATCCGGCAGTTGCCATCCGACATCCGGCGTGATGTAAACCGGGCCATTCTGGCCCTGCGCGAAGTCCCCAGGCCGCGCGGCTGCCGTAAGATCATCGGACGAGAGAATGCCTGGCGTATTGTCGTGCGCAAGGATTACCGTGTCCTCTACACCATAGATGACAAAGAGCGCCGGATTGAAATATACGATGTTGCCCGCCGCGAGAAGGATACCTATGATTGAGCCTTGTCCGGGCAGGGTACCCCGTATCATCACACCTATGCTATAGCTCCAATTCCGCCATCACCGCCACAATCCGGTTCACGTCCTGCCCGCGACCATCCTTGCCGTTCTTAAGCTCATAGACGATACGGCCATCCTTCAGGAACACGATCCGGTCGGCGTAGCTGGCCGCACGCGGGTCGTGGGTGACCATGACGATGGTAGCGCCGAGTTCATCGCATGAGCGGCGCAACAACTCCAGGATGGCTGTGCCGGCGTTGGAGTCCAGGTTGCCGGTGGGTTCGTCGGCCAGGACGATCTCCGGGTCGTTGACGAAGGCGCGGGCGATAGCCACGCGTTGCTGCTGGCCGCCGGAGAGTTGGTCAGGCTTATGATGGCGCCGGTCTGTCAGGCCAACCAGGTCAAGCAGCCGGTTGATCTTGTCGCGGTGCCTGGCTATGGGCTGGCCGTCAATCAGGAGCGGCAGGGCGATGTTCTCCTCGGCGGTCAGCGTGGGCAGCAGGTTGTAGAACTGGAAGATGAAGCCAACTTTGCGCCGACGTACCAGGGTGATCTGGTTATCGGAGAGGCGGGCCAACGGTTGGCCCGCCAGAGTCACTTCGCCATCCGAGGGCGCGTCCAGCCCGCCCAGGATATGCAGCAGGGTGCTTTTGCCGGAGCCGGACGGCCCCATCACGGCCACGAACTCGCCGCGCTCCACCACGAAATTCACGCCGTCCAGCGCGCGCACGTTCACCTCGCCCATGCGATATTCTTTCACCACGCCCGACGTTTCCAGGACAGCCATAACGATGATCCTCTCCTAATTTCCTTGATTCCTGTAGATAATCCGTTAAGTACCTTAACCACTCGCGTGCACGCCACCTCTATTTTACCCGATCCAACAGTGCGGCCACCACGCGGGGCAGGCCCTGGCGCAGGCGGATGCGGGGTTGATAGCCCAGGATCGCCTTTGCCTTGCGCACGTCGTAATACAGGCCGGCGCGCAGCCTCCGGCCCAAGGCCCCCGGCGGGAGCGGAAGGGGCAAGACGCGCAGCGGGCGACCGGCGGCGCTGCGCACCAGCGCCAGAGCCTCCACCAGCGTCGTCGCCTCGTCAGCGGTCACATTGAAGGTCTCTCCCGCTGCCTGCGCGCATACCCCTGCCAGAAAGATAGCCTCCGCCACATCCTGGCCGTGCACAAAGTCCACGCGCATCCGCCCCCCCAGCGGCAGAGGCACCAGCGGCAGGCGCAGCGCCAGCCGGATGGCCTGGTGTGTCACCACATCGCGCTCGCCGTACACAAATGTGGGGCGGAGGATGACAAACTCAAAGCCATGTCGGGCCGCTGCCTGGCGCACGCGGGCTTCGGCCAGGACTTTGGATGTATAATAGCCGCCCCGGTCATACCAGGCGTCTTCGCCCTCCAGGGGCGCATCTTCCGTGATGGGACGGGGTGCGCTGCTCAGTCCATACACGCCCACCGTGCTCACAAACACAAAGCGGCGCACACCAGCGACAGCGCTGGCCTCCAGGAGGTTCTCTGTCCCGCCTACGTTGGTGCGCATGATCTGATCGCGCTGTCCCTTCAGCCCGATCAGCCCGGCCACATGGTAGACCACCTCGGCCCCGGCTACACCGCGTCTCAACGCCTCCCCATCGTCCAGGTCCCCCTGGACGATCTCCACGCCGCGCTCACGCAGGCCCAGGCCCTTATTGGGCGAGCGCACCAGCGCCCGCACTGCGTGGCCGTGCTCCAGCAGCCGATCAATGAGGTGCGACCCGATGAACCCGGTGCCGCCTGTTACAAAGACCCGCACACTCGCCTCCCTCTCACTGGCTTACCCCCCACCCCGGCCCTCCCCCACACAGGGGGGAGGGGGAATATGTTCCCTCCCCCTAGATGGGGGAGGGTGAGGGAGGGGGTGATATTACCCCCCACCCCGGCCCTCCCCCCCCTGTGTGGGGGAGGGGGTAACTCCACTGCTCTCCCCTTTAACGGGGGAGAACTCCAGGGAGGGGGTGATAGTGTATAGCGCACCAATTCTATACGCTCCTTACGTTATATGCTATAATTGCGCCAACAATCACGAAGTCCTATGTCGTCCCTCATCCCCCGTCCATCGTCCGTTGTCATCTTGTTGGTCGCTCTGGTGACCGGATGCAGCAGCGTACCCACGCCCACCGGGCCAACGGCAACGCCGACCCGCCTGCCAACCCCCACCTTCGTTCCGGTGGGTCCCACCCCGAAGCCAGAGACGCCCGGCATTGAGCCTGGCCAGGCGATCACGCTCACCCTATGGACGACCGAGGGCCTCGCGCCTGATGGCGAAACCTGCCCCGCGCCCTGCGAAGGGACACCTGCCGGGCAGGTGCTCAGCCAGCAATTGGCCGCTTTTCTCGCCGATCATCCCAATGTCCACATCCAGACGCTGCTCAAGAAGCCCGGCGGCACGGGGGGGCTGTTTGATTTCCTCCAGACCGCCAGCGCCGTAGCTCCGGCGACCCTGCCCGACCTGATGATCCTGGACGCCGCCGACCTGCCCAAGGCAGCCCAGGCAGACCTGATCCAGCCGCTGGACGATGTGGTCGGCGCGGCCGCCGATGATCTCTTCCCCTTTGCCCGCGCCCTGGCGACGGTGAACGGGCGGTTGATGGGGATGCCCTATATCGTCTCGGTGGAGCATGTGGCGTATAACCCCACGCGCCTTGAGGCGGCGCCATTGACCTGGACCGATGTGATCAGCGCGGGTGTGCGCTTCGCCTTCCCTGCGGGAGAAAGCACTCATGCCGATACGCTCATCAGCCTGTACCTGAGTATCGGGGGGACGTTGACCGATGCCTCAGGCGCCCCCCACCTGGAGGTCGCGCCGCTGATTGAGATGCTGCGCATCCTGGAGACAGCGCGTCAGGCTGGCATCACCACGAACGCGACACAGGCGAAGAGCGCCGAAGACACCTGGGCGGCCTTCCGAAGCGGCACGCCCCTGGCTGTGGTCAGCGCCGGGCGCTATCTGGCCGACCGGACGACCCTCGGCGCGGTCGCCGCTGGCCCGCTGCCGGGCTGGGAGGCCCCGGCCCCCTCCCTGGGGAGCGCCTGGGTATGGGTGCTCGTCACCCGCGATCCGCTGCGCGCCCCCCTGGCGCAGCAACTGCTGCTCCATCTGACCGCCCCTGAGAACCTGGGCCGCTGGAGCCACGCCGCCGCTGTCCTCCCGGCGCGGCGCAGCGCGCTGGCGACCTGGGAAACGCTGAGCGAAGCGCCCGATCCCTATCTCCCCTTCCTCCAGGAACTTCTGGAAAAGGCCGTCGCCCGCCCGCCCGCAGCAGTCTATACCGCCATCGCCCCGGCGCTGCGCCAGGCGGTTGAGGATGTGCTCCTGGGCCGCGCCACGCCGGAGACCGCCGCCGCCGCAGCGGTCAGGAACGTGAGGCCATAGGGCTTCACTGGGCCAGGGCAGGCGTTCTGTAAGGGCACGGCGCCGCCGTCCTCCTTCCCTGGCAACCGGCTTGTAGGGGCATACCATCATCGGTCGTCCTTCCTTCAGAAACCCGGCTTCTCGGAGAAGGTTTCTAGAGCGGGGGTCATGCCTGCTGTGCCCGTTGTCTCACAATCTCAAACAGCAACACCCCCGCTGCCACAGCGGCATTGAGCGACTCTACGCCGCCGGGCATGGGGATGGTCACGCGCCCGGTGGCCAGGGCCGCCGCTTCCGGGCTGGTCCCCTCGGCCTCGCCGCCGACAACCAGTGCCACCGGCCTGCACCAGTCCACCTGCCAGTAGGGCTGGCCTTCCCCGGCCTCGGCCAGCCAGATGTCCAGCCCGCTCAGCGTCGCCGCGATCTCGGCCCAGCCCTGCTGGCGCAACGGCAGGCGGAAATGGGCGCCCATGCCGCTGCGCACCACTTTGGGGTTGGTGACATCCACCGTGCCGGGGGCCAGGAGCACCAGTTCCACACCGGCGGCTGCCGCCGTGCGCAGGATGGTCCCCAGGTTGCCGGGGTCGCGCAGTTGATCCACGACCAGGACAAACGCCAGCGGGCTAGGAGGCGACAGGCGCGGTATCTCGGCCACGGCCAGGAGGCCCTGAGGCGTCTCTGTATCGCTACAGGCCCGCATCACAGCTTCGCTGACCTCCAGCAGGGGCACGCCCCGCTCGCGCAGTGTGGCAAGCAGGGCACGCGCCCGCCCCTCCTCCTCAATTCCCCGAACGTAGAACACGAACTCCAGGGGGGTACCGGCCAGAACGGCCTCCTCAATCAGGCGGACTCCCTCAATGACGAAGCGTCCCTGGCGCAGCCGGGCGCGCCGTTGCGCCTGAAGCAAACGCACGCGCTTGACGCGCTCGTTGGAGAGGCTGGTGATCATGTTGGCGGGGAACAGCCCTGTAGGGCGGCTTTCCATAGCCGTCGCAGAGTGGCGGGGGACAGTCGCCTAGTGTCTCTGGCCCGATCTGCGCAGGCGTTTCAGTTCGTCCTCAAACACCCAGCCGATGAATGCGCCGAGGAAGATGATCAAGCCAATAATCAGCACCGGCCCACGATACACCAGGCCCAGCCCCACGAGCGCCGCGCCGAGTGCAAGGAGGGCCGGCCAGAGGCTGGGGGCCGGCATGTGGATGTCACTGTGGCCCGCTTCAGGCGGTGTCTCTGCGTGCATTGGGGTGCTCTCCTCCAAGGACAGGCATTCCGTCAACTAAATGCCAGTGCCAGGACAAACCCGATAAAGAACACGACCGGGATGAGAAAGATCACAGCGAACATGCGACTGTCATAGCGCAGATGCATGTAGTACAGCGCCACCAGCGTGGCCTTGCTCACCGCCAGTGCCAGGAGCAGCACCACCCGCAGAGCCGAGCCTGCTATGGCGGTGCTGACGGCGATCTCTATCCCCGTGAGGACGGCCAGCGCGACGAAGATGCCGACGTAGTGCAGAGTTTTGGGGTGTGTGTGCGATGTCTCCATGGCAGTCCCTCAAAGCAGATAGATAATGGTGAACAGCATGATCCAGACGATGTCCACGAAGTGCCAGTACAGGCCGACCACCTCAATCGGGATGGGGTTGGCCGGTGAGTACCGGCCACTCAGGGACTTGATCAGGACCGCCAAAATCCAGAGCACGCCGACCGCCACATGGGCGCCATGGAAGCCCGTCAGCGTAAAGAAGGCCGTGCCGAACAGGCTGGTGGTCGGCGTAATGCCCTCGCGGAACAGGGTGGCGAACTCGTAAGCCTGGCCGCCCAGGAAGAGCAGGCCAAAGACCATCGTCAGGAACAAAAACAGACGTAGCCCGCGCTGGCTGCCGCGCTGGACCGAGGCGAAGGCCAGCACCATCATCAGGCTGCTGACGATCAAGATGAAGGTGTTAAGGCCCACCAGCGGCACGCTCATGGCATGTACCGGCTTCTCCACACGCCCACCCTGTACATACAGAAGATAGGCGCTGATCAGCCCGGCGAAGAAGATGACCTCCGAGGCGATGAACAACCATACGCCGATTTTGCGATTGTCCATCCCCACCTCATGGCCTTCCTCCCATTGCGGGTGCGGCACGGCCTGCGCTGAGGACGCTGTAAGGGTTGCCTGGCTCAATGGGATGCTCCTGTTTGTGAAATAGTCTACTTTTCTCCCCAATATAGCCCAGAATTGGCGCCACGTCAAGCTTGAAGTGTTAGGCCGGCGATCCTATAATCGGGTTTCGTAGAAGATTATCCCTCCCCCCAGCTTCGGGAGAGGGGGGTGGAGGGTGAGGATATTGGAGGAGGACATATATGGCCGCCAAACCTCAGTGGGAGCACCGCATGGAGCATGTTGCCGCCCTATGCCAGGCGGCACTGGCAGCGGTGGACCCTGCAGCCGCCGTGCGGCGTGCCTTGCGGCGCGAAGGCGATGCCTTGCTTGTCTCCGGCCGCCGATATGACCTGAACGCCTACCGCCGTGTGTTCATTGTGGGTGGCGGCAAAGCGGCTGCACCTATGGCAGCAGCCAGCGCCGCCATCCTGGGCGAGCGCTTAACCGGCGGCCTCGTCATCACCAAATACGGTCATACGCTGAAAGACGCCTCTCCGCTGGCGGGCGGTGCGTTCCAGCTTCTTGAGGCCGGACATCCGGTGCCGGACGCAGCAGGAGTGCAGGGGGCCGGGCGCCTGGCGGCCCTATTGCGCGAAGCGGGCGCGGATGACCTGGTCATCTGCCTGATCTCCGGTGGCGGCTCCGCCCTCCTGACCCTGCCGCAGCCGGGCATCACCCTGGAGGACCTGCGCGCACTGACCGACGCGCTCTTGCGCTGTGGCGCTACGATCAACGAGATCAATACCCTGCGCAAGCACCTCCAACAGCTTCAAGGGGGCGGCATCGCCCAACTGGCCGCGCCCGCCACCGTGATCTCCCTGATCCTCTCTGATGTCGTCGGTGACCCGCTTGACGTGATTGCCTCCGGCCCGACCAGCCCGGATACCACTACCTTCGCCGATGCCTGGGCCGTGCTGGAGACCTATGGCCTGGTGGAGGCTGTCCCCCGTTCCATCATGGAGCGCTTGCGGGCCGGGCTGGCCGGGCAGGTGCCGGAGACACCCAAGCCAGGGGAGGCGCTGTTTGAGCGCGTGCAGAACGTTATCATCGGCTCCAATGCGCTGGCCGCGCAGGCCGCCGTTGGGCGGGCGCGGGAGTTGGGCTTCGCCGCGCTGGTGCTCTCCACGTCTGTGGAGGGGGAGGCGCGTGAGGTGGCGCGCGTAGCGGCGGCGCTGGCGAAAGACCTGGCGCGCCATGGCCGCCCGTTGCGCCCCCCAGCCTGCCTGGTTCTGGGCGGCGAGACGACAGTCACGCTGCGCGGTTCTGGTCGTGGGGGGCGCAATCAAGAGTTAGCGCTAGCGGCAGCCATCGCACTGGATGGCTGGCCCGGTGTGCTCATCGCCACGCTGGCCACCGACGGCAACGATGGCCCCACCGACGCTGCCGGGGCCATCGCCAGCGGCGAGACCATCGCCCAGGGCCGGGCGTTGGGCCTGGAGGCCCGCGCTTACCTGGCCAATAACGACTCCTACACCTACTTTGACCGCCTGGGCGGGTTGATCCGCACCGGGCCGACGAACACGAATGTGAATGACCTGCTGTTTGTGCTGGCGTACTGATCGTTGCGCAGGAAGGAAATCGGTGCTATAATCGGTTGTGGAGTCGCAGGCTGACGGCTGGATGTGCCAGCGGAATGCGTTTGCCGCCAGGCTGATGACAGGGCCTGGCGGCATCTTTTTCGCCGGTGGGCCGGCGAGCCAGAAAAGGAGAAAAAGACCTATGGAACCTGAGATTGTTGCGGATGGCGTCGTCGTCACGATGGACTATACCCTGCGCCTGAAGGACGGCACGCTCATTGAGACCAGTGAAGGGCAGGAACCGCTGGAGTACCTGCACGGCCAGGGGCAGATCATCCCCGGCCTGGAGGCCGGTGTAGCGGGCATGCGCGTGGGCGAAACGCGCCAGGTGATCGTCCCAGCGGCACAGGCCTACGGCGAACGCCAGCCGGACCAGATTCACACGCTCTCACGCGAGCAGTTCCCCCCGAATGAACCCCTGCTTCCAGGGATGATGTTCTACGGGCGGGATAGCTTCGGCAACAGCTTCCCCGTCACCGTGATTGAAGTCAACCCCGATACCGTTGTGGTGGACCTCAACCATCCGCTTGCGGGCGAGGACCTGTACTTTGATGTGACCGTCCGCGGGCTGCGCCAAGCCACCGCGGAGGAGTTGATGCACGGCCACGTCCACGGCCAGAATGGGGATGAGGGCGAAGACGAAGAAGAGGAGGAGTAAGCCCCGCCAGGATAGGCAGACAGCCGCGTCCTCTCCTGCTGAGCGCAGCGAAGCCGCTCGCTTTGGCGGGTAAGAGACCCTTCGCCGCGCTCAGGGTGACCGTTTTGAGAGGGGAGTCCAGACAAGCCTGAGGAAGGTCAGTCGGGGGTCTCACCGGGCGGTAGAGGCGGGGCAATGGATGCGGAGCGACGCCCCAGGGCCAGCACCCTGGCCTGGAGCTGGCGCCCCCATCTCTGCCAGGCCAGCAGGATCACGGCGCTGAGCAGGATCAGGCCGATCAGCGCCAGGATCAACCGTTCACCGGTTTGGGCCCCCACCCAACTCATCACGAACTGGTTGGGGGCACGGGCCAGCACGCCCGCTATGACCAGCCTGCGCAGGCGCGCCCGGCTCAACCCCGCCAGATAATAGCCTGCATCGCCTATAGGCAGCAGGAAAACAAAATACCACAACAGCGCGGATTCCGTCCCCAGCGCCTCTTCCCAGCGGTCAATCTCCTCCTGGCCCACCAGCCGGGCGACCAGGGGCCTGCCGAAGCGCCGTGAGAGGGCCATCGCCAGGGTCAGGCCGAGAGCCGCCGCCACCAGGCTGTAAATGCCTCCTGCGATTGGGCCGAACAGGTAGCCGGAAGCCAGCGCAAATGGCGATCCTGGGATCGGCGCGACCAGAATCTGGATCGCATAGAAAGCGATATAGGCGAGCGGAGCCAGCGGCCCCGCTGCCATGATCGCGGCTTTTATCCGCTCTCCGGCGGCCAGCGGAGCCACAAGGTCCTGCCACAGTTCCGGCCCGGCGATCAATACGATCGCCGTCACCAGAATGGCCACCGCTGGCCACCAGCGCTTGAGTTGGTTGATCCACGACGCGATGTTCATCCGCCAACTGTCAAAAAAGCGTAGGGAAAGCGTAGGGTAAACGTCAGGTAAGCGTCAAGTAAAACCATACGGATATGTGGTATAGCTATTAGCGAAGGGCGAAAATCTCTTCTTCTCCTCCTTTTAGCGAGGGCCGGGGTCGGCGTCCCCGGCTCTCACGCTTTTAAGCGACGTCCCTATAGCATAGCGCAACTGGCCTATCTGGACAACCCCCAGGTTGCCCCAGGAAGCTCGGTTTTAACCTCAAGGGCATTCCCTCTATCAGGGCACTTCAAGGGGTTGATTAAGGGTGTGTTAACTGCTGGGTTGGGGAATGTCACGGGGGGCGCGCCAGAGTTGGCCCAGCCGCCGGTACATCTCAAAGTTATAGTAGGCCATCAGCAGGCTGAGCCGCAGGCCGTGCAGCCCATCGCGATAGCCGCGCAGGGTGATGAAGCGCCAGTAAAAATGGCGCAGCGGTTGAGAAAGGTAATGGTGCGGTTTGGGGCGCACCCCTTGCTGATAGAACCTGTGAGCCTCGTACTCGGTGTAACGCGCCTGTTTGGCCATAAACTCGGCCAGGGTAGCATAGTTGTAATGGATCAGCGGGTGGCTTAAGTGCCCGGCTTTGCCCTCCAGGATGACCAGCTCATGCACCGGGCGCGCCGGGTCATAGCGGGCCGCCCCCCGGCGCAGCAACCGCATCTGATAATCGGGATACCAGCCCGCGCCTTTGGTCAGCCGCCCGAAGATGTAGTTGTGGCGTGGCACCCACCAGCCGTTCTCCTCACGTGTAAGCACGCTGCGGACCTCAGCGGCCAGTTCTGGCGTGGCCCGCTCATCTGCATCCACGAAGAAGACCCAATCGGCCTCCACCGCGTCCAGGGCCGCATTGCGCTGCTGGGCGTAGTTGGCGAAGGGATGCTGCAACACCCGCGCCCCGGCCTGGCGGGCAAGTTCCACCGTGCCGTCCGTGCTGAACGAATCAAACACGACGACCTCATCAGCCCAGCGCAGGCTGTCTATACAGGCGGCAATCTGCGCCGCTTCGTTATACGTCAGGATCACCCCGGCCAGCATGTTCAGGTGATGAGGGCAGGTGGACCTCTCCCCCTTCCCCTCCCCTATCAAGGGAGGGGAAGGGTTCATCCGTCCTCCGTCCTCCGTCCTCCGTCCAGATAGCCGCCACCTCCGCAAAGGCAGCGAGTTGCGCTGTTAGCGTCGCTGCGTCAAGACGGCCTTCACGATAGGCGCGGCGTGCCTGCGCTGCCTGGTAGCGCATCCCAGCCAGGACAAGGGCACGCGCAGCCGCTTGGGTGAGCGGGCCATAATGCTTGGCGTAGAGCCGCTGTCGGCTGCGCCACAGGTGGACGAACGCAGTCGTGCGTATCTGGCCCGTGCTTCGTGCCGCATAGTGGAGCACATGGGCGCGTGGCACACAATAGGCACGCCAGCCCGCCGCCTTCATGCGCATGCACCAGTCAATCTCCTCACAATACATATGAAAGCCTTCGTCCAGCAGCCCCACCTGCCGGATGGCCGCGCTGCGCACCAGCATGGCCGCGCCCAAAGGATGGTCAATCTCAAAAGGGGCCCCCCTCTCATAGAGCGCCCTGGGATAGCGCCCGTTGAGCCGCGACTCGTACAGCCGCGGGGGCAGCGGGAACAGATCAAAGGCGATCTGCATCAGGCGCGGGAAGCGGAAGGCGCTATGCTGGAAGCTGCCATCGCCATAGGACAGCCGCGCCCCAATCACGGCGGCCCGCGGCGCCTTCTCCAGCCAGTCCACCAGCGCGGCCAGCGCCCCCGGCTGCACCTCTGTATCCGGGTTCAGCAGCAAAACTGCGTCTTCGGACGACGGTTCAGGGTCGGGGGTAAGGGCCAGGGCCTCGCGGAGCGCCTGATTGTTCCCCGCCGCAAACCCCGCATTATGGCGGTTGGCGATCAGGCGAACCTGGGGGAAGCGGTTGCGCACCATCTCCGGCGAGCCGTCGGTGGAGGCGTTATCCACCACCCAGACCTGCGCCTCCAGCCCGGCGCGGTCCAAATCGGCGTATAGCGATGTCAGGCAGGCGGCCAGGAGATCGCGGACGTTCCAATTGACGATGACGACAGCGACCCTGGGCATCAGTGCGGCATTAAGGGGTCTGAATCGTGATCCAATGGGGGTCCACGAAGTTGTTCAACTCGGCGATCTCCACGTCCTCGTGGATCAGGCCGGCCCAGAATTGGAGCGGGTTGCGCAGCGGCACGTCCACGACGCGGATACAGCCGGTCACCACAGCCCGCTTGCCCGGTGGCAGGTACCAGTATTTGCCGATCTGGACCAGGTCCCGGCCCTGGACGCCGACCGCCCAGCGGAAGGGGTAATTGCGCAAGCTGGTGTCAAAGTCAATTCCGACGCGCCACGCACCCGACTCCTCCGCATAACCGAAATGGTTGAAGTTCTGGTCGCTATCATAGCATGTGCCCGGCGGCGGGCCAGTGGTGCGGATGGGCGCGTTGCCGTAGTTCTCCACAGTCAGCGTGAAGTAAAGCGTATGGCTGATCATCACGCTCGTCGCTGACCATTGCACTGAATGGCCATCGGGCTGGGTGGCGACAATATCGGCACGGGGAACACCGCTATCACGGATGGTAAGTTGCTTCGTCACGCGCACGCGCTGGCCGATGCGATCCTGGGCCTCAGCCACAAGTGTATATGTGCCGTCAGGCGGGGGTTGCCCCCCAGCATTGATCCCCCCATCGTAGTCATAGTCGTGCCGTCCGGGTGCGCCCGGCTCAACACCGCGCTGGCGCTCAGCAATGGCATAGCGCTCGCCGTTGGGCCCCTGCAGATATACCTGGACGCTCTCAACCTGCTTCGTCAGATAATAATTAATGAAAGCATGGTCATCTATACCATCCTGGTTGGGCGTAAACACCTCCGGGTAGACGCTGAAGTCCAGCAGTTCAGGCAGGGTAGTATCGGCCTGGCGCACCTGGAGCGTGCCGCTGACTGTCTCGGTGACGCCAGCGTCGTCGGTCGCGGTGATGAACCAGGTGTAATCGCCATCAGGGAGGACACGGGCAATGATCTCGCCGGGGAAGCGGTCATTCGGGCGGCGAAAGCCATTGACCACACCACTAAATAGAACCTCGTAAGGTTCCGCCGGGCTGAGCGCGGTGGGGCGGTTGAGCGAGCGGAGTTGATCGCGGCGGAAATCGTAGCGTGTGCCATCGCTGCCCACGAAGCTGATAGAGACGCGGGCATTACGGGTGAGCGTATAGGTGATCCGAGCCACATCCTCCTGACCATCGGCATTCGGCGTAATGCGGGCCGGGCGGATGCTCACATCCCGCAACAGGCGCGGGTCGGCGTACAGCACCCAGCGGACCGCGCCCAGACCGGCAATCAGCACGGCCAGGGCGATCAAGATCGTAAGCAAACGCACTGGTTTCATGAATAGTGTCTCAGCATCATTGGAAGGATGCCTAACCCCATTATAACACAACCCCCGGTTTCGCATGAAAACACGCATCCTCTATAGAGAGAGTAGGAGCGAGGCGGCGCCTCATTCCTACAAGCCCCACCATGAACGGTGGGGCATTTCCCTGCCCCTCCCCCATCCAGGGGGAGGGAACTCGCCCCCCTTGCGGGGGAGGGCTGGGGTGGGGGGATAACGCCCTCCCCCTGGATGGAGCCCAGGGGGGTACCTGCGGCGGCCCCCGGCCCGTTTGACAAGCTTTCTCTACTTGTGATATATTTCTCCTATAGAGGCCAATGCGGTCGTATTTGCGTCGCCATTTTCCCCGGCCCCGCCGCCTGAGGGAGGGCCGGGTGAGCACCTTACAGGTGACCCAATCCAGTCCGTCAACATGCGCGACACAGACATCCATTCGCATGTCGTCTGTTTGTTTGTGGGATGCATTCGCCCAAAGCTGATAGAGGTGCTATAATCTTCCGGCATTTTCCGGGAGTGTGCGCCATCATCGTAGAGGAGAAATTGCATGGCTGAAGAGACACCCACACCGAGAAGGTTAACACCTGAGGAGATCGCCCGGCGCAAGGCCGAGCAAGAAGCGCGCCGTCGCGCCCGTGAGGCAGCCAAAGCCGGCGGCGGGGGCGCCTCAGCGACTGTGGCCGGGACGACGCTTTCGGCGGAGGAGATTGATCGCCGCCGGGCAGAGGCTGAGGCCCGGCGTGCAGCCCGTGAAGAGGCCGCTGCCCCTGCCATGCCGCCAGAGCCGGTCGTTGCACCAGCCCCGGCTGAACCGGCCCAGCCTGGCGTGGCTGCTGCGGCTGCGCCAGCGGTGGCGACGCGCCCGGCGCCTGCGCCAGCCGCCCCTACTGCCCGGCCTGCACCCCGAGCCGCACCCGCCGAGGCAGCAGCGCCCCCCACAACAGCCGCCCCCGGCATGACCCGGCGCGAATTCCTGTATTACATCTGGGGCGCCTCCATGGCCCTACTCACCGCCGAAGCGGCTGGCGCGGTCTTGTGGTTCGCCATGCCCCGCTTCAAGGCGGGCGAGTTCGGCGGCACGTTCACGGTGGATGTCGCCAGGCTGCCCCAGCCGGATTCAGGACCGGTGCCCTATAACGAGGGCAAGTTCTGGCTGGTCAACATCGGCCCCCAGGCCGCCCAAAAGAAGCAGGCACGAGGCAACTCCCCTCAGGGGACCAAACCCGGCATTGTGGCCCTCTATAAGGTCTGCACCCACCTGGGCTGCCTATACAAGTGGGTGGACCTGAACAACCGCTTTGAATGCCCCTGCCACGGCTCCAAGTTCAACCTGAACGGCACCTGGATTGAAGGGCCGGCGCCGCGCAACCTGGACCGCTTTGTCATCCGGGCGGTGGACGCCAGTGGCAACGTCCTGGCCGAAACGCCTATCGGCGACCCAGACGCGGCGGCGAGTGGCCCGGTGCCTGGCGACCCGATTGAGATCCCACCGGGCACTGTGCAGCTTATCGTGGATACCGGCAAGCGCGTCAGGGGCGCGTCCCATGCATGAGGAGACTGTGAATGAGCACAGAAGCACCCGTCCGACCGCGTAATGAACTGAAAGAGTACATCTATGAGCATATCCCCTTCCTGCGCGATGTGGAGGAGAAGGGGCTGAAGCGAGCGATCTTGGCCAAGGCCGATGAGACGGTCGTTCGCATTACGGCGGGCCTGGGCGTGGCCGACATCCGCTCGGCGTTGCGGGGCGAACCGCCGCCGCGCCCCAATCCGCGCACCAAACCGCACACCGACGGCTTCATCCTGCACATCCGCCCGGCCTACTATCACAAAGATGTCACGGGCATCTACCCCACCTTCCGCCTGGGCTGGCTCTCCTTCTACTTCTTCATTGTGGAGACGATCACCGGCCTGTTCCTGATGATCTTCTACACGCCCTCCCCCCAGGCGGCCTACGGTAACATGCTCAACATCCTGTCCAACGTGCCCTTCGGGCGGCTGATGCGCGACATCCACCGCGTGGGCGCGGAGGCTATGGTGGCGATCGTCGCCCTGCACATGTTGCGGACGTTCATCACCGGCAGCTACAAGAAACCGCGCCAGTTCACCTGGCTCACCGGCGTGATCCTGCTGCTGTTCACCATTTTCCTGAGCTTCAGCGGCTACCTCCTGCCCTGGGACCAACTGGCCTTCTGGGCGGTGACCATCGGCACGAGCATGGCCGAAGCCTCGCCCACGCCCTGGCCGCTGAATGTGATCTTGGGGCCCGACTTCATCGGCACGAACGCCAACCTGCTGTTGCGCGGCGCGCCTGACATCGGCGCGGGCGGCCTCTTGCGCTTTTACCTGCTCCACGTGTTCATGCTGCCGCTGTTGACTTTCCTCTTCTTCTTCGTGCACTACTATAAGGTCGTCCTGCATGGCCACTCGCTGCCGCCGGAGAAGGAGCCGATTGGGGAGGATACGGCCCGTAAGGTGCCTATGGACCGTCGCGTCTATTTTATCCCGGACATCCTGACGAGCGAGATGATGCTGACGGCGGTAGTGTCGCTGATCACCATCGCCATCGCGCTGTTTGTCCACCACGCGCCGCTGGAGCACCACGCCGATCCCCAGGCCACGCCGCTGCACACCACCGCGCCCTGGTACTTCCTGTGGATCCAGGGGCTGCTCAAACTGGGTGATAAGACCTTCTTCGGCGTGATCCTGCCCTTCGGCATCGTCTTCCCCTTCCTGGCCGTCCTGCCCTACCTGGAGGTCGCGCCCAGCCGCCGCTACGCCGACCGCCGCCTGGGTATCAGCCTGGGGTTAGTGGCGGCGGCCGTGCTGGTAATCCTGACCTGGATGGGCACACCTGCCTACCGGGTGCAGACCTCCGCCGACCAGGAGATCGGTCAGATTCTTATTCCTGGCGAGCAGGTGGGACCGGTGCGTGCCATCCCCTATGATCAACTTATCTCCGGCGTGTACGACAATTACACCGCCCCGCCCAACGCCCCCCAGTTGCAGGCCGTGCTCAACGAACTGAAGCAACTGGTCACCGAACGCTACGCCCATGAATTGATCGGCGGACAGGGTATTCTGATCATAGAGGACTGGCAGACTGACCTAAAGAAGATCACCTTGCGCATCGTGTTTCAGGTACCCAAGAACCCGGAGAACCTGGCAGAAGGGCTGGAGAGCCGCACGTTTGAGAAGACGACCTACGTCCACCGCCAGTCTAACTACGCAGGGGAGCATTAACCATGACATTACGGGTGATGATCGGCACTCTCGCCGTCGTGTTGACGATCGCGCTGCTCACCTGGACGGCAATCAACGAGCCAGCGCGGATGGAGGCGTTCGCGGCGGGCCAGGCCGGGCGCTCCATTGAGAACGGCGCACTCCTGTTTGAGTCCAACTGCGCACCCTGCCACGGCAAGCAGGGCGAAGGTATCCCCACTGTGGCGCCGGCGCTAAATACTCCGGCGCTGTTCAACGGTCAGCGCGTCCGCGAGGCCCAGTTCGCAGGCTCCGTCCGTGACTTCATCAAACTGACCATCGCCGCCGGGCGACCGATCCCCACGCAGGGAAGCAACTACTCCGCACGTATGCCCACCTGGAGCCAGCGCTTCGGCGGCCCCCTGCGCGATGACCAGGTTGACGACCTGGTGAACTTCGTCATGAACTGGGGCAAAGCCTACGAGGCCGCGGCGGCCACGCCGGTGGTCACGCCTACGATGGCCGCCTTTCAGCCGGTGGGCACCGACCTGAACGTGCAGTTGCCGCCGGGCGATGCCGCGCGCGGCCAGGCGCTGTTCAACAGCCAGCAGCCCCTGGCGGACGGCAAGCCGGCGGGCTGCCAGGGCTGTCACACCGGCGCGGCTGCCGGGAGCATCGCCCCGCCTATTGAGGGGGTGGCCACCCGCGCAGCCACCCGCGAGCCGGGCCTTTCGGCTGAACAGTATCTGCATAAGTCCATCGTCCAGCCGGATGCCTTCATCGTCCAGGGCTTCAATCCGGTGATGCCCAAGGACTTCGGCCAGCGCATGAGCGCCCAGGACCTGGCCGACATCATCGCCTACCTGATGACGCTCAAGTAGCGTCAGACGTCAAGCGTCAGACGTCATCGTGACGTTTGACGTCTGACGCTTGACGAAAGGACCTGACGGATTAGCCTTGTGGTTAAGGAGACCTCCATGCGAACGGCTGTTGGCCGTGTCACTCTATTCGGCATTATTTTGCTTCTGATGGCCTGGGCGGGCCTGGTCTATGCGCAGGGGGGCGATCCTCAACGCGGCGCACGGCTCTATGCGGAGAACTGTGCCATGTGCCATGGCCCCACCGGCCAGGGCCGTATCGGCCCGCAACTCAGCAAGAACTTCCCCGGCATCAATGTCAGTGCCGCGCTCAAGCAGATTATCTCCAACGGCGTCAAAGGCTCGGTCATGCCCGCCTGGGCGCAGGCCAACGGCGGCCCGCTTTCGGAGCAGGATATTGACGACATTATCGCCTATATTGGCACCTGGGGCGGGGTCAGCGTACCGGTGGCGTCGCCGCCCACGCCGGTGCCGGTCACGCCGCAGGCTGTGGCCGGCGTCAGCGGTGACGCGACGCGGGGAGCGAAGCTGTTCGCTGAAAACTGTGCCGCCTGTCACGGCGCAGAGGCGCAAGGCCGGATCGGCGCGCGGCTACAGAAGGACTGGCCGGGCATCCGGCCCGATCTCGCCATCCGCCAGACGATTGCCAACGGCGTGCCAGGCTCGGTCATGCCCGCCTGGGCGCAGGCCAACGGCGGCCCGCTCTCCGAGCAGGACATCAACGACATCACGCTGTTCATCCTGAGCCTGAAGCCGCAGGCCGGGCCTACGCCGACGCCCGCGCCGGCCGGCGGGATCAGCGGGACGACGGCGTTTGTCATCCTGGTAGCAGCGGTGGTGGTGTTGATCGGCGGGATGCTGATCTTCCGGCCTGGCCGACACAGCTAGGGGTGCAATTCATTGCACCCATACCCCCAATCCTGCAATTAATTGCACCCATACTCCCAATCCCCCCTTAATAGGGGAGAGCTAGGGGCGTAATTAATTGCGCCCGTACTTGTTTATTCCCCCGGTGGGAGAGGCGAGGGTGGGGGCTGGTGTTGGTCATCTGTGCGGTTGGCTCCCGCCCCGGGCTGCTCTGCCGTTTCGCGCTTGATGGCCTCGGCGATGGCACGCAGCCGGTCCATGACCGCCCGGTTGACCGTCCCCTCCGGGTAGGCGCCGTCCGGGCCGCGCTCCCCCGCCGGTCGGCCCGTGAGCAACTCCAGCCCCTCGTCCACCGTGGTGATCGGCCAGATATGGAACTGGCCAGCCCGCACCGCCTCTACCACGTCCTGGCGCAGCATGAGATGGCGCACATTCCCAGCGGGGATGATCACGCCCTGCTCGCCGGTCAGGCCGCGTGCCTTGCAGGCGTCAAAGAAGCCCTCAATCTTCTCGTTGATGCCGCCGACCGGCTGCACCTGGCCGTGCTGGTTGATGGAGCCGGTCACGGCGATGCCCTGTTTGAGGGGGATGCCGCTCAGGGCCGAGAGCAACGCCAGGGTCTCGGTAAGCGAGGCGCTATCGCCCTCCACCAGGCTATAGGACTGCTCAAACACCAGGCTGGCCGACAGGCTCAGGGGCTGTTCCTGGCCATACTTGTGGCCGAGATAGGCGCTGAGGATGAGCACGCCCTTGCTGTGGATCGGGCCGCCCAGCTTGACCTCACGCTGGATGTCCACGATGCCGGTGCGACCGGCGGAGACCACCGCCGTCACCCGGCTGGGATAGGCGAAAGCGTAATCGCCGAGTTCCACCACAGACAGGCCGTTCACCCGACCCAGGGCCTCGCCCGCCACGTCAATCATCAACGTGCCCTGAGCGATGACCTCTTGCAGCCGCTCCTCAACCAGGTTACTGCGGTGGCGTTTTTCCTCAATGGCGCGGCGCACATCAGCGGCAGTGACATGGGTGTGGCCGTTGCGCCCGGCCCAGAAGTTCGCCTCGTGCAGCAGATCGGCGATCTCACCAAAGCGCGCCGAGAGCTTCTCCTGATCGCCCGCCAGCCGCGCCCCATGCTCAACCACCGCCGCCACCGCTTCGCGGTCAAACGGGCGCAGCCCATCCTGGCGGCAGATGGCCGCCACGAAGAGGGCGTATTGCATCACATTCTCCGGCGTGCGGTCAAGCATGGTGGCGAAATCGGCCTTGACCTTGAACAGCTTCTGGAAGTCCTCATCGTAGGCGTAGAGCAGGTAATACAGGAGCGGGTTGCCGATCAGGACGATCTTGACATCCAAGGGGATAGGCTGGGGTTCCAGCGTCACCGTGCTCACCAGGCTGAGCTGCGCCCCCAATTCCTCAATGCGGATGCAGCGGTCCTTGAGGGCCCGCTTGAGCGCGTCCCAGGCGAAGGGATTGACCAGCACCTCACGGGCGGGGATGACCAGGTAGCCGCCGTTGGCGCGATGGAGCGCGCCGGGCTTGATCAGGGTGAAGTCGGTGTACACGGCTCCAAAGGCTGCCTGGTGCTCAATGCGCCCGATCAGGTTGTGGTAGGTGGGGTTGCTCTCTACCACCACCGGCGCCCCGCGGCTCTGGCTGTGGTCTACCAGGACGTTGACCTGATAGCGGGAGAAGATGGGGCGGGGGAGCGCTGCCAGGAAGGCCAGCGGCCCGGTGGCCTCGCCCTCCTCGGTTTTGCGGAACTCGTTGGCGTTCTCAATGACGTCCGCCTGGACAGCATCCAGGTAAGCAGTCACCTCGTCCAGGCCGGCGTATTTGGCCTTGAGTTCCTCTACGATATGGCCAATGGCGAAGGTGGCCGTGCGCACATCTAACTCGTGGAGCCGGGCACGCATCTCCTTCTCGGCCTCGCGGATGGCGCGCAGCCCACGCTCAATCTCCTTCTCTAGAATCTCGCGCAACCGGCGTACCTTCTCGCGCTGCTCGTCGCTGAGTTGCTCCAACTCGCGCTCGCTCAAAGGATGGCCATTAACGGCGGGTGTGAGGATCAGGCCGCCCGGCGTCTTGATCAGGGCAAAGCCGTGCTCACGGACATAGGTTTGCAGCCGTTCAAACTCCTGCGCCTGGCGCGCCTGGAAGCTGGAGACCAGTTGGTTCTTCTCACGCTCGTATTCTTCGTTTTCAAAGGCTTTGGGGATGGCCTGGCGGCAGCGGCTGACGAACTCGGCCATGTCACGGCGCAGTTCCTCACCGCGCCCCGGCGGCAGGCGCAAGGCGCGCGGGCGGTGGTGGTCAGCGAAGTTATTCACGTAGCAAAGATCAGGCGGTACAGGCTCCTCGGCGGCCTTGCGCTCCAGGAACTTGCGCACAATCGTGGTCTTGCCCGATCCGGGCAGGCCCAAGGCGAAGATATTGAAGCCGTGGCTGGCGACGTTCGTGCCGAAGTCCAGGGCGCGCATGGCCCGCGCCTGACCGATAATATCGCCCAGCGGCGGCAACTCTTCCGTCGTAGTGAAGGGCAATTCCGCCGGGTCGCACACGCGCCGCAGCGCTTCCGGCGGCAGTTCGGCCAGAGCCGAAGGCTGGGGCGCTGGGGCCACCGCTCGCGCCCGCCTCCGGGTCTTGCGGGAGGGGGCAGGGGCCAGGACAGCGGCTTCGTTTTCTTTAACCGGGCTGAAGCCCGGTCCTGGGTCGCCAGCTTTACTCTTGCGACTCACGACTCACCACCTCAGGCTTACCGGCGATGGCCTCGGCCACCGCATTATAAATATCGTAGAGCGCGGCGGGGCTGGCTGCCGTGAAGTACTGGTTCAGGATAGCCAGGTCTTTTTGGAGCGCCTTCATAGCAGTATGCAAGGCGGCAGCCGCGTCCGCACTGGGTGCCTCTCGTAATCCGTTGCTCAGCTTGCTGACCTCCTGGCTGAGCACTTCTATACGCTCAAGCAATTCCACCAGGTCCCAACCTGGCTCTGTGGCCGGCGACATGGCAGCCTCCTTCCAGGGACGGAGGACGGATAACCTCCCGTTGTTCGTCCCGTTGATCAGGCACGGGGCCTGTCCTACTTTCATATTCCATTATGCCCGAAAGTGCCCCAGAAAGCCAGTGACAAACGCGCTGCGTTTCATAGGATAAATGTCACTACGCACGGAGGACGGGGATACGGGTGCATTTCAATTTTGGAGCAACTGTTAGTGGTCACCCCCTCCCTGCCCCTCCCCCATCCAGGGGGAGGAAACTCACCCCCTCCCCCCCCCTTGCGGGGGAGGGTGAGGGTGGGGGGTAACCAATCGGGTCATCTGCCCCAAATCTGATATACACCCCGGCGATACCCTCCATCCTCCATCGTCCGTCATGTTGTGTCTTTGTGCCATTTGGGTGTATATCTGTGGCGGGGTGATGACAGATCACCCCGACAGACATTGGATTTAAGGAGGCGGACTGATGACTCTCTCCGATATCCGAGAACTGGACCTGGTCCCGCGCCTGCTGCTGGGGCCGGGGCCATCCCCAGTCCACCCGCGTGTCAGCCGCGCCCTGCTGGCGCCGGTCGTGGGCCACCTGGACCTGCAGTTCCTTAAGATCCTGGAGGAGACCCAGGAGCTATTGCGCTTCGTGTTCCAGACGGGCAATCCGCTCACGCTGACCGTCTCCGGGACGGGGACGGCGGGGATGGAGGCGGCACTGGCCAACCTGGTTGAGCCAGGCGACACCGTCCTGGTCGCTGTGAACGGCTACTTCGGCGGGCGCATCGCTGAGATGGCTCTGCGCTATGGCGCGGAGGTGCGCACACTGGAGCGCGACTGGGGCGAGGCCTTTGACCCGGCGGAGTTTGAAGCGGCATTGCGCCAGCGGCCCGCCAAAGTCGTCGCCCTGGTCCACGCAGAGACCTCCACCGGCGTGCTCCAGCCGGGGCTGGCCGAGATCGCCCGTATCGTCCATGAACATGGCGGGTTGTTGCTGGTGGATTGCGTCACCTCGCTGGGCGGCGTGCCGGTGAAGATAGACGCCTGGGGAGTGGATGCCGCCTACAGCGGGACCCAGAAGTGCCTGGCTTGCCCCCCTGGCCTGGCGCCAGTGACGTTCAGCGCACGGGCGTATGAGGCCATCCAGCGGCGCAAGGCAAAGCCCAGCAACTGGTATCTGGATGTGCTGGCGCTGGAGCGCTACTGGGGGCCTGAGCATGTGTACCACCACACCGCGCCGATCAGCCTGCACTACGGCCTGCGCGAGGGGCTGCGCGTGATCGTGGAAGAGGGGCTGGAAAATCGCTTCGCCCGCCATCGGGCCAACGCCGAGCGGCTGTGGGCCGGGCTGGAGGCTCTGGGGCTGACCCTGCACGTCCCCAGTGCCTACCGCTTGCCGACATTGACGACTGTCCGTGTGCCGGAGGGCGTGGACGAAGCGATGGTGCGCCGACGGCTATTGGAGGAGTACCATATTGAGGTTGGCGCCGGGCTGGGCGCGTTGAAAGGGCGCGTCTGGCGCATCGGCTTGATGGGCCACGGCAGCCAGCGCGAGAACGTGGCCCTGCTGTTGTCGGCGCTGGCCGAGATTCTCGGTCGCCCCCGGCCCCTGTAAACGACGGAGGACGGGTGACGCATGACGGAAGCGAACCCGTCCTCCATCCTTCGTTCTCCGTCGGGCGCGAAGCGCCCATAAGCCTGGGATTTCTCCCTCACCCTCCATAGCTTCCCTCCCCAGTTATCCTACCACTCCAATCCCATTTGTGACAAATTACACAAACAGGTGACATCTGTCATGAGAGATTCATGACGTTTATTACTAATGCTGTCGTGAAGGTGGCAGTATGCTCAGAACGATGAGGCATCTGAAAGGGTTCAGAGGCCCGCTCTCGGCTTTACGTTGAGAAGCCGGGGCTAAGCGCTGAACAAAGGGTACTCAACGGATTATCTACAGGAATCAAGGAAGCGGATACCTTCAAAGAAAGGGTGCATATGGACTATGCGGTGCTGGTGACTGCAGCGGTCTTCTGCGCCATCAGCGCGGTCCGGGCGAAGCGGCTGCTGGCCTCCGCGATCTGGTTGGCCGCAGTCAGCGCGCTGGTCGCGTTGACCTTTTATCGGATGGGCGCCCGCGAGGTGGCCGTGATTGAACTGAGCGTTGGCGCCGGGCTGGTCACCGTCCTGTTTGTGTACGCCATCGGCGTCGCGGGCGAGGACGCCATCAGTGCGCCTGCGCTCGTCCCCCGACCGCTGGCCTGGGGGCTGGTCATCCTGGCGGCGCTTCTGCTGGGTGGGCTGGCATTGCCCCTGACCGAGGCCCCGCAGAGCGGGGCGGAGCCATCGTTCGCTGCCATGCTCTGGCAGCAACGCGGTCTGGATGTGTTGGTGCAGGTCGCCCTGATCTTCGCGGGCGTTCTGGGTATCCTGGGGGTGCTGGCCGAGAGACAACCGACCAGGGACGAGAGACGACAGACGACGGAGAACGGACGACGGATGCCGGAATATGTTCGGTCCTCAGAAGAGGAGAAGGTACTCAACGGATTATCTAACAACGTCGCCTTCGGCGACAGGGATTAAGGAAGATAGCCCTATGACATTATCGCCGCTCAATATCGTTGCCCTGGGCGTGTTGGGATTGCTGGGTGTGGGGCTGTATGGCCTGCTGACAGTGCGCAACCTGATCAAGGTCGTGGTCGCGTTGCAGATCCTGGTCAAGGCCGCCATCCTGGCCCTGGTCGTCGCCGGGCGGGCGAGCGGCCAGGTCGGGCTGGGCCAGAGCCTGGCGGTAACGGTGATCGTCGTGGACACGATTGTCGCGGTGGTGGGCCTGGCGCTGGCCGTCCAGGTGCAGCGGCACTTCGGCACGCTGGATGTGCGCGCCTTGTCGCGGCTGCGGGGGTGAAGCCATGGCGACCTGGTTGGTGATTCTCACTATCGGCCTCCCCTGGCTGGGCGCGTTGATCGTCTGGCGTATCGGCGATAACCACCCATACCGGCAGAACGTTGTCGCGGTGACGTTTGCCCTGCTGGCGGGGCTGGCCGCGTTGGTGCTGCTGCCTTTCGCGTCCGCTGCGGTGGTGCTGCGGCTGCCGTTGGGCGGACTCTTTGGCGATGCCACCTTTGTCGCCGATGGGCTGGGCGTGTTTCTGGCGGCGGTGGCCACCGTCATCGGCAGCCTGGCGGTGATCTTCTCGGTGGATTACATGCGCGGCGAGGCGCAACTGGGGCGCTACTATGCGCTCGTCCTGCTGTTCATCGGCGCAATGGCCGGGCTGGTCCTCACCAGCAGCCTGCTGCTCATGTTCATTTTCTGGGAGATCACGGCATTGTGCTCCTACGCGCTGATCTCCTTTCACAACGATGACCCCAAAGCAGTGGCCGGCGGCATCAAGGCGCTGATCATCACCTCGTTCGGCGGCATTGGGCTGCTGGCCGGGGCGCTGCTGGGCTATGCCTATGTGGGCAGCTATGAGATCGGCGCGTTCCTGGCCGGGGCTGAAACATTGCCCCCCAACGTGCTCAGCCTGATCGCCTTCGGCTTCCTCATCGCAGCGGCGGCCAAGTCGGCGCAGGTGCCCTTCCAGACCTGGTTGCCGGATGCCATGGAAGCGCCCACGCCGGTCAGCGCGCTGATCCATGCGGCGACAATGGTGAATGCAGGTATGTATCTGCTGGCGCGGTTCTACCCGGCGTTTGAGGCCGTGCCGGGCTGGACAACAGTGGTGATGACGGTGGGGCTGCTTTCAGCCCTGTTAGCCGCGCTGATGGCGGTGGTCACCTATGACATCAAGCGCGTCCTGGCCTATTCCACGATCAGCCAGCTCGGTTACATGGTGTATGCAATTGGCATGGGGGCTGTGTTCGCCAGCCAGTTTCACCTGCTCAGCCACGCTATCTTCAAGGCGTTGCTCTTCCTAGGCGCGGGCGCGGTCATCCACGCCATCGGCAGCCGTGACCTGCGGCAGATGGGTGGGCTGGGACGGGCCATGCCCTTCGTGCGCGACACCTTCGTCATCGGGGCACTGGCCCTGGCGGGCATCCCCATTCTGAACGGCTTCTGGAGCAAAGAGTTGGTGCTGGAAGCCGGGCTGGCGGAGGGGCCGCGCTGGGCAACTATCGCCATGCTGTTCGGCGCCGGCCTGACCGCGTTGTACACCTACCGCCTGGTCTGGCTGGCATTCTACGGGCGGGCGCGCGGCTGGGAGCATGCCCACGACGCGCCCAGGGCCATGCGCAGCGCCCTGGGGCCTTTGGCGCTGGGGGCGCTGGCCTCATGGCTGCTGGCCGGGCCGTTTGCCGAATGGCTGGCCGCCAGCCTGCCCTTCCATCATCTGCACACCCTCACCACCACCGAGATGGTCCTGGAGGTGATCACGGCACCGGCGACCTGGGTGGCGCTGGCGGTGGTGGCGGTGGGCCTGTGGGCCTGGCGGGCACGGCGCGACCTGGAGTGGCTGACGCGGCCTCTGCGCGGACTGGCCCAGACCGCTGCTGCGGGGTTCGGATTTGAAGCTGTGAACCGCGCTATCGTGCGCCTGACGCAAGGGGCGGCGGAGGCGTTGCGTCGCTTGCAGACCGGCCAGCTCAACTGGAATGTGGCCGGGATCGTGGGTGGGGTGGTGATCGTCCTGGCATTTCTGGCAATAGGAGCGCGAGGATGACCATACCGACGCTTCTCTGGCTGATTGCGCACCCTGTGATCGCCTCGCCGTTCGTCTACCTGGCCGGGCATGTGGGCGGGGCCAGGCGGGTCTCGCTGGCCCGTTGGGCGGCGCTCCTGGTGCTATTGGCGGCCTGGGTGCCGTTCGGATTCGCCGTGCAGGAGTTCAGGCTGGTCGGGCCGTTGACTACCTCAGTGGAGGCGGTGGTGCTGCGCCTGGACGGGCTGAGCCTGCTTCTGGCCGGGGTGGCCCTGGCGTTGGGCACGCTCGTGGTGCTCTTCTCCGGCCCCTATCTGGCGGGGGAAACTGGCCAGGACAAGTACTACGCCATGCTGGTGGCGATGGTCGGCGCCATGATCGGCCTGGGCTGCGCGGGCGACCTGTTCAACCTGTGGGTCTGGTTTGAGGCCATGGCCGTGTCCTCTTACCTGCTGGTGGCCTTCTACCGGGATCAGCCCGCTTCGCTGGAGGCGGGTGTCAAGTACCTGGTGCAGAGCGCCACCGGCTCGGTGCTGGTCCTGATCGGCATCGCGCTGGTCCTGGCGCAGACGGGCACGCTGGCCCTGGCGCAGGTCCGGGCGGTGGCCCAGCCCTCGCCTGGGCTGTTGGCCGCCGGGGCGCTGTTGATCATGGGGTTCGGCGTGAAAGCCGCGCTCGTGCCGCTGCACACCTGGCTGCCGGACGCGCACGCGCAGGCGCCTAGCGGCATCAGCGCCATGCTCTCCGGCATCGTGATTGAGGCCGGCCTGATCGCCTCGCTACGGGCGCTGTCGGCCCTGGCCGCGCTGGCGTTATGGTGGGGCGTGTTGCTGCTGGCCTTCGGCGCGCTGAACATGCTCGTGGGCAACCTGATGGCGCTGCGCCAGAGGCAGGTGAAGCGCCTGCTGGCCTATTCCAGTGTGGCCCAGGTCGGCTACATGCTCCTGGGGTTGGGCATCACGATCTATGCCGGGGAGGCGGCAGGTGCAGAGGGTGGCCTGTTCCACCTGCTCAATCACGGGCTGATGAAGGGATTGGCCTTCCTGGCCGCCGGGGCGCTGTTGTATGCGCTGCACATCGCCGTTGGTGAGCACGGCCCGCTGACGGTTGCCGATCTTAATGGCGCCGCCCGGCGTTACCCGCTGGCTGCGTTCGCGCTGAGCGTGGCGGTGTTGGGCCTGGGCGGGTTGCCCCCGTTGGCCGGGTTCATGTCCAAGTGGCAGATCCTGGTCGCAGGCGCGGCCACGCACAACCTGTGGCTTGACGCCCTGGTGGTCTTCGCCGCGCTCAACAGCGTGCTCTCGCTGGCCTATTATGCGCCGCTGGTCAACGCGGTCTATCGCCGGGTGCCATCGGCGGCGGTGCAACGCGGGCGGCCCTTACCGGCCAGCATACGCCTGCCGCTGGCTGTGCTGGTGCTGGCGGTTGTGGCTATCGGCATCTGGCCGGGCCTGGTGAGCTGGCTGACCGGGCCGGCAGGAGCAGCGATCCTGGCAGCATTTAGAGGCTGAAGGAGGCACGACACGGATAGGGGATGGGGCAGCAGATGACAGCGATTCTTCTTTCACCACCGGTCGCTTTTGTGGCCTATGTGCTGCTGGTTAGCATTCTCGCCGGCGTGGGCAGGCTGCTGGCCGGGCCGGGCCGGGCGACGCCGCTCAAGACAGACGTCTATGCCAGCGGCGAAGCGCCGCCCATCCGCCCGGCCGTGCCCGGTTACCGGCCCTTCTTCGCCATCGCGCTCTTCTTCGCCGTCCTGCACCTGGGCGTGCTGATGCTGGGCAGCAGCCCCCTATCGCCCATCGTGGGCGTGTATGTGATTGGGCTGCTATTGGCGCTGGTGGCCTTAATTCTGGGGTGATGACATGGCAAATCCATTGACAGGTGTGCTGGAGCAGATCAAGACCTGGGCGCGGGTGAACTCGCCCTGGGTGATTCACTTTAACAGCGGTTCATGCAATGGCTGTGACATTGAGATCCTGGCAACGCTGACGCCGCGCTACGATCTGGAGCGCTTCGGCGTGAAACTGAAGGGCAGCCCGCGCCACGCCGACGTGCTCATCTGCACCGGGCCGGTGACGTTGCAGGCCCGCGACCGGCTGCTGCGCATCTATGAGCAGATGCCGGAGCCTAAGTTCGTCGTCGCGGTGGGATCATGCGGGACATCGGGCGGCGCCTTCCAGGGGTGCTACGGCGTGGTGGGCCGTATTGACGAGGTCATCCCTGTCAATGCCTATGTGCCCGGTTGCCCGCCGCGCCCGGAGGCCATCATTGACGGGGTGATCAAGCTGCTGCGCAGCCTGGATGAAAGGCAACAGGTTGAGGCATGGATGGCTCAGCACCGAGGGCTGCGCACAACGGAGGTGCCGTAATCCCCACCCAGTACCGGGATGAATCCCGGTTGGTTGGGAGAGGCGAGGAGCGCCGTCACTCAAGTGAAAGGAGGAAGGACAAGGAGGTCGCATGATCACAGACCGGGCTTTGCAGACGGCCAGCACGATCCTGGGGCCGTGGGCAAAGGACATGCAATTGCCGCAGCCACACCGATTGGACGTCGTGGTCGCGGCAGAGGATTTGTTGGAGACGGTCGCCTGGCTGAACCGGGCGCGTTGGGGCTATCTAACCGCCATCACCGGGCTGGACCTGGGGGCTGAAGCTGGGGAGATAGAGGTGCTGTATCACTTTTGCTCCGGCCCGTCACTCCTGACGTTGCGCGTGCGGACGCCCCGACAGGCCCCCGCCGTGCCCAGCATTTGCAGCCTGATCCCCTCTGCCAGTCTATTTGAGCGCGAATTGAGCGAGATGCTGGGTGTGACGGTGGCAGGCACGCCCGACCCCAGCCGCTTCTTGCTCCCCGATGACTGGCCAGAAGGCGTGTACCCTTTGCGCAAGGATTTTGGGGTTCAGCAGGCGATGGAAGACGTGTGAAAGGAGGTGCACTTTGGACACGGCAACTGTGGAGACACAGCCCCCCCGCATGCGGGGGGAAGGGGAGCGCCCGCCCCTGCCACCCCTGCCGCCACCGCCGGTGGTGGACCTGGGGTTCTTGAAGGAGGTGGTAGAGGCAACGGCAGGCGTCTCGCGTCTGGAGAT
>DAOUBF010000048.1:0-23320 GCA_034432795.1 Anaerolineae bacterium
ACATGTTTGCCCATGTTGAGCAGGGGGCTGCGGAGTCAACGACCTATGGGTTTGACGTCACCATCCAGGTCAACCAGTGGAACGAGAGCCAGTGTCCCTAGTGGCGGTCGCAGGGGGCGGGGGAGCGCTCCCCCGCCCCCACCCCCGCCGGAGTGAACGGTGAGGTGTCATGCGGAGAACCATAGCGGGTGGCGCTGTCCTCTTTGTCCCTATTGCGCTGATGCTGCTGAGCTTCGGCCTGGCCTATAGCCTGTGGCCGGAGGCGCTGGTGGTGCAGGGGAGCGTCAGCGCGGCGGGGACAGGCAGGACAGGCCCAGTCTGGTTCTTCCGCTCGTGCGATGACCCGGAGGCGGGGGGCAAGGATGTGGCCACCTGGGCAGTTGAACCCAACGGTCGCGACCAGACCGCCTTGCGGATGCGGGTGAACAACGCTTACCCCGGTTACCAGGTGTATTGCGAACTGCACCTGGCCAACAGCGGGAACGTCCCGGTGGAGGTGACCGGGGTCAATGTGCTTAACCCCAACCCCCAGGCGCTGACGGTGACGGCCCAGGAAGACCCGGCGCAGGCAAGCAAAGTGCTGCGCCCCTGCGGCTTCACCCCGACCTGGGGCACCCGGCCTTCGCGCGTGCCCGCCCTGTGCCGCACCGAAGTCCAATTGACCCTCCAGGTTGAACAGGGCGCGGCGGAGAACAGCCGCTATGGTTTCAACGTGGAGGTGAGGGTTGAGCAGGTGCCGTGAGGACTGCGGATGAGGGCTGAAGCGACAGGAGACCTGGGGTTGCCGAGGCGCAGGCTGGCATTGACGCTGTCCCGCTGGGGATGGGCGCCGGTTATCGGCTGGCTGGTACTGCTCTTTTATGCCAGCCATGCCCTTTTGCCCCAGGTTGCCCCGGCGGATGTGAACATTTATATCCTCCAGCCCCTGCTGTGGTCCTCGTTAGGGGCGCTGGCCCTGGGGCTGTGGCGGCAGGAGGACCGCGCCGCCTTCCCCAGAGATCGCTGGCTGATCGCGCTGGCGGTCCTGGCGGGGCTGTTCCAGGTGACCCTGTTCGTCCTGGCCGGGCTGCTGGCGGGCTTTGGCCGCTCCCCCTACGCCCGCCAGATCCACCTCGTCGCGCTGAATCTGTGGTTTGTGGGGACACGGCTGGCCGGGCTGGAACTGGCCCGCTGGTATCTGGTGAAGTCGTTAGGGCGGCGTTCCACGTTCCTGGGCGTGGCCCTGGCCTGGCTGATGCTCTCCGTGGTGAGCCTGCCGATGGCCGGCTTCGGCCAGCTCCGCGAGGCGGAGACGGCCTTTCGCTTTTCAGGTCGCCTGATCCTGCCCACCGCAGCCGAGAACCTGCTGGCTACTTATCTGGCCCTGGTGGGTGGCCCGCTGCCCGCCCTGGCCTACCGGGGGACCCTGGCAGCCTACGAATGGATCTCGCCCATCCTGCCCAACCTCCAATGGACGTTCACAGCCTTCCTGGGCACTATCGCGCCGGTCCTGGGGCTGCTGATCGTGCGTGACCTGTTGGGCTGGCGTGTCACCGCGCACGGGGGCGCCCAGGCTCGCAGGGCCTCTTCCGGCACGGGCTGGGTGATGCTGGCCGTGTTTGTTGTCTTCCTGGTCTGGTTCAACGCCGGCCTCTTCGGCGTCCGCCCGGCCCTGATCAGCGGCATCAGCATGGAACCCACGATCAGAGCCGGTGACATCGCCATCACGCGCCCGGTCTCGCCCGATGAGGTCCAGGTGGGCGACATCGTGCGCTTCCGCCAGGGGAAGACGGCGATCCTGCACCGCGTGATAGAGATTCAGCAGGAGAATGGCAAGACCATCTTCATCACCCAGGGGGATAACAATAACAGCGCCGATGAGCCTTGGGAGGCGGATCAGCTTGAGGGCGAATTGGTGTTGGTGATCCCCAAAGTGGGCTGGGTGGCTATCTTCTTGAAGCAATTCATCGGGGGCGTGGCGAGGCTCTTGAGGTAGAGGCAGGGAAAGGCCATGGTACAGATGCGTTCGGCGCTGCGTGTGCTGTTTATGATACTGGGGCTCCTGGCCCTGATCCTGGCGCCAATGGCACTGATCCCGGCGGTTTCCGGCCTGTGGTCAAAGACGCTGGGCATCAGTGGGCAGGTCGGCATAGCCACATTGACCCCAACTCCTATGAAAGCAGATCCCTGCCTGTACAACCCCGATAGCAGCACGGAACTGTGCAAGGCAACGCCAACATCGCCTCCGGCCAAAGAGCCGAAGCCGACTGCATCTGTCCCTGCGCCTGTTGTCACCCAGGTCCCTGGGCCATTCTTCCGTTACACCCCACGCCCGGCTGACATCATCCCCTGAGCCTGAGGCAGGACATGAAGGCGCTGCTGGTGGGGTGTGATGCACGCACCGCCCTTTCTATTCACCTGGCGCTGCAACTCCGCTGGCCGGAGGCCGCAGTCGTCCAGGAGGCCACGCGACGCCAGGGGTTGCAGGTCTTGCGCGATGTTGCTCCCAACCTGGTGTTTGTCATGACCGGCCCCGCCCCCTCCGACCTGGATGACCTGGAGTTTCTCCAGGCGGCACGGACGACATCCTCGGCTGCGCTCTTCGCCCTGTCCAGCCAGCCCAGCGACACCGAGTTGACGGCAACGCTGGCAGCCGGCGCCGACGCCTACCTCAGCCTGCCGATCAACGGGCCTGAACTCCTGGCGAAAACCATCGCCGTCCTGCGCCGTGCCCCCGGACCGCACTTCATACGCTGAGATGGCAATACCTCCTATTACGATAATATTTGTCTGGAAATACAAAACGGGTATTTTTTAAGACCAAGGTTATTGACATTCTAACAAATTAATGCTAAGATAGCTATATCAATTCACTCTATGATCCGGGTTCCCCCCGCCCACAGTAAACTTGTGATCAGGAGGCACATACACATTATCCACCCCCGTCGCAGCATATAGTGGCTGCTTTAGGAGATCACAGGTCTGTGATCCTGAGCGCAGCAGCCCAGTCCCTGGCCAGGGCCGGGTTCTCTCGCGTGCTTCGCTGCGCTCAAAGAACAGTTCTGTGATCTGCCCAGGCCGGATCACACAGGCAGGTATGCCTTAGCCGCATCCAAGGGGGAAGGAGCAGTGCAGGCCTTACTCATTGGCTGCGATACACATACATGCATTTCTATTCGCCTGGCCCTGCAACTGCGCTGGTCAGAGGTTGAGATCGCCACTGAGGCCACGCGCCGCAGGGGGCTGCAGTTCCTCAGAGGTGCTTCTCCAGATGTCGTCTGCGTCACGCTGGACACAGCGCCAGCCGACATCCACACACTGGAATTTCTCCAGGAGGCGCGGGCCATCTCCGAAGCCGTCCTGATCGCCCTGGCCCAACAGCCCAACGACCAGGAACTGATCGCCTGCCTGGAAGCCGGTGCCGATAGCTATATCCAGCTCCCCATCAATGGGCCGGCGCTATTGGCCCATATCCTGGCGGTGCTGCGCCGCACCGGCAAGCTCCAGCAGGTGGACCGGATCAGCCTGGCCGGGGGGCGGCTGACGCTCAACCCCCTGACTTATGAGATTGACGTTGGCGGGGGACATCTCCATCTCACCCCCACCGAATTCAAACTGCTGCTCCATCTGGCCAGGGAAAGGAATCGCGTGGTCACCCACGACACGCTCCAGGACCTGGTTTGGGGCGATGACGATTCTGGCAGCCTGTACGGCCTGCGCAAGTACATCCAGCGCCTGCGCCAGAAACTGAACGCAGCCGTAGGCGACCAGGTGCAGATCGTTGCTGTCCCCTGCGTGGGCTATCAGTTGGTGGAGGACGCTTCGGAGGTGGGGGAATAGGCCCCCGCCCCCCTCTGCACCAGCCTGTGATACAGGCTCAGCAGTTGCCCGGCGGCGGCGGCCCAGGTGAAGCGGCGGGCCTGCTCAAAGCCCTGGGCCACCAGCCGGGCGCGCAGGCCGTCATCGCTCAACGCCTGCTCCAGCGCCTGGGCCAGCGCAGCCTCATCATGCGGGTCCACCAGCAGGGCAGCCTCGCCGGCGACCTCCGGCAACGAGGAGGCGTTGGAGACCACGGTGGGCGTGCCGCAGGCCATGGCCTCCAGCACGGGCAGGCCGAAACCCTCATAGAGCGAGGGATAGACAAACAGGGCGGCGGCGCTATACAGCGCGGGCAGGTCGGCATCGGCGACAAAGCCGGGGAAGAGGACGGAATCGCGCAGCCCCAGCCGTTCCACCTCGGCGAAGATGGCCTCGTACAGCCAGCCTTTGCCGCCGGCGATGACCAGTTGGTAATCGCGGAGCGCGGGCGACCGGCGGGCGCGGGCAAAAGCCCGGATCAGGCGGATGTAATTCTTGCGCGGCTGGAGCGTGCCCAGGCTCAGGATAAAGGGGCGGCGCAGGCTATAGCGCGCACACACCTCGGCCAGCCGCGCGGCGTCGCGCACCGGCCGAAAGGCCGCGTTTACCCCGGAGTACAACACGCTCACCTGCTCCCCCGGCACGCCGTAGAGCGTGATCAGGTCGTGGCGCGTCGCCGCCGAGTCGGCCAGGACGTGATCGGCGCGGGCCACCGAACGGGGCACGACGCGCTCCAGGTAGGCGCGTAAGGCGGGCGGCGCCGAGTCGGGGTCGCGGATGAACGACAGATCGTGGACGGTCAGCAGCGTGCGCGTGCCCCGGCGCGTGGGCGGCAGCACGAAATCGGGAGAGTGGAAGATGTCCACCGGGCCGGTGAAGACCTCCACAGGCAGGGGCAGGCCCAGGCGCTGCCACAGCCGCGCCAGCCAGGGTTCGCTGAGGCCGGTAGAGCGCAGGCGGAAGTTGGGCGCGGGCGCCTCGGCGCGTCCAGGCCGGTCCTGGACCAGCAAAACATAATCGTTGACCGGGTCCAGCGCAGCCAGGGCCTGGACCAACTCACGGGTGTAGCGCCCAATGCCCCCGCGCTGGCGCACCGCTGCGGTGTAGTCAATAGCGATGCGCATCCCACTACACGTCGTTGTATGTCCAGAAGCGGTTGGCGAAGAAATTCCAGAACAGGACGATGACGGTGGCACAGATCAGCGCCAGGTTGGCGCCTATGGCCAGCCCGGTGCGTTCGCCCAGGATGGGCCGGAGCAGGGCGATGAATACGCCATCCAGCGTGCGGAAGACGACCTGGTTGATGCCCAGCCCCACCAGGCTGACCAGCAGGAACTGGCCCAGTTGGCGATGCACGGCCTTAGAGCGCGAGTCAGGGTAGGTCCACAGGCGATTCCAGGTGAAGTTGCTGACGACGGCCAGGCTGAAGGAGATGGCCTTGGCCAGGCCGCGCTCCATCTCGCCGGTGAAGTGGAAGCCCAGGAAGAGCAGGTTGAACGTCCCGGCGTCAACGACGAAGCCGATGCTGCCAACGATCAGAAATTTAATGAAGCGCTTAAGTTCCTTGCGCTTGCCCGGGATCCGGTCCAGCCGGCGCATGAGGGCCGGGGGGATGGGCAACCGATCGATCAGGCGGTCGGCAAGCGACCTATCGCTGGTGGTGATCTTGGCCATAAGCAATCGCAGTCAATAGCCCCAGCAGGGCGCCAATATGCAGATAGACGCCGTTGACATACAGGTTATCCACCAGATTGTGCACGCTCAGGTGCACCCACGCGCCGAGCAATCCGAGCACCAGCCCGCGCCCCAGGCCCTGTGCCCGGCCCAGGTTGCGCAGGGTGAGCGCGATCACCAACGCCCAAAAGACGAGATACGCGGCCAGGCCGATCAGCCCGGTCTCGGCTGCGAAGTTCAGGTAGATGTTGTGGGCATGGCCCAGGGCGTTGGGCCAGTTGAGCCGGGCATAGGCGGGATAGACCGGTTCGTAATTGCCCAGGCCGACGCCCAACCAGGGATGGTCGCGCAGCATGTCCACCGCCGCGCCCCAGTGGGCCAGGCGGTCCAGCACGGCGAAATTGGCCTCGGTAATGCCCACGCCACGCACATCGTAAACCTGGGTGTACTCGCTGAAGCCCGACAGCCGCGCTACCAGGCTCTCAGGCAACAGGCCCGCCCCCCAGGCTATCGCGCCCAGGGCGATTGCGGCGAACAGCAGCACCAACCCAACCAGACGACGGCGTGGGGCAAACACCACCATCGTTGCCAGCGCCGCCAGGCTCCCCAACCAGGCCCCCCGCGACCAGGACATGATCAGGGCGACGCCCAGGGCGGCAGCGGCCAGGAGAAATAGGATTGCCCTCCCCCATCGCTTTCCCCCGGCCAGGGCCAGGCCCAACGCTACGGGCAGCAGTAACCCCATGAACCCGGCGAAGGGGTTGGGCTGCTCAAAGCTGCCATAGGCGCGGTAGAAGCGCCCCAGGATGAGGAACTCCTCCGGGCCGGTGTGACGAAAGGCGAACTGCCAGATGCCGATGCCGGCCTGCACCAGCCCCGCCAGGAGCACCAGAGCGATGATGGCGTTGCGCCGCCGCGGGACACGGGCCTCCTCGCGCACCAGCCACATCACCGCGCCCAGCTCCAGCCACTTGAGCAACTCCTCCAGCCCATATTGCAACGACAGCGCCCCGGCCAGGGAGAACGCCCCCACCCCCAGGAAGGCCAGCAAAGCCACGTCCACAGGGCGCAGGTCGGGGCGCCCTTCCACCTCTGCCCCCGCTTTCAGGCGACGGGAGAGGTTCCTGCGGGCGAACCAGGCTGCCAGCGTCAGGCCGAGCAACACATGGCCGATGTCCACCGGCAGCAGGCGCGGCAGGGCGATGCGTTCCAGCGCACCAAAAGGCGCCACCAGGAGCGTCACCCCCAGGCCGAAGAGCGGCTCAATCCCTGTACCGACGAGGACGATCGCACCGGCCAGGATCAGGGCGAAGGCCAGCGGCGGCAGGGCCACCGCTGCCACGCCCAACGCCAGCGCAGATAAAAGGGGAGCAACCCGGAACGGAAGCGCGTTCCAGGCGAGGATTGGCCTCCCGGCCAGTGCGCTCTGCGCCCTGATCCCGACGCTCACACGTGCTCCTTGAACCAGGCGATGGTGCGCTGCAGGCCCTCTTCCAGCGGCACGACCGGCTCCCAGCCCAGGACCGTGCGCGCGCGGGTGATGTCCGGGCGGCGTCGCGCCGGATCGCCTTGGATGCGCTTGTCCTGAAAGACGATGCCGGCCTGGTTGCCGGTGATCCGGTTGATGAGCTGAGCAAACTCCAGGATACTGACCTCATGCGGGTTGCCCAGGTTGACCGGGCGGTGCTCGGAGGAGAGCAACAGACGGTAGAGGCCCTCAATCAGATCGGAGATATAGCAGAAGGAGCGCGTTTGGGAGCCATCGCCGTACACGGTCAGGGGTTCGCCGCGCAGGGCCTGGCCGATGAAGTTGGGCACCACCCGGCCATCGTCCAGCCGCATGCGCGGGCCATAGGAGTTAAAGATGCGTGCAATGCGCGTATCCAGGCCATGCGTGTTGTGGTAGGCCATGGTCAGCGCCTCGGCGAAGCGTTTGGCCTCATCGTAAACCGAGCGCGGCCCCACCGGGTCCACGTTGCCGTGGTAGCTCTCTTTCTGGGGATGCTCCAGGGGGTCGCCATAGACCTCGGAGGTGGAGGCCAGCATGAACCGGGCGCCTTTGGCCCGCGCCAGCCCCAGGGCGTTGAGCGTGCCCAGCGAGCCGACCTTGAGCGTCTGGATGGGAAGCTGGATGTAATCAATGGGGCTGGCGGGAGAGGCGAAGTGCAGCACGGCGTCCAGAGGCCCTTCAATATAAATGTAATTCGTGACGTTGTGTTTGATAAACAGGAAGTCGTCGCGACCGGCCAGATGAGCGATGTTGCGGGTGCTGCCAGTGATGAGGTTGTCCATGGCAATGACCTGATGGCCCTCGGCCAGGAGCCGGTCGCAGAGATGGGAGCCGATAAACCCGGCGCCGCCGGTGACGAGAATGCGCATGGTGTTCCTCACAAATTATGTAGCGTTCAGCCGCATGGCGATCCCTGGGCACTAGTATACCCGAAGACGGCTAGACCTCCAAGAGTACCCTTGCCCCCTCCCCTGTCCAGGCGAAGGGCAGGGGGAGGTCTCGTCCAGCGTCTGTTGTTCATCGTCCGTTGGGGCAAGTTACGACGTGGCTCCCTCGGGCCGGGGCGGGCGGGCCAGATACAGCACAATGGAGCCGGCCACCGCGGCATTGAGCGAGGTCACCTTGCCCCGCATAGGCAACCTGACCAGGAGATCGCACGTTTTGCGCACCAGGCGGCGTAGCCCCGCCCCCTCGCTGCCCACGACCAGCCCCAGCGGGCCGGACAGGGCCACCTGGTCATAGGGCCGGGCCTCCGGTGTGGCCTCCAGGCCCACCAGCCACAGCCCCTGCGCCTTGAGATGCTCCATCGCCCGCACCAGGTTGGTCACCTGGGCAACGCGCATATGCTCCACCGCGCCGGCGCTGGCCTGGACGACGGCGGGCGTGACGGCGGCAGCGCGCCGTTCCTGGATCACCACGCCGTGCACGCCCACTGCCTCGGCGGTGCGGATGAGCGTCCCCAGGTTCTGGGGGTCCTGGAGCAGGTCCAGGATGAGCACGAGCGGCGGCTCGCCCAGGGCTGCCGCGTGCTGGAGAATGTCCTCCAGGGTAACGTAAGGGTAAGGCCCGGCCTCCAGCGCCACACCCTGATGGTGGCCGCCGGCGATGCGCCCCAACTCCGCCCTGGTCACAATGTGGATGGGGACATGGTGCGCCGCCGCCAGACGTTGGATGTGCCTCAAGCGCTCATCCGGGTGCAGCCCCTCAGCGAGCAGCAGGCGGTGAAAGGCCCGCCGCCCGGCTCGCAGGGACTCATACACGGCGTTCCGGCCATAGAGCACATCGCCACCCCAGACAGGTGGGGCCTGAGAGGGGGGCAGGGGAGGTGCCTCCGCATGGCCTGTCTGTCTGCGGGGGCCTTGGGGGTGCATGGCGCTATCCGGCGAGGATCTCCTGGACGGTCTTGACCAGCACGGAAGGCGTGACCGGCTTAATCAGGTAACTGGTTGCCCCCGCCAGGATGCCCGTGACCTGTTCAGAGGGGAGTGCTCGCGCGGTGAGCATCACAATGGGGACCGCAGCGGTGTCTGGCTGAGCGCGCAGTTGCCGGGTCACCTCATAGCCATCCAGGCCCGGCATCATCACGTCCAGCACGATCAGGTCAGGGGGGCTTTGGCGTATCTGGTGCAACGCAGCTTCTCCGCCGGGGGCCGTTTCAACCGCGTAACCCGCACGCTTGAGCACAAAGGAAAACAGCTTCACCACCTCAGGATCGTCATCCACGATCAGGATGCGCTTGCTCATAGGCCCTCCCACCATACTACTGCCCCTCTAAGGGAGATAGCTGAGCGGGTTATAGGGGACGCCATTATAGCGGACCTCAAAGTGCAGGTGGGGACCGGTGGAGCGGCCCGTGGAGCCCACATAGCCGATGAGCTGCCCCTGCGTCACCACGTCGCCGTTGTCCACCAGGTACTGGCTCTGGTGGGCATACCAGGTCGTGAAGCCATTGCCATGGTCAATCACCACCAGGTAGCCGTAGCCCACATTGGTCCAGCCAGCGAAGATCACCGTTCCGCCGTCGGCAGCGTAGATAGGCGTGCCCACCGGCGCGGGCAGGTCAATCGCCCGGTGATAGGCCCAATAATATTGGGAAATACGCCGTGTGCCGATGGGCCAGATGAAATTCCCCAGACCCACGCCCGCTTTCGGGCCGGTATAGAACGTGCCAGCGGGGACGAAGCTCCCAGCGACCGTCTGCCCACGCGGCGGCGGCTTGGGCGGCACTGTCCACACCAGATACTCAATCTGCCCGCCGGGGATCACCAGACGCGCACCCGGTGTCAATGTATAGGGGGGACCTTCAAGCTGATTGCCTTCGTAAGCCACAATGTCGTCTATCCGAGCATGATACTTTTCGGCGATAGACTCCAGCGTGTCCCCTTCCTGGACCACATGGCAGGCCCCGTCCACCGGCGGGATGTAGAGCACCTGGCCGACCTGGAGCAACTCCGGGTTCTTGTTCAGGTCCGAGTTGCACCACAGGATGGTCTCCGGCTTCAAGCCGAATTGGGCGGCGATGCCGATGGGCGTGTCGTTCGCCTGCACCGTGTAGGTGATGATGCGCCGGTTGGGGCGCTCCGGGATCACGGTGAAGGGCACGGTCTGACGGGAGACGCGGGTATCGGGCGGCGGTGGAGGCGCAGCCACAAGGGAGGTGGCGCTGCGCTGTGCGCGCAGCAACGACGTGTTGACCTGGCGCAGGGCGAAGGGCACCCCCAAGGAGTCGGCGGCCGGGGCGCGCAACACCGAAGCGGAGGCTATCGTTAAGGACGCCGAAAAGGCCGGTCGGGGCATGTTGGCATCGCTAAGAAAGACCGCTGCCAGCATCAGCGCCAGCAACACCAGATGGCCCGCGTAGCGGGCGATCCGCGCAGTCAGGTTATCGGGGAGAGATGGAAAGTGCAATGCTGCGCGACGCTCCTTTTATGGGATGCGCATGAGGGCCTTATCTTAGATCAGAATACGATCTTTGTCAAACAGCCATTGGCAAGGCGTCACGACGCAGTTATAATCTCTCCTATGACCCGCACACAGGGGATGCTCATGCTCAGTGTCTTCGCCGCCGGCATGACCACGCTGGCGGTGGAGCTTTCGGCCTCGCGGCTGCTGGGCAACGTCTTCGGCACCTCTAACCTGGTCTGGGCCAATGTCATCGGCCTGATCCTGGTCTACCTGAGCGCAGGCTATTTCCTGGGCGGGCGTCTGGCGGATCGGCGGCCTGATGCGGCGCTCTTCTACCAACTCCTGGCCTGGGCCGCCTTTAGCGCCGGGCTGATCCCGCTCGCCGCCCAGCCCATCCTGCGCGCTGCGGGCCGTGCCTTTGAAACCTACGATCTGGGCGTGGTCTTCGGCTCGTTCGCCAGCGTCCTGATCCTGTTCGCGCTGCCGGTCACGCTCCTGGGCTGTATCGCGCCCTTTGCCATCCGGCTGGCCTTGCGCGACGTGCGCGATGCGGGGCATGTCGCCGGGCGACTGTATGCCCTCTCTACACTCGGCAGCATTCTGGGCACTTTCGCGCCCGTGCTTATCCTGATCCCCTCCATCGGTACCGCGCGCACCTTCCTGGTTTTTGCCGGGCTGCTTCTGCTCATTGCGCTGGCCGGGTTGGGGCTGACCGCCGGGCGGCGGGCCTGGGCCTACGCCTGGATGCCGCTCCTGCTGGCCATCCTTGCCTGGCTTGCCCTGCGCGGCCCGATCAAGCCCCCGCCGGAGGGCACGCGCCTGCTCTACGAGGGCGAGTCGGAATACAACTACATCCAGGTGGTGGAGGCCACCGACGGCACACGCTACCTCCTGCTCAACGAGGGCCAGGGCATCCACTCGGTCTATCACCCGGAACGGCTGGCGACCTTCGGCACATGGGATTATTTCCTGGCCGCGCCCTTTTTCAATGCGCCCCCCTTTGGGCCGGACCGGGTGCGCTCGCTCGCGCTCATTGGCCTGGCCGCAGGCACCATCGCCCGGCAATATACCGCCGTCTTCGGCCCGATCCCTATAGAGGGTATTGAGATTGACCCCGACATCGTGGCGGTCGGCCAGCGCTACTTCGCCATGTCCCAGGCCAACCTGCGCATCGTCGTCGCCGACGGGCGCTATGCGCTTGAGCACAGCCCGCAGCGCTACGATGTCATTGGCATAGACGCCTATCGCCTGCCTTACATCCCCTGGCATCTGACCACCCGCGAATTCTTTGAGAGCGTGCGCGCCCACCTGACCCGGCAGGGCGTCGTGGCTATCAACGTGGGGCGCACGCCCCACGACCGCCGCCTGATTGAAGCGCTGGGTGCGACGTTAGCCAGCGTCTTCCCTAGCGTGCACGTCATGGATGTGCCAGGGACGTTCAACAGCCTCCTCGTGGCGACCGTCCAGCCCACGCGCCCGCAGAACCTGGCCGAGAACCTGGCCGCGCTGCCCCCCCATGCCCACCCGCTGCTGCATGACGCGCTGAGTCGGGCCAGGACGCAATTGGCCCTCACCCCCCAACCTTCCTTTCCTCCCAGCGGGGGTGAGAGCGCCTTCAGCGACGACCGCGCGCCAGTAGAACAGATCACCAACGCCATGATCCTGCAATTCCTGCTCCAGGGAGGGTTTTCCACCCCATGAAGCTCTTGCGCACACTCATCATTCTGGCCCTGCCGCTCGTGCTGGGCCTGGGCACAATCCGCCTGCTCATGTCCGAGGCTTTTCTGGTCTATGAGTACAGCAAGCCGGACTTCCCACCCGATCCGGCGGGCTTCACTCAGGCCGACCGCCTGAACTATGCACGGGTGGCGCTGGAGTACATCCGCACCACCGCGCCGATCAGCCTGTTGGCCGATCAACGGTTGCCCGATGGGCGACCGCTTTACAACGAGCGCGAACTGCGCCACATGATAGACGTGCAGCGGCTGGCGAATCAGCTTCTGTGGGTGACCTGGGTGGCAGGGGGCATCGTCGTTGTCGGGGGCGCGTTGCTTGCCTGGCGGCCAGAGACGCGCCCACTGCTTGCCTCGGCGCTGCTCGGCGGCGCGGCCCTCACCATCCTTATCCTCCTGGGCATCCTCCTGCTCGTCCTGGTGGGCTGGAACACCTTCTTCGTCGGCTTTCACAACCTGTTCTTTGCGCCTGGCACCTGGCAATTCGCCCTGACCGACACGCTCATCCGCCTGTTTCCGGAGCGGTTCTGGTTTGATGTCGCCCTGCTGATCGGGCTGGGGACACTGGTGGAGGCGGTGGTGATCGGCAGCATCGCCTGGCTGTGGGGGCGGCGGCTGGAGCCTGGGGAGAGAGGCTGACATCGCAATCTAACGCAAAGGCGGCAGGACCGGATACGTCTTGTCCTGCCGCCTTGCGGCTCCCCCTGTGGTCAGGCGAAGAAGGGACAAGGGCTAGGCAAGGGGAGGGGATTGGACCACAGGCATCGGCTGGCGTGGGGAGGCGGCCAGCCGGTAGCCAAAGCCACGCGCTGTTTGAATGATCTCAGGCCGGGTTGGGTCGCGTTCCAGCTTGCGCCGCAGGAACCAGATGTAGCGCCGCACGTAACCGGCGGGATGGCGCCGCAATGGGCCCCAGGCCTGGCGCAACAACTCCGCCTCCGCAACGACCTCGCCAGGCCGCTGTGCCAACGCCGCCAGCAGGCGGTACTCAGTGGGCGTCAGGGCCACCGGCTTCCCGGCCAGGGTGACCTGCCGCCGCTTCAGGTCAATCACCAGATCGCCAGCGACCACAACAGAAGCCTGGTCTTCCTCGCGAGAGTGCTCGGTGCGGGCCAGGACAGCGGCGATACGCGCCGCCAGTTCGGCGAAGCTGAAGGGCTTGGTCACATAGTCATCTGCGCCCAGCCGAAAGGCGCGCAGCTTATCGGCCTCGGTGTTCTGGCCGGTCAGCATGATGATAGGCGTATCCGTCAACTCGCGGATGCGGCCACACACCTCCCAGCCGTCCATGCCGGGCATCACCACATCCACCACGACCAGCGCCGGGCGCTCGGAGAACAGCAGGCGCAGGCCACGCTCGCCCGTCTCAGCGCGGAGTGGTATGTAGCCCGCCGCCTCAAGGTAGCTTGAGAGGAAGCGCAGCAGCACCGGGTCATCATCTATTAACAGAATCTTCGGCCTGAGATGCATGGAGCTATCCCTCCATCGTCGGAGTTGCCACAGAATGGGCTAAGGGCAGGCGGAGACGAATCACATGAGATGAGCTATAGATGATGTCTTCGGATGCGTGAGCCATCCTGGGTTGTCCGAGACTGGCTTCCTCCAGGCGCAGCGTCATATCGCCCCCCATGGCTGCCACCAGCGCCTGCGCCAGGGCCAGGCCGGGGGCAGGGGGCTGCTCCCCATCGCCTGCGGCTGCGCCAACAGGACCGGGAAGCAGCGCCGCGATGGTCACAATGACGCGGTCCTCCGCCATCTCACCGTCCACGCGGACCGGCGCCTGGGTATATCCGCAGGCGTGGTCAAGCAGTTGCCAGAAGATATGCCCCAGCGCGTGAGCATCTGCCCAGACCGGTGGCAGGCTTGTAGGGACGGCACAGATCACCCGGCGCGAAGGCGGCTGCTCACGGACAATGGCCTGGATGACGGCAGGGAGCGCCACCGGCCCCAGGTGCAGGCGAGGCTGGCCTGTGGAGAGCGCCGTTTCATCCAGGAGCATGGCGATGAGATGGCTCAGGCGCAGGCTTTGCGCCCGCACAATCGCCAACGTCTCGCGTGCAGTCGGCGGCAGGTCCGGCTCATACATCAGCACCAACTCCAGACCGCCGCTGATCGTGGCCAGCGGCTTGCGCAACTCGTGCGCCAGGAACTGCACCCACTCCGCACGACACGGATACACCAGGCGCGACATGGATTCAGCCATAAATAATAAAATCAGGCCGGGATCAACCGCGCTGTACGCTGATTATAAGGTGGAGCGAGGTGTGTGTCAGTAGAACCGGGGTACTGAACTGAGGGGCAACCTGTGCGTTTTAGACGCTTCTGCGACGTTTTCTAGACATTTCTCCCCCTGTCCATTAGGAGCAGGCACAAAGCAGCCCGCCCCTACCCCCACTCAATTGTACCCCCTCCCCCCATTGCGGGGGAGGGGTGGGGGGAGAGGGCACAAAGAGCCTGCCCTACTCCCACTCAATCGTCGCGGGGGGCTTGCTGGAAATGTCATAGACGACGCGATTGACGCCAGGAACCTCGTTGACGATGCGGTTAGAGACGCGGGCGAGCAGGTCGTCGGGCAGGCGCGCCCAATTGGCTGTCATGAAGTCATCGGTGGTGACGGCGCGCAAGGCGACCACCTCGGCATATGTCCGCCCATCGCCCATGACGCCGACCGAGCGCACGGGCAGGAGTACGGCGAAGGCCTGGGCCACCGCCCGCCCCAGGCCGGCAGCGTGCAGTTCCTCCAGGAAGACGGCATCGGCGGCCCGCAGCCGCTCCAGCCGCTCCCAGGTGACCTCGCCCAGGCAGCGCACCGCCAGCCCAGGGCCGGGGAAGGGATGGCGCCAGACGATGGACTCCGGCAGGCCCAGGGCCTCACCGATGGCGCGCACCTCGTCCTTGAAGAAATAGCGCAAGGGCTCCACCAGCTTGAAGCCCATGTCGGGGGGCAGCCCGCCGACATTGTGGTGCGTCTTGATGCGCATGGCTCCGGGCCGTCCGACGGCCGCGCTTTCAATTACGTCCGGATAGATCGTCCCCTGGGCCAGGAAGTCAATCTTGCCCAGCTTGCGCGCCTCGGCCTCAAAGATGCGGATGAACTTCTCCCCCACTCGCCGCCGCTTCTCCTCCGGGTCGGTGACGCCTTCCAGTGCGCTGAGGAAGTCCTCCACCGCGTTCACAGCCACCAGCCGCATCCCCTGTGCCCGCTGGAAGGTCTGGACGACCTGTTCCGGCTCACCCCGGCGCAGCAGGCCCGTATCCACGAAGATGCAGGTGAGTTGGTCGCCTACGGCGCGGTGGATCAGCGCCGCTGTCACCGCCGAGTCCACGCCGCCCGATAGCCCCAGCACGACCTGGCCGTCGCCGACCTGCTCGCGGATACGGGCGATGCTCTCCTCAATAGCCGAGCCGGGCGTCCAGGTGGGGACGCAGCCGCAGACATCATAGACAAAGTTGCGCAGCATGGCCGCGCCCTGGGGCGTGTGCACCACCTCCGGGTGAAATTGCACGCCGTACAGCCCCCGCGCCGGGTCGCCCATGGCCGCGATGGGCGAGTTCGGGCTGGCCGCCAGGGCACGGAAGCCGGGCGGGACAGCCTCAATCCGGTCGCCATGGCTCATCCACACCGAGAGGCGCTTTTCCAGCGTGGCGAACAGCGGCGCCTGCTCATCGGTCACCTCAATTTGCGCCGGGCCATATTCGCGGCGGGCCGATGGCGCCACCTGGCCGCCGAGCGCCTGGGCCAGCAGTTGCATGCCGTAGCAGATGCCCAGCACCGGCTTGCCGCTTGCCAGGACATAATCCGGCAGCGTGGGGGCGCCGGGTTCGTACACGCTGGCCGGGCCACCGGAGAGGATGAAGCCCTTCGGCTGGAGCGCGAGCACCTGCTCTGCGGGCGTGTCGTAGGGGAACAGTTCACAATAGACGTGGGCCTCGCGCACGCGCCGGGCGATCAGTTGCGTCGTCTGCGAACCGAAGTCCAGGATAACGATGGTGTCGTGTGTCATAGCACCTTTGATTATAATCGGCAGGGGCAAATCGCGCATCTCTGATACGCAGTCCACCTCCCTGCCCTCCCCTATCTAAGGGGGACTTATCCCCCCTCCCCCCTTGCGGGGGAGGGTTGGGGTGGGGGGAATCAGCAGGGTCGGCCCTTTCGTAGTACAATATCTTCCCGTGACGCGTTTGCCCCGCGATTTCTACGCTCAGGATGCGGTCGTGGTTGCCCGTGCGTTGTTAGGCCAGCGCCTGGTGCGCATCCTGAACGGTGAGCGGCTGGCCGGGCGTATTGTGGAGACCGAGGCGTATCGCGGCGAGACCGATGCCGCCTCCCATGCCGCCCGTGGGCGCACGCCACGCAACGCGGTGATGTACGGCCCGCCCGGCCACGCTTATGTGTACTTCATTTACGGGATGCACTTCTGCCTGAACGCCGTCACCGGGCCGGAGGGGGTCGCTTCCGCCGTCCTGCTGCGGGCGTTGGAGCCGTTGGAGGGCCTCGCCACGATGCGTCGCCTCCGTCCAGGTCGCCCGGACCGCGAGTTGACCAACGGCCCGGCGCGGCTGTGCCAGGCGTGGGCGATTGACCGGCGCCTGAACGGCGCCGACCTGGTGACCGGCGCGGAGTTGTTCATTGAAGCCGACCTCGCCGTCCCGGATGACCAGGTGGACGTTGGCCCGCGCGTTGGCGTGCGCGGCGACGCCGCTGCCCGCTCCGCCCCCTGGCGTTTCATGCTGCGCGATAGCCCCTATCTGTCCACCGGGATAAGCGCAGGGAACATCGGGCGGTACTCGGACGTCTATGTCTAAGACCTCAAACACCAAGGGTTGAGGAATTGCTCCCTCCCCGCAAGGGGGGCGGGTTGGGGTGGGATCATCTCCCCAGCCTGCCTCTCTCCTAATCTAAGGAGACGGGGAGGTAAAGGAGGACTGGATGCGCTTACTGACTGTCACCGCATTGGCCCTGGGTGCGCTGACCCTGCTGGCTGCCTGTAGCGCGCCCGCAGGCGGGCCGACGCCCACACCGCCCGCCCCCCTGCGCCCCACAAACACCCCCCAACCCACAGCACCGCCTGGCGCGACGCCTACAACAGCGCCCCAGCCGACCGCAACGGTGCCCCCCTCACCGACGCCAGCGGCCTTACAACTCGCCTACATCGCCCAGGGGGACCTTTGGCTGACCGGTATAGAGGGGCCAGGGGAGCGCCTCACCGAGCAGGGGGGCATCACCGACCTCGCCTGGTCGCCGGAGGGGGCGAGGCTGGCCTACGTGCGCCAGGAAGGCAGCCAGCCCAGGATTTACCTCTTACCCGCCGACCGCTCACAGGCGCCGCAGCCCCTCACCAGCGGCAGTGCACCGGCCTGGTCGCCGGACGGCCGCCGTCTGGCTTTCAACCGCGACTACCAGGTTTACGTGATCGGCGCGGATGGCTCTGACGAACGTCGCCTGAGCCAGGACGATGCCTGGGTCTGGGGCAACCTGGCCTTCAGCGCTGACGGGGAGAGCGTGATCGCCGCAGGCGCGTTGCGCGATTTCATCGGCGCTTCGGGCAACACCGAGTTCTACCTGTACCGCTTCCCCCTGGCGGGTGGCCCGGCGGGCCGGCTCCCCGGCCTGAGCGCGCCCTTCAATGGCCGCCTGCCCGCTAGCCTGCGGCTGGCGCCGGGCGGAGAGCACCTGGCCTTCTTCACCTCCTTCCACAACAACGCCTGCTCCGCGCCGGGCGACTATATCGTCTTGGAGAGCGACGGCAGCAGCGCGCACTCGGTCGTGCCTGAGAAGCTGACCCGCCAGATCGATCCCAGGCGGGACATCTCCCTGGTGGGGTTGGGCTTCGCCTGGGGGCCGGCGGGTGACCGGCTGGCTCTGGCGGCCCAGGTGAACGATTGCAGCCGCTTCTACAGCGAAGGCCAGGGGCCTATCCTAGGCCCGGCGGCGATTTACATCGTGGACCTGGAGGGCAGGCTGCTGGCCGATCTGGCCAAACCGGGAAGCGAGTTGAGTTGGTCGGCGGATGGCTCGCGCCTGGCCTACGTCGCCCGGCCCAGCCCGATCCAACCGGAAGGGACGATCTTCACGCTGGCGGTGGACGGAAGCGATGAGCGGGCCATCGGCCCCGGCCAAAGGCCAGTATGGCGACCGTAAACGCCCATGGGCGTGTGGACGCTATACGCAGATTGTGGTATGATTATAACTAGGCGGTGACTGGGCCGTTGTTGTCACCGCCTATTCTTGTAGAGGACTGTGAGCAGGGGATGACTACGCTAAAAGCGCCTAACCATGCGGCCAGCGTTCCCGGCATCTCGCTCCCCCAGCAGATTGGCCGATTGGGCGAACTGGCCTACAACCTGTGGTGGACCTGGCACCCGGAGTCGCGGCGGCTGTTTGAGCGCATTGACGCTGTGCTTTGGGAGCAAGTCGCTCACAACCCGGTCAAATTTTTGCAGCAAGTCAAGCGTAAAAACCTGAATGCTGCGGCCCAGGACCGCCGTTACGTGGAGTTTTACAATCGCATCCTGGCCGAGTTTGATGCCTATATGGGCGAGACGGACACCTGGTTCGCACGGACGTACCCCAATCTCCTCGGCCAGACCATTGCCTATTTCTCCATGGAGTTTGGGCTGCACGAGTCCCTGCCCATGTATGCCGGCGGCCTGGGCGTCCTCTCCGGCGATCACCTCAAAGAAGCCAGCGACCTGGGCCTGCCGCTGGTTGCCGTCGGCTTCCTTTACAAGCAGGGCTACTTTCGCCAGCGGATCACTGAGGATGGCTGGCAAGAGGCTTATTTTGACAAGATTGAACCGAATGAACTGGCGATCACGCTGGTGCGCGATACCGAGGGCCAGGAGGTCCGTGTCAGTGTGGCCCTGGCTGGCCGGACCGTGCTCGCCCGCATCTGGCGTGTCCAGGTCGGCCGCGTCCCCCTCTTCCTGCTGGACACGGACATAGAGGCAAACTCCCCCGGCGACCGGGAACTGACCGCCCGGCTGTACGACGCCGACCCCGATATGCGCATCTCCCAATTCATCATCCTGGGCATCGGCGGCGTGCGCGCGCTCCGCGCCCTGGGCATCCAGCCAGCAGTCTGGCATATGAACGAAGGCCACTCCGCCTTCCTCAACCTGGAGCGGCTGCGCGAACTGGTGAACGCCTTGCCAAAGGGGGAGGACACCTGGGAGCGCGCCCTGGAGCTGGTGCGGACCACGACCGTGTTCACCACGCACACCTCCGTCCCCGCAGGCCACAGCAACTTCCCCCTGTGGATGATGGAGAAGTATTTCTCCTCCTATTGGGGCGAATTGGGCCTGGACCGTGACAGCTTTATGGCCTTGGGGCAGCACCAGGAACCCTGGGGGACGGTCTTCGGCGTGACACCGCTGGCGTTGCGTCTTTCCGCCTATCGTAATGCGGTCAGCGAACTGCACGGCCAGGTCTCGCGGAAGATGTGGCATGTCCTTTGGCCTGACCGCTCCGAAGATGAGGTCCCCATCACCTCCATTACCAACGGCGTCCATACGGCCACCTGGCTGGCCCGGCGCTTCCATCGCCTGTTTGATGTCTATCTGGGGCCCGACTGGCGGGAGCGGCTGGATGACCCGGCAACGTGGGAGCGCATTTGGGACATCCCGGACGAGGAACTCTGGGCGGTGCGCAAGCACCTCAAGCGCCAACTAGCCGCCTATATCCGCGACCGCGCCCGCCAGCAATGGGCTTCAGGAAAGGTCCACCCCATCCAGATCGTTTCTGCAGGCGTGCTGCTGGACCCCTACGCGCTCACAATCGGCTTCGCCCGCCGCTTCGCTACCTATAAGCGGGCCACGTTGCTCCTGCGCGACACCGAGCGGCTGCGGCGGCTGGTCAATCAACCTGACCGGCCTGTTCAGTTTATCTTCGCCGGGAAGGCCCATCCCGCCGATGACCCCGGCAAGCACTTCATCCAACAGTTATACCAACTGGTGAAGCAACCCGCCTTTAGCGGGCGCCTGGTCTTCCTGGAGGATTACGACATCCGCCTGGCCCGGCTGTTGGTCCAGGGCGTTGACGTCTGGCTGAACACCCCCCGGCGGCCATTTGAGGCCAGCGGGACCAGCGGCCAGAAGGCCGCCATCAATGGTGTGCTCCACCTGAGCGTGCTGGACGGCTGGTGGCGCGAAGGCTATAACGGCCAGAATGGCTGGGCCATCGGCGATGACACCGACTACAACGACTACGAGGCGCAGGACGCCGCCGATTGCGAGTCCCTGTATAACCTGCTGGAGAATGAGGTCGTCCCCCTGTACTATGACCGCGACCCGGACAATATCCCGCGCCAGTGGCTCAAGAAAGTCCGGGCCTCTATGGCGACGATTGGCCCGGCCTTCAGCACACGGCGCATGGTGAAGGAGTACACTACCACAATGTATATTCCGGCGATGGAATGGTACCTTCTCAGGCGTCGGGAGATGCAGGGGGCACCAGTACGTTAAAAGCACGTTGCCCTGTTGAGCGCAGGTAGGGAGTGGGAGGGTGGCTTCTGCCTGGATATCCCCTGCCCTGACCCTCCTGCACATTATCTTAAGGAAGGGATTCCACCTCCTACTCTAACCCTCCACCCCCCAGTCGGGGCGCAGCGCGCTGCACCCCGATTGCCCGGTTGGAAGGGTGAGAATTTGCCTTTCCTTGCGTTCTCAAATATAATTGTGTCGTATGGTGCATACGCTCCGCAACCGTCGTTTTGCCCTCCTATTCGTGGGTCAGACCATCAGCGAGATGGGCAATAGCTTCACGCTGGTGGCAGCCTCGCTCCTGATCCTGCATCGCACAGGCTCACCTTCTCAGGTGGGCCTGTTTATTATCGCTACCAATATCCCGGCGCTGCTCCTGGGCCTGATCGCCGGGACGCTCGTGGACCGCTGGGATCGGCGACATATTCTGATCGCCTCCGATGTGCTGCGGGGGATATTTATCGCTGCCCTACCGCTGCTGGCCGAAGCCTGGCTGGGCTGGATTTATATCATCGGCTTCGCCAACGCCTTTATTGCCCGTTTCTTCATCCCGGCCCTACGCAGCATCTTGCCGGATATTGTCAACGATGAGGAGTTGGTGCCGGCGAATGGCGTCCTGGCCACTTCAGAATATATCAGCCGGACCATCGGCTACGCCCTGGCAGGCCTGGCCGTCCAATATTTATCGTTTACCTGGGCCTTCTACGCCGATGCAGCTACGTTCTTCATTTCGGCGCTCTCCATCATCCCCATTTCCGTGCCCCCGCTCGCGGCAGCCCAGGCACAAAAGTGGGGCGTAAGCGCGGTCTTCTCCGAATTGGTTGAGGGCCTGGTGTATATGCGCCGCCAGGCGCTGATGCTGACCATTGTCCTGATCGCGTTGGGCTTCACGCTGAGCACAGGCGCCTTCAACGGCTTTTTCGCCGCCTTTAACCAGCGCGCGCTTGGCGGCGACGATGCCAGTTACGGCCTGCTTGAAGCCGCGATCTCGGTGGGTATGGCCCTGGGGGGCTTGCTGTTCGGTCGCAGTAGTCCCCGCAGCGTGGGCAATATGATCATCGCTGGGCTGCTGGGCGTGGGGCTGGCCACGCTGTTCACCGGGATAAGCCCATCGCCTCAGGTCGCGCTGCCGATATTGGCGCTGGGTGGCATCGCCAATACGGTTTTCCTCTTGGCGCTAGACCTGATCATCCAACGCCAGGCGCCACGAGAATTGCGGGGGCGCGCCTTCGCGGTGCTCGGCCTGGCAGGCCGCTTAGGGCTGACGGTCGGCCCGGCTGCTGCCGGCCTCCCGGATGCCATCTGCGGCCCCGGCTCTACGGCCTGCGACCGGCCCTATATGGTCGTGGCCGGTGTCTGGCTGGTCCTGTTGGCGCTGGTGGCCGCAGCGCTGCCGGTGGTGCGCCTGGCCGGGCAACCCCAACCCGGCGAAGCCACAGGCCGCGAAGTCGTAACAAAATAACCACCCTCAATGTAAGAGGGGAATTACTGACACGTCCCCGGCCCGCTCTCGCATAGCAGGGCACGGCTGGATTGGTCGGTGTGGTATTCGTAGGTATGGCCCTGGGCGGAGAGCAGGATGAGATAGCCAGGGGTGATGACGTCAGCACAGGCGACGCCCGGCGTGTGTATCCCCAGGCAGGCATCTGACCAGGTCACGGCTTCGCTCTTAACCAGCACGATCTCGTCCACCGGGATGCCCAGCCGCTTTGCCAGATCGCTCCTGGCGATGTCCACCATCGGATTGTCCCCACCCATAGAAGGCTCCGTGGGCGCCGGGCTTTGGCCTTCGCCGCACTCCGCGATATTGCCCCGCGTGTCACCGTGATATTCATACATCTGGCCCTGCGCCTCCAGGAAGATGCGGAAGCCGGGCGTGAGCACCTGCAAATAGCCCTGGCCGGGCTTGGGGCAGCCCAGGCTGCTATCGCGCCAGGTCACGCTCTCCACCCGGCGCACAAGGATGTCTTCCTCGGCGATATGCAACCGGCTCGCCAGGTCAGCGCGGGCAGCGGCAATAGCCGCCTCTGCCTCTTTTGGCCAGGCGGGCGGCGTTGCAGGTAGCGGGGATGGCGAAGCAGGCGGTACCGCCACCGGCTCTGTGGGCGTCGCTGGCACTTGGGTAGGTTCAGGCAGAGGCACAGCACCTCCGCAGGCCGCCAGGAGCACAGCGGCGATGCCCAGGAACACCGGGACCCGATACACGGTCATTACGTTCATACCATTCTCCTCCTGAGTATAGACGCTTCATACCGCCCTCAGGTTCCCGGCCCCAGCAGGCGCCTTTCCACCTCTTGGGCGGAAAGGCCGACGATGCGCACAAGCTTTTGGCGTGCCGACCGTCCGGCGAGGAGCGTGACCTGCCCCCGGCGCAGGCCGAGTTGTCCGGCCAGGAAGGCAAGCAGGGCCGCGTTCGCCGCGCCCGCTACGGGCGGCGCAATCAGCCGGACCTTGAGCACGCCCTCCGCCACACCAGCGATCTCATTTTTGCTGGCGCGGGGGGTCACGCGAACCGCCAATGTAACTCCTTCTTGGGTCTCAGTGAGGTGCAGCGCCCCCATTGTTCAGCTTAACAGCGCCACCAGGATGAATCGCAGCAACCAGAGGCCCAGCAACAGGACCATTGGGCTGAAATCCAGAGGGCCGCTCTGGGGCAGGCGTCGTCGGATCGGCGCTAACA
>DAOUBF010000049.1:0-11704 GCA_034432795.1 Anaerolineae bacterium
AGGTCAGCCATGCGGGGGGCGGCGCGTTGGGCGGCGGCGATGGCGGCGTCCACGTCTTCGCGGCGGGCGGTGGGCAGCGTGCCGATCACCTCGCCGGTGTACTTGTTGGTGACTCCCATGAGAGGGCCACCTTCCACCCATTGACCGTCAATAAATAGCTTGTAGTCCATGTTTCCCTTCTCCTGTATTAATCCTGGCGTAGATGCGAACATTCTCAGGGGGCGGGGTGATCTCCTCGCCCTTGAAAGGCCACACTGTATCCAGGACGCGAAAGGGATAGATCGAGCTGGCCCGTGTCTCGCCCCAGACTGCGCTGGCGACGCCCTGGTGATCCTCCGGGCGCAAGTAGACCGCGCCCATCGGCGCGGTCCAACGCAGGCCCTCCAACGCGGCAATCACGGCCTCCGCCTCCAGCGACCCGGCGCGGCTGACGCCTTGTGCCAACAGATGCATGCCGGTGTAGGCGTTCTGTGCGTTATAGCTGGGATAGCGGCCATACTGCTGGTGGAATGCCTCCACAAAGCGTTGGTTGACCGCGGGCGCGTCAGACCAGCGGAACCAGTATCGAGTGCCGACCCATAAGCCTGTCGGCATCTCATCTCCCAGGGCCTCTAATACTTCCAGTGCTCCCCCCAGTTCCATATAGACCAAACATTGGTCAAATAGCCCCAGGCGCCGCCCCTGGCGCACCAGATTCACGAGGTCACCGCCCCAGGACGAGACCCAGATAGCTTCTGGCTTCGCCGCGATGGCCTGGCGGATCCAGGGCGTGAAGTCGTCGCCCCCGAAAGGATGAAAGAAAGCCTCTGGCATGATCTCGGCATCTGGTTTCAATTCCTGTAGGTAGCGCGAGAAGTAGGCCCACGAGGTATGACCAAAGGAGTAATCCGGGCCTAAGGTGGTCCAGCGCCGGTAGCGCAGCGGGGCGACCAGACGCGCCCCGGCGCGGGCGTTTTGATGCGTTGCAATACTGCAGCGGAACACGTAAGGGTTGAGCAATTTACCGGTAATATCGGGACTGGCAGCGTGGGTCACCATCAAGATGCGTTTCAACTCCGGTAGATACGGAATGACTGCCTCGGCCACGGCGCTACTGTCAATACCGATGAGCAGGTCCACCTGGCGCTCATGGACTAGGCGGTGGATCGCCTCAACCGCCTCGGCCGGGGGGCCCTCGTTCTCTAACTCAATCTCAACTGGCCGGCCCAGGACGCCACCCTCTTTGTTGATCTCCGCGACGGCGAGTGCCAGGCCGAGCCGCGCAGATTCGCCATAGGCGGCGGCCGCCCCGGACAGGCTATACAAGGCCCCGACCCGCAGCGGCTTGATCGGCGCCCCTGCCAGGGTCAGTACGGCCCGCGCCAGTCGCGCCGGGGGTGCGGGGACCTCCTCGCCGACAATCTCGCCGCGTTCAATGGTATAGACCCGCTGAGCCAGCCGCTCAACGTGCCGATGCTCGGATTCAGCCAGGAGCACGGCCAGGCCTTCTTTCTGGAATGCCTGGATCGCCTCGCCTATCCTTTCTGCCAACGCCGGCGCCAGCCCCTCAAAGGGTTCGTCCAGCAGCAACAAGCGCGTGCTCGTCATAAGCGCGCGGGCAAGCGCCACTAGCTTCTGTTGCCCGCCGCTGAGTTGGGTGGCGCTGCGCCCGGCAAAGGCTTTGACTTCTGGTATCGCGTCGTAGATACGCGCCAGCCGCTCCTTGGCATCTGGCAGATCAATCGCCCAGGCGGGCAGAAGCAGGTTCTCTTCAACGGTCAGCGTGGGAATCAGCCGCCGGTCTTCGGGCATATAGCCGATCCCCAGTCGGGCGCGGTCATAAGCTGGTATCCGGCACAGGTCTTGCCCATTCAGTGTGATCATTCCGGCGGCGCTAGGCATCAGTCCCATGATGCTGCGCAACGTCGTCGTCTTGCCCGCGCCGTTGCGCCCGACCAGCCCGACGATCTCGCCCGTGCCGACTTCCAGACTCACCCCGCGCAAGATGGTGATCTTCTGGATGTTGACTCGCAGGTCGGTGATCTTGAGCATATTAACCCCACCCTGCTACCGCGCGCCGGATCTCTGGATCGCTCAAGATCGCATCCGGCGGGCCGTCGGCGATGATCTGGCCGTTGCTAAGTACCAGTACGCGCCTAGCGTAGCGGCGCACCACTTCCATATCATGCTCGACGAATATCGTCGTAACGTGGCTTTCTTTCAACACGCGCACAAGTGTGTCCATCACGCTAAACTTTTCTTCCACGCTCACGCCACTGGTCGGCTCGTCCATGAGCAAGAGTTTCGGCCTGAGCGCGAAGGCCAGCGCGATGTCCAGCAGCTTGCGCCCGCCCTCCGGCAGTTCGCTCGCCGGGCGGACCGCTACACCATTCTGGCCGCCCAGGCCAAACTGGGCGAGGATGTGGTAGGCTTCCTCCACCCGTCCCTTCTGCTTGAGCCTCCGCCAGAAGTCGCCACTTTGCCCGCTGGCCGTGGCGAGCGCAATGAGCACGTTTTCCAGGACGGTCAGATTGACGAAGAGTTGTGGGATTTGGAACGAGCGGCCAATGCCCAGCGCCGTGATCTGGTTCGGTGACAAGCCGATGATGTCCCGGCCCATAAAGCGCACGCGGCCCGCCTGCGGCTGGAGGTAACCGGTTACCAGGTTCAGGAAGGTGGTTTTGCCCGCGCCGTTCGGCCCAACGATGCTGACGAACTCGCCCTCGTGCACAGTCACGTTTTCGCTCTGGGCGGCAGTGATCATGCCGAAGCTCATCGTCAGGTCCTCCACCTGGAGAATGGGAGGCACTTCGCTCATGCCTTGGCCCTCCCTGCCGCTTGCATGCTTTCGCGCCGCTGTGTTCTTCCCCGCTGGGATGCCACCGCGCGCTCCACGAGTGTCCACAACCCACCGGGCAGAAACAGGATGATGAGCAGCATCATGCCCCCCACAACCATTTGCCAGGCGTAGGGCGCGAACTTAAAGGCGTAGCTCTTGATGAACTCGTAGATGATCGCGCTGACAAGCGGCGCCACGACGCTGCCCGTGCCGCCCAAGAGGGCGATGAACACGAATTCCCCCGATGTCGTCCAGTAGGCCAGGTCCGGGTCAATGTGTCCCACGTTGAGGGCGACGAGGGCGCCGCCCAGGCCGCCCAGCCCCGCCGCCAGCACATAAGTCAGATAGACGGCACGCCGGACGGAGCCGCCCAGGTAGGCAACGCGCACCTCGTTATCGCGGATAGCACGGGCCAGGTAGCCGAGCGGCGAGTTGGCGTAGCGCTGGATCAACACCAGCATAATGGCCACACACACCAGTGTTAAGTAATACGAAGCCAGCCGTAACTGCTCCGGCTGGACCAGGCGGCCCAGGATGGTCGCGTCCTGGATGCGCATACCATCGCTACCGCCGGTGACATCATAGGCTTTCACTAACATGCCGTAAAACGCCATAGAGACGGCCAGACTCAGCATGGCGAAGAAGATCTCGCGGTAGCGCGCGATCAAGAGGCCGACGAGCGTGGCCACAGCGAGGGCGACGACCGCGCCCAGGCCGATCAAGACGACCGCCTCGCGGATGCCTGCCAAGTTGAGCGCAAAGCCCACGGCATAGGCGCTGGCGGCGAAAAATAACCCCTGGCCGAAGGAAACCAGCCCGGCGCGCATCAAGAGCACGACGCTCAACACAGCCAGCCCCTTTGCCAACGCCAGTGTCAATAGGAAGATCACCCAGTCGGGCAGCACCAGGCCAAGCACGAGAAAGGCCGATAAGAAAAGAGAAGCGGGCCACAGGTTACGGATCATATCTTTCGTGCCTCCTCCAGCGCAAACAGGCCACGCGGCTTCAGCAAGAGCACGACAGCCATCACCAGGTAGATCGTGAACAGCTCGATCTCCGGAAATAGATGCACCGCCGCCGCCCGCACCAGCCCGACGATAAGCGCGCCAAGCGCAGCGCCTTCCAGGCTCCCCAGCCCGCCGATGACGACGACAGCGAAGGCCAGGACGATCACCTCAACGCCGATGCCAGGCACAACCGCGATCATCGGCGCCGTAAAGGCACCACCTAGCGCGGCCAGGACCGCGCCCAGCGTGAACGTCACGAGGAAGATGCGCGACACGTTGATCCCCATGGCCGTGCTCATCTCCGGGTCATAGATCACAGACACAATCAACCTGCCAAAGCGGGTGCGGTTGACGAACAGCCAGAGCAGCCCACCGGCCAGGAGGGCGATGATCAGGAGCAAGAAGCTGTATCTGGCATAGGTAATGCCACCCAGGTCAATCTGCCCCAAGAGGCCATAGGGCCGGTAAGCATAGTAGGGGCTGACCCCCCAGATCAGCTTGATCGCGTCTTCCAAGATCAGGAATAGCGCATACGTCACCAGGAGTTGCAGCACCTGTTCACGCCCATATAGCCAGCGCAAAAGCCCTCGCTCAATCAGCGGGCCGCTGATCAGCCCGGCGATCACGGCCGCGACGAGCAAGAGGAGCAGACTTCCTGGCGGCCACAGCCTCCGATCAAAGTAGGCGATCACCAGGAGAGCGCCGGTGTACGCACCCAACGCATATAGGCTGCCGTGCGCGATATTGAGGATGCGTAGCACGCCGTAGATCAGCGTCAGCCCGACCGAGATCAGGAATAGCCACGACGCAAACACTAGGCCATCGGCGAGGATGATAAGCAGCGTGTTCATCCCATAATCATATATCCCCCGTCATCTCCTATTGCGCAGAAGATAGGGTGTAGAGCGTGGGGCACGGCCTTCATTTTCCGCCCGCTTCCAGCTGGAAGCGGCCCCCACATTTACATCCCACGTTCTACGCACCCGTCACGGGCACTTCGCGCCCTGGAAACCTCCCTTGATCCAATCCTCGCTCTTCATGCCCTGCGGCGGGTTGACGCACTCCACCGGGAATGCAACCACGTTCGTGAGCGCGACCTCGCTGGTCTCCGGATCGAAATCGCCAGTGATGCCGAAGGCGACTGGCTCGACCGCCTGATGGCCCTTGCCGAGCGCCATCTTGATCAGGCCACTAGGCGTCTGGAACTCCAAGTTCTCAAAAGCGGCGATAACCTGGTCCTCGTTCGGCCAGTTGCCGTTGTTAGCGGCAATAGCCTTCTCGTAGGCAGCTTTCACCCCAAGGAGCGCTTGCGACAGATGGTATGAAGGATAAACGGGGCGGATACCAAAGCGGTCCTTGTAGACCTTGACGAACCAATTGTTAAGTTCGCTCTCAGGTGCTAACGCGCCGTGCGGCCCACGCGCGGCGATGACGATGCCCTTCGGCACGTCCCCCCTCAGACGGGGCAGGATGGTATCGCCGGTGGTCAACACGACCAGGCTCTGTTCGGCCAGGCCGCGCGGCACCCCCTGAATGATCAGCCCCTCCAGGTCGCCGCCCCAGAAGCTGGAGTGGATGACCTGAGGGTTGGCTGCCTGGAGCGCCGAGATTTCCGCCGAGTACTCGCCGGCCCCCAGCTTCGGGAACTGTTCAACGCTCACCTTCACATCGGGTTTGAGCGCAAGCATGGAGTCGCGGAACGTGTTCCACGAGTCCTGGCCCCAGGCGTAGTTCTGGTTGATTCCGGCGATGCTCGTCACATCGGGCTTGACCTTGAGCACGTAGCGTGCTGCGCCGACATTGTCAATGATCTGGTGGCCGGCGGTGCGGAAGACGTACTTATAGTCCTTCTCCTCAAAGATACGGTTGGTGCCGCAGTCAAAGAGCACCATTAGCTTCTTTAACTCCTCGGCAACGGGCACGACGGCCAAGCAGTCGGCACTGGAAATATAGCCGATGACCAGGTCCACCTTCTCGTCGAGGACGAGACGGCGCAGTTCGGCTACCTGTTTGTCGGCGCCGCCGGCCTCGTCAATGTAGACAGCTCGGATGGGCACGCCGCCAATGCCGGGCTTGTCGTAGGGGGCCGGTCCCCTGCCGGCGTTGATCTGCTCAATAAGTACCTCGGCCGCATTGCGCGAGGGCACGCCGAATGGCGCAGCGGCGGCACCCGACAGGAACGAGACGATACCGATCTTGACTTGGGCCGGAGCGCCGGGTATGGCCGGGGGTGGGTTCGTAGCTGCCGGTGCGGAGGTGGCCGGCGCCGCTCCCGGCTGTGTGCCGCAGGCGGTAACGACCAAACTCAGACTGACCACAAGCGCGACGAACCACCACGCAATCTTGGAAAACCACATCTTGTGTTGCATGTTTCTCCTTCTTTTTTGTCATATTAAGCACAGCGAAGCAGCGAGGGCCTTCACTTGGCTGCTAAGAAACAAACTATTTCTTGGTTCCTGAGTGGTACGCCAGCATCATGGGCTACTCAGGGCGACATTTCGGTTATCTATCAAGGCTATTTGACGCCAAAGAAAGGCTTCAGGGTCACCCATTGACCCTTCTGGGCCTGGACGATGGCGATCTGCTTGATCCCCTGGTGGTCCTCCGCTGTATAGGTGATCGGCGGCGTGAGGCCGGTCGTGAAGTCCTTGAGAGATTCGAGTGCGGCAATGAATTTCTCACGCGTCAGGTCTGGCCCAGCGCGCTTGAGCGCCTCGACGATCATCTCTCCCACCGCGTATGACGAGAGGCTGTAGCCGCCGGGTGGCTCATTAGGGAAGTACTTTTTCATGGCGTCACGATATGCCGCAGCCTCCGGCGCATTGGCCGGGTCCACGAGCCACGCGCCGGCCTGCGCCCCTTCAACTGCAGACTCGCCAGCGAGTTTAAAGAGGACTGGATCGGCGAGCACATAGGTCATCAACCACTGCGGCCTGAAGCCGAGCTTTTCCGCTTCCTTCATGACCTGTGCCGCTGGGCTGACGATAGCGTACATAAAGACCAGGTCGGGCTTTGCCTCCTGAAGCTTAAGGGCATGCGCGCTGAAGTTCGTCTCTGTGGCTTCGTAGGGGACGCTGGCCACGACGTCCACACCGCGTTGCTTCAGCGCCGCGACGAACGCGTCCGCGCCCTCCTTGCCGAAGGCATCGTTCTGGAAAAAGACGGCGATACGCTGCGCCTTCAAGTCATCGAGCGCGTACTGCGCCATAATCGTTCCCTCGTCGGCGTAGGTCGGCTGGATGCCGAAATAGGTCTTCTTAAACGGCTTCGACCAGAGCGACGAGCCGGAGGCCACGCCGACGACGGGCACGTTCTTACTCACCAGATAGTCCATCACCGCCGCCCCCTGCGCGGTGCCGAGCGGGCGCACGATGGCGAAGACATTGTCTTGCTCCACCAGCTTCTTCGTCACCGCGACTGTGTTCGACGGTGCATACTGATCGTCTTCCACGATGAGCTTAATCTTGCGGCCATGCACACCGCCCGCTTCATTGACCATGTTGAAGTAGGCTTCAATCCCATGCGCGAGCGGAATGCCAATCGTGGATACCGGCCCCGACTGCGCCGCCGTCATACCAAGCACGATCGTATCGGTAGTCACGCCGGGCACCTGAGCACCCCCCGCCGTGGGCGCCGGCGTACTCGGCGCTGATGTAGCTGTCGTCGCTACCGGCGCGGCTGTCGGTCCGCAGGCTGCCAAGACCAGCGTTAGCGCCAGGCTCAGGCTTAATATCGCGCGATTCTGTGATGGTCTCATCTGTTTTCTCCTCCTCAAGCGTTTGTTTCCTTGTCAAGTTCCCCTCTCCTGCATGTGGGAGAGGGGGCCCGGGGCGAGGGCCTCTACTTCCCCAAGTAAAGGTGCCTCACCTCAGGGTTCTCGCGCAAAGCAGGCGTCTGCCCTTCCAGCCGAACGTAACCGTTTTGCAACACATAGCCGCGCTGGGCCAAGCCGAGCGCCATGTTCGCGTTTTGCTCGGCCATCAAAATCGTCGTCCCTTCGCCATGGATTGTCTCAATAATCTGGTAAATGGCGCGGACGATGAGCGGGGCCAGGCCCATGGACGGCTCGTCGAGGAGCAGCAGTCTGGGCCGCGCCATGAGCGCCCGCCCAATCGCCAGCATCTGCTGCTCACCGCCGGAGAGTGTCCCGGCTAGCTGGGGTAGGCGTTCTTTGAGTTGCGGGAAATACGCCAGCACGCGATCGAGGTCGCTCTTGACGCGAGCGCGGTCACGGCGGGCGAACGCGCCCATGCGCAAGTTCTCGGCGACAGTCAATCCGGGGAACAGTTGGCGGCCTTCCGGCACCTGAACGATCCCGCGCGCGACAATGGCCTCTGGCGTCAAGCCGTCAATACGCTCGCCCTCAAACTCAACGCGTCCGCCCGCCGGACGTATAATGCCTGAGATCAAACGCAGCGTCGTCGTCTTGCCTGCGCCGTTCGCACCGAGGAGTGCGACGATCTCGCCCGCGCCGACGTGTAACGTCACCCCCTTCAGTGCCCGAATCGGCCCGTACTTGGCTTCGATGCTAATCAGATGCAACATCGGCCTTTCCGTTCACCGGCTCTCCTAGATACGCCTCAATGACAGCCGGATGGGCCTGCACTTGGCGCGGCGTCCCCTCGGCGATCTTTTTGCCGAAGTCCAACACGACGATATGCTCACACAGGTCCATGACGAGCGACATGTCGTGCTCGACCAATAAGAGCGCGCAACCGAAGCGTTCACGGACGCGCCGCAACAGCGCGCTGAGGTTTTGCGTCTCCTGCGGGTTCATCCCCGCTGCGGGTTCGTCGAGCAAGAGCAACCGCGGCGATGATACGAGCGCACGCCCAAGTTCGACCAGCTTGAGCACGCCGTAGGGCAACCCTGATACCGGTGCGGCGGCGATGCTCGTCAGGCCGAGCATCTCCATGACCTCTTCCGCGCGGTCGCGCAAACGCGCTTCCTCGCGGCGTACACCCGGCGTGGATAGCGCCGTGGCAAGGATACTTGCACCCCCCTGCGTGTGTTGACCAACGAGCAGGTTGTCCAGCACTGTCATTGAACGAAAGAGTTCGACGTTTTGAAAGGTACGCGCAATCCCGTGCACGATGATCTGATGCGGCGCGAGCGCTAGGAGATCCACACCGTTGAAATGCAGGCGCCCGGCGCTCGGTGTGTAAAAGCGGCTGATCACATTGAGCAGCGTCGTCTTGCCCGCGCCATTCGGGCCAATCAGCCCAACGATCTCACGTTCGCCCACGGCAAAACTAACGCCGTCGAGCGCCAAGAGGCCGCCGAAACGCACCGTTAGTCCCTCGACCTCAAGGCGCGACATGAGCGCTTCCCCCTGTTTCCCTGACGCATTCCCCTGTGGGCTCGACCTTGGGCTGGCGCCGTGTCGCCAAGGCTGCGGGCAAGCGCCACAGACCGCCCGGCAAGAAGATGGATACGGCGATCAGCGCCGCGCCGTAAATCATGGTGCGCAGGTCGCGCGCGCTGCTCAGGAATTGAAAAAGCACCGTCAGGGACACCGCGCCGAGGATCGATCCCGGGATTGAAGCGAGCCCGCCGACGACGATCGCGCTGACCAAAAATATTGAAAGAAGCAGATCGAAATCGGAGGGCGTAATAAAGCCGACGAGGTGTGTATAGACGCTCCCGGCGACCCCGGCATAAAACGCGCTCAAGGCAAAGGCGAGCGTCTTATAGTGCGGCAGGCTGATGCCCATCGCTTGCGCCGCCAGTTCACTGTCGCGCAGCGCAATAAAGGCGCGCCCAATACGGCTCGCTAACACATTCGCCGCGATGAACATCATCAGCACCAAGACGACAAGTGCGAGAAAGTAGAGCGATACTTCACTGTCAAACGCGAGGCCGAACGGGGGGCGCGGCGGCTTGAGGCCTTGAAAACCACCCGTGACCGCTTCCCATTTGGCGATCACCTGGGAAACTGCGACGCCGAAGCCAAGCGTGGCAATCGCCAGATATGGCCCGCTCAAGCGCAGTGCGGGCATGCCGAGCATGTAACCGGCGACCCCGGCGGCCAAGCCCGCGATCGGGAGCGTGACCCAGAACGGGAGCTTCCAGTGCAACGACACAAGCGCAGAAACGTAGGCGCCGATGGCGACAAACCCGGCATGCCCAATGGAAATCTGGCCGGTATAGCCCGTCAATAGATTCAAGCCGATCGCGGCGATGGCCCACACCAGGCCGAGACTCAAAACATAAAGGTAGTAGCCGGGCAAGAGGAACGGTAACACAACTGCAGCCACACTGACTGCGATCCACCCTCCTTGTCGGTGCAGTCGCTTAGTCACCTTTCTATACCTTTTTCTGCTCGACGCATCCCAACAGGCCCGCAGGCCGAACTGCCAGCACCACGACGATTAACGCGAAGGCGAACGTCGTCTTGAGTTCCGTCGAAATATAACCGGCGACCAAGTTCTCCAGCACGCCGAGCGCGACACCGCCGACGACCGCGCCTGGCAGGCTGGTGAACCCGCCTAACACAGCGGCGGCGAATCCCTTAATCAGCATCTCGTTCATCACGTTCGTGTCAAGAAAGATGACAGGCGCGATCAGTATGCCCGCCAGCGCGCCGAGCGCCGCGCCGAACGCCCACGTCGCGGCGAAGATGCGATCTGTGGGGATGCCCATCAAGCGCGCGGCGACCACGTTCTGCGCCGTCGCGCGCATCGCGATGCCGAGGTCGGTGAAACGAAAGAAGAGTGCGAGCACGAGCGCAAGCCCCACGCCCACACCAATGTCGAGCACTTGGTCACGGCTGATGATGATGTTACCCAGGCGCAGCGGCGGGCCAACGACCGCATAGGGGAAGCTCTTGACGTCGTGGCCCCAGACGGCGCCGGCGGCGCCGTTCAACATAAGCGAGACGCCCAGCGTGGCGACGACAAGTGTGAGCACAGTCGCGTGGCGCTCACGCGCCGGGCGCAGGATCGTGCGCTCGACGATGATCCCCAACGCGCCAGCGAAGACCAGCGCACTGAGAAAGGCCAGGGACAGTGGCCAGTTCCATGAGATAAGCAGCGTATAGGCGATGAAGGTGCTAACCATCGCCATATCGCCATGGCCAAAATTCACCACATCCGAGACCTTGTAGATGAGTGTGAGCCCCAGCGCGACGAGAGCGTACAAGCTCCCTGCCGCAATACCGCTGGCGATCTGCTGGACGAATATTTCTATCACCCCTTCTCACCTCTCTCGGCTTGGCGGGGCGGCTCGTTAACCGGCACAAATCGCCGCATAAACTCGGTCACCTCCTCAAGGCGCAAGAAGTGTACTTCCTCGCCGCTCTGAATATGGCGCACGAGGCCACGCCAGCCGGCGCCGGATCCACCTGTTGACCCAGGCACGCTTTCTATTCCTTGCACAAACCGCACTACAAACGAAATCACGTTCTTTGAAGGGGGCATAGGTCCTTCCAAGAAGCGAATAGTCGTCAGCTACATGAGACATTGTAGCCAACAACCGTTCCTGTTCGCGTACTGAGGCGTTACAAAAGCGTTACAGAGCTATCTCTTTTGGGGAAGTGAAGGCGTCTCGGGCGTATCAGGGGATGGCTGCGAGCATCGGTGCGCGTTTGCGGTCACGCAGAGTGTGTATTTTGAACAGCGTGGCTGATACGGTGGCAGCCGTCCACACCACCTCAACCACAAGCGTTGACCCGGTGCCGGATATTGCGGCCCTCTGCCAACGAGAGGGGCTATGGCTGCACGTGGATGGGGCCTACGCGGGCATGGCAGTTGATTGCAGTGCCTTCTACTGCCTACTGCCGCCCCGACGTGCTCAGGCGGGCCTTCAGCCTGGTGCCGGAGTACCTGCGCACCGCCGAGGGCGAGGCGGAGGCCGTGCGCAACCTGATGGACTACGGCGT
>DAOUBF010000050.1:0-14084 GCA_034432795.1 Anaerolineae bacterium
GGCATCGCGATAGGCGGCAGCGCGGCTTCAATCTCGCGCCGGTAAGGTTCCAGCCAGGGCGCCAGGACGAGCTGCTCGCCCAGATGCGCCTGATCCTCATCCCGGTCAAACCCCGGCCCATCCGTCGCCAGCTCAAACAGGGCACCCCCCGGCTCGCGGAAATACACCGACTTGAACCAGAACCGGTCAATCTGCGGCGTCGGCCTCAGCCCCGCTGCCTCTAGAGCTGCGCGCAACGCCATCTGTTCTTCTGAACCCTTCACCCGCCAGGCCACGTGATGGACGCCCCCGATCCCCCAGCGGCCATCGCGCTCATTCGGCAGCGCCTTGACCTCAATCAACGCACCGGATGCGCCACCTTCAACGCCGTAACGCTGCCAGCCACCCTCGCTGCCGACGTATTCAAAGCCCATGATCTGCGTGAGGAGCACCTCTGTCCGCTTGAGGTCGCGCTCCCACAGCCGGGCCGCGTGAAGGCCGCGCACCTGGTGCTCCGGGGGGACGGGGCTATCCTCCCAGGGGATAAACGCTCGCTCATCGCCCGTCTCCACCAGGGCCAGCCGCAGCCCATTGGGGTCCTGAAACGGCAACACCGGCTCACCGAAGCGCGTTTCCACCTCGCCGAAGGCAACGCGGTTCTCCTCCAACCGCTTTCGCCAGTACGCCAGGCTGCCCACAGGCACAGCGAACAGCACCTCCACCGTGAAGCCCACGCCTAACCGCGCCGGTTCCATCTCCGGCCAGATAAAGAAGGTGAGATCGGTCCCAGGCGTCCCCACCCGATCAGCATAAAACAGGTGATAGGTGTCGGGGACATCCTGATTCACCGTCTTCTTCACCAGCCGCATCCCCAGGACCCCCACATAGAAGTCCAGATTCTGCTGAGCATGGCCCGCAATCGCAGTAATGTGGTGAATGCCATGAACTGAGTTTGGCATCGGTTGTACCTCCATTCCCGGCAATTTTACGTTAAAAGACCTTCCATGTCCACATAGGGAGAAAAGCTGGGTGTATATCAGATTGGGGGCAGATGACCCGGTTGGTTACCCCCCACCCCAACCCTCCCCCGCCAGGGGGGAGGGGGCAGTTCCCTCCCCCTTGCGGGGGAGGGGCAGGGAGGGGTGACATCAGGTTGACCTTTTCCCTGTCCTGCGCTATCATACACTCCCGCCCGATGGGGGTTCATGGGGGTGTCCGGATTTATGTCCAAACTCAGCCGCTATTGCGAGGCGTGGATTGAAGCGGGCTGGCTGGCGGCGCTTGTCCTGATCCCGCTCTTTTTTAACGTTTACTCCTCCCGTGTCTTTGAACCCGACAAGATCACCCTCCTGCGCTCTATCGCGCTCACCCTGATCGCCGCCTGGGTCATCCTCCAGGTGGAACGCCTGAGCACCCCCTCGGACAAGCCAGAGAGCTGGGGAAACAACGTCCGCGCCTGGTTGCGCACCCCCCTGGTCCTGCCTGCGCTGGCGCTTGTCGCCGTCTACCTGATCGCCACGATATTCTCGGTCACCCCGCGCGTCAGCTTCCTAGGCTCGTATCAGCGCCTGCAAGGCACCTACACCCTGCTCTCCTATGTGACCGTCTTCGCCATGCTCCTCTCGGTCGTGCGCCGCCAGGAGCAGATCGATCGCCTGATCACCGTCGTTGTCCTGACCAGCCTGCCTATCTCGCTCTACGGCCTGCTGCAGAAGCTGGGCATAGACCCTCTGCCCTGGGGTGGTGACGTGGTGACGCGCATCGCCGCCAACATGGGCAACGCCATCTTCATCGCCGCCTACCTCATCATGGTGTTCCCGCTCACCGTCGCCCGCATCATAGAGGCCTTCGCCGACATCCTGCGCCGCGAGAAGCTGAGCACCCACGACATCATACGCGGCGCGGGGTACACCCTCATCGCCGTCCTTCAGGTGCTGGCGATCTACTTCTCCGGCAGCCGCGGCCCCTGGTTGGGCTGGCTGGCCGGGCTGTTCTTCCTGGGCTATCTGGCGGTCGGCGTCCTGGCGGCCATGCTTTTCCGCCGCGCTCGCGGACTGCGCTGGCTGGCGCTCGGCCTGGTCACCGGTCTGGCCACAGCGATTGTGCTCTTCCTGGTTGTGCTGAACCTGCCCAACAGCCCCCTGGCCCATCTGCGCGATACCCCCTACCTGGGGCGGCTGGGCACGGTCTTTGAGACGGAGAGCGGCACGGGCAGAGTGCGCGTCCTTATCTGGGAGGGCGCGGTAGACCTGATCTCGCCACATGATCCCCTGGTCTTCCCTGATGGTCGCCAGGACCCCTATAACGCCCTCCGCCCGCTCATCGGCTACGGGCCGGAATCCATGTATGTGGCCTATAACCGCTTCTACCCGCCCGAACTGGCCCACCTGGAATCGCGCAACGCTTCGCCCGACCGCGCTCACAATGAAACACTGGATGCGCTGGTCATCACCGGTGGGCTGGGCCTGGTCGTCCAACTCTTCCTCTTTGGCGCGGTCTTCTATTACGGGCTGAAGTGGCTGGGGCTGATTCAGACCCCCTTCCACCGCTGGCTGTTTATCGCCCTCTATATCGGCGCCGGTCTCATTGGCGCGACTATCGCCTGGGCCAGCCGCGGTGAGGCCTGGATCGGCGTCGGCCTGCCTACAGGCATTGGCTTCGGCGTGGGCATCTATGTGGCTATCAGCGTGCTGTTCTTACGCACCCAGGGCAGCCGCCTCCCCTTCAAGCACCAACTCCTGATCATCGTCCTGCTCTCGGCCATTATCGCCCACTTCGTTGAGATTCACTTCGGCATCGCCATCGCCGCTACGCGCCTGTACTTCTGGGCCTTCAGCGCCCTTATTGTGGTCACAGGTTATCTCATGCCGATGGCGGACGAGGGAGGACAAAGGACAGAGGACCAGACAAGATCGCAGTCTCCGTCATCCGTCGTCCGTCATCCATCCTCCGGCAAGCGCCGCCGCCCATCACCCGCTGCGCCTCGCCCCCAGGCCCCGGATTGGCTCAGCCCGACCCTGGTGCTGGGCGGTTTTGTGGCCCTGATTCTGATGGTGGTAGGCTTTGAGTTCATCACCAACCCGCCGCGTGGCTCCTCCACCCTCCAGGTCCTGTGGGGTTCGCTGACCACACTCCAGCGCCAGGAGGGGGCCACGTCCTACGGTGCGTTGCTGCTCATCTTGATCACCTGGGTGGTGTGTAGCCTGCTGGCCGCCGCCGAACTGGGGCGGCAGGGCCTCTTTGAGCGCACCGGGGTCACCTGGTGGACCGGCTTCAGCACGATCCTGGCTCTCTCCGGCGCCGCTGCGTTGCTGTGCTACCTGGCCGTGGCAGGCGCATTGGCCTCCATTGTCGGCGAGCGGCCCGCCGGAGGCGTCGGCATAGAACTGGTGGTTGCCATCGCCGGACGGGTCGCCGGGATGCTCAAGCTGTTCTACATCTTCACCTTCGCACTGATCGCGCTGCTCGCCGCCGCGCTCATCTACAAACAGCGCCTGCCCACCGTGACAGCCAGCACCTGGGGCGGCGCGACTGGCCTGGCTGCGCTCATCCTCGTGCCCCTGCTCATCGTCAATTCCAATCTCAACATTATCCTGGCCGACATCATTTACAAGCAGGCCGAGCCTTACGAAAAGCAGGGTATGAGCCTGCGTACCGCCACCGATCCCCAGCAACGCCAGCTCCTGGCCGCCTCCTGGCAGGCGGCGGTAACATTGCATGAGCAGGCGCTCTCCCTGGCGCCGAACGAGGACTACTACTACCTCTTCCTGGGGCGCGCCTATCTGGAACTCGCCACCGCGCTGGACGACCCCGCCGCGCAAGACCGGCTGCTGGAGACCGCCCGCGATAAGCTGCTCCTGGCCCAGCGTATCAACCCGCTGAACACAGACCACGCTGCCAACCTGGGGCGCCTGCACCGCCGCTGGGCCGACCTGCTCTCCCTGCGCGCCGGGCGATATGAGCAGCAGGCGCGTCAGGCCGAGGCCGCCGAGGCGCGCCGTCTGGCCAGCGAGAAGGCGGAAGAAGCGGACCGCCACTACAGTATGGCCACAACGCTCAGCCCGCACAACGCCCTCCTATGGAACGAGTGGGCCTCGTTGCGCTGGGACAATTTCCGGGATTTTGAGGGCGCGCTCGCCCGCTATCAACGCTCACTGGAGATTGACCCGGAGTACGATCAGACCTACCTGGCATTGACCAGCCTGTACTATGAGCGGGCGCAGGCGACCACCAGCCGCGAGGAGAAGCTGCAGTATTACCAGCAACTCGTCCCCTATGGCGAGAAAGCCGTTCAACTCAACCCCACGCTGGCCCGCGCCTGGGATAACCTCTCGGTCGCCTACGTTGAATTGGGCCGCTGCCAGCAAGGCATCACCGCCACGCAAACCCTGCTCTCGCTTATCTCTGAGCAAGAGCCGACCATCTGGAACGCGCATCGCAACCTGGCGATCAGCCTGCGCGATTGTGGCCGCTATCAGGAGGCCCTCAGCGAAGCCCAGAAGGCGTATGACCTGGCCCCCGATTCTCAGCGGCCACTCCTGCAAGAACTCATCAACGACGTGCGCAGCCGTATGGGCGCCGCTTCCTCCACGCAGACCCCATGACCACGACGTTCATGCTCATCTTCACCGGTGCGTTGCTCCTGGCGCTGGCGGCCACGCCGCTGGCCCGCCAACTCGCCCCCCGGCTGGGGCTGATCGCCCAGCCCAGGGCGCGAGACATCCATACCCGACCCATCCCTAAAATGGGAGGGGTGGCCATCGTCCTGGCCTTCCTGGTGGGGCTGGTCATCCTGGCCTTCCTCCCCCCTGCCGAGCGCGACCGCCTGTTCTTTTTCCAGCAACTGGCCGGTATCGCCCTGGGCGCGTCCCTGGTCTCCTTCCTGGGCATCTGGGATGACCGCTGGGGGCTATCCCCCCTGGTCAAGCTCGCCGGTCAAACCCTGGCGGCGGGGTTGCTGGTGGCCACCGGCGTGAGCATCACCATGCTGCCCACGCCGGCGCTGAACACCGCCGCCACGCTGCTCTGGGTCGTGGGCATCACCAACGCGCTCAACCTGCTGGACAACATGGATGGCCTCTCCGGGGGCGTGGCCGCCATCGCCAGCGCCTTCTTCCTGCTCATGGCCCTCTCCAGCGGGCAATGGCTGGTCGCCACCATGAGCGCCGCGCTCCTGGGGGCGTGCCTGGGCTTCCTGGCCTACAACTTCAACCCGGCCAGCATCTTTATGGGGGATACCGGCAGCCTGTTCCTGGGCTTCGTCCTGGCCGCGACCGGCATCAAGCTGCGCTTTGATAATGTCACCTTTGTCACCTGGATGATCCCGGTGCTCGTCCTGGGCCTGCCCATCTTTGACACGGCCCTGGTGATCATTTCCCGCCTGCGGCGCGGCCTGAACCCGCTGACGACGCCGGGCAAAGACCACGTCTCCCACCGCCTGGTCGCCCTGGGCATGACCCAACGCGAGGCCGTGCTCACCCTGTACCTGACCTGCGGCACGCTGGGCCTGCTGGCCCTCTTCGTCACCCAGGCCAGCGTGATCCAGAGTTACATCATCGGTGGCGTGGTCGCCCTTATCGCCCTGTGGGCCTTCTGGAAGCTGGAATTCCAGCGCCCCCTGATCCTCCCGCAACCTGGCCCGATGGCTGGCCAACAGGGAAAGGTGGACCGCTCATGAGTGACACCAGCACCGGACTCCCCAGTACCGGGCTTCAGCCCGGTTCTGACCGTTGCCTGGCCGTGATCGGGTTGGGCTACGTTGGACTGCCGCTGGCGACCGCCTTCGCCGAGATCGGTCTCCATGTCATCGGCATTGATGTGGACGAGGCCAGAGTGGCGGCGTTGCGCGCCGGCCATAGCCCTATCGCCGATGTGCCTTCGGCAAAGGTGGCGGCGGTGGTCAACGCCGGGACGTTCTGCCCGACGACGGACTACGACGCACTGCGTGACGCCGACGCCATTTTCATCTGCGTCCCCACGCCGTTTGACGCCATGCGTTCGCCCGACCTGTCGTATATTAAAGCCGCCAGCCAGAGCATCGCCTCCCGGCTGCGCCCCGGCCAGCTCGTCGTCTTGCAAAGCACCACCTATCCGGGGACCACCGAAGAGGTTGTTCTCCCACTCCTGGAACAAGGCTCCGGCCTGCGCGCGGGGGTGGATTTTAACCTGGCCTTCTCCCCGGAGCGCATTGACCCTGGGCCGGCCCATAAAGAATGGACTGTCACCAACACGCCCAAAGTCGTGGGCGGGCTGACGCCTGCCTGCGCCGAGCGGGCGCGGGCGCTTTTGGCCCGGCTGGGCGCACCGGTCCACGTCGTCTCCTCGCCCCGCGTCGCCGAGATGACCAAACTGCTGGAAAACATCTTCCGCAGCGTCAACATCGCCCTGGTGAACGAACTCGCTCTGCTCTCCGAGCGCATGGGGATTGACTTCTGGGAAGTGATTGAAGCCGCCAAAACCAAGCCGTTCGGCTTCATGCCCTTTTATCCGGGGGCGGGCGTTGGGGGGCACTGCCTGGCTGAAGATGAATTTCTCTTTGTGAAGAACGATCATGGTCTATTGAGCGTCCGGATTGGCGAATATTTCGCTGACCTAGAGCGCCAATATCCGCAAGCTATACGTACAATTGAGGGTGTGACTCTGTTAGAACCAGAGGGTCTAAGTGTGCTTTCATATGATCTTGAAAGACAGGAGGCCTGTTACAAGCCCATACAGGCGATCTCACGCCGTCGGTATCAAGGCACGATGATAGACATCATCACGATCGATTGGCGCTCCTTATGCGTCACAGACGGCCATCCGATGATCGTGTGGGCAGACAGCGCACCAAGGCTCAAGCGCGCTGCCGACCTACAGGCTGGCGACGAATTGATCCTGCCGACCGACTGGCCTGATGCGGGATGGGAACGTCAGGAAATTGATTTAATAGCATACCTCTCTGACGATGAGATCGCTAAGACACGAGTTGCACCTAAAAGGGCGCGTTTCAAGGACCACCGTGATCAACTGACGCCTCATCTCAGGATATTGGGGGCTAACCCTTATGAGATCTATCGTTCTAACCAGATGTCCCTCAAGCTCTATTTGGAGCTGGAGCGTCGTGGTGCGATGCCGATCCCGCGCCGCGAGGTCATGCTCCGTACAGGCCGTGGGCCATCGTGGAACTCTATAGCCGCAGTTGTAACTCTCAATGAGGACTTTGCCCGTCTCGTTGGCTATTATCTCAGCGAGGGGTGTATCACAAAAGATAAATCGCTTCGCACGCGATTCACTTTTAATGTAACCGAACATGAGTTCATTGAGGACGTATGCCGTATACTCCACTCATTGGGGCTTCGCTATTCAAAGCGCAAAGATAAAGTATGGAACGCACTACATATCAAGGTTTCATCCAACTTATTTGGCCGACTGATTCGCGATGTGCTAGGCTGTGGTACACGCTCGACAGAGATGCAGATCCCAGGAATTCTACTCTATGGACCGGAGCCTATTCGGCTTGGCGTCCTATCAGGGTTGCTACGCGGTGATGGTGACGATGACCTGGAGCAGAAAGTGCGACATGTTTATCATACTAAGAAAAGAAAGCATTACGATCACCGAAGAAACGCTGCCACTATTGGATATTTTTCCAGCAGCCCACGCCTGTTCCAACAAACAGTAGCGCTTATACAGGGTCTAGGCTTTGTTCCCACATTCAAGAAAGGCAAACCATATTGGCGCATCTATGGTGAAGAGCAACTCGCCCACCTTACCCCGCTATTTGGGGGCGTTAAGCGCGCAAAACTGGAAAGCTACGCCAGAAATCGCCATAAGCGGATACCCAATAAGCGGTTCACTGCGAACGGTAGCTTTGCCACTGTCAAGGTTCGCGAGGTCAAACAGCGGGATGGTCTGCACACGGTATACTCAATAGAGGTGAAAGACACCCATACATTTATCACATCGTATGGCATTCTGACGCACAACTGCATCCCGGTGGACCCCTACTATCTCTCCTGGAAGGCCCGGGAATACGACTTCTACACCAAGTTCATTGAACTGGCGGCAGAGGTCAACCAGGCCATGCCCTTCCACGTGATCACCAGGGTCGCCGACGCGCTCAACCAGCGCGGGCGCGGCCTGCCCGGCGCGCGCATCCTCATCCTGGGCGTGGCCTTCAAACGCGACGTGGACGACGCCCGCAACTCACCCGCCCAACGCATCATTGAACTCCTGATCACACGCGGCGCGCAGGTGGCCTATCACGATCCCTTTATCCCCGTCTTTCACGTCGGCGACAACGTCTTCCTCCGCGAGGCCAGGCGGTTGACCTCTGTGCCCTTGACGGCGGAGACGCTGGCCAGCCAGGACTGTGTGGTGATCGTCACCGGCCATAGCGCCATAGACTACGCCTGGGTTGTAGAACACGCCCGCCTGGTTGTGGACACCTGCAACGCCACCGCCCGCGTCCCCTCAGGACGCGACAAGATCGTCCGGCTGGGCGCACCCAGTCCGCCTGTGAACTCCACGTCCCCATATCCTGATGCGAGGTGATGCCCATTGAGTAAGCGAGCCAACAAACGCCGACCCAATCCAAGCACATCATCCAAGTCTCGCCGCCCTAACGTACCGGATAGCCGTGCCGCCTCAGGCGGCCGGGCCACCCGCGCCCGCCGGCGGAGCACCCAGGACCGCACGGTGATGATCGCCCTTGGCGTGATCCTGGCGATCATCGCCCTGACGGCCATCGTCCTCCTGGTGCGCACCCTGCCGACGCAACCCGCCGCGACACCAGGCACCCCCCTGGCCCAATCGCAGGCGGAGACCGCGCTGCCCGGCACAGCCACCGCCACCCCCGCGCCCACGCGCACGCCACGCCCGGCGCCGACCGGCGACCGCCCGCTGGCCGCCAAGCCGCCCGCCGAGCGCAACAACGCCTTCAGCACGCCGCCGCCCATGATAATTGACCCCAAGAAAACCTACACCGCCACCATCGCCACCGAGGTCGGCGACATCGTCATCCGGCTGTTCGCCGACAAAGCGCCCAAGACCGTGAACAACTTCGTCTTCCTGGCCCGCCAGGGCTTCTACGATGGCACCACCTTCCACCGCGTGCTGGAGGGCTTCATGGCCCAGGGCGGCGACCCCACCGGCACAGGCACGGGTGGCCCCGGCTATGAATTTGAGAACGAGAACCCCGATGCCAAATTTGACCGGGCCGGGTTACTGGCCATGGCCAACCGTGGGCGGAACACCAACGGCAGCCAGTTCTTCATCACCTTCGGCCCGGTTCAACTCAGTGGGGCCGACTACACCATCTTCGGCGAGGTCGTCCAGGGGATAGACGTGCTCGGCAAGATCAAGCGCCGTGACCCCAGCCAGAACCCCACCTTCACCGGCACGGTGATTGACTGGATTGACATCCAGGAAGGGCCATAGGTGCCGCTATGGGGTTAGCCAGCCCATGACGACCACCGACGAGACCGCAGCCGAACACCTGACCCCCTCCCCTTCCCCTCCCCTGACAGGGGAGGGGAAGGGCTGGCGGTTGCGACTGGCGCGGCTCGCGGCCTTCGTCGGCGTGATCGTCCTGAGTGTCCTCATCAGCCTCAATCGCGAACAGGTCCAGCGCTTTCAGGCGTTTGGCTACCCTGGCATCTTTCTGTTGAGCTTCCTGGCCAGCGCCACGATCATCCTGCCCGCGCCCGGCCTCATCCCCGTGTTCAGCCTGGGCACCGCCGGTCTCAACCCCTGGCTGATCGGCCTGGCGGCGGGCGCAGGCTCCACGCTGGGCGAACTCTCCGGCTACGCAGCGGGGTTCAGCGGCCAGGCCATCATTGAGAACCGCGCCATGTATGACCGCCTGGTTCGCTGGATGCGGCGCTATGGCCTGATCACCATCTTTATCCTGGCCCTGATTCCTAACCCCCTGTTTGACCTGGCCGGTGTGGTCTCAGGGGCATTGCGCGTGCCCCTGTGGCAATTCCTGCTGGTCACGCTTGCCGGTAAGACGATCAAGATGGTCGCCGTGGCCTTACTGGGGCGGGATTTCCCCGAACTTTTGCAACTCATTGGGGGTTGACTTTGCGGCCAAGTTGTGTTACACTGCTCGCTAAATAGCGCCGGGAGGAGTAGGCGGCCAGGCCCTGATAGAGACGGAGTGGCCACAGGCTGGAAGCCCCCACAGGCACCTGCCGCTGAACGTCGCCCGGTTTGACTGCCGAAGAAATCCGCCCCGGCGGAGAGTAGACCGGCACGGGTCAGCCCGTTATCGCGAAACCCTGATGATAGTCAGGGTGCAGAGTGCGCCGGTGCAGCAATGCCCGGCGAAATGAGGTGGTACCGCGAAAGGGAACGCCCTTTCGTCCTCATGGGGGGACGAGAGGGCATTTTGTTACCAGCAAACCGGCGGAGGATAAGGATGGACTGGTGGCAAGCGTTTTTCGATCAGGAGTATCTTCGGCTATGGGCGCCATTTCTGACGGCGGAAGTCACAGCGCAGACGGTGGCAGGCATCCAGGCGGTGTTGAAGCTGCCGCCCGGCGCCGAGGTCCTTGACCTGGCCTGCGGACAGGGGCGTATTGCCATCCCGCTTGCCCAGGCAGGCTACCGCATCACCGGCCTGGATTACTCCGGGCATCTCCTGGATGTGGCCCGGCAGGCCGCCGCCGAAGCAGGCGTGAGTATCACGTTTCATCGCGCCGACATGCGCGACCTCCCGGCAGAGTGGAGCGAGCGCTTTGATGCCGTCATCAACATCTTTACCGCCTTTGGCTACTTTGAGAGCGACGCCGAAGACCAGAAGGTATTGGCAGGCGTCGCCAGGGCGCTCAAGCCGGGCGGGCAGTTCCTCATGGATGTGAGTCACCGCGACCGCCTCGCCCGCGATTTCATGGCCCGTGATTGGCGGGAACTGCCCGACGGCACGCTCGTCTGGGTGCAGCGCTTGTTTGACCCTATCGCCGGGATGTTGGGCGAAGACCTGGCCTGGCTGGCGAACGGACAGATCCACAGCCGGAGCTTTCGCGTGCGCGCATACACCGCGACGGAGCTAACGCGCATGCTCAAAGCCGCCGGGCTGACACCCATGACCTACTACGGCGACTGGGAACTGAACCCCTTCAAGTTTGACAGCCGTCGCCTGATCATTTTATCGGTGAAGCAGGAGGACGCATGAACGCATCTCAGGAAATGCCCAAAACCTACGATCCTGCCGCGACCGAGGCCAGGCTGTATGCCTGGTGGGAGGTACGCGGCTACTTCAAGCCCAGTGTGGACCCCAACACCCAGTCCACCGAGGGCGCGCCACGCCCCTTTGTCATCTCCATGCCCCCGCCCAACGTCACCGGCGAATTGCACCTGGGCCATGCCATCACCGCCTCTATTGAGGACTTAATGATCCGTTATCACCGTATGCGTGGCATCCCTACGCTCTGGGTGCCCGGCGAGGACCATGCCGGCATCGCCACCCAGAACGTGGTGGAGAAGCAACTGGCGAAGGAGGGCAAGACCCGCCAGGATTTGGGGCGTGAGGCCTTCGTCCAGCGCGTCTGGGAGTGGGTGCGCAAATACCGCCACGTGATCGCCGACCAGCACCGCCGCCTGGGGGCCTCCTGCGACTGGTCACGCGAGCGCTTCACCCTGGATGAAGGCCTGTCTCGCGCCGTGCGCACCGCCTTCGTGCGCCTCTACGAAAAAGGGCTGATCTATCGTGGCACCTACCTGGTCAACTGGTGCCCCCGCTGCGAATCGGCCATCTCCGACCTGGAGGTGATCCATTGGGAGGAGCCGGGCCACCTGTGGACGGTGCGCTACCCCCTGGTCAACGACACCTGGCAGGGGCCGACCCACCCCTGGGGCAGCGGCCACTGGGCCGACGGCGCCACCGAGTTCATCAGCGTCGCCACCACCCGCCCGGAGACCATCTTGGGCGATACCGCCATCGCCATCCACCCCGATGACGAGCGCTACCAGGGCCTGGTGGGCCGCATGGCCATCCTGCCCGCCCTGGGCCGCCCCATCCCCATCATCGTGGACCCGGCGGTGGACATGGGCTTCGGCACAGGCGCGGTCAAGGTGACCCCCGCCCACGACCCCACCGACTACGAGATGGGCCTGCGCCACAACCTGGAGCAGATTGATGTGATGACCCCCACCGCGCACATGAACGAACGCGCCGGCCCTTACGCCGGCCAGGACCGCTTTGAGGCCCGTGCCAACCTCGTCGCCGATCTGGATCGGGAGGGGCTGCTCCTGCGTGTGGAGGACTATACTCACGCCCTGGGCCACTGCCAGCGCTGCGATACCATCGTGGAACCGCGTATCTCCACCCAATGGTTCGTTAAGATCAAGCCCCTGGCCGAGCCTGCTATCCGCGCCGTCCAGGAGGGCGCCATCCGCATCGTGCCGGAGCGCTTCAACAAGGTGTATTACAACTGGATGGAGAACATCCGCGACTGGTGCATCAGCCGTCAACTGTGGTGGGGGCACCGCATTCCGGTGTGGTACTGCGACAATTGCGGCCAGCAGACCTGCGCCCTCACCGACCCCACCGCCTGCGCCCACTGTGGCAGCGACCGCATCCATCAGGATGAGGACGTGCTAGACACCTGGTTCTCCTCCGCCCTGTGGCCCTTCAGCACCCTCGGCTGGCCAGAGGAGACCCCTGACTTCAAGTACTTCTACCCCACCAGCGTGATGGAGACCGGCTATGACATCCTCTTCTTCTGGGTGGCGCGCATGATCATGTTCGGCCTGGAGATGACCGGCCAGGCGCCTTTCCACACGGTGTACCTGCACGGCCTGATCCGCGATGAGCGCGGCCAGAAGATGTCCAAGTCGCGTGGGAACGTGATTGACCCGCTGGTGCTGATTGACCAATATGGCGCCGACGCCCTGCGCTTCACGCTTGTCACCGGCTCCACGCCCGGCAACGACATGCGCCTGAACATCAGCCGCGTGGAGGCCAACCGCAACTTCGCCAACAAGCTGTGGAACGCCGCCCGCTTCGTGGTGACCAACCTGACCGAGGACAGCCCGCCGTCGTCTGCCGTCCCTCGTCCCTCGTCCCTTCCCGACCGCTGGATCCTCAGCCGCCACAACCGGCTTATCGCCGAGGTGACCCGCCTGATCGAGGACTACCAGTTCGGTGAGGCCGGGCGGCAGATCTACGAGTTCCTCTGGGGCGAGTACGCCGACTGGTATATTGAGATCGCCAAGACCCGGCTGTACGGCGGCGACCCGGAGGCGCGGGCCGCCACGCAGGCCATCCTGGTGCACGTGTTAGAACGCACACTCCGGCTGCTCCATCCCTTCATGCCCTTCGTCACCGAAGCCATCTGGCAGGCCCTGCCGCATGAAGGCGAGGCCCTGATCATCGCCCCCTGGCCGCAGCCGGGGCCAACCGACCCAGAGGCCGAAGCCCAGATGGAGTTGCTCATGGAGCTGGTGCGCGGTATCCGTAACGCCCGCGCTGAGTATAACGTTGAACCGGCGCGGCGCATCCCGGCCCTGTTCGTGGCCGGGGATCAAACCGCGCTTCTGCAAGCCCACCGCGACCTGCTGGTGAACCTGGCCCGGCTGGATGCCGGGCAGACGCAGATCACCGCAGCCCGCGCCGATAAGCCGCACCAGGCCGTGACCCTGGTCAGCGGGCCGGTGGTGTGCTACCTGCCCCTGGCCGGGATGGTGGACCTGGATGCCGAGCGCGCACGGCTGCAGCGCGAACTGGACGACCTGGCCAGACAGGTGGCCCGCCTGGAGAGCCTGCTCGCCAATCCCGGCTTTGTGACCAAGGCCCCTGCCGAGGTGGTCGCCCGCGAACGCGCCAAACTGGCCGAACTCCAGACAGCGCACGCCCAACTGGCCGAGCGGCTGGCTCAACTATCCGCTTCCAGTTCTACGGAAATTTTGAAGCACGACCCTTGACAGGCGAACCGAAATATGCTAGTTAAATATCTCGCCTGCTACTATTCTCCTGGCACCTTAACAATTGAGGGAAGGAGCGAAGGACGGGTTTCCGTCGTGCTTGAACCACTCTACGGAGTGGAGAAAGTCACTTACGGAGAGTTTGATCCTGGCTCAGGGTGAACGCTGGCGGCGTGCCTAACACATGCAAGTCGTACGGA
>DAOUBF010000051.1:0-44688 GCA_034432795.1 Anaerolineae bacterium
AGGTCAGCCATGCGGGGGGCGGCGCGTTGGGCGGCGGCGATGGCGGCGTCCACGTCTTCGCGGCGGGCGGTGGGCAGCGTGCCGATCACCTCGCCGGTGTATTTGTTGGTGACTCCCATGAGAGGGCCACCTTCCACCCATTGACCGTCAATAAATAGCTTGTAGTCCATTAGACAACTCCTCCTTTGAGGACGGAGGGCGGGCCCCTCCCCCTCCCCGCCCCTTATAGGGGGCAACAGGAATCAAGGAAATTGAGGGGAGAGGTTCGTCGGTCATCCCTCCCTCGTCCTCCGTTGCATGGCGGCGCGGAAGCGTTGCAGCGCCTCTTGAATGTGGTCTGCTTTGACGATGAGCGGCGGGATCCAGCGGATGATGTTATCATACGTGCCGCAGGTGAGCAACAGCAGCCCCTCCTCAAAAGCTGCCCGGACGATGGCCTTGGCGCGGTCGGTCCAGGGTTCGCCGGAGGGATCGGTGAACTCGGTGGCCAGCATCAGCCCGCGCCCGCGCACCTCGCCGATTTCGGGGTACTCTTCCTGAAGTTGGCGCAGCCCGGCCAGGAGCATTGTCCCCATGGCGGCGGCGTTCTCAATCAGGCCCTCGTCGCGCAGCACCTGGATGGTGGCAGCAGCCGCAGCGCAGGCCACGGCGTTGCCCCCATATGTGCCCCCGTGCGATCCGGGCGTCCAGCGTTCCATGAGTTCGTGCCGCGCCGCCAGTGCGGAGAGCGGCAGCCCCGAAGCGATCCCCTTGGCCATCACCAGGATGTCGGGCACGACGCCGGTATGCTCCACTGCGAACCACTTGCCGGTGCGCCCGAAGCCGGTCTGCACCTCGTCGGCCACCAGCAAAATCCCGTAGTGATCGCACAGTTCGCGCAGCGCGGGAAGGAAGCCATCGGGGGGCACCACATAGCCCCCTTCGCCCAGCACCGGCTCCACCACGATGGCGGCGGTCTCCTCCGGCGCGGTCTGGCTCTTGAGCAGGTGCTTCAGCTCACGCAGGCAGAAGCGCAGCGTGGTCTCGTCGTCCCATCCGTAGCGATAGGGGTACGGGTAAGGCGCCACGAACACGCCCGCCGCCAGGGGCTGGTAACCGGCGCGGTAGATCGTCTTGGAGGTGGTCATGGCCATGGCCGCGTTGGTGCGCCCATGGAACGACCCCTGGAAGACGATCACGTTGGGGCGGCGCGTGGCCGCACGGGCCAGTTTGACCGCGCCCTCAACGGCCTCAGCGCCGGAGTTGCTGAAGAAGAAGCTGTCCAGCGGCGCGGGCACAACCGTGAGCAACTCCTCCACCAGCCGCAGCATGGCGGTGTGGATGACGATGTTGGCCTGGCCGTGCAGCAGACGGGCGGCCTGCTCCTGGATGGCCTGCACCACGCGGGGATGGGCATGGCCGGTGTTGGTCACGCCGATGCCGCAGGTGAAATCCAGATAGCGGCGCCCGGCCGTGTCATACAGATAAGCTCCCTCACCGCGCTCAACCACCAGGGTCCAGTTCCGTGACCATACGGGGGAGAGGTGAGAGAGTGCCTCGTGGTTCACTGCCCATAACCTCCTTCAAAATATGTCACATGGTACTCAACGGATTGCTGTCAACGGATTCTGAGAACGGATTGAACGGATTATCTACAGGAATCAAGGAAAAGGAAACTGAAAGCTTACGCCATTTCCTTGATCCCATAAGGGACCTCATATTCCGCCATCCTGGCGATGAACGGGTCGGGGTCAAAGGCTTCCGGGCCGAGCACCCCAGCCCCCCGCCAGGCCCCGGCCTGCAGCAGGTCCATAGCGATCACCGGGTTAACTGCTGTCTGCCAGGCGACGGCTTGCACGCCGTATCGCGCCATGCAGGTCTGGTTGTCTGCCACCTGATACAGAGTGACCTGGCGTGGCTTGCCATCTTTCGTCCCCTTGACCCAGGTGACCACACAGGTTTTGCCTGTCATCCTGTCGCCCAGGTGGGCCGGGTTGGGCAGGCAGGCGGCCACCACATCGCGCGGGGCCACCTGCACGCCCTTGACGTTGACCGGCGTCGTGCTATCCAGCCCCAGCAGGTGGAGCGTCTTGAGCACGTTAATGAATGTCTCCCCCAGTCCATACTTGAAGGTGACCCGCCTGCATCTGATCCAGCGAGGGATGAGCACCACCTCTTCGTGCTCCACGTTCACGCACTCCACCGGCCCGATGCCTTCTGGGAAGTCAAACACCTCCGGCTCGGAGAACGGCTCGGTAGTGGTCCAGCCCCGGTCTGCCTCCCAGAGGATGGGCGGGTTGAGGCATTCCTCAATCGTCGTCCAGATAGAGAAGGTGGGCGCGAAGGCGTAGCCGTGCACGGCCAGATTACCGCCGTCGCGGATGCCGATCTCGTCAATTTCGTCAAACAGGTGCTTTTGGGCGTATCTAGCGAACACATCCGACAGCCCCGGATCGGCGCCCATGCCCACCAGCGCCAGCAGGCCCTTGCGTTCCCAGGCCTCGGCCTGTTCAAACTGGGCGTCGCCCAACTTGACGCCGCACTCCTGGTAGGGCCGCGTGGGGTGCGGGCTGGAGAGCGACATGGCCATGTCCAGGTAGGTGCAGCCCGCCTGGTACGCCGCGTTGAAGATGGGCATGTCGTAGCGTGGCTCCACCGCGTTCAGGATCAGGTCCACAGCGTGCTTGCGGGCCAGGGCCACGATTTGCGATTCATCCCGCGCATCTATCCACTCCGCCGGGAACTTCTCCGGCGCACCCAGCTTCTGGCGCACTTCCCTGGCCCGCTCCAGGTTGTAGTCCGCCAGGACCATCTTCTCCAGCCAGGGCCGGTTTCGGGCGATGACGGCGATGGCCTCGCCCACCCCGCCCACGCCGATGAGTAGAACTTTCATCTCTCGCTCGCAGTCAATCTCTCATCTCAGTAGATCGCAAATTTACCCCCCCAGCCCTCCCTCGCAAGGGGGGAGGGGGCAACCCTGTGCTCTCCCCTTAAATGGGGGAGGGTCAGGGAGGGGGTGACAGCCCTGTGATCTGCTAAATCTCCAATCGCCAACGGGCTACTGCCCGCCCTTCACCTCTGTCCACACCTTATCCCACAGGGTGGTGGCCTCGCCAACATCCACGATGCGATGGCACTTCTCCAACGCCTCTGGCGGCGGGTTGGTGGCCGCGAAGCTCATATAAGCCTGATACGCCTCCGGGTCCTCCTTTGCCAACAGGTCCAACGCAGCCTTGTTGGGATTGGAGTAGGGGAAGTCGCGCGTGATCAGGATGCTCATCTCCGGCCTCAACACAAAGTTGATGAACGCCTCGGCTGCATCCTTGTGTGGGGCCCCCTTGGGGATGGCCAGGTTGTCCTCCCACAGGCCACAGCCCTCTTCGGGCAGGATATAATCAATGGCGGGGTTCTCCTGGTGCGCCAGGGCCGCTTCCCCGTTCCAGATCACCCCGGCAATGACTTCGCCGCTCAACAGCGCCGTCTTGGGGCTATCGCTGTCATACAGTTTGATGTTGGGCACAAGCTCCAGCAGCTTTTGCTTGGCCGCCTCCAGTTGCGCTGGATCGGTGCTGTTCTTGCTGTAGCCCAGCACGACCAGGGCCATGCCGATGATCTCGCGCTCGTCATCCAGGACGACCAGGTTGTTCCTGAACATGGGGTCCCACAGGTCGGCGAATTTGGTGATGGGCTGCTGTACCTTCTCCGTGTTGACCGCGATAGCTACTGTACCCCACTGATAGGGCACACTGTACTTGTTGCCGGGGTCAAACGGCGGGTTCTTGAAGCGCTCGTCAATGTTGGCGAAGTTGGGGATGTGGTTCAGGTCAATCGGCTCTAGCAGGCCCAGGTTGGCCATGATGGTGACCATGTAATCGCTGGGGATGATCACATCGTAGCCGGAGGCGCCCGCCTGCAACTTCGCCAGCAACTCCTCGTTAGAGGAATAGGTATCGTAATTGACCTTGATGCCGTACTCCTGGCTGAAGGCGTCCAGCAGGTCTTGAGGCACATACTCCGACCAGGCGTACAAATTGAATTCCCTGGATGTGACCTGTGGCGCCTGAGTTGCTGGTGCCTGCGTCGGTGCAGGTGCCTGGGTGGGCGCCGCTTGAGGGGTGGGGGGCGGCTGAGTGGGAGGTGCCGCCGTCGGCGTGGGCGCCGCGCCGCCGCAGGCGCTTAAGACCAAGCCAAACACCAGCGCCAGGCCCAGTAAGCTCCACCGTGCACGGTGAAGGCAGCGTGTATAGTCGTCTGTCATCGTCTCTCCTCCTGAAGTTTGGTCCGTGTCAGCATAACACCTGGAAGGACCTAATGGATTAGCCTTGTGGTTAACGTCATCATGACGTTTCACGCATTGCGTTTCACGTTTTGCGATCTCTGTAGCCATTGCACGCCCAGCAACAGCACGAACACCACCAGAATCCACAGCGCCGAGAGCGCGTTGACCTTGGGGGTGACCGCCTGGCGCAGCATGGCGAACACGCGCAAGGGCAGCGTGGTGGAGCCGGGACCGGCGGTGAACAGCGTGATGATGTAGTCGTCCAGCGACAGGGTGAAGGCCAATAGCGCCCCCGCCAGGACGCCGGGCATGATCAGCGGCAGCGTGATGCGCCGGAAGGTCGTCCACTCGTTCGCCCCCAGGTCCATGGCCGCCTCCTCTAGATGGCGGTCAAAGCCGTGCAGCCGCGCCTGCACGGTCAGGGTGACAAAGGGGACGCAGAAGGCGATGTGGGCAATGATGATCGTCCCCAGGCCAAGTTGAATGCCCATCTGGGCGAAGAAAGCCAGCATGGCGATGCCCATGACCACTTCGGGGATGATCACGGGCAGATACAGCGTGGCCTCGCAGAAGCGCTTACCGGGGAAGGCATAGCGCTGCATCCCCAGCGCCGCCGCCGTGCCCATCACAGTGGAGACCAGCGCGGAGACGCTGGCGATGATCAGCGTGTTGCGCGTGGCCTCCCATACGAAGCGATCGCGGAACAACTCGTTGTACCAGTGCAGCGTAAACCCCGTCCAGGCCACGCTGTAGCGGGAGACGTTGAACGAGAACAGGATGAGGATGAGGATAGGGATATATAGATAGGCGAAGCCCAGCACGGCGTAAAGCTTCAGGCCCGGCCCCGGCGGATGGCGTTCGCTCATACCCGCAACTCCTCGCCGAAACCAAAGCGGCGCGTGTACAGTAGCGTGACCACCAGGGTCAGCACCATGAGCACCATAGAGGCCGCCGAACCCAAGGGCCAGTCGCGGGCCACCAGGAACTGGTTGCGCACTAGGTTGCCCACCAGCACGGTCTTAGCCCCACCCATGAGATCGGGCACGACGAACATGCCCATCGCGGGCACAAACACCAGGATGCTCCCGGCCACAATCCCCGGCAGGCTGAGGGGCAGGGTGACGCGCAGGAAGGCCCGCCAGGGGCGCGCCCCCAGGTCCGCCGCCGCCTCCAGCAGCGAGACGTCCAGCTTCTCCAGCGAGGTGTACAGGGGCAGGACCATGAAGGGCAGGAACTCGTACACCATGCCGATGAGCACGGCCCCCGGCGTGTAAAGCTGGATCAGGCCGAAGAGCTGCGCCCCCACCCCCTGCATCAACCCCAGCGCCTTCATCACCCCGGCGATCACCCCCTCACTGCGCAGCAGGATCATCCAGGCGTAGATGCGGATCAGGAAGTTCGTCCAGAAGGGCACGAGCACCAGGAACAGGAACAGCGACTTCCAGCGTGTGCCGGAGCGGGCGATAAAGTAGGCCAGGGGGTAGCCCAGCACCAGGGTGAGCATCGTCGTTAGGAAGGCGATCCACAGGGAATCTAACAGAATCTGCAGGTATTGCTGGTCTAACAGGGCGCGGTACTTGTCCAACGAGAAGGTATACACCACGTTGCCATATTGCCCACGTGCGGCAAAGCTGATGACGACGATGAGGGCCAGGGGGATGACCAGGAAGACGACCAGCCAGAGCATCGTGGGCGAGACGAGCCACAGCCCCGGCGCCTCCCGCAGGGACGAGGGAAGACGGAAAACGGACGACAAGCGGAGAGCCGTCGTCTGTCGTCTGTCGTCTGTCGTCCGAATGCTTGTGCTCATTCTCCCAACACCAGGGCGTTCTCCGGCAGCCAAGTCACCCAGACCGCCTGCCCCCGCGTGAACGTGGCCTCCAGGTCCAGGGTGGAGATGCGGTTTTGCTCCCAGACGGACAGCACCAGTGAGGGGCTGAGACGCACCACCACGCGCGTGTCCGAGCCGATATAGGCGATGTCCTGCACCTGGCCTGCGAAGCAATTCGTGGTGACCTGGGGCGGTGTGGTGTGCAGGCGGATCTTCTCTGGCCGGACGGAGACGGTGACGCGCTGCCCAAGGTGAAGCGCCCCCTGGGCCAGGCCGACGACCTGCATCCGCTCGCCCGTCACCTCCACGCTGGCCCGCCCATCTTCTATGCGGGCCAGTGTCCCCTCCAGGAAGTTCGTCTCGCCGATGAAGTCGGCCACGAAGCGGCAATTGGGCCGCTCATAGATCTCCGCCGGCGGGCCGATCTGCAACACTTTGCCCTGGTTCATCACGGCGATGCGGTCAGACATGGTGAGGGCCTCCTCCTGGTCGTGGGTGACATAAACGAAGGTGATACCCACCTGCTGTTGCAGCGCCTTCAGCTCAAGCTGCATCTCCTTGCGCAGCTTCAGGTCCAGCGCACCCAGGGGTTCATCCAGTAAGAGCACGCTGGGGCGTTTGACCAGGGCGCGGGCCAGGGCAATGCGCTGTTGTTGGCCGCCCGACAATTGCGCCGGGTGGCGCGCCCCCATCCCGGCCATGCGCACCAGGGCCAGCGCCGCCTCCACGCGCCGTTCAATCTCCGCCTTGGGCACGCGCTCCATCTCCAGCCCAAAGGCCACATTCTGGAAGACGGTCATGTGCGGGAAAAGGGCGTAATTTTGAAACACCATGTTCACCGGGCGGGCATAGGGCGGGACGCTGTTCACCAGCCGCCCCTTGATGCGCACCTCACCCGACGTGGGCCGTTCAAACCCGGCCAGGATGCGCAGCGTGGTGGTCTTGCCGCAGCCGGACGGCCCCAACAGCGAGAAGAACTCCCCATCCTCAATCTGCAGGGTGACATGGTCCACCGCGTTCACCACGCCCCCGCCCGGATTGGGGAACTGCTTCACCAGGTCGCGGACTTCTACAGCCACGTCCGCCATCAATGCCCTCTCCCCCTCTACCCAGTAGCGGTGCTCACAGTCCGGTTCAAGCTGAAACCTCAGGCGTCAAACGTCAGGTGGACTGATTGCGTTTGACGTCCTCCAACGTATCCGCCAGGCGATTCAGTACCTCATCTATCTGCTCATAGGTGATCACCAGCGGCGGCTCAATGCGGATGGTGTGCGCGCTGGTGAGCGTCCCGGCCACCAGGACGCCGCGCCGGAACAGCCCGGCGGCCACCTGGTACCCCAGGCGGGCATCCCGGAAGTGCATCCCAATCAGCAGCCCCCGGCCTGTGATGCCATCGCCCTCAAAGGCGGGGTCATAAATCTGGGGGTAGCGGGCGGCCAGGGCTTTGAGCCTGGGGATGAGGTAGGCGCCCTTGGCGGCGGCCTGTTCCCACAGCCGCTCGCGCAGGGTGACGTGGATGGCGGCGATGGCCGCGCTGCAGGCCAGGGGGTTGCCTCCTGTCGTGGTCGTGTGGATGAAGGGATTCGGATACATCATCACCTGCCAGATGTCCGCAGTGGAGCAGAAGGCGCTCACCGGCATGACCCCGCCGCCCAATGACTTGGCCACCGCCAGGATGTCGGGCACGACCTCCCAGTGGTCCACGCCCCACAGCTTCCCCGTGCGCCCCATGCCGGTCTGCACTTCGTCGGCGATGAGCAGGGCGCCATAGTGGCGGGTGAGTTCGCGCAGGCGCGGCCAGAAGTCGTCCGGAGGCACGATGGCGCCGGCCTCGCCCTGGATCGGCTCCATGAGGACAGCGGCGATGTCCACGCCCACCTTGTGGCAGATGTCCAACTGGCGTTCCACCGCGTCGGCGTCGCCGAAGGGCACGTGGTACACCGGGCCGCCGTACAGGACGCCGGCTGGCTGGCGGAAGTCGGCCTTGCCCAACATGCTCAGTGCCCCCATCGTCTTGCCGTGGAAGCCGTTGAGCGCGGCGATGAAGCCGTTCTTGCGTGTGTACATCTTGGCCAGCTTGATGGCCCCTTCAATCGCCTCGGTGCCACTGGCCGCGAAGAAGCTGTACTGGATATCGCCGGGGGTGATGGCGGCCATCAGGCGGGCCAGGACGCCGCGCAGAGGATCGATCAGCTCCTGGCTGGGCATCGGGGTGCGATAAGTCAACTGGGCGCGCACGGCGCTGACCACCTCCGGATGCGCCCAGCCCAGGTCCAGCAGGCCATAGCCCCCCAGGCAATCAATGTATTCCCGGCCTAAGACATCGTAAAAGACGGCGCCGCTACCCTTCCATTCTGTCGCCGCCCAGTCCCCCGCCTCCGTGACGCTCTTGCGGTAGTCCAGCCAGCCCTTATTGAAGTGTTCGGCGAAATTGGCCTTGCTCTCCTCAATGATCGCTTTGGCCTCGTCCGGGGACAGGCTGGGCTTGTGGATGATCTCCAGCCAGCGTTGGGTGTAAGCCAGCGCCTCTTCCAGCGAGCGGGTCATGGCTTCAGCCTTTCTATCACGTTTTCCGCCCATCCCCGGCCATCGGTCGGGTGGGGGCGACGAGGGAGGCGGGGATACGCCAGTGGTACACATCCTTCAGGATAATGGGCACAATGGAGGTGGTGGTCTTCCTCACGCCCGGCACGTGGCCGATGACTTCCGTGACAAAGGTATACAACTCGGTGTTGTTGTGGGCGACGATCTGGATGCTGATGTCACGTTCGCCAGTGGCGCAGGCCACATAGCTCACGTTCTCATATTCGGCCAGCTTGCGGGCTACCTCCAGCACCTCCCCCGGCTCCACTTCAATGAACACATCGGCCACGACCGTGAAGCCCAGCGCCTGGGGATTCACGATCGCGCTCACGCGGATGATCCCCTGGCGGATCAGGCGTTCAATGCGGTAGCGGACGGCGCGTTCGGAGATGTCGCCGAGGCGGCGGGCGATGTCGGCCGAGGGCATCCGCCCGTCTTCCATGAGCAGGTCAATGATCTTCAGGTCAATATCGTCTAATTCGTGCATGATACCGCCAATCTCTTTCCGTTTCGGTATTTAATCATACTCCTATTTGCCGGAATAGTCAACTTGTGGTAGAATCGCGTTTACATCCCTAATCAGGTCGCATAAGGAGAAGAACATGGTTCAAAGAACAGCTCTATCCCACGTGGCGCTGGCCGCATGGGCTGTCCTGGCGTTGATCCTGGCTGCCTGTGGGCCGGCGGCGCCCACAGCAGCGCCCGCCCCGACCACTGCAGCAGCGGTCGCCACCAGCCCGCCCCCCGGCGCGCCCCGCCAGAGCATCGGGCCGGGCGAAGGGGAGGTCTCCATCGTGGCCTGGGCCGGCTATATTGAGCGCGGTGAGACCGACCCCAATTACGACTGGGTCACGGATTTTGAGGAAAAGACCGGCTGTAAGGTGAAGGTCAAAGTAGCCGCAACCTCGGATGAGATGGTGGCGCTCATGAACGAGGGGGGCTTTGACCTGGTGACCGCTTCGGGTGATGCCAGTAACCGCCTGATCTCCGGCAAGCGCGTTCAGGAGATCAACATCGCCCTGGTCCCAAGCTGGAGCAAGATTGACCCCCGTCTGCAAAATGCGCCCTGGCATACGGTGGGCGGCAAGCATTATGGTGTCCCTTATCAATGGGGCTCCAACGTGCTCATGTACAACACCAAGGTGTTCCCCACCCCACCGACAAGCTGGAAGGTGGTATTTGAGGAGATGACCCTGCCGGATGGCCAATCCAACAAGGGGCGGGTGCAGGCCTACGATGGCCCGATCTATATCGCCGATGCGGCGTTGTATCTCAAAAAGCACCGGCCTGATCTGGGGATTGAGGACCCCTATGCGCTGGATCGGAAGCAGTTTGAGGCCGCCATTGAGTTGCTGCGGCAGCAGCGCAAGATCGTCGGGCGCTACTGGCACGATGCCTTCATCCAGATTGACGACTTCATCAATGAGGGGGTGGTAGCCTCCAGTTCCTGGCCGTTCCAGGTTAACCTGTTGAAGAGCCAGGGCGCGCCCATTGACAGCGTCATCCCGGAGGAGGGGGCCACCGGCTGGGCGGACACGACCATGATGCATATTGAGGCGCCCCATCCCAACTGTGCCTATATGTGGCTGGAGCACTCCTTGAACCCCAAGCTTCAGGGCGATCTGGCGGCCTGGTTTGGTTCGGTGCCGGTGGTGCTGGAGGCCTGCAAGGGGAATGCCCTGCTTGGTGACACCGGTTGCGAAACGAACGGCCTGAACAACTTTGACAAGATCGCCTTCTGGAAGACGCCGGTGGCAGACTGCGGCGGGGGGCGAGAGTGTGTGCCCTATCATGAGTGGGTCACAGCCTATATTGCGGTCATCGGCGGTCGGTAGTCTTATCGCAGGAACTCTAGGAACTCCAGGTTCCTGGAGTTCCTGCGCAAGATAGTCTATGCAGCACGATCCCATCCCGGCGGTTCAGTTTGTCCATGTCAGCCGCTACTTCGGCGACGTCAAAGCGGTGGATGACGTCAGCCTGGAGATTTACGACGGGGAGTTTTTCTCGCTGCTCGGCCCGTCCGGCTCCGGCAAGACGACCTGCCTGCGCCTGATCGCCGGCTTTGAGCACCCCACAGCCGGCCAGATCTACCTGCACGGTGTGGAGGTCTCGGAGTTGCCCCCGTATGAGCGGGATGTGAACACGGTCTTCCAGGATTATGCCCTCTTCCCCCACATGACGGTGGGCGAAAACATCGGCTATGGCCTGATGATCAGGAAAGTGCCCAAGAAGGAGCGTGAGCGGCGCGTGGAGGAGATGCTGGAATTGGTGCGCCTGCCGGGCATGGCTGGGCGCAAGCCCTCGCAGTTGTCCGGCGGGCAGCGCCAGCGCGTTGCCCTGGCCCGCGCCTTGATCAATCACCCGCGCGTGCTGTTGCTGGATGAACCCCTGGGCGCGCTGGACCTCAAGCTGCGCCAGGAGATGCAGCTTGAACTGAAGGCCATCCAAAAGCGTGTTGGCATCACCTTCATTTATGTCACTCACGATCAGGAAGAGGCCCTCACCATGAGCGACCGGCTGGCTGTGTTTAATCACGGCCAGATTGAGCAGGTGGGCACACCGGCCGCGATCTATGAGCATCCTGCTACGAGCTTCGTCGCCGGTTTTGTGGGCGTCTCTAATCTCGTCTCAGGCGCAGTTGCCCAGGCCATCACAGGCGTCAACCAGACCTTTTCCATCCGTCCTGAGAAGATTCGCATTCAGCAGCCGGATACGCCCATTGCAGACGGCTTATGCGCGGCGCACGGGTGCATCCGCGACGTCGTCTATTTGGGTGTGCACACGCGCTACATCGTTGAACTGGATGTGGGTGGGGAGTTGACGGTGATCCAGCAAAACCTGGACACGACTTCTATGGAGGTGTTGGCCGCACGAGGGCGGCGCGTCCAACTCGTCTGGCAACGTGCGCATAACCGTGTCATCGCCTAGGGCATGACCAAGTCAGTTGCTAGGGGGCGGCTTTCGTAGGGCGGGTCTCTATACCCGCCGTATCTGCCGTACCCCATATCGGCAGGGTGGGAAACCGTCCTACATGCTAGGCGTCGGTTGAAGGGGCATGTCCTCCAGGTGATCGTGTTGGGGAAGGCTTCTCTATGGTTGAAGACATTGTAAGGCTCAAACTGCCGCAGGCCAGGGCCACGCCGCCTCCCCGGCGCTCGTTTGCCCGGCGCCTCTCCACATTTCTCTATCGCCATCCCACGCTGGTGTTGCTTTTACTGTTGACGCCGCCGCTTGTGTGGCTGGGTGTCATCTATCTCGGCTCCCTGATCGCGCTGTTGGTTCAAAGCTTCTACCGCCTGGATGACTTCACCGGCCTGGTGGTGCGCTCATTCACGCTGGATACCTATCGCCAGCTTTTCACAGCAGCCAATCTGGACATTGTGCTGCGCACGACGGCCATGGCCGCAGCCGTGACCGTCACCGAGGTCATTCTGGCCTTTCCGGTGGCCTATTATATGGCGCGTTACGCCTCGCCGCCGATGAAGGCCGCGCTCTATCTGGGCGTCACCTTGCCCCTGTGGTCAAGTTACCTGGTGCGCGTCTATTCCATGAAGCTTATCCTGGCAAAGGAAGGTGTCTTCAGTTGGATCGTGACACAGTTGGGACTGGATGGGCTGCTGAATGGTCTGTTGGCCCTACCGGGGCTGGGCGGGCCTTCGCTCTCGGTATCTGCGCTGGGCGCGTATCTGGCCTTCCTTTACGTCTGGCTGCCCTATATGATCCTGCCGATTGAAGCGGCGCTGACGCGCGTGCCGCGCTCGCTGCTGGAAGCCTCTGCCGACCTGGGCGCTCGCCCGCTCCAGACGTTCCGCCGTGTCACCTGGCCGCTGGCGTTCCCCGGCGTTGTAGCCGGTTCCATCTTCACCTTCTCCCTCACCCTGGGCGATTTTATCGTTCCGGGGGCACTGGGGAATTCCAGCTTTTTCATTGGGCAGGTGGTGCTGGCCCATCAAGGCACAGCGGGCAATATCCCGCTGGCTGCGGCCTTCACCGTTGTGCCCATGGTTATCATGGCCCTTTATCTGATCGGGGCCAAACGATTGGGGGCGTTTGATGCGCTTTAGTTTACCCTGGTTCAGGGCCCGGTCGGGGCGGCGCAGGCGCACAACCGAAGGCGCACCGCTGGCGCTTAAGCTGGCGGTTGCCATCGTGATGTTCTTCCTCTACTTTCCCTTTGGCATCATCCTGCTGTATGCCTTCACCACAGAGGATGCCTCTTTCCGCTTCCCGCCCCCCGGCCTGACGCTGAACTGGTTCAGCGTCGCCTGGAATCGCCCTGACATCGGCCCTCCACTGTTGCTCTCGCTCCAGGTAGCCGCGATCTCCACCGGCATTGCGCTGGTGCTGGGCACGCTGGCTGCGGCCGCGGTGCATCGCAGTAAGTTCTTTGGGCGCGAAACCATCTCATTCCTGGTGATCTTGCCCATCGCCCTGCCGGGCATCATTACCGGTATCGCCCTACGTTCAGCCATCGGCCTCCTGGACATCCCCTTTAGTACCTGGACGATCATCATCGGCCATGCCACCTTCTGTGTAGTGGTGGTGTATAACAATGTGCTGGCGCGTTTCCGCCGCATGGCGAAATCTCAGATTGAAGCCTCCATGGATTTGGGCGCCTCCAGCTTTGAGACGTTCCGCTATATCCTCCTGCCCACGTTAGGGACGGCGCTCCTGGCTGGGGGTATGCTAGCCTTTGCCCTGTCGTTTGACGAGGTCATTGTGACCACATTCACGGCGGGGCAGCAACAGACCCTGCCGATCTGGATCTTCAGTCAGTTGACCCGGCCGCGCCAGCGCCCGGTGACGAATGTCGTGGCTATCTTCGTGATCGCCGTGACGTTTATCCCTATCCTCCTAGCGCACCGCCTGACCCGCGAGACGCGGGAATAGCGCCAGCCTCTGGCGCCCCTGGCTATTGCCGCCGCATCACCGAGATACGTAACCCTACCCATAGCGTGTCCGGCGGCGATTTGTGCTCGCTCACAGGCGGGCCGACCACGATCTCGGCATAGGCGACGGGCGCCTCGCCTGAACCGGTCACGGTCAGCAGCATCGTGTCCGGGCTGGTCTGGCTCTGGACCGTATAGCCCGCGCTCTTGAGGAGGTCAACGTAGCGCTGGGCCACCAGAATATAGGGCGGTACCGGCCCCATCTGGGACGTCGGCAGGGGCACGTCATACAGCCAGAGTTCAAACACGGTGCGCCCCGGTGCGCAATCCCGCTCCCCGCTCAGGCAGGGGTCATAGTCAGGCTGATAGGCCACGAACTGCGCCTCTGGCAGGATAGGGAAGCCCTCTGGCAGGGGGACAGGGGGCGTGGCCGCGCCCGGTGGGAGGGTCGGCGGGACGCTGGTGGGGAGCGGTGTCGGTGGAGCCGCAGTGGGTGTAGGCACGACGGTCGGCGGGCCGAGCGTCGCCGTTGGGGGTGGCGGCAATGTCTCTGTCGGCTGGGGTGAAACCGGCGGAGCGACCGGGCCGCCACAGGCCGCCAGCGCCACCAGGGCCAGCAGCGCGGTTGCTACCCCAACGATCGGATAAAAGCGCCTGACGCCGTAGGGGCGAGGTGGTGTCTCGCCCTTACGGGCATAGCGCACTGTGCCTGTCGGACGGATGGCTTTCATCTGCATTCCCCTCATGCTTCGTCCTTCGTTTATAAGACGTGATATGCCACTCCAATGTTCCTGCCTGGCCATCCCTGTATTTTACTCCTTTCCTCGTCCAGTGTTTCCTCCACTAAGAGAGGTTGATCAATGGCCAAATTCAGCATACAATCACACCCGACCCTATCCTGGTATGAAGCGTTCTACAGGCAGCCGCGCCTCCATAGTCCCCTCCCTTCTCAGCGCTTACGGCCCCGCTCTCGCCCTGGGGCTATACCTGGCCCGCGTGCTGGCCGAGGCGCTGCGGGGCGCATGGGGGAACGCTGCCCCCCCGCTCCTGGCCCTTTTGGGCATGGCCGGTGGAGGGCTGGTGGGCCATCTCGCCGCCCGGCGCGGCCTGGCTCTGATACCGGCCTGGGTGCTGCTCATCTATGTCCTCTGGCCCCGCCTGGACCCCACTATCGCGCTGGGGAGCGGGTTTGTGGCCGCGGTGACGGCCCTCGCCGGGGGCTTCCCTGCCGTCTCTCGTCCCTCATCCACCGCCCGCCTCTCAGAGGCGGCTCTCTTTCTCATCGCGCTGGTCATTTATATGGGGACGCTGGCGCCGGACGTGCTCCCGGCGGATAGCGGCGAGTTCCAACTGGCTGCCCCGTTGCTGGGTGTGCCTCATCCCCCCGGCTATCCGCTCTACATGCTTCTGGGCCGGCTGTTTACCCTTCTCCCCATCGGCAATCCGGCCTACCGGCTCAACCTGCTCTCGGCGGTCAGCGGGGCGCTGACGTTGGCGCTGGTCGCTGCCAGCGTGCGGCATATTTGTATTAGCGCCGGGCGGGCCAGGGGCGCGTTCTACGGCGCGGTGGCCGCCGCCCTGGCCCTGGGGGCCGCCACCACGTTTTGGGCACAGAGCACAACGGCGAATGTCCGCAGCCTGACCGGGTTGTTCACAGCGCTGTGCCTGTATGCCCTGGTGACGCGCCGCTGGGAGCTGTTTGCGCTTTCGCTGGGCCTGGGCCTGACGCATCACGCCTCGCTGGCCTTTTTCGGCCTGGTGTTTATGCTCTACCTGCTCCTCACCGAGAGGGGGCTATGGCGCCAGCCCCACCGCTGGGCCAGGCTGATCGCTCTCGCCGCGCTGCCTGCCCTGGTTTTCCTGTACCTGCCGCTCCGCGGCGCTCAGGGGGCGCCCCTGGCGCCGCCCGATCTGGCGACCTGGCAGGGCTTTTGGGCGCATGTGCTGGCGCGTGGCTTTGCCGGTGACATGTTTGCCTTCGCCCGGCCCGATCTGCTGGCCGGACGGCTGCCGGTGCTGGGCAACATCCTGACGTTTGAGTTCAACCCCCCCTTGCTGCTGGCGATGGCGTTGGGGGCCGTGCTCCTGTTGCTGCACGACGGACGCCTGGCCCTGCTCCTGGCCGGTGGGGCGGCGCTGCACAGCTTTGTGGCCATCACCTACCGTGCCCCGCAGACGGTTGAGTACATGTTCCCGGCCTATGTCGCCCTGGCGGTCCTTGCCGGTGTCGCTGTGGCCTGGCTGATGCAGGCGGAGACCGCCTTCCGGGCGATGGGCGCTACGGTGCTATTGGCGGGCCTCGCGCTTGGCGGGCGCAACCTGCTGAGCTATCGCTGGCTGGCGGGCGACCATGACACGCGCCAGGTGGCCCAGGCGCTATTGCAGCAGGCCCCGGCGAATGCGCTCATCCTGTCCAACTGGCATTGGGCCACGCCCATGTGGTATCTGCAAGAAATTGAGGGGCAACGGCGGGATGTGGAGGTGCGCTATGTCTTCCCTGAGGGCGCTGAGCCGATTGCCCAGACCTGGGCCCGCCGCCTGGATGAGGCTATGGCCACGGGCCGGCCGGTGATCGTCACCCAGTTTTACGCCGCTGAGTTCGGCGCGAAGCCTTACCGCTTTGAGCCGCTGGGCGAGGCCTTTCTGGTGCGCAGCCAGCCGCGCTTGGATGTGCCCACCGACCTCACCCTGCTCCACCTGGATTTTGAGGGCAAAATCCGCCTGCTCGGTTACCGGCTGAGCGCGGATCAGGCCGAGGCCGGCGGCCAGGTTGTGCTCACCCTGGTCTGGCAGCCGCTGACCGAACTTGACCGCGATTACAGCGTCTTCGTCCATCTGATCGGCCCGGAGGGGCCGCCGCTGGCGCAGGACGATCATACCCTGCCCACCTCCCGCTATCGGCCCGGCGAGGTCATCCTGGACCGGTACGCCCTCACCGTGCCCTGGGCCTTGCCTGCGGGCGGCCCGCAGCGCAGCCTCCGCCTGGCCCTGGGGGTGTATACGGCCAGGCCAGAAGGGGGCACGACGCGCCTGACATTGCCCGATGGCCGCGACATGATCATGCTCTCCACCATCGGCGTGAAGCCGGGCCCCTGGCCGCCGCTCACCCGCCATCCGCTGACCGTTCCCTTTGTCGGCGGGGACACGCTGGTCGGCGTGGATTACGATAGCGAGCGGCCCGGCGCACCGCGCACCTATTTGCATTGGGTGGAGCGTGGCAGCGGGGCCTATCTGACGCTGGTGGATGAGAGCGGCGCTCTTCTACAGGACGGCGTGAACGTGGGCCGGCCCTGGGTCGGCGCCTGGGGGATTCTCCATCAGGGGGCTTTTCGCCTCCCCGCGCCCCTCCCCGGCGAGCGTTACGTCCCCCTGGGAGGCGACCTGATCCTGACGGGCTATTCCAGCCAGCCCCAGGGCGGCGCTAGGCCGGGGGGCACCCTGGTCATTGCCCCGGCGTTTTGGGCCAGGTGGCCTGTGCTGCGCGACCGGGTCGTCTCGGTCAGCCTGATCGGGGCGGCGGGGAGTTGGCAGGCGCAGGATGACAGTGTGCCCGCGCTGGGCGCAGTCCCCACGCTCAAATGGGTGTGGGGCGCGCTGGTCCATGACCCTCATCTCTTCCATATCCCGGCGGATGCCGCGCCCGGCCCGATGACCGCCCGGCTGATCGTTTATGACGCCTTCACCCAGGCGCCGCTGCCCCTGCTGGACCCTCAGTTGGCGCGGCTCAGCCCAGCGGTGACCCTGGGGACGTGGGAGGTGAGGCCATAGTTTTCCCACAATCCGCCAAACGTGTTATAATTCTCACCTGGGCCCGACCCCCGGTCGGGCCAAACACCATCGTGTGGGCGGATTTGTGAAAAGACCGCTGGGAACGCTCCTGAAGGCTGCGATCAGCGCGGCGCTGTTGTTCTGGCTTATCAGCCGGGCAGGGCCAAAAGACATCTGGGACCACCTGGCCGGCGCGGGCCTGCCGCTGATCGGGCTGGCTTTCGCTGGCTTCTTGCTGGGTGTCGCCATCCGCGCCTACCGCTGGCGGGTGCTATTGGATGCCCTTCACCAGCCGGTGCCCATCACGCGGCTGGTTTACCTCTACCTGGTCGGCCTGTTTTTCAGCAACTTCCTGCCCACCGGCATGGGCGGTGATGTCGTCAAAGCCGCCGAACTGCGCCGCGACACGCGCACCACAACGGCGGTGAGCACGGTGGTGAGCGAGCGGCTCATGGGGCTGTTGGGCGCGGCGCTGTTGGCGTTGGTGGCCCTGCCCTTCAGCCCGAAGGCGATTATGGCCTCGTTGGGGGGCATCGCCCTGCTCACGGCGCTGGGCATCGCCCTGGTCACCTGGCTGCTGCTCCAGCCCGGCTGGCTGGCCTGGCTGGGGCGCAGGTGGCCCTGGCTTCAGCCCCTGACCGAGAGCCGCCCTGTCCGCGCCTTGCACGCTGAGTTCGCCGCGCAAGGGGGGCACGGCTTCATCCTGGCCCTGGCTATTTCGCTGCCCTTTGCCTTCTCCAACGTAGTTGTGTACTGGCTCATCGGCCAGGCGCTGGGTGTCTTTCTGCCTTTCAGCACCTTCCTGCTCGCCAGCCCGTTCATCTCGCTGGCCACGCTCCTGCCCTCCATTAACAGCTTCGGCGTGCGCGAAGGTGCCTATCAGGTGGTGTTCGTGCCGCTGGGCGTCAGCCCGGCGCAGGCCATCGCCATGTCGCTGGCCTATCAGGCGCTGCGGCTGGGCGCCGGTCTCCTGGGCGGTGGGCTGTATGTGATCGGGAGCCTGCGGCATATGTCCCTCACGACGGGGGGCGGAGGACGGACGAGTGAGGAGGGACAACGGAGGCGGGGCGGCCTGTGGTCTATAGTCCATCGTCTATGAGAGGAGAGCGATGACCCTGCCGCGCAAAGCCCTGATCATCGGCCTGGACGGGGCCACCTGGGACCTGCTTATGCCCTGGGCGCAGGCGGGCCACCTGCCTACGCTGGCACGGCTGGTGCGTGAAGGCGCGCATGGCCCGCTGATGACCACAATCCCGCCGGTCTCGGCTTCGGCCTGGGTGTCGTTCGCCACCGGCGCCAACCCCGGCGTGCATGGCATCTTTGATTTCGTCTTCCCCAAGCCGGGCAGCACTGAGATCGGGGTGGTCAACGTCACCTTGCGCGGCGCTCCGCCCTTCTGGAGCTTCATTGAGGCAGCGGGTGGCCAGGTCGGGCTGGTCAGCGTGCCCATCACCTACCCGCCCCAGCCGATCCGGGGCTTCACCGTGTGTGGCTTCCTCGTCCCCAACCAGGCCAGCCCGTACACCTATCCGCCGGAGTTAAAGGAGGAACTGCGCCGGGCGGTGGGGCCGTTCCCGCTGCACGAATTTGAGGGCAACCGCTCGCGCCATGTGGGGCGCTTCCTGGAGGACATGCTGCGCTTTGAACGCGGGCGCACTGAGGCCGTCTTGTACCTCATGCGCCACAAGCCCTGGGACCTGTTCGCCTTCGTGTTCAAGACGACCGATACCGTCCAGCATGAGGTCTGGCACCTGCTTGACCCGACCCATCCGCGCCACGATGCGGCCCAGGCCGCCGAGTTCGGCCCGGCCATCCTGCGCTACTACCAGGAGATTGACGCGCTGGTGGCCCGAATCCTGGCCGAGGCCCCGCCGGAGACGTTCGTCGTGCTCATGTCCGATCATGGCGGGGGCGCGTTTCACAAGTTCTTCCACGTGAATAACTGGCTGGCCGCCCAGGGCCTGCTCCATTTCAAGCGCACACCCTGGAGCCTGGTCAAGCGGGCGCTCTTCCGCGCCGGGGTGACGCCGGTCAACGCGCTGCGCCTGGTCAACCTGTTGCGGCTGGGGCGGCTGCGCAAGAACGTCAAGCGTGGGCGGGGGCGAGGCCTGTTGCGGCGGCTGTTCCTGTCTTTTGACGATGTGGATTGGAAGCGGACGCGGGCCTTCGCCGTCGGTAATTTCGGCCAGATTTACATCAACGTGAAAGGCGAACGCCCGCAGGGCATTGTCGCGCCGGGCGAGGAGTACGAACGGTTGCGCGACCACATCATTGCGGCGGCGCTGGCGCTGCGCGATCCGCAGACCGGCGAGGCGGTGATCCGCGCCGCCTACAAGCGCGAGGAGATCTATCATGGCCCGCGCCTGCGCCAGGCGCCCGACATCATCCTGCACACCGACCGAGCCAAATACGTCTCGTTTGGCCACGCCGATTTCGGCTCAAACCGGCTGATTGAGCCGAGCATCGGCCAGACCGGCCATCACCAGATGGAGGGCATCGTCCTGTTGCACGGGCCGGGGATCGCCCCTGGTACTGTCCTTCAGGGCGCCAATATTATGGACATCGCGCCTACCGTGCTCTACGCGCTGGATTTGCCCATTCCGGCCACGATGGACGGCAAGCCGCTCACGGCCGCCTTCACGCCGGCGTATCTGGCCGCCCATCCGGTGCAACGCCTCCCCACGCCTCTCATGGAAAAGGGGGCGGGGGAAGGGGCCGCCGACGGTCGTGAGGACTATACCGCTGAAGAGCATGAGCAGGTGATGGATCGCCTGAGGGATTTGGGCTATGTGGCCTGAAGATGTGGGGGCATCGCCGGTGGATGCCCGACCGTATCTCTCCGTCATCCTGCCGGTCTACAATGAGGCCGGGGCACTGCCGGGGTTGTTTGAGGAGCTTGTCCCCGTGCTGCGTGGCTTAGGCGTCTCCTACGAGGTGCTGGCGGTGGACGACGGCAGCCAGGATGAAAGCGTCGCGGTGCTGCGGCGCCTGCAGCGGGAGGAGCCCAACCTGATCATTGTGCGGCTGCGGCGCAACTTCGGCCAGACAGCGGCCTTCTCCGCCGGGTTTGACCTGGCGCGGGGGCAGGTCATCGTCACGCTGGATGCCGATGGTCAGAACGACCCCGCCGACATCCCCCGCCTGCTGGCGCGTATTGAGGAGGGCTATGACATCGCCAGCGGTTGGCGTATCCATCGGAAAGACAGGTTCTTCACGCGCCGCCTGCCCTCCATCCTGGCCAACCGGCTGATCGCCCAGGTCACCGATGTGCGCCTGCACGACTACGGCTGCTCGCTCAAAGCCTATCGCGCCGAGGTGGTGAAGAGCATCCACCTGTATGGCGAGTTGCACCGCTTCATCCCGGCGCTGGCGAGTTGGATGGGCGTGCGCATCGCCGAAGTGCCGGTCAACCACCGGCCACGCCAGCACGGCAGGTCAAAGTATGGCTTATCGCGCACGCTGAAGGTGCTCCTGGACCTGGTGACGGTGAGCTTCCTGCTCAATTATGCCGCCCGCCCCATGCAACTGTTCGGCGGCCTGGGGCTATTGGCTTCCCTGGCAGGGTTGGGCATCGCGGCCTATCTGTCTATCCTGAAGCTGGTCTTCCACGAGAGCATCGGTAACCGGCCGCTCTTGCTCCTCGGCATCCTGCTCGTCGTTGTCGGCGTGCAGCTTATCACGATGGGCCTGCTGGGCGAACTGATCATCCGCACCTATCACGAGAGCCAGGGCAAGCCGATCTACGCCATCCGTGCGATTGAAACCGCCGAAGCTAACCCACCGGCTGGGTTCCCTGAGAAGGAAGGGGTCAGGGGAGAGGTCAAACTCCCCTCCCCGCTCTATCCTCCCCGCACGCGGGGGGAAGGGGGCAGGGCAGGGGCTGGAGGAGGGGGCCTGGCGTGACCCGCCGCGTGTTCGTCCTGGGCCTGGATGGGGCCACGTTTGACCTGATCAAGCCCTGGGCGCAGGCCGGCTACCTGCCCACGCTGGCCCGCCTGCTCGCCGAAGGCGCGCATGGCCCGCTGGAGTCCACCCTGCCGCCGGTGACCTCGCCTGCCTGGCCCTCGTTTATGACGGGGGTGAACCCCGGCAAGCACGGCGTGTTTGACTTCATCCAGGCCCGGCAGGGCAGCTTCAACCTGGTGAACTACACCTCCATCCGCAGCCCCACGCTGTGGGAATTGCTCTCCGCCGACGGCAAGCGCATCGGCGTGCTCAACGTGCCGGTGACTTACCCGCCGCCGCGTGTGAATGGCTTCCTGGTCGCCGGGCTGCTCGCGCCCCCGCGCAACGAGATCGCCTATCCGCCTGGCTTCCTGGCCCGCTATGAGAGGGAACTCGGTCTCTACCGCATCACGCCCAATGTGCAGTACAAGCCGGGCAATGAGGATGCCTTTATCGCTGACCTGCACAACCTGATGGAGCGGCAGACGCGCTACGCACTGCGGCTGATGCAGGATGAGCCTTGGGACTTCTTTATGGTGCACTTCCTGGCGCTGGATGTGGCCCAACACGCGCTGTGGGCGGCGATGGACGAGACCCACCCGCGCCACGACCCGGCCAGCCCCTACAAAACCGCCATCCGCGACCTGTACCGCCGCGCCGATGAGGCCCTGGCACAATTCCTGAACCACCTGGATGGGGAGACCATCGTGCTGATCATGTCCGATCACGGCTTCGGCCCGCTGCACCGCGTGGTCAACCTGAATAACCTGTTGCTCCGGGCCGGGCTGTTGCGCCTGAAGCCGAATGCCTGGGTGCGGCTGAAGGCGGGCTTGTTCCGGCGGGGGCTGACGCCGGTGGCGGCCTACGATCTTTTGAAGCGACTGGGGCTGCAGAACCTCGTCTGGCGCGTCTCCAAGCAGACCCGCGATAAGTGGGTGGACCGCTTCCTCTCGTTTGAGGATGTGGACTGGTCGCGCACGCTGGCCTATGCGATGGGCCACGTCGGCCAGATTTACATCAACCGGAAAGGCCGGGAGCCACAGGGCATCGTGGAGCCGCATCAGGTGGAGGAGGTGCGGCGGCGCGTTATTGCGGCGCTGGAGACGCTGCGCGACCCGCAGACCGGGCGCCCGCTTTTGGAGCGCGTGATCCCCGGCGAGGAGGCGGCGCAAGGCCCGTATGCCCATCTCGGCCCGGACCTGCACGTCGTCCTGGATGGCTACCGCTGTATTGCCTTCCCGCTCTTCGCTATGGACGGCAAGATCATCACGCAGCAGATTCGCGGCGATTCGGGCTGCCACCGTCGGGAGGGCATCTTCCTGGCCTGGGGGCCAGGCGTGCGACCGGGGGTTGCGCTGCGGGGGGCGCGCATCGTGGACCTGGCGCCGACGATCCTGTGGCTGATGGGCCTGCCTGTGCCCGATCACATGGATGGCCGCCCTCTGGTAGAGGCCTTCGCTGAAGCGCGGGCGGTGAACTGGTCTCTATCTTCCGATGCCCGGCTGGGGGAGATGAGCCATCTGACTGCGGAGGAAGAGGCCGAGGTGGAAGCGCGATTGCGCAGTCTGGGATATTTGGGATAAGGGACTTAACACATAATCTAGGGGGTTCAGGAAACCGGTGTTGCCTCCAAAGATCGTTGCCACAGCCTCTGAATTGGAGGCGCTGGTAGATCGCCTGCGCCGCGAGCCGCAGATCGCCGTAGATACGGAATCTAACAGTCTATACGTTTACTACGAGCGTGTCTGCCTGATCCAGGTGTCCACGCGCCAGGAGGACTTCATTATTGACCCGCTGGCGCTGGCCAATTCCGCCAGGCCGCCGGAGCAGGCCCTGGCGCCCTTGGGCGCGGTCATGGCGGACCCGGCGGTGGAGAAGGTATTTCACGCCGCCGAATATGACCTGTTGGGCCTGAAGCGCGACTTTAACTTTGAGGTGGTCAACCTGTTTGACACGATGGTGGCTGCGCGCATCCTGGGCTGGCCGCAGTTCGGCCTAAGCCCCATCCTGGAGAAGCATTTCGGGGTGCGGCTGGATAAGCGTTGGCAGCGCGCCGATTGGGGGCGCCGCCCGCTTTCGCCGGAGCAACTCGCCTATGCCCGGCTGGACACGCATTACCTGCTGCCCCTGCGCGACATCCTGGTCCGTGAACTGGCGGCGGCAGGCCGGCTGGAGGAGGCCCGCGAGGAGTTCGCCCGGCTCGCCGCCATCGCCCCGGCGCTGGAGCGCAATCAGACGTTTGACCCGGAGGGCTTCTGGCGTATTCCCGGCGCGCAGAAGTTGAGCGGGCGCGAACTGGCCGTCTTACGCGAACTTTATCTTTTCCGCGAGGCCCAGGCCCAGGCCCAGAACCGGCCACCGTTCAAGGTGCTCGGCGACCAGTCGCTGATCCGACTGGCGAAGGCGCAACCGCGCCGCCCCGACGCGCTGGGGAGGGAAGGGGACCTGTCCCCTTACCAGGTGCGGCGCTATGGGCGGGGGCTGTTGGAGGCCATTGCGCGGGGGCTGAGTGCGCCGATCCCCCAGCCGCCGCGCCGCAATGAGCCTATAGACGACGCAGTCCTGGCGCGCTACGACGCGCTACGCGAATGGCGCAAGCGCCGCGCTCAGGAGCGCGGGGTGGAATCCGATGTGATCCTCCCCCGCGAGGCGCTGTGGACCCTGGCCCGCCGGGCGCCCTCTTCCCTGGAGGAACTGGCGGCCATTGAGGAGTTGGGCCCCTGGCGGCGCGAGCAGTATGGGGAAGAGATTCTGGCCGTGTTGCGCCAGGTGGAGCGACGATGACCCAGGGCAATTATCAGATGAAGGAGTACACGGATGGCTGCAGAACAGAAGACGATTGCACAACTCCTGCGGTGTTCAGAGGAGCAGGCTGCCGCGTTTGCGCGGCGGGTTCAAGACCTGGTGGGTGCGCCAGTGTCGGCTGAACTGATCGCGGCGGCGATGCAAAGGGTCAAGGCCAAAGATATCGCCTCGCCGCAACGGGTGGCCGAGTATATCAGCCAGGAGATGGAGCGCCGGGCCAAAGGGATCACCACAACCAGGCGCAGCACGCAGGCCCAGGCGACATCGGCTGAGGGCACGGCGAAGAAACCCAGGCGCACCAAAGCCCCCCATCCGGCCGAGGGGACCCCTGCGAGGGGAACCGGGCTGAAGCCCGGTACTGGGGAGCCCAGTACTGGGGCGGCGCGTGAGCGTAGCGAGCAACTGGAGCGGGCACGGCAGCGCAGCGTCATGGCGCAACTTGACCGCCTGTTGGAGGAGAACTGGGTCTGGGCCTCGGCCCAAAAGTACGAGGTGCCGCCCAAGCGCTGGGCGGCGGATGAGTTCGTGCGCGAGGTCCGTCGCGCTGTGTTCACAGACAAATCCCCTCTTCCCAAGATCCTCAGGATCGCCCGCAGCTTGCACGCGGACAAATGGATTCTCACGCCCGGTGCTGTTGCCGATGTCATCCTGAGGGAGATCGCGGAGAAGGAGGGGGAGTAGAGCGGCAGGTATGGAAACCTGCCCTACACCTGGGCTATCTGGACGGGGGACGGAGGACGGAAGACGGATGAGCAAAGAGGAGGAGTAGAGCGGCAGGTATAGAAACCTGCCCTACACCGGGGAGGGAAACCCGGCCTACGGCTGAGCCTGTAGGCTGAGCCTGTAGCCTGTAGGGCGGCTTTCTATAGCCGCCGAAAGGCTTTCCATAGCCGCCAAAGAGGGGCGCAGGCCCCCCACACACGGGAGGGATCACCCCCCCGTCTTCCCCCTTATCAGGGGGGAGGGGGGATGGTGCATAGGGTTGTGAGGGTGCAGGGTGTGATGATTGAACGGATGCGGACACAGCTTTTCCTGTTTTTGATCGTTGCCCTGGTGTTGGCGGGCTGTCAGGGGGGACAGGCGGCGGCGCCGGTCATCACAGTGACGCCAACCCCCACCCTGGCCGCTCGCCCGCTTCCCACAAATACGCCCCGGCCACGAGCCACGCCCACCCCGCTGCCTACCGCCACGCCGACCCTTACTCCGACGCCCTTCGGGCTGATGACCGAGTTCCCGCCGGATGTGAACCCGCTCACCGGCGAGAAGGTGGACGACCCGACCCGGCTGGAACGGCGCCCGCTGGCGATCAAGGTGTCCAACTCGCCGCCCATTGTCCGTCCCCAGGCGGGGTTGAGCTTCGCCGATCTGGTGTATGAGCACTATGCCGAGGGGGGCGTCACGCGCTTCACGGCGGTCTTCCTGGACAGTGATGTGGAGCGCGTCGGCTCGGTGCGCAGCGCCCGGCTGATTGACCTGGAGATTCCCGCCATGTACAAGGCGGCGCTGGCCTTCTCAGGCGCCAGTGCAGGCGTCAAGCAGAAGATCCGCGAATCGGATTTCTTTGAGCGGGCGATCTCACCCGATTTCGGCGTGGGGGCGCCGGTGTTCGTGCGCATCCCCAACGGCAAGCCACTTGAGCACACCATGTTCACCAGCACCGCCGCGCTGTGGCAGGAACTGGATAAGCGCGGTTTGAATGGCCGCCAGGAGCTAAAGGGGATGGCCTTCATGCAGGCGGCGCCCCCAGGCGGCCAGCCCGCCACAGAGATCACCATCGCCTACCGTGCCACAACCGCGTTGTGGCGCTACGATGCCGCCAGCGGGCGCTATCTGCGCTGGAACGATGGCGCGCCCCACACCGATGCCCTCACCGGCGAACAACTCTCCGCCGCCAACGTGATTGTCGTCTGGGCCAACCATGTGGAGACGGATATCCTGGAGGATACCTTTGGCGGCGGCCATTATTCCATCCAGATTCAAATCTGGGGCGAGGGGCCGGTGCGACTCTTCCGCGATGGGAAGATGTACGAGGGCAAGTGGGTGCGCTGGCGGCGGGAGGACATGCTCACCTTTGTGGACCAAAACGGCAACCCCTTGCCCCTCAAGCCGGGGAACTCCTGGTTCCAGGTGATCTCGCTGGACGGGCACGAGTTGCGCTATAAGTAAGGTACTAACGGATTAGCCTTGTAGTTAGGGCGGGCCGGTGGCCCCTACCCGGCCAGAGGGAGCACCACCGTAAACGTGGTTCCCTCCCCCAGCGTGCTGCGCACGCTCACCCGGCCACCGTAGCGCTCCACCAAGTCTTTCACAATCGCCAGCCCCAGGCCGGTGCCGGTGATGCCCAACTGTTTGACGTTGCTGGCGCGGTAGAACTCCTCAAACAGGTGGGGCAGGTCGCTTTCGGGGATGCCGATGCCTGTGTCGGCTACGCTGATCACGACCTCGTCGTTGCGCTGCTCCAGGGTGACGGTGACTTTCCCCCCGGCCGGGGTGTACTTGATGGCGTTGCCGATCAGGTTGAGGAAGATGCGCTCCAGCCCCTGCTCACTGGCCATGACCGTCAACCCGCGTGGCACGTAGTTCACCCGCAGGTCAATGGCCTTCTCCTGCGCCTGGCTGGATAGCCGGTCCACCACGCCCAACACAGCGGCTTCAACCGAGACGGGTGTGAGTTCGCCTTCCAGCCCTTCCACCTTCCCTGCTGCCAGGTCAAGCAGGTCATTGATCAGCATCTGGAGCACATCCAGCCGCTCCGACAGGCGAGCGAGGATGTCGCGTTGCAGGTCGTTCAGTCCCCCCGCCAGGCCGACCACCACCGTGCGCAGCAGGCTCTGGGCGGCGGCCACCGGCGCACGTAGCTCATGGGTCACGGCGCGCACGAACTGTGCCCTGGTCGCGTCGGCCCGGCGCAGTTCGGCATAGGCCATGGCGTTCTCAATGGCCATGGCGCCCTGGCGGGCGATGGCTGTGACCAACTCAGCATCCTGGGGGCTGAAGAAACCGGGCCGCCAGCCGTACACGCGTAGCACGCCCAACGGGCCGCGCCGCCCGATCAAAGGCACGCACAGGACGGAGCGGATGCCCTCGGCCAGGACCTCGGAGGGGTATTGGAAGCGCCCGTCCTGGGCCGTGTCCGCCACGATGACGGGGCGACCACGCAGGGCCTCCTGGTCAATCGGGCTGGAGGAGACCTTCACCGGCCCTTTGTCCAGATACTTCTGGCTTAGCCCATAGGCGGCGGCGATCTTCAACTGCTCGCCGGTCTCGTCCAATAGCCGGATGGAGGCCGCTTTGGCCTGCAAGGCGTGGGCGATGCCCATGGCGAGTTGGTCAAGCACATGGGCCAGGTCCAGGCTGCTGGAGAGCGTCTGGATGCTCTCGTAGAGGAGGGTGATCTGGCGCTGGCGTTCGCGCAGGTCGCGCATGATAGGGACGATGAGCATGACCGTGACCAGGACGGTGAGGCTGAAGAAGGACAGGACAGCAGCGATATACAGCGCATTGCGGTGGAGACCGGGGGGCAGGCCGGTGAGGACGTGATAATGCGGCAGCAGGCCGGAGGCCTCCAGCCCGGCCACTCCCGCCACCACCACGATCACCAGTCCGGCGTAGAGCGAGGTGATGGGCAGCGGCAGGAGCATCGCCGCCAGCAGCACATGGAAAAGGAAGAAGAGGATCGCCGGGCTTTCAATCCCGCCGGTCAAATGTACGAAGACCGCCAGCGCCAGCCAGTCAAAAGCCACCTGCCCGATGGCGAGCAGCGTGCGGACCTCGCGGTACATCTCGGTGTGCCTGGACAGCCACCACAGTAGCGCATTGCCAGCCAGGATGACGGCGCCCAGCGCCAGCAAAGCGGGAACGGGGAGGGGGATGGACAGCAGGGGGGCGCTGACCGGCGTAGCGATCAGGATCGCCAGCCCCGCCAGCCAGCGCATGCGGATCAGGCGCGCACTGTTCTTCAGGAGGTCCGCAACCACAAGGCTAATCCGTTAGTACCTTTTCGTTCACGCCCTTTGTCTGGCCAGGAGAGCATTCACCGTGTTCACCAACTGGTCCGGGTCAATGGGCTTGTCAATGAAGGCATCTACCGGCAGATAATCTGCGTCCGGCGCGAAGCGCAGGTCGGTGGTGCTGTGCAGCGCCGTCAGCATGACAATGGGGATATGGCTGTAGGCGGCCAGCGGCGAGCGCGGGTCCGGGCTGCGCAACTGCAGCGCGATCTGGAAGCCCTCCGTGGCCGTCCCCATCATCACGTCCAGGATGATCAGGTCGGGGTTGATCTGCGGCAGGCGGCTCAAGCCCTCTTCGCCGCTCCTGGCGTCAAACACCTCGTGCCCGGCGGCCTGCAGCGACAGGCGCAGCGCGAGCACAATATCCGGGTCATCATCTATGATCAGAATCTTCGCCATATTCGCTTCCTGTTTCTTTCATCCATCCCCCCTCCCCCGCGGCGTAGCCTTTCGGCGGCTATGGAAAGCCGCCCTACAAGCTTTCATCCATCACCCTCTCCCCCCCGGCGTAGGGCAGGTTTCCATACCTGCCGCTGAGAGGGGAGTGAGGGGAGGAGGCAAGGGTGCGCAATATCTCCTGGCCCACGACAGGCACAACCGCCTGCACCTCGGCGCTCAGCCCAGGCGCCCAGTCCGTCTGCGCCGGTTGCACGCCGAAGATGACCACCTCTTCGGGCAGGACACGCAGGGCGGCGCCCAACGCCAACGCCTCTGCCAATCCCGCCTGGTGCATAGAGAACGCCGCTTCCACCGTCTCAACACGGGCCAGATCAGGCCGGAAACACGTCCATGCCCCCGGAGCGCGGCCCAACTCCGCTGCGTCCACGATCAGCACCCGGCGATAGCCCATCATGGTCAAGACCAGGTCCACCCCGCCCGTCCCGCCGTCTATGGCCACCGTGCCGGGGGGCAGGCCCTGCCTGCGCAACCATTCTACCACAGCCGGGCCGAGGCCATCATCGCCGCGCAGGGGATTGCCCAGGCCCAGGATCAGTGTGTCTCCCATCGCCAATTTCCTTGACCCCTGTCGCCGAAGTGGTACTCAACGGATTATCTAAAAGAATCAAGGAAACTGGCGACGTTGTTAGATAATCCGTTGAGCACCATATTCGCTTTCACTCGCAAAGGACCTAACGGATGTGCCTTTCCCCCACCCCAGCCCTCCCCCGTAAGGGGAGAGGGTTTCAAGGACCTCAACGGATGTGCCTTGTAGTTGAAGCCCTCTCCGAGTTCCTGGGGTGGCTATGCGTTCCCTTGACTCGCTTCTACAAACGAGACCTCCAGCATGTGCGTTGAGCACGAGATACATGGGTCGTAGGTGCGGACGAGCATCTCCAACGCCTGGCGGATCTCGTCCTGCGGGCGGGCCAGAAGGGTCGGCACGAGCGCACGCATATCGGCCTCAATGTTCGCCAGGTTCTGGCCGGTGGGGATGATGCAGTTTGCGCCAGTGATGCGCCCATCCTCGCCGATCCAGTAGTGGTGATACAGCGTGCCGCGCGGTACCTCGCAGGCCCCCACCCCCTCGCCTGCCCGCACCTCCACAGGCGGCGGCTCTTCCGGCTGGATGCCCCGCGCCAACAGCCTGTCTATGAGTAGGAGAGCTTCTTCCACGCAGTGGGCGATCTCCACCACCTGCGCCAGCGAATTCATATAGGGGTTGGTGCACAGCGGCTTCAACCCCAGGGCAGCGGCGGCGGCCTGGGCGCGCGGATGCAGCTTATCGTGGTTGACATTGAACCGCGCCAGTGCGCCCACCATGTACGATTCGCGGTGATGGCGGGTGTGCTTGGCGGTGGAGTGCGGCACCAGTGTCTCGTTCGTCACCTGGCGGTAGGCAGAGATAGGATACTCAAAACCGTCGGTGGAGGTGATCGTGCCGCCGATGAAGGCGTACTCGTCCGGCTGGCGCAGCGCGATGTACTCGGTCTCGCGCTCAAACTGCGGGTGCTTCAGCGATTGGAACAACTCTACGGTGGCGTCCACATCCGCCCGCATGGCCTCCAGCCGCGCCCCCAGCTTCTCCAACTCGTCGGCTGTGGGCAGGTGGGTAAAGCCGCCTACGGTCAGCGTGATGGGGTGGGTGTGCCGCCCGCCGATGGCTGCGCACAGGTCGCCCGCCAGCTTCTTCATGCGCAAAGCGCGCAAGACGATCTCCGGATGCGTGCTCGCCAGGGGGAAGACGCTGCCCACGCCGAAGAAGTCGGGCGCCACGAGCATATAGACGTGCAGGATGTGGCTGTCCAGAATCTCGCCCAGGAAGTTCAGCTTGCGCAGAAGCTGCGTCTGCTCCGAGGGGACAATGCCCAGAGCGGCCTCGGTCGCCTGCAGCGAGGTGGTGGCGTGGCCCACCGCGCAAATGCCGCAGATGCGCGAGGTGATGTGCGAGGCCTCGGTATAGGGGCGCCCGCGCAACATGGCCTCAAAGAAGCGCGGCGTCTCCACGATCTCCAGTTCGCAGCGCTGGAGCGTGCCGTTGGCCACGTCCACGACGATATGGCCGTGCCCTTCCACGCGGGTGATGTAATGAACGTCAACGTGAAGTGTTCCCATGCTATGTTATCCGCCCTCAATTTCCTTGATTTCCTTGTTTCCTGTCGCCGAAGTGGTACTCAACGGATTATCTAAAAGAATCAAGGAAACTCACCTTCGTCCAACTGGACTGTTCCGAACATCGTGAACCGTGTCAGAATATCTTCCACCGTCAGCCCGGCCTCATTGAGCACATCCTTCATCGCCTCCAGGTTGGGGTTGGAGATCAGCCCACGACAGCCCTCACAACTGTCGCCATAGGTGGGGCAGATGGCGTTACAGCCGGCGCGCACCACCGGCCCCAGGCATACCTTGCCGCGATGGAACAGGCACACGTTCTCCTTCAGCTTGCACTCCACGCACAGCGGATAGTCGGGGAGCTGCGGCAGGCGGCCCTGGAGCAGGTGCTTGACAACGCGCACGAACTCCTCGCGGTCAATGGGGCAGCCGGGCAGAACCGCATCCACTTTGATCACTGCGCTGATGGGGCGGGCCGGGCCGGTCTCGTACCAGTCGGCTTTATCGCCGTACACATAAGCGCGCACCTCTTCCAGCGGCTGGCGGTTGCGGATGGCGTTGATGCCCCCCAGGTGGGCGCACGCGCCCAGGGCCACGACGATCTCGGCCCGTTCGCGGATGTGGCGCAGCCAGGCCTCGTCCGACTCCCGCGAGCACGAGCCTTCAATAAAGACGATCTGGTAGTCCTCGCCCTTCTCCGTCATGGCCTCGCGGAACTGGACGATCTCCACTGCGTTGAGCAGGTCCAGATGCGTCTGGAGCGCGTCAATCACGGTCAACTGGCAGCCTTCACAACTGGTGAAGTCAAAGAAGGCGATTTTGGGTTTGCTCATGACAACGCCTCCGCTACCCCCTTGATCTCCGCGTAGGGGAAGGCCGGGCCGCGCTGGCAGACATAGATATGGTTCATCTGGCAGTGGCCGCACTTGCCCACGCCGCACTTCATACGCCGCTCCAGCGACAGCCAGATGTTGCTTTCGGACAGCCCCTTGCCCAATAGCTCTATCAGCACGAAGCGGTACATGACCGGCGGCCCCACCACAACCGCCACCGTATTGCGGGCGTACACCTGGACCCTGGGGAAAAGCGTGGTGATGACGCCGATGTTGCCTGTCCAGGTCTCATCCGGGCGGTCCACCGTCAGGTGCAGTTCCACGTCATCGCGCGCCGCCCATGCCGCCAGTTCATCGGTGAACAGCAGTTCCGAGGGGTGCCTGGCGCCATACAGGATGATCACCCGCCCGTAGCGGGCGCGCTCATCCAGAACCTGGTGGATCAGTGAGCGCAAGGGGGCCAGGCCCAACCCACCGGCGACGAAGAGGATGTCCTTGCCCCGCCAGCGCTCATAGGGGAAGCCGCGCCCGAACGGGCCACGCACGCCCACGATCTGGCCGGGCTGCAAGCGGTGCAACACGCTCGTCAGGTCGCCCACGCGCCGCACGCACAACTCAAACCTGCCATTGCTGCGGCTAGGCGAGGAGGAGATAGAGATCGGCGCCTCGCCCACGCCCAGCACCGAGACCTCCACAAACTGGCCGGGGGTGTGCCCCAGCGACAACCCGTTGGGCAATTCCAGCGTGAACAGCTTCTCCAGCGTCGTCATCTGCCGCACATCCACGATGCGGGCCGGCTGCGGCAGGTAAATGGAATCGTTCAGCTTCTCCAAAAGTCGCGTCATGCTTGCTCCTTCAGCTCACCCGCGTTTCTCCTGTGCTCATGATACAGCGCGTTGAACGTCTCAATGGGGGTGATGTGCACCAGGCAGGCCAGGGCGCAACGCCCGCAGCCCACACAGCCCAACAGGCCATAGGCTTCGGTCTGATACTGGCCCTTGCGCAGGAAGCGGTGGCGTTGCCGCGCCAGGCGCGTGGGCCGGAAGTCGTGCCCGCCCGCCACTTTGGCGAAGTCGTTCAACTGGCAGGAATCCCAGATACGTACGCGCTTGCCCACCGACAGGGCGAAGTCCACTTCGTCCTGGACGTTGAAGCAATAGCAGGTGGGGCAGACGTTGGTGCAGGCGGCGCAGCCCAGGCAGCGCTGGCCCAACTCCTCCCAGACGGGGCTGTTGTAGCTCACCCGCAACAGGGAGGGCAGTTCCCCCGCGTCAAAGTCCAGCCGGTAGGGGAAGCTGGCCCATTTCTGCGCCAGCACCTGGTTCAGGCGTCTGACCTCCTCGTCTGTCGCCGGGCGGGCCTCAGCGTGATCGTTCAACAGCACCTCGCCCCATTCGCTGCCGATGTCCACCGCATACACATCGCCCAGGTCGGTCAAATGCAGGTCAAACGTCTCTGGGAGGGAAAGTGTCCCCATGCTCTTGCAAAAGGAATGTGGGCTGCATGGGCGCAGGCATTCAATGCTGACCAGCGCCGTGTTCTCGCGCCGCCGCTGGTAATGCTTATCGGCGAAGCCGGTGCTGAAGACTTTATCCAGCAGTTGGATGGCGTACAGGTCGCAGGTGTGCACGCCCAACACGACGGTGGGCTGCCCATCAAACACCGGCTCAATACGGCTGCCATCCAGGCGAAAGCGCACCAACTCCTCGCGCTGGGGCAAGAGGTATTTCTTAGGAGGGAGGATGCTCTGCGTGTAGTCCAGGCGCAGTTCATCGGGCGAGGCGATCTTGTCAAAGATGAACTGCCCCTGCACCTCCTTTGGCCCGACAACCTCGTAGCGGCTTTGCAGCCAGGTCACCCAGCGCGTGAGCGCCTCTTTCGGCATCACTTTGAAACTCATCAGTTCTCCTTCCAGCCTTCCCAACAGGTTATCGGACTGTTTCAATCCTAATATTAGTGCAAAATGTCACAAATTACCCGTGACGCTTGTCACGGATCCCCCATGACATATGTCACCAGAATCCAGGGGCGAAATCAGGCAGGCGGTGTGCACAGCGGGCGCAGCAGATCCGCCAGCCCCTGCGCCACGTTGAGCACCGCCTGGCGCACGGCGGGTGAGAGGGGCTTGCCTATAGAGGTGTCGGCGGGTTGGATGCCCAGCAGGATAACCTGGCAGCCCAGAGAGGCGGTCAGGTAGTGGGCCAGGACATAAGGGGGTAGGGTATGGGTAGAGGCGCTCAAGCCGGTGGTCTCCTCGCAGGGCAGGCAACGCACGCTCCCCGGCGCTTCGCCCATGTCCGCAGCGTCCACCAGGATAACCAGGTCGGGCTGGAAGCGGCGCAGCGGCCCGGTGTAATTCTCCGGCGCCGGCCCCGCGCTGATCACCAGCAGACGATGGACGCCAGAGGTTGGCCCGCTGTTTGTTGTCCATCGTCCGTTAGTTTCCTTGATTCTTTTAGATAATCCGTTGAGTACCTCGTCCATCGTCTGCAAGGCGCAGGCCACCGCCAGACCGGCAGCATCATCCCCGCGCAGTTCGTGCCCAATGCCCACAACGGCCACACGCAGCGGATGATCAGCCGGTCGTATCTGGCGCAATGCCTGGCTGACCCCATCTTGCCAGGACGGCCTGGATGTCTTCGTCTCGTCCATAATAGACGGTGAATGGCTCCCTGCTCAGCCCGGCCAGTTCCCATTCCTGGGAGGACATGTCAATGCACTTAAAGCGGCAGTTCTGCGCGCACTGGCCGCAGTAGGTGCAGCGGTCTATATGATAGCGCATCACAAAGCGCTTGCTGGCCTTATCCAGCGTGATCAGTTCAATCGCATTGGCCGGGCAGTCCTTGTTGCACAGGGCGCAGCCGGTGCACTTCTCCGGGTCCCAGTGCAGTTGCCCGCGCAATCGCTCCGGCGTCGCCCGCCGTTCAAACGGGTAGCGCTGCGTGACCGGCCGTTGGAACAGCGACCGGGTGACATCGCCTAGCATCGCCCCGATTTTCGTCATGCCACCATCCCTTTCCACACGACCAGGATAAACCACTGGAGTAACATCAGCAATGCGCCGAACCGCCACCACAGCCCCACCGTCTGGTCAATGCGCAGGCGTGCAAACAGGGCCTGCAACCCGGCCAGGAGGAACAGCAGCAGCAGGGTCTTGGCGAAGAAGAGCAACACCTGGATGCCCCCTGTGATACCAGACGCTATACCAAACCCGCCCAGGTAGAATGCGGCGATCAGCGTCAACCCGATCACAAGCTCTACGTTCTTGGCCAGGCGGAAGAGCGCCAGCCCGCGCCCGCTGTACTCTGTCAACGCTCCGGCGACGACCTCCGTCTCAGCTTCAGGGGCGTCAAAGGGGGGCAATTCCAGCTTCCCCATCAGCCCCACCAGGGCCACCAGGAAGCCCACAGGCTGGGTGAACACCAGCCAGCCCATAAGCGACTGTTGCCCCTCGGCCTGGGCATAGGCCGTGATCTCGCTGATCTGCCAGCTTCCGGCGACAATGGCCGGGCCGAGCAGGGCGAACAGGAAAGGCGCCTCATAGGAGAACAATTGCGTCAGCGTGCGCGTGGCGCCGGCCAGGGAGAAGCGGCTGAGGGGATTGGACCCGGCCAGGCCCAGGCATAGCGTCAGCAGGCTCAGCAGGTACACCGTCACGATCAGGTCGCCGGGGAAACTATAAGCTGGCGCCAGCCCCACCAGGGGCACATACAGGGCAGCGGTCAGTGCCCCGGCCAGCGCCACCACCGGCAGGCTGGTGAACAGCAGTGGATGGATGCCCTCCGGCACGATCTCCTCTTTGGAGAGCAGCTTGAGCGTATCGGCCAGTGGCTGGAACCAGCGCGGGCCGATGCGGTTCTGGAGTTGTGCGATCAGCTTACGGTGCACCCACTCATACGCCAGGCCGAGCAGGAGCAGGAACAACCCACCCGGAAAGAACACAAGCGCGATCAGACTACGTGTGATGTCCATAGGCCTCCATCCCATAGCGCCGCAGCTTTTCCCAGGGCCAGACCTCAGGGTCGCCGCGGCCTGTACGGATCACCACCATACGGTCGCTGCAGGAGAAACAGGGGTCAATGCCCACCAGGATCATGGGGACATCCGCCAGCTTATGGCCCACGACCGTGTTGAGCACCGAGGCCCAGTTGCACAGGCTGGGCGTGCGCACCTTAATGCGCTCCGGCGACTCGCCGCCGTTGCTCTTGATAAAGTAGAACAACTCGCCACGCGGCGCCTCCACGCGGCTGATGGTTTCGCCCTCCTTGATGCGCCGGGGCATGCGCACGCTGATCTCACCCGGCGGCAGCCGGTCCAGGATGTCACGGCAGACGCGGAAGCTCTCAAACAACTCTTTCACGCGCACCACGAAGCGGGCTTCCAGGTCGCCAGCCCGCTCCAGGATCGGGTGGACGGGGAAGTCGGCGTAGGCGGCATAAGGGGCTTCCACGCGGATGTCGCGAGGGACGCCGGAGGCGCGGGCGGTGGGGCCTACGGCGCCCAGGGTCTCGGCCTGCTCTCTGGTCATCACGCCGATGCCGCGGGTGCGCTCCAGGAAGGCCGCATCGCTGGTGACCACATCCAGGTAGTGGCGCGCCCGCCGCTCCAGAAAGTCCAGCCCGCGATAGATCGCGCTGGCCTGAGCCTCGTCCACATCACATTTCACGCCGCCCAGGATGTTGGCCGAGTAGTTGACGCGGTTGCCGGTCAACCCCTCCAGCAGGTCCATGACCGTCTCGCGGTCGCGCCAGGTGTACATGAACAGCGTATCAAAGCCGGCTTCGTGGGCCGCCACACCCAGCCACAGCAGGTGGCTGTGGATGCGCTCCAACTCGGCCACCAGTTCACGGATGGCCTGGGCACGGGGCGGTGCCTCCACGCCAGCCAACTGCTCTACACCCAGGCTGTAGGCCGTGGCGTGAATATGGGAGCAGATACCACAGATGCGCTCTAACAGGTACAGGTTCTGTACCCACGTGCGTGACTCGGTGGCCTTCTCAATGCCCCGATGGACGTAGCCCAGCCGCGCCGAGGCCGCCACCACGATCTCACCCTCTACGGTGAACTCAAAGTGCCCCGGCTCCTTAAGTGCCGGGTGCTGCGGCCCGATGGGGATGACAAAACGTTCCTGATTCTCCTTGCCATTCGGTGATTGCATAGGGGTGTGCTCTCTGCCCTCAATTTCCTTGATCCCTGTCGCCGAAGGCGACGTTAGTTTCCTTGATTCCTGTAGATAATCCGTTCAATCCGTTCTCAAAATCAGTTGACAGCAATCCGTTGAGCACCAAAATATCTATGTCGTGCTCCCGACCATTTGCACCCGCGTGGCGTGCAGCCGTTCCATGGCGGCCTTGGCGATTTGCCGCATCAGGGCGTAGGCCATACGGTTGTCCACCTCGCACAGCGCCCGCAAAGCGGCCGCATCTACCTTGAGGAGGCGGCTGGGAGCGCTGGCCCGCGCCATCGCCGTCAGCCGGTACGGCTCAATCAGCGCCGAGATGCCCAACGGCTCGCCTGGGTTGATCTCGCCGACCCAGAACTCCTTGCCCGGTTTTGACCCTTCGCCGGGCACCGTAAAGTACAGGTCCACGCTGCCCTCCAACAGGAGGTACAGGGCGTTCGCCGGTTGCCCCTCCTCAAACAGGACCGTTCCGGCGGGAACCGAGATTTCCTCAGCGATCATGGCTACGGCCTTCTGTTGGGCGTCGTCCAGGCAACAAAAGAAGGGGTAACGACGCAGAAGCTCAGGCGAAATCATGGCTCTTCCTCCTGTCGCAATAATTCCAGGACTTTCTGCACGGCCTGCGGCACAGCGGCAGCCACAGGCGGCGTTAGCTTATCGCTGAATTCATACACGTAAGGGGATTCCACCGCCACGACCATGACCTGAGCGGGCAGGTGAGCGCCCATTGTCCGGCCCACCTGCAACGCCGTCCACAGGTTGGTTTCGTGCGCCGAGGTGAGGTGGCCCACACTGGGGTGCGGCAATGCCTCCAGGGGGAAGCAGGTGACCTGGCCCACCGGCCCCTGTCCCAGGTTAACTGCGTCAATCACAATGGCCCGGTCATAGCCGACCAGCCGCTCCATCAGGCTGAGGCCGCCACCTACATAGCAATCCACCTCAACAGACGACGGAGAACGGGAGACGGCCCCCTCCCCTCCCCTTATAGGGGAGAGGAGAGGTTCATCCGTCTTCTGTCCTTCGTCCTCCGTCGGGCGCGAAGCGCCCATGAGGGCTTGCCGCACCCCCTCGGCCACGTGCCAGCCTACGCCGTCGTCGCCGAGCAGCGGATTCCCCAGCCCGATTACCAATGTCCTGGTCATGGTCGCCTTAACAAACGGCGGAGGACGGCTCCCCCGGCGTAGGGCAGGTTTCTATACCTGCCGCTCTTCGGCGGCTATGGAAAGCCGCCCTACAGGCTCCCCCTCCCCTATAAGGGAGGGGAGAGGTTCGTCCGTCGTCCGTCGTTCGTCCTCCGTCTTCCATCAGCAGTACTGCTTCAACACCTCCACCACCTGCCCCTTCGCGTCGCGGATGATGACTTCCAGCGGCATCTGGCCGGGCAAGGAGTGCGTGGCGCAGCCAAAGCAGGGGTCATAAGCGCGGAAGGCCATCTCAATGCGGTTGAGCAGGCCCTCGCTGATCACCGTGCCCTTGTGGATCAGGCTCTGCGCCGCCTTCTTGATGGACATACTGATCGGGGCGTAGTTGTTCGTCGTGCCCACGATCAGGTTGACCCGCGTGAGGATGCCGCGCTCATCGGTCCAGTAGTGATGGGTGAGCGTGCCGCGCGGCGCCTCCACGATGCCCACGCCCTCCGTAGGCGTCTCGGTGGGAATGGTGCGGAAGTTGTCGGAGGTGATCTCCGGGTCGGTGGCCAGTTCCACCCAACGTTCGGCGGCGTAGAGCAACTCAATCAGCCGCGCCCAATGGGTCGCCAGGCGCTGGTGCACCACTTTGCCCGCGCCGGTGCTGCTGTAGCGTTCGTACTCCTGCTGCGCCAGCGTGGTGTAGAAGCGCTCATATTCCTCCTGGGCGCGCGGCGTGGCCATACCATCGGCGGCGTTCAGGCGTGCCAGTGGCGTGGCGCAGTACACACCGGAGTCCTTGCCGTCCACAAAGCCCTTCCAGCCGATCTTCTTGAGATAGGGGAACTTCAGGTAGGTCCAAGGCTCGGTGTGCTCGGCGATCCAGTCCTGATACTCGTGTGGCGCGTACTTGCCGATGCGCCTGCCGTCCGGGTCCACGACGCTGATCTTGCCGTCGTAGAAGTTTACCTTGTTGTTCTCATCCACCATACCGATGTAATAGGTGCGGTGGGTGTAGGCATCGCTCATGATCATGTCCACGTAGGCCGAGTTCTTGAGCACGATGTCGTCAAACAGCTTCAGGCTGAACTGGGCGAACTCCACCGCCCAGCGGCCCATCTTCTCAATCTCCTGGCGTTCTTCCTCGGTGATGCCCTTGGACAGCCCGCCGGGGATGGAGGTGCAGGGGTGCACCTTGCGCCCGCCGATCATCTCCACCACCGCATGGCCGTACTTGCGGGCCTGGATCACCTTGCTGCCGATCTCCAGCCCCACCTTGTGGATCACGCCCAGGATGTTGCGCTCGGCCACCGGCGCATCGGGGCCCATAATGAAGTCCGGGCTTCCCAGGGCATAGAAGTGGGTGGTGTGGTCGGCCACGTAGAAGGCGCTATACAGCAGTTCGCGCAGCTTCTTGGCCGGGGGCGGCGGCTCCACATGATAGACGGCATCGCAGGCTTTGGCCGCCGCCATGTGGTGCGCCTCCGGGCAGACGCCACAGATGCGGTTGGTAAGGGTGGGCATCTCCTCCACCGGTCGCCCCACGCAGAAGCGCTCAAAGCCGCGCAACTCTGGGATCTGGAAGTAGGTGTTGGCGACCTCGCCCTCCTCGTCCAGGAAGATCTCAATCTTGCCGTGGCCTTCCAGCCGCGTAATAGGATCAATCGTGATGCGCTGCATGGTGACCTCCTATTTTCCCTCTTCTCCGCCCTGGGGCGTGAGGGCCAGGGCGCGCTCGCGCAACGTGGCCGACGGTGGCGGGGACATGATCGCGGGCTTGCTGGCACGCAGCAGCGAACCGGCCAGGTTGAAGCGGTAGAATGTCCCCGCCGGGTCAGGGATGCCGTCCAGGATGTGCTCAATCTCCTGCGGGTCCTGGCTGTCAATCACCGAAGCGACCGCCGTCATCAGCCGCGCCCCGTAGTCCAGCACGCCCTCCGCCGGGCCATAGCAGCCGATACAGGGCATTCCTGCCTTGGGGCAGAGCGCGGTGCAACCGCTGCGCGTGGCCGGGCCGCTGCACAGGATGCCCTGCTCCAACAGGCACAGCGTGGGGTCGGGCTGCACATGCTGGATGCGCACGAACTGGCGGATTTTCTTCTCGTGGCGGGTGCGCGGGCACTCGTCACATACGGTGGAGTTGCCGGCGCCGATCACGGACCCGCGCGGCGGGAGCGTGGCCTGGCCATGCACCGCCTGGATCACCAGGTCCAGCACCGCGGCGATCTGGTGCGACTCCGGCGGGCAGCCGGGCATAGTGTAGTCCACCGGCACGACCTGGTCCAGCGTCTTCACCACCGGGTAGAACTCCGGGAGTTGCAGCTCGCCCTCCAGCACGCGCACAGTGGGGTGGGGCACAACGCCGTGTGTGTTGTCGGTAGTGGGGCCATGATACACAGCTTCAAAGATCTCCTCCGGCGTGCTCAGGTTGGCCAGCGCCGGGATGCAGCCCTCGGTAGCGCACGAGCCGAAGGCCACCAGAATCTGCGACTTGCGGCGCAGCAGGTGGGCCATCTCCTCGTTTTCGCTGTTGCGGATGGCGCCGTCAAACAGGCACAGCGTGATGGCGCCGTCAGGCATGGCCTCCACATCCTTATACTTGGCGTCCATGGCCACCGGCCAGAAGACCACCTCAAAATTGGCGTCCACGTCCAGGATCTTCTCATGGACGTTCAGGACGGCGATCTCGCACCCGCCGCAGCCCGCGGCCCAGTACATGGCGAATTTGGGTTTGCCGTTCGCGCTCATGCTGTCACCTCCTCTTCCGCCGGAGGACGGATGCTGGATGCTGGATGCTTCCCGTCCCCCGTCCTTCGTCCACCGTCGGCAGCAGGCCAGTTCAGTGGCCCCAGCGCGCGGATTTCCTCCACCATCCTGGTGATCTCCTCGGCCAGGCGGGCGCCCTCAGCAGCCGAGGCCCATACCAGCTTGACCCGCTCCGGCTCAATGCCCATCTGGGTCAGGGTGCGCCGCAACAGCAGGTAGCGCCGCAGGGCCTTATAGTTCTGCTCAATGTAGTGGCATTCGCCGGGGTGGCAGCCCGTGATCAGCACGCCGTCGGCGCCAGAGGACAGCGCCTTCAGCACGAAGGTGGGGTCCAACCGGCCGGAGCACATCAGCCGGATCAGCCGGATGTTGGGTGGATATTTCAGACGGGCTGTCCCTGCCAGGTCGGCAGCGCGATAGCTACACCAGTTGCAGGTAAACCCGATGATGAGGGGTTCAAATTGCTCGCTCATGCTGTCCACCTCCTTCACGCTGGCACTGTCTCTGCTATGACGGTCTCGGCCCGGCCACCAGCCACATTCAGCAGCAACAGGCCCTCAATCTGGGCCAGCACCTGCTCGTTGCTGAACACCGTGCCGCTGATCGCCCCCGCCGGGCAGGCCGCCACGCACGTGCCGCAGCCCTGGCACAGCGCCGGGTTAATCTCCGAGACCATGCGGTCCTCATGGAAGGTGATGGCGTTGAACGGGCACAGGTTGTTGCAGATGCGGCAGCCAGAGCACTTATCGGCGTTGATGCTGGCGCGGATCGGCTCCAGGGCGATCTCGCGCTGCTGGATGCGCCCCAGCACGCGCGCCGCCGCGGCTGCGCCCTGGGCCACGCTGGCCGGGATGTCCTTTGGCCCCTGACAGGCCCCGGCAATGAAGATGCCCTCGGTCATCGTCGCCACCGGGTCCAGCTTGGGGTGGCGCTCAATGAACCAGCCGTTGGCGCTGCAGGAAATGCCGAACAGCTTGGCCACCTCCTTGGCGTCGCGGCGCGGCTCCAGCCCACAGGACAAGATCACCATGTCCACCGGGATGCGCCGTTGCTGGCCGATCAGCGTATCCTCTACCTGGATGATCAGCTTGCCCTCCTCGCCCGCCAGGCGCACCGCGTCGGTCACCTCGGCCACCCGCCCGCGGATCAGCAGGATGCCCTCTTCCAGCACGCGCTGGTAGAACTCATCGTAGTCCTTGAAGCCGGCGCGGATGTCAATGTAGAAGTTGTACACGGTGGCGCCGGTGTGTTCCTTGACCAAGTGGGCGAACTTCAGGCTCTGCATACAGCAGATGTTGGAGCAGTAGTTGTTATAGTTGCGGTCGCGGCTGCCCACACAGTGGATGATGCCCACCGATTTCGGCTCGGTCACGCCGTCGCGCAGCACGATGCGCCCGCCCGTCGGCCCGGCGGAGTTGGACATGCGCTCAAACTCCAGGCTGGTGAACACGTTCGCCAGCCGCCCATAGCCGAACTGCGGGATGCGCCGGGGGTCAAACAGGTCGTACCCCGTCGCCAGGATGATGTTGCCCACGTTCAGGGTGATGATTTCATCCTCCTGGTTGAAGTCAATGGCGCCGGTGGGGCAGAACTTCTCGCAGGCCTTGCAGGTGCCCTTCTGGAAGTAGGTGCAGTTCTCGCGGTCAATCACCGGCCACTTGGGCACGGCCTGGGGGAAGGGCGTGTAGATGGCCTTGCGGTAGCCCAGCCCGGCCTCAAACACCTCGTCCACGACCTTCTTGGGACACTTCTCCTGGCACACGCCGCAGCCGGTGCACAGCTCCGTATTCACATAACGAGCCTTCTTGCGCACCGTCACGGTGAAGTTGCCCACGTAGCCGTCCACCTTGGTCACCTCGCTCCAGGTGAGCAGGGTGATGTTGGGGTGGCTGCCCACCGAGACCATCTTGGGGGTGAGGATACAGGCGGCGCAGTCCAGCGTGGGGAAGGTCTTGTCAAACTGGGCCATGTGCCCGCCGATGGACGGCTCGCGCTCCACCAGATAGACGGGGAAGCCGCTGTCGGCGATCTCCAACGCGGCCTGGATGCCAGCGATGCCGCCGCCCACGACCAGCGTGGCCGGGTGAATGGGCACGTGCAAAGGCTCCAACGGCTCATGGTAGAGCACCCGCTCCACGCCGCCGGAGACAATCGCCTTGGCCTTGGCCGTCGCCGCCAGCCGGTCGGTGTGCACCCAGGAGCACTGCTCGCGGATGGAGACCAGTTCGCACAGGTAGGGGTTCAACCCGGCGCGCTGGCAGGCGGTGCGAAAGGTGTGTTCGTGCAGGTGCGGCGAGCAGGCCGCCACCACCACGCGCGTCAGGCCCAGTTCCTGGATATCCTTCTCAATCATCTCCTGGCCCAGGCTGGAGCACATGAACTTGTAGTCGCGGGCCACCACCACGCCGCGATGCTTGAGCCGCCCCGCGGCCCACTGGGCCACATCTTCCACATCCACTGTGCCCGCGATGTTGGTGCCACAGTGGCATACATACACGCCAATGCGTTCCTGTTCGTTTCGCTCAGTCATGGCTCATCTCCTCCTCGCCGGGCATGCGTGGCATGGGCAGGCCCTCCTTCTTGCGCGGCCGGCGCACCGGCGCTGCCTCCGCCGCCGGCACCTCCACACCGATCTTGGCCAGCGCCGGCTGAGCATCCACCAACTCCTGCCCCAGGCCCAGCGCCTTCGGCTCCAGCCCATAGGCCACGCCCATGAGTTGCGTGAAGAAGAGGATAGGCATGCGGTAGTTAGTATCAAAGTAGCGGTTCATCTCGCCCTGGTACACATCCAGGTTGAGCTGGCACATGGGGCAGATGGTGGCGAGCAGGTCCGCGCCATACTGGGCGGCGGCGTGCACCAGGCGGCGGATCAGCTCATAGGCCACTGGCGGGCTGATCTGGGTCATGTGGCCGCCGCAGCAGTGCGTCTTCAGGGGGAAGTCCACCACCTCAGCCCCCAGCGCCTTAAGCAGCCGGTCCAGTTCGGTGGGGTACTCCGGGTTGGACCAGCGCTTCTTATAATCCGGGCGCGGGGTCATGCAGCCATAGTACGGGGCCACGCGCAGGCCGGTCAGCGGGCGAACGACGGCCTTGCGCACGGCCTCCAGGCCGATCTCATTGACGATGATGTCCAGCAGGTGGCGGATCTCCACTGTGCCGGGGGTGTAATGCAGGCCGCCTGCCGCCAGGGCCTGGTTGACCTTTTCGTTCAATGTGTGGCTCTCGCCCATGTAGTGATCGGTCTTGGAGAGGTTGAGGTAGCAGGCGCTGCACGGGGCGATCAGGGTATAGGCGCCGCCCCGGCCATTGCGCCCATCGCCAGCGCGGTGATAGTCCGGGCCAGAACTGGCCTGCTGTTGGGCCAGGGCCAGGTTGCGGGCGATCAGGGAGTAGGCGGGCAGCAGGCTCACGGCGATGTACTCGGTCGCGCCGCAGCAGTTCCAGTCGTCCACCTCTTCCAGTTCCAGGCCGATGTGCTGGCAGATCGCCAGAAGCGAATCCTTGTAGGGGCGGGAGAACCGCTCCATGGAACAGCCGGGATAGAACAGGTATTTCATTGTGCTGCCTCCAGTTCTGCCGCCCGCGCCAGGATGGCTTTGAGCTGGTCCATGTGCTTAATGCGGCGCGGGGTCAGGTCAATGCGCCCCTTCACGAGCATGTCCAGGCCCAGCGGCGCGATGCCGGGGACGCGCAAGGGGTGATGGCGCAGGTAGAAGCGCGTCGCCAGGCCCAGCTCAAAGCTGCGCCCGTAGTTCTCCACGTAATACACAAACGTCTTGGCGAAATCGGGCGCAGTCGCATCCTTATAGTACCCGGCGCGGATGGCCATGCTCTTTAAGGTGTACATAATGTCGGTGATGTGCACCCCCTGCGGACAGCGCACCACGCAGTGGTAGCATGACACGCAGAACCAGGGCGTGTTGCTGCGCAGCACCTCGTCGCGCAGGCCGGCGCGGACCATGGCAAACAACTGCCGAGGGGTGTGGTCCATGTCGGCGGCGGAAGGACACGAGCCGCCACATGTGCCGCATTGGATGCACATCTCCAGACGCGAGACGCCTGCCGTTGCCTCTACCACCTCCTTCAAGAACCCCAGGTCCACCACCGGCGGTGGCGGCAGGGGTGGCAGGGGCGGGCGCTC
>DAOUBF010000052.1:0-230046 GCA_034432795.1 Anaerolineae bacterium
AGCGCATCGGCCAGGCGACGGCGCACGACCAGGCGCTCAACGGCCAGGAGCAGCCAGGGCAGCCAGGCATAAGCTGCCGTCATGCTCAGGAAGCTCAGCCGGGCGATCAGGTAACCGCTCAGCATGAAGCTTAGCCCGCTCACTGTCGCGCTGAAAGGGCGCAGCCCCAGGGCACGGGCCAACGCAAACATCCCCAGCCCGGCCCAGAGCACATGCAGAACGGCGATCCCGCCCATCAGCCACTCCACCGGCCCCAGCAGGTAGAGCCAGTTCGGCGGGTAAAACACCGCCGATTGCAGATTGGCGACGAGCGGTGCCCCATTGCCGAGATAGGGATTCCACAACGGTATCTGCCCGGCCCGCAGCGCAGCAGACGCCAGCGTCCACCAGGGGTAGAATTGGAGCAGCGGCGTACCCCAGAACAGGGCCTGCCCGCCGAACAGGATGTGCCCGAACAGGACGAGCAGCGGCAGGGCGAACACCGCTCCAACCTTCGCCCTATCCAAAAGGGAGAGCGTCTCAGTCCGCGACGACCCGGTAGATGGTGTAGTCGTCATTCGCGTATACGCGCTCCAAAAATGGGGCCGCATCCAGGTCAAAGCTCCCCAGCGCCCGCTCGCGTGGCCCGGCGATCACGTAGTGGACCCCGTAGGCCCAGAGGACATCCGGCTTCCCGCTCCTGTAAAATTCGGCCACCAGCGCCCGCTTGCGCGGCAGGGCCACCGTCTCCGGCCCCAAGCCGAGAAACGCCCGCACGTCTGCCCGCGCTGGCAGATAATTGCCGGTCTCATAGGCCGAGAGCACCAGCGCATCCGGCGGCGCATTCGTATCCAGCCAATCCAGCGCCGCCACCTCGCTGGCACTATGGAAGATCGGCTCCGACCGCGCCAGCGTCGCCATCGTCCCGCCGACGACCAGCATGAGCGGCGTCAGGATAGAGAGGAGCAGAAGCGCTGCTTGCGCGACGGCGGGCGGGGGGCGGAAGACGGAAGACACCTCCCCTGTTATCCTCCGTCCTCCGTCTTCCATCCTCCGTCGTAATACCGGCGCCAGGCCAAAGTAAAACCCATAGGCCGCCAGCAGGCTCAGCGGCACCTGAAAGCCCTCAATCAGGCGGCGCTGCAAATTGAAGGGGATATAGACCAGCAGCGGCGCGATGACGACCCAGGCGACCAATAGCCGCCCATGCCCCACCTTCCTCCAGGCCACCCGTGCGCCGGGGACGGCCAGGAGCCCCGGCACGAGGTAGCCCAGCACATAGTGCAGGGGGTGTGGGGAGAGGATCAGGTTCTGCTGCGACCAGGCGCGGAAGACCGGGTTGGTGCTGAAGGCGATCAGGCTGTAGAGGACAACGGGCGCAGCCACGCCCCCGGCCAGCGCGGCAAAAAGCCAGAACCTTCTCCCAACCGGGCGGGAGGGAGGAGGGGCGAGAGCGCAGGCGATGAGATAGCCGACGACGACCACACCGGCAATCACCACATAGAACGGGACGATCAGCCCCATCGCCAGCCAGGCGACGCCCGCTGCCAGGGCGAAACGCGCCTGCCCGCGCTCAAAGGCGCGCAGCAGGAACAGCAACCCGCCCAGGAGCAATGACCGCGCCACCGCCAGGTGCGGGAAGCCGAAGACCGCCAGGAAGGTGTAGCCCTCCGGCAGGTACACGTCCAGCGGCGGGCTGTTCAGCCAGTTCGTGGCGCCGAGCGCCACCAGCAGCCAGCCCAGCCCACCCGACAGCGCCACAAGCAGGAAGGCCAGCCGCCGCACGCGGCGCAGCGACGCAACCGCCGCGATAAAGCGGTAGGTCACCAGGAGCAGGATGAAGCCAAAGGCCAGCCGCGCCAGGTGATAGGTCAGGATAAGCGACCAGCCCGCCAACGCCGCCAGCTTGCCCAGGAGCAGGTGAAACAGGAAGAACAGCCCGCCCTCGTGTGGCTCCGGCGTGTACACGTCGTGAAAGAGCCAATCGCCGCGCGCACCCAGCCGCATCTTCGCCAGATAGGAATTGCTGTCCTCCACCGCGAACACGAAGCCCCCGAAGAGACGTTCCGGCGTGGACGCCGCCCAGCCGACCAGGTAAGGCAGGCTGGTCAGCGCCAGCACGCCCAACGCCACCAGCACGACCCAGCGCCACTCTGCCGGGCTGATGTGGGTCGCCCTGGGGGATAGGGTTAATGGGCGGGAAGGACGGATCGCGCCTGCTTCCGCCATTCGCTTACCCCCGCGCTGGCGAACACGAGCCAGCCCAACGCCGAGAGCGCCAGGCCAGCTTTGACCGTCCCCGGCGCGTAGTTGAACACAATCGTATGCGTGCCGGGCTGAAGGTATACCGCCCGCAACAGCCCATCGGCGCGGTAGATGGACACCGGCTGGCCGTCGGCACGCGCCTCCCAGCCGGGGTACCACACCTCGCTCAGGATGAGCACACCGGGCCGCTCCAGCGTCGCCCGGACGGCGATAGAATCAGGTGTGTAGAGGGTCACCAGGGCTTCGCTGAGCGTAGCCGTGCCCTGGCCGGGCAGCGCTGCACCGCCTTCAACAAAGGCTACCTGGTGCGGGTCGGCCTCTTTCAGACGCGCCAGGGCCTCCTCCGGCCCGCTGACCGGCTCGGCCCGGTACAGGACGAACGCACGCGGCAGGACACGGGTGTTCTCATAGAGGTAAGTCGTGCCGAAGCGCCCCCGTTCCACCAGCCCCTCCACGTCAAGCGGGAACTCCGCCGCCACATAGCGCACATTGAGCAGGCCCAGCAGGTTCAGGTCGGGGCGGGCGTCGCGGTGGCCCAGGATGACGTCGCCGCTGGGCGGCGCCGGTGGCAGGACTTCGCTATAGCGTGGCGGCTGGCTTTCCAGGCCGGCGGCCTGCCGCACAAAGGCCACCGTCTCCGCCAGTTGCAGCGGGTCCACGCCATCCACGCTGTGCAGGCCATACACGGCCCCATTCTGCTGCGGCAGGCTGTAGCTGGGTGAGTAGATGCGGAACAGCCCCGGTTGCGCGGCCAGGGTCGCGGCCAGTTCGCCGCCTTCGGCCAGGACGGAGGCGACCGAACGGAGCCGGATCAGGGAGGCATCCATAAAGCTCAGGTCCAGCGCTACCAGCGCCAGGGCCAGCGCGGCCACCCGCGAGGGCGAAAGCCGCTGCCCTGGCCGCGCCCGCCGCTGGAGCGCATGAACGCCGATACCGGCCAGGAGCGCCAGCCCGAAGGCGACAATGAACCAGGCTCGCGCCGGAACGCGCAGCCAGGTCAGCCCCGGCACGACGCGCACCAGCAGCCGATAGAACGGCGTGTTCGCGCCCAGTGCGAACAGGACCGCCAGCCCCAGCCCGGCCATGACCCACCCGGCCCGCCGCCCCAGCGCCCGCAGCCCCAGGAGCGCCAGGATCAGCACCGCCGGGCCGACGTAGGTCATCCATTCGTGGAAGCCGCCCCGATCCGGCAGGATGACGCCCAACAGGTAGGTCCAGGGCAACGAGGACCACCCGGCCTCATAGGGGGTCAGGAGCGATCGGGTGGAATATCCCATGAATTCGGCCAGCGGCAGTATCTGAACCGCTGTGAGCAGCAGGAACACCAGGGCGCCCGGTACTATCTGCCCCACCAGGCGGGGCAGCGCCGAGAGGTCCTTTCTCCCTCGCCAAGAGGGGGGAATTTCTCCCTCCCCCCTCTGTGGAGGAGGGCTGGGATGGGGGGATAGCCACGTTTGCCTTGTGAAAAGCGTTATCAACGCCGCCACCGGCAACGTCAGCGCCGTGATGCGCGGATCGGCCAGGAACTCCAGCGCCAGCACCCCTCCAGCGATCCCCCAGGCCGACCACCGGCCTGTCTGCCGCGCCCGGCGCGCCGCCCAGACCACCCAGGGCCACCAGCCCAGCGCATAAACCAACCCCACATGGCCCGCGCCCATATGGGCTATCGTCCTGGGCGTTAACACCCAGGCAGCAGCAGCGACCAGCGCCGCCCCCCGGCTCAGACGGAACTGCTGCCCCAGCCTATACATCCCCAGCCCGCCCCACAGAAGGTGCAGGACCAGCAGCAGGTTGAACGCGGCGGGCAACGGCAGGAACAGAAGCAGAAGGTTGGGCGGATACCACAGGCCGGAGAGCGGGTTGGCGGCGAAGGGGGCCCCGGCCATGATCAGCGGGCGCCACAAGGGCAATCGCCCCGTCTCCCGCCACGTGTCCCGGATGAAGACCGCGTTGGGCCAGTGGGTGATCGCCAGGTCGGAATAGGCGCCTTTCGCCGACCAGGGAACCCAATCCGCCCCCAACAAGGCGGCTGCCGCCAAGAGCGACGCTGCCGCTATCCCCACCCAATGCCAGCGTATTCGGGGAAGCAGGCCCTGAACAACCGGAAGTGAGCTTTCTGTCACCTGGGGCTAATGCCTACCCCCCGCTGTCTGCTGCTCAACCTCACTCGTCAGGCAGCGGGCATCTACCTGATAGAGTGTCACCGCGCCGATGGCCGTCGCGGGCGACAGGCAGGCCAGGGAAGGCGCACCCAGCGTGCGTTCACGCGGGCCTAACCACACCCAGCCCACTCCCTCCTGGCGCAACAGCGCGACCTGCGCTGCCGCCTCCAGCCGACCGGCAAAATAGGCCTCCACCTGCGTCCGTCGGGCCGCCGCGTTCACCGTCTCAAAGGGATGCCCATACACCACGCGCTGCCCGGCCTGCGCCGGGATGAACAGGCCGCTCTCCGGCCCGGCCAGGACGACCGCTTCCGCCGGGACATGCTCGCGCAACCAGCCCAACGCCGCCCACTCGTCGCGCCCCAGATACACCTGCGCATCGCGCCGGGCCGCGCCCGCAAACAGGGTCAGAAGCAGGAGGGCGTTCGTCAGCGTTGTGGCCCCCACCAGCACAGCGGCCCAGCGGCGCCCCAGGCGCGGGGTGACCACGCCGGACACGCCCCGCCCGGCCAAGATCGCCAGGGGGACGTGCAGGCCCAGCGATAGCCGCCGCTGGAGCGCAAACGGCGCGTACAGGAGGAGCGCCGTGACCACCACCCAGATGATAAGGAAGTGGGTGCGCGCATCGCCTTGCCGTAATCCCCGGATTGCGCCGAGAGTCGCCAGGGCCAGGATCAGCCCATAACCGAGCAGGTAATCCCAGGGCGGCGGTGAGGGCGTCAGGTTCTGGGCCGTCCACGCCCACATCACCGGGTTCGTGGTCAGCAGCCAGGCATCATACAGCACGACCGGCGTCGCTGCCCCCAGCGCCAGGGCTGCACGGGCCGCCTGGAGCCGGGGGAAGCGGCGTTCACGCAGCCAGCGCCAGGCCAGATAGGGCCCCAGGACCGCGCCTAGCGTGATGAACACAAAGGGCTGGACCGAAACGAGTGCGAACGAGGCAACACCGAGCAGTGCTGCACGCCTCATGCCGCCGAATCGCTCCACAGGTGGTGCCAGGACGCCCAGAAACACCAGCAAAAGCAGCGCCAACGCCAGCGGGAAGTGCGGGTTGACGATCAGGCTGTAGAAAGTGATAGATTCCGGGATGCGCAGATCGGTGCTCAGCCCGCCGGTCGGGACCACCAGCCAGCCCAGCCCTGACGAAAAGGCCAGGAGCAGGAAGGCGATCCGTCGCTGGGCGACGCCATCGGCGAAGTGCGCGATAAAGGCATAGCCGACGAGCAGGCAGGTTAGGCCCGCCGCGATGCGGGCGAGGTGAAAGACCAGGACCAGCGGCAGGCCCACTATCCGTGCTATATGGCCGAGCGCCAAGTAAAAGGTGAAGAGCAGCCCGCCTGCGTGCGGCTCCGGCGTGAAGGGCAGGTGAAACAGCCACTCCCCCCACGCCCCCTGGGCCATCTTCGCCAGGTAGGAGTAGCCGTCGCCGACGTTGGCCAGCAACCCGGAGAAGTGCAGGTCCGGCGGCGCCGTCACAGAGGCGTAGATGTAGGGCGCGGTGCTCAGCCCCACCGCGAGCACGGCCACAGCCAGCGCCCAGCGCCACTCGTTGGAGCGATCAGTGATCATCAGACGATGGACAACAGATGATGGACGACAGATCAAGCCGGGCTTCAGCCTGATACTGAACTGTCTGTCATCCGCCGTCTATTCTAGCACCGAAGCCGCCCGCTCACGAGAGGACGTGGGTACTATTGCCTGCTTCTGCTCGCTTATGGAGCGATATGTTCACGCCCATGACATCTTGACATTGCATAAAGGTGACGCCCCACCCCCCCGCCCCCTGGATGGGGGAGGGCAAGGGAGGGGGTGACTCTGCCCCCCCCACCCCAACCCTCCCCCACAGAGGGGGGAGGGGGTTGCTCCTATTCCCTCCACCTCCCTGGGCAGAAGCAGTTAATGACTGGGGCTATAGCATCACGCTGGCTGTACCTGCCGCTGACGGTGAAGGGGCCGTGAGGAGGGCAAAGGAATAGAGCGAGCTTAAGGCCACACGGTTTGTGGCCCCACCTGCGCAGATAGCCGGGGCTACAGCCCGCCTGGGGCGGCTGCCTGCGCTTTTGCCCGGCGTTGCGCCGCGATCAGGGTGTTCTTCATCAGCATGGCGATCGTCATCGGGCCGACGCCCCCCGGCACCGGCGTGATCGCCGCGGCCACCTCTTTCACCTCGTCAAAGGCTACATCGCCCACCAGGCGATAACCCGACTTCGTCGTGGGGTCTTCCACGCGGTTGACGCCCACATCAATGACCACCGCGCCCGGCTTGACCCAATCGCCGCGCACCATCTGTGGCCGCCCCACCGCCGCCACCAAAATGTCGGCCTGGCGGGTCACGCTAGGCAGGTCGCGCGTGCGCGAGTGGCACACCGTCACGGTGGCGTTGCGGCCAATGAGCAAGAGCGCCGTCGGCAGGCCAACGATGTTGCTCCGCCCCAGGACGACGGCGTTGGCCCCCTCTATCTGCGCGCCTACGCTATCCAGCAGCGCGATCACCCCGTTCGGCGTGCAGGGGACGAACGCCGGTTCGCGCCCCTTCATCGCCAGCCGGCCGATGTTCACCGGATGGAAGCCATCCACATCCTTCTCCAGCGCCACCGCGCCCAACACACCTTCTTCATCCAGGTGCCTGGGGAGCGGAAGCTGCACCAGGATGCCGTGCACCTCCGGGTTGGCCGAAAGCTCGCGCACCAGGTTCTCCACCTCCTCCTGGGAAGCATCCGCCGGCAGATGGTAGCCGAACGAGACCATGCCCAGTTCCTGGCAGGCCTTTTGCTTCATGCGCACGTAGGTCTGCGAGGCCGGGTTCTCGCCCACCAGCACCGTCGCCAGCCCCGGCACGATGCCATAGTCGCGCTTCAGCGCCTCCACCCCCTGGCGCACCGCTTCGCGGATACGGGCAGCCACCGCATTCCCATCAATGATCTGAGCTGTCATAAAATCCCCCTGGTGTCACACGTGAAGCGTCACGCGTCCAATGTCAGATGGCTGACGGTTGACGTATCACGTTAGAGATTCAGCAGATACTCGTAAGCCGAGAGCGCCGCCTTGGCGCCTTCGCCCACAGCGATCAGCACTTGCTCGGCGTAGATGTTGGTCACATCACCGGCGGCAAAGATGCCTGGGCGACTGGTCTGATTGCGGCTATCCACGATGATGCGCCCCTTCTCGTCCAGGTCTACCAGGCCCGCGACGATCTCCGAGTTGGGGATCAGGTCCAGCTCAATAAAGATGGCATCCACTGCCAACTCGTGGGTCTCGCCGCCGTTGCGCACGACCAGGCTCCGCGCATAGCGGTCCCCTTTGACCTCCTGCACCGTGTAGCCTTCCAGGATGGTGACATTGGCCTGCTGGCGCAACTTCTGCCCCAGGCGACTGTCCAACTGGCCATGCGTGGGGGCGACCAGATAGACGTGGCGGGCAATCTGGGCCAGTTCCGAGGCACTGCGCAAGGCCAGGTCGCCATCGCCCACCACCGCCGCACGGCGGTCCACAAACAAAGGCGCGTAGCTGACCGCCGAGTAGCACAGGCCGCGCATCAAGAAGTTGGCCTCGCCCGGCACACCCAGTCGTTGCGCGCGCGCGCCGGTGGCGATGATCAGCGCCCTGGCCTGATAGCTGCGCCCGCTCTTGGTGGTGACCTGGTAACCGCCCTCAATCGGCGTGACGCTCTGCGCCCCGTCCATCACGCGGGCGAAATCCAGGTAGTCCACCTGGCTGCGGAAGCGGCTGATGATCTCCTCGCCCGTGATGACGTGATGCAGGTCCACATCGGGCAACTCCAGATGCCAGTTGGTCTTGCCCCCCAGGTCCTTGGTGATCAGCAGCGTCTCCAGACGCTTGCGGATGGCATACACCGTCGCCGTCAGCCCGGCCGGGCCACCGCCCACGATAATCAAGTCATACATCTCAGCCCTCCTCTGCCGCGGGGATAAACCCTTGCTCCATCATCACCCGGGTCAACTCGCGGGCGCGGCGGATGATGGCAGCGGCCTGTTCATATTCTTCCTCCGCAGTTAACGCTACACGCGCCAGACCCTGTTCCTGCGCCTTCACCGCGACGGCCGCAGCCTCACGCGGGAACACATCCCACTCGTCCATTGTCGGCAGAATGTAATCCGGATGCAACCCCTTCTCCTCGGCCATCCGGGCCAGCGCCTCCGCCGCCGCAATGCACATCTCATCGGTGATCGTCCGGGCGCGGGCGTCCAGCGTGCCCCGGAAGATACCGGGGAAGCCCAGGGAGTTATTCACCTGATTGGGGAAGTCCGAGCGGCCTGTGGCGACCACGGCAGCGCCAGCCTCTTTGGCATCCCAGGGCCACATCTCCGGAATGGGGTTGGCACACAGGAACACAATCGCGTCCCGGGCCATTTTCTGCACCCACTCCTTGCGGATGGTGTCCGGGCCGGGTGTGGATAGGGCGATGACCACATCCGCCCCATCCATGGCTTCGGGGATACCCCCCTCACGCCCCTCGGCGTTGGTGATCTGGCACAGGCGCCACTTGTCCACAAACTCCGCCTTGCGCAACTCAATATCGCGCCGCTTCTTGTTCAGGATGCCCTTGCTGTCCACCATGATGCAGTTTTCGGGCCGGGCGCCGTAGGCGAAGATCAGGCGCGAGCAGGCCACATTAGACGCGCCTGTGCCGATGAAGGTGATACGCACGTCCTGGATGCGTTTGCCCACGATCTTGAGCGCGTTGATCAGCCCGGCCAGCGTCACCGTGGCCGTCCCCTGCTGGTCATCGTGCCAGATGGGGATCTCGCACTCCGCCCGCAGCGTATCCAGGATGCGGAAGCACTTGGGCTGGGCGATGTCCTCCAGGTTGACGCCACCAAAGGAGGGCTGCAGCCACTTGACCGCCTGGATGATCTCATCCGGGTTCTTCGTCCCCAGGCAGATGGGCACGGCATCCACGCCGCCCAGGTACTTGAACAGCAGCGCCTTGCCCTCCATCACCGGCAGGCCAGCCTTGGGGCCGATGTCGCCCAGGCCCAGGACGCGGGTGCCGTCGCTGACGACGGCCACTGTGTTCCACTTGTTCGTGTACGAGTACACCAGTTCCGGATCGGCGGCGATGGCCTTGCAGGGCGCCGCCACGCCGGGGGTGTACCAGATGCTGAAGTCGTCAAAATCGCGCACCCGCGCTTTGAGCGCCGTCTCAATCTTCCCCCGATAAAACGGATGCAGGCGCATGGCCTCCTCTGCTGGCCTGGCCGCCCTGGCAAGCAACTCCTCCTTGGTCAGGAGTGGTTTTTCTGTCAACATAGTTCTCTCCTTGGGGCTGCTGTGGCAGGTATGGAAACCTGCCCTACAGACAGCGGTTCTCCTTCAGCAACTCTCAGTAGGGCGGCTTTCCATAGCCGCCGGTCTGTCAACATGGTTCTCTCCTTGGGGCTGCTGTGGCAGGTATGGAAACCTGCCCTACAGACAGCGGTTCTCCTTCAGCAACTCTCAGGTCGTCAAGCCCCTCTCCGACTGAAACCCGTTGGCTGAAAGCTGACCGCTGAAGGCGGATGGCGGATAGCTATTGGGATGCTTATCCCATTTGACCGAATGCACCAGGTGCTTGGCCGCGGCGAAATCGCTGCGCTCCAGCGCGGCGTTCACGTCGGGGATGTCCAGGAAGCGCCCTAGCACCTGATACCTTGGCCCGCTGGGCACAACCAACGACCCATCGGGGAACACCATTGCATAAACACGGTCCAGCGTGGCGTGCGTGAGAAAGTGGATGCGAATGCGCAGGTTAAGGGCCTGCACCTGGAGCACCAGGCGCGAGAATTCAGCGTCGCTCACCAGCAAGCGCTCCCACTGGCGCGGCACCATGGAGCGCGGGAAGGTCTGGAACAGGTTGAGGAACACCCGATTACTCACGCCTCGCGCCCAACGGTCCACCAGCAGGGCAATATTGGGGACATCCTCCAGGTTCAGGCGCGTCACGGTCGTGCTGATCTTCACATCCACGTCGGGATAATGGCCGAGGGCGGCCAATGCCCGCATAATGGCCTCAAAATGGCCGGGCTTCTTGGTCTGGGCATTGACGGCCTCGTTAGAGCCGTCCAGGGGCAGGCTGATGAGGTCAATGGCGCCATGGTGACGGGCCAGGAACTCCTCCGTGAGGCGGTCGCCGGTGGTGGACAGGGCCACCTCCAGCCCCATGTCCCTGGCTGCCCAGAGAAGCTCGCCGATGTCCGCCCGCCACAGGGGGTCGCCGCCGGTGAACACCACGCGGCGCACGCCGATGTCGCGCATCTTGCGCAGGATCAGCAAGGCCGTGACCGTATCCACCGGCTGCTTAAACCCCAGCGGCCCCCAGCAGTATGGACACTCCTGCGAGCACTCTGAGGTCACATGAAAATCCATCGTCACCACTTTACTCATCGCGCCCTCTCCTGACGCGGGCGGCCCCCTCCTCCCCTCTGTGGGGGAGGGCTGGGGTGGGGGGCAGGATCACCCCCTCCCTGCCCCTCCCCCATCCAGGGGGAGGGAATGAATGACGCATGACAAACCACCAATGCCTTCGTCGTCTGTCAGTCGTCAGGTAGGGCGGCTTTCCATAGCCGCCGGTACACGTCGAAGGGATCATTCAGTACACGCCGAAGGGATCATTCAGCGGGTTGGTGAAGGCCCAACGGCAGGGGACATCCTGGCCGTTGCAGGCGAACTCATAGGAGCAGCGCCGCTGCACCACCCGATAACCCTCTCCGGGAATCAGGTCGGTCAGCGGATACACCCGCTGCTCCAGCAACTCCACCTCGGCCTGAGCCGCCTCACACCAGCGTCTTCCAATGACTACCCATTCCATCGTCATGGCCCTCCTTCAATGACGGAGGTAGGGCGGCTTTCCACAGCCGCCGGTAGATGGAAGACGAAGGTTATCGGTCCTCCGTCCCCCGTCCTCCGTCCTTCGTCCGCAGATACGCATCAATCGCCCGTGCGGCGCGCAGGCCCGCCGCCACTGCCGTGCTCACCAGGTCGGGGCCGGTGACGTTATCGCCCCCAGCGAACACACCCGGCCGACTGGTGGCGCCCGTCTCTGGGTCGGCCTTGATCAGCCCCCAGTCATGCGTCTCCAGGCCCGGCGTCGTCTCCCCGATCAAGGGGTCGGGCCAGTAGCCCAACGCCAGGACCACTGTGTCCACGTCCATGAGGAAGTTGGAGCCTTCAATCGGCACAGGGCGCGGTCGGCCACTAGCGTCCGGCTCGCCCAGTTGCATTCGCTGGCACTCCATCTGGCGCACATGGCCGTGCTCGTCGCCGATGAAGCGCACCGGCGCGATCAGGTACTCAACCCGCGCGCCCTCCTCAATGGCCCGCAGCCGCTCCTTCTTGCTGCCGGGCATCTCGGCCTCGGTGCGACGATAGACGCAGACGACCTCCTTCGCGCCCAGGCGGATGGCCGTGCGCAGGCAGTCCATAGCCGTATCGCCGCCGCCCACCACCGCCACCCGCTCGCCGACTTCCACCGGGCGGCGCATATGCTCCGGCAGCAGGCTGTGGGCCACATTGGCCCGCACCAGGAAGTCCGTCGCCTGGTAGATGCCTTTCAGGTCCACGCCCGGCGCCTTCAACCTGGCATCCACGTTCGCGCCTGTCCCCAGGAACACGGCATCAAACCCAGCCTCAAACAGGTCATCCACCGTCAGCCCCTGGCCGATGCGCATATTGGTCATAAAGCGCACGCCCAGCCGCTTGAGATACTCAATCTTCTCGCGCACCAGGTGCTTGGGCAGCTTAAAGCTGGGGATGCCGTAAAGGAGCAGCCCGCCCGGCTCCGGCCAGGCCTCATAGACCACCACCTGATGGCCGCGCTTGGTCAGTTCCTCGGCCACAGCCAGCCCCGCCGGGCCGGAGCCGACCACGGCAACCAGATAGCCGCTGGGCGGCGCCACCTGGGGCAGGGGCCAGCCCGCTACACTGCGCTGGTAGTCAGCCACGAACCTCTCCAGGGCGCCCAGCGCCACCGGCTCGCCGCGCTTGCCCAGGACGCAGGCCCCTTCACACAGCCGCTCCTGCGGGCACACGCGCCCACAGATCTCCGGGAAGATGCTGGTCTCGCGGTACTTGTTGGCTGCGCCGATGAAATCCCCCTGGGAGATCAGCCACATTGCGCCGGGGATGTCGTTATGTAGCGGGCAGGCCTCGCGGCATTTGGCCTCCGGGCACAGAATACAGCGATTGGCCTCGGCCATCGCCGCGGCGGCATCATAGCCAATGACAACCTCGTCAAAGTCACGAATGCGCTCCGCCACCGGGCGCTCAGGCACCGGCTGGTGAGGGAGCTTCATCTTCGCTTTGCGATCGATCGTCGTTGCCTCCATGTTCCCTTTCTTCTCCTGAGATTAAGGAGGACGAGAGCGGAGGTTGGAGATGTACAGGGTCCGTCCTCCGCCCTCCGTCTTCCGTCCTTTTGTCAAATACGATACCACAGCCACAGGGGCTGAGGCAGTGTGATATGTCCTATTTTGACGTGACAAACGTCACACTGCGCCTGCGCCAACGCCGCCGGCCAAAGCGCCGCCGCTTACGCGGGCGCAGGGGGGAGCGGCGGCCCGCGCCGGCCAGGGGAACACACCCCGCCCGGAGGTCTCAGCTCGCGGGCGGGGTGCCGATGATCTGCGAGCGGGTCGCCTGCAGGCGCGAAGCGATCACGTTGGCTATCGCCTCCAGGAGGACCACACCGGCGTCGCAGTCCTCGTGAATGAGTTGCCGCAACTGGCGCCCGTCAATAGCGATGGCGGTGACGTCATCCATGCATACGGCGGAGGCGGTGTAGCGTCCTGGGCCGATCACCGCCGACCAGCCCATCATCATGCCCTTCTCGCGCAGCGCCGCCACCATGGCCGAGTCTCCGCCGGGGCGCTGCTGCATGCGGATCGCCACCACGCCCTGCTCCAGCACATACAGCTTATCGGCCACCTCGCCTTCGCTAAAGATCGCCTGCCCCCGCTGATAGCGCCGCTCCTCACACATGCCCTGGATGCGCTCCAGGGCATCCTCCGACAAAAAAGAAAACAGCGGGATCTGCTTCAGGGTCGTTATAGGTATCATAAGATAGGTCCTCCATACGTAACGATAGACGACGGATGACGGCAGATGATAACCGTCGCCCGTCATCCGTCGTCTAGAATAGGCCAACTACCTTGCCGGTCGCCAGGTCAATATCTACCTTCTGGAAGGCGGGCTTGGAAGGCAGACCGGGCATGGTGCGCATATCGCCGCACAGCGGGTAGAGGAAGCCTGCGCCCACCGAGGCGCGCACGTCGCGGATGGGCAGGCGATAGCCGCGTGGCACCCCTTTCCAGCTCGGCTCATGCGACAGGGAGAGATGGGTCTTCGCCATGCAGATGGGCAGCTTATCGTAGCCCAACTCGGTGTACAGCTTGATCTTGCGCTCCGCCTCCGGCAGGTAGTCCACCCCATCCGCGCCGTAGATATGCGTGGCGATGATCTCAATCTTCTCTTTGATGGGGATGTCCAACGGGTACAGGAAGCGGAAATTGGAGGGCTTCTCGCAGGCCGCGATCACTGCCTCGGCCAGTTCGGCGCCGCCCTCGCCGCCCCGCGCCCAAACCTCGGAGACGAAGGCCCCTTCCGCACCCGCCGCCACCGCCTGCTCTTTGACCAGGGCGATCTCAGCCTCCGTGTCGGTGGTGAAGCGGTTGATCGCCACCACAACGGGGATGCCAAACAGGCGGGCGTTTTCAATGTGCTTGCGCAGGTTGGCACAGCCGCGCTCCAATGCGGGCAGGTTCTCCTGGGAGAGTTCCGGCGGGATGGGCTTGCCCGCCACCACCTTGCCCAGGCCGCCGTGCATCTTCAGCGCCCGCACCGTCGCCACCAACACGACACAGTTGGGGATCAGCCCAGAAACGCGGCATTTGATGTTAAAGAACTTCTCCATGCCGCAGTCGGCGCCAAAGCCGGACTCGGTCACCACGTAGTCGGCGAGCTTAAGTGCGATGCGGTCGGCGATGATGGAGGAGTTGCCGTGCGCGATGTTGGCGAAGGGGCCAGCGTGCACGAACACCGGGCTGCCCTCCAACGTCTGCATCAGCGTGGGCATGATGGCGTCTTTGAGCAGCACGGTCATGGCACCCGCCACCTGCAGGTCCTCGGCGGTGACGGGCTTGCCCTCGCGGTTCGTGCCGATGACGATGCGGCCCAGCCGCTGGCGCAGGTCACGCAGGTCTGTGGTCAGCGCCAGGATGGCCATGACCTCGCTGGCGACGGTGATGTCAAAGCCGGTCTCACGGGGATAGCCGTTCTCACGCCCGCCCAGGCCAATGACGATCTGCCGTAGGGCACGGTCATTGACGTCCACCACGCGGTTCCAGGTGATGCTGAAGGGGTCAATGTTGAGCGCATTGCCGTGCAGGATATGGGCATCAATGGCAGCCGCCAGCAGGTTGTGGGCCGCGCCAACGGCGTGGATGTCGCCCGTCAGATGCAGGTTGAAATCCTCCATAGGCACGACCTGGGCATAGCCGCCGCCCGCCGCGCCGCCCTTGATGCCGAAGGTCGGCCCTTGCGAGGGCTGGCGGATGCAGGTGAACACGCGCTTGCCCAGATAATGCAGCGCCTGGCTCAACCCAATGGTCGTGACCGTCTTGCCTTCGCCCAGGGGGGTCGGGGTGATCGCGGTCACGTCAATGTATTTGCCGTTGGGCACGTTGGCCAGCCGGTCAAGCACATCCAGATGGACCTTGGCCTTGTATTTGCCGTACAGGTCCAGGTCATCGGCGGTGAGGCCAACGCTCTCGGCAATTTCAATGATAGGTTTGAGGGTCGCAGCCTGAGCGATCTCCAGATCGCTGGGCACTTCTTTGATCATCGGCATGGTGAGGCCTCCCTTGCTATAGCTATAACGTTATGTCAGTGCATCCTCTCTGTTCTTGAGCCAGTGCATGGGGCATAGTGCCAATCCTTCCATGCACCTGTAACTCCCTATGTTAAGGGGCGAATCCTCGCCTGTATAGTGGCAGATGTCATACTTCTGGCGTGACATTACTCAGGAGATCGTTTAGAACGTGAACCGATTCTGAACATTTCTTGATCTCTCCTGATCACTAGATCGTGCTAGAGTACCGGGTGTAAACATCCCCCTGGCCTGAGCCAGGGGAGTGAACGGAGGGAAATGCAATGGCTTACTTTTTGAGGGATCGGACACTTCATAACGTCAGCGTCGCCAAGACGGTGCCGGTGGCGCCGCCGCCCGCCTGGCTGCCAGCGGCCCTGCAGACGCCGCCGAAATACTACATCCTGGCAGGCATCCGGGCGCAGTTACCCAATGGCAAGCCGTTCACACGACGCTACGTGCAGGCCCGCAAGGACGGGGACGACTGGTATTTGCTTTGCTGAAGGGACTTATCGCTGGCTTATCCCGGCCCCAATGACCTTAGTTTCCTTAGACTCTTTTAGATAATCCGTTGAGTACCACATTGCGAATGGAGGACCCACCCCAAAGCCATGTCACCCACGATCCTGGTGGTAGACGATGAGGCTGACATGCTCAACCTGCTTCGGCTGATCCTGCGCCGTGGCGGCTGGCAGGTAGTGACAGCCGCCAGTGGCAGCGAGGCCCTGCAACTCGCCGACCGCCATTCCCCCGATCTGATCCTGCTGGATATTATGATGCCCGGCCTGAACGGGCATGAGGTCTGCGCCCGCCTGCGCCAGGACGCGCGCTTCAAGCAAACGCCCATCCTGGCGCTCACCGCCCAGGCGCATCTGGAGGAGCAGGTTCGCGCTCATCTGGCGGGTATAGATGAGTACATCGTCAAGCCTGTCGCCCCGGCGGAGTTGCTGGAGCGCGTGCGCGCCCATCTACACTCAGGTGTAGGGCAGGTTCCCATACCTGCCGCTCGCCGGGACACATAACGACGACCTGCGGATAAGATGACAAAGACCTGCCAGGCCGAACCTGACAGGTCTTTGGTTCCGTTCAATCCATTCCCTGAATCTATGGGCAGCTAACTGCCAATCGCCGGGATCTTCTCCACTTCGGCTTCGGCGGCGGCCAGCGGCACAGCCACCTCGCGCTTGCTCTGCCAGATGGCCCAGCCCACAATCGCGGCCAGCACCAGCACCACCAGGATGATCACCGGGCTGAGACCCTGCGTCCGCAGCGTCACGATGATGGGCGCGATGATCACGCTCACCAAGTTGACCACTTTGATCATCGGGTTGAGCGCCGGGCCTGCCGTGTCCTTCAACGGGTCGCCCACCGTGTCGCCCACCACGCCGGCCTTATGCCGCTCCGACCCCTTGCCCAGGTTCTTCTCCGGCTGCTTAGGCTCGTCTTCAATCACCTTCTTGGCGTTGTCCCAGGCGCCGCCGGCGTTGGCCATGAACACGGCCAGCAATTGCCCCGACAGGATGATGCCCGCCAGGAAACCGCCCAACGCCTCCACCTGAAGCACCAGCCCCACGATGATCGGCGTGACCACGCCCAGGAGCGCCAGGCTGATCAGCTCCTTCTGCGCGGCTGTCGTGGAGATCGCCACCGCGTTGCGGTAATCCGGCGGCACTTTGCCCTCCAGCACGCCCAGGCGGAACTGGCGGCGCACCTCCTCCACGATCAGCGAGGCGGCGCGGCTCACCGCCTTGATCGCCAGCGAACTGAACATCCAGGGCAGCGCCCCGCCGACCAGGAAGCCCACGAACACCTGAGGATCGGACACGCGGATACCGGAGGAGAGCACCCCCGGCGCGACCCGGTTCACGTCGGTGATGAACGAGCCGAACAGGCTGACGGCGGCAATGACCGCCGAGCCGATGGCCACACCCTTGGTGATCGCCTTGGTGGTGTTGCCCACCGCGTCCAGGTCGGCCATGATCTGGCGGGCATCCTCCGGCAGCCCGGCCATCTCGCCGATGCCGTTGGCGTTGTCCGAGATCGGGCCATAGGAGTCCATCGCCACGTTGTTGCCGGTCAGCGTCAACATGCCGATGCCGGTCAGGGAGACGCCGTACAGCACGAAGGCAGTACGGATGGCCGCCTGCACCTCTGGCGCCAGTGCCGGGTCCAGGGGAATGCCCGCGTAAATCAGGATGGAAGCCAGGATGGTCACGGCAATGACCAGAATGGCCCACACCGAGGACTCAAAGCCCTCCGACAGCCCGGCCAGGATGGTCGTCGCCGGGCCGGTGCGCGTGGCCTTGACGATCTCGCGCACCGGCGGCGTGTGCGTGCCAGTGAAGTACTCGGTGAGGCGGTCAATGGCGATGGCCAGCAGGACGCCGACGGTCGTGGACAGGAAGGGCCGCCACCAGCCGCCCAGCACGCCGCCCTTGTCCGCGTTGCCCAGGTGCCCATCCAGGTACAGGTAGCCGATGGCGCCGAAGAGGACAACCGAGATAGCAGCGGAGGACAAGAAGCCGGTGAAGATGGCCTTCATGGCGTCGCCGCTCTTGCCCGGCCCGCCGCGCACCAGGTAAGTGCCGATAATGGAGGAGAGCACGCCGATGCCGCGCACCAGCAACGGGTAAATGATCCACTCCAGCCGGCCGGTGATCGTCACCAGAGCCAGGCCGAGGATCAGCGCGGACACAATCGTGACCTCGTAGCTCTCAAAGATGTCGGCGGCCATCCCGGCGCAGTCGCCCACGTTATCGCCCACCAGGTCGGCCACCACAGCAGGGTTGCGGGGGTCATCTTCGGGGATGCCAGCTTCTACCTTCCCCACCAGGTCGGCGCCGACATCGGCGGCCTTGGTGTAGATGCCACCGCCCACGCGCATGAACAGCGCCAGGAGCGTCCCGCCGAAGCCGAAGCCCAGGAGCGCGTCCGGCGCGGCTTCACGGAAGTACAGGAAGATGATCGTCCCGCCGAACAACCCCAGGCCATCGGTCAACATGCCGGTGATCGTCCCGGCGCGATAGGCGATGCGCAGCGCATCGCCGAAGCTCTTGCGCGCCGCTGCCGCCACGCGCACATTGCCCTGGACGGCCATGCGCATACCGAGCTGGCCGACGGAGAGCGAGAAGGAGGCGCCCATGACGAAGGCAATCGCCCGGCCCAGGCCCACCGTCAGGTTGATCCGCTGCAGTTCCGCCGCCGCCACCTGGCTGCAATCCTCCACGCCGGCGAAGCGGTGGCAGGCTTCTGCTGTGGGCGGGACAATATAGACACTGAAGAACAAGAGCACCGTCAGGACGGCGATCAGGGGCAGGATGGTGCGCAGTTGCCGGTTGAGGTAGGCATCCGCGCCCTGGCGGATCGCCTCCCACACCTCCTGCATCCGCTGCGTGCCCTTGTCTTCGCGCAGGATCTGGCTGCGCAGGAAAGCCGCATAGGCCAGGCCGAGGATAGCGATGGCCAGGACGGCCCAGAGCGCCGTCTGCTCAAATGGGGTGAGTTGAGGCATGGGCAATTTTGGCATGTTGCGATAGTTCCTCCTAAAATACATATAGCCCGCAGGCAGGCCAAAGACGACTTTCAACAGATCAAAAACGCCCAGCGTCAGGGCGATTGTGCGCAATTGTACTAAAGGGCTGAATTTAAGTCAAGACGGGTCTTGCATCTACACCAAACCTGATGTATAGTATTGACCACATTCCGCCGGGGAACACCGGCGGGATCAGGCGCGACATGAGGAGCACATTGTGCCGGGCGCGTCGGCGGCACATTGTGCTTTTTGCTGCCTGAGAAACTGCCGGGATCTGCGAGGGGATATGATAGAGGTTAGAGGGCTAACCAAATATTATGCGGACTATCCTGCGATCCAGGACCTGAACTTTCACGCCGAGCCGGGTGAGATCGTCGGCTTCCTTGGCCCTAACGGCGCCGGCAAGACGACCACCATGCGCATTCTCACCGGCTACATGCCGCCCAGCGAGGGCACGGCCATTGTCGCCGGCTACGACGTCTTCAAGCAGTCGCTGGAGGCGCGCAGGCACATCGGCTACCTGCCAGAAACCGTGCCCCTTTATAATGAAATGACGGTGTGGGACTATCTGGACTATATGGCCCGGCTGCGTGGCGTGCGCAACGCCGACCAGCGCGAGGAGCAGATTGAGGAGGCGCTGGAGTTGTGTAACCTGACCGACCGCGCCGATAGCGTCATCGGCCATCTGTCCAAAGGATACCGCCAGCGCGTCGGCCTGGCGCAGGCCCTGGTACATAAGCCCACCGTGCTTATCCTGGACGAGCCGACCATCGGCCTGGACCCGCGCCAGGTGCGCGAAGTGCGCGAGTTGATCCGCGGCCTGGGGCGCGAGCGCACCGTCCTGCTCAGCACGCACATTCTCTCCGAGGCCAGCCAGGTGTGTAACCGCATCGTGGTGATCAACAAGGGGCGCATCGTCGCCGAGGATATGCTGGAACGCCTGACGACCACCCTGGGCGAGACCCGCCGCGTTCTCTTGCGCGTCCAGAAGGACAGCCGGGGGCTGGTGGAGGCGCTGCAGCAAATCCACCACGTCCTGGCGGTTCGCCCCACCGAGGATGGGGGCTACGAACTGGAGACCAGCCGGGAGGGCGACCCCCGTCCGGCTATCGCCGATACGGTGGTGCGCGGCGGTTGGGGCCTGCTGGAAATGCGCACCGCCGACCTGAGCCTGGAGGAGATCTTCCTGCGGCTGACCATGGAGACGGAAGCGCCGGAGGCCGAGATGGAGGCAGGTGAGGAGAGCGAGGAGTATGTGGAAGTGGAAGAGGAGGTGGAGGAGGAGTAACCCATGAGCAACGCCATCACTATTGCCCGGCGCGAACTGGGCGCCTATTTTGTCTCTCCCATCGCCTATGTGGTGGTCTCGCTGTTCTTGCTGATCGGCGGCGCCGTGTTTTACAACTGGGATTTTCTGCCGGCAGCGGTCGCCTTCGGCGGCGCACCGCCTGGCCTGCGCGTCGTCCAGGGCTTCATGGGCACACTGCTTATCTTCTTCGCACCCTTCCTGACCATGCGCCTGCTCTCCGAGGAGCAGGCCAGCGGGACGATTGAGCTATTGTTCACGTCACCGGTGCGCGATTGGGAGGTCGTCCTGGGCAAATTCATGGCGGCCCTGGGCCTGCTCGCGATCATGCTGGTGCCGACGCTGCTGTACGCGCTCATCCTGATCGTGCTCAGCGACCCCGGCAGCGGCCCGGACCCTGGGCCGTTGTTCACCGGCTACCTGGGCCTGCTGCTGTTCGGCACGGCCTTTCTGGGACTGGGCCTGTTCGCCTCGTCCCTGACGCGCAACCAGATTATCGCGGTGGTCATTGCCTTCAGCCTGGAGATCGCCTTGCTGATCATCCCCGGGCTGTCGCGCCTGATCACCAACCCGGCGCTCACCAAGGTCTCGCAATTCCTGGGCGAGATGAACCCGTTTGACCATCTGGACACCTTCTTGCGCGGAGCGATTGATACGGGCGATGTGGTCTATTTCCTGAGCCTGGCGGTCCTGGGCCTGTTCCTGGCCGCGCGCGTACTGGAGGCACGACGATGGAGCTAAGTCGCACGGAACGTCTACAACGTTGGGCGCCGACCCTGGCGGTCCTGGCGGCGATTCTATTGCTCGCCGCTGTGCTCGCCTGGCTGTTGGGCGGGCCGGCGCAGCAGTTCGCGCTGGTGCGGGACATCGCGCTCGTCGGCGGCGTTATCCTGCTGATTGCCTATATCCTGCTGCGCCCCGGCGACCTCAGTCGCCTTCTGGGTCAGCGCCAGGTGCGCTATGGCACGAACACAGCCGCCCAGATCATCGCACTGGTGGCGATCCTGGCCATCATCAATTACTTCACCCTGCCGGTCAGCGACACGCTTAAGCTTAACCGGCGCTGGGACCTGACCGAGACGGGGGAGTTGACGCTGGCGCAGCAGACGATTGACCTGCTCCAAAACCTGAAGGAGCCGGTCAAGGCCTACGGCTTCTTCACCTCGCAGAGCCAGGGCCTGCGCCAGCAGGCCGAAGACCTGCTCAAGCAGTACGAGTACCACGCGGGGAATAAATTCTCCTATGAGATCGTGGACCCGGAGTTTGAGCAAGGGCTGTTTTTGGCCGCCCAGCTCGGCGTCTCCCGCGACGCCACCATCGTCCTGGTCCAGGGGGAGAACCGCCAGGAGGCCGACAGCGTGAGCGAGACCGGCATCACTACGGCGCTGAACAAGCTGGTGCGCCCCAACAAGCCGGTGGTCTACTTCATCCAGGGGCACGGCGAGCCGGACATCAATTCGGGTGATGCCCAGGGCCTGAGCAGCGCCCGCCAGGCGCTGGAGGCCAATAACTACGTCGTCCGTACCCTGGTCATCACCGACACCATTCCTAGCGACGCCGCTGCCCTGGTCCTGGCCGAGCCGAAAGTGCCGCTCACGCTGTCGGAGACCCAGGTGATCAGCGCCTACCTGGGCAACGGCGGTGCGCTGCTGGTGGCGCAGGAGCCGGACATCGTGCTGCAACAACTGCAAGGCCAGCCCTGGGGCGGCCCCTTCTCGGATTACCTGACGAAGACCTGGGGCCTGGACTTTCGTGCGGACATCCTGGTGGACAACCAGGCAGTGCAGAGCATGTTGAACATCATTGTGGCCAACTACGGCGTGAGCACGATCACGCAGAAGCTCAACCGCGTGGCCAGCCTATTCGTCCAGGCGCGCTCAGTGGCGACCTCGGCGCCGGGGACAGGCCCCAGCGACATCACCACAACGCCGCTGGTGCAGACCAGCGCCAATAGTTGGAGCCTGCCCAACCTGGAGGATCAGGATTTCACCAAGTATCCGCGGGGGCCATTCCCCATCGCGGTCTCGGCGGAGAACTTCCGCACGCGCGCACGGCTGGTCATGTTCGGCGATGTGGACTTCATGCTCAACCGCACGGCCCAGAACCCGTCCATCGCCAACCTGACGCTGTTCCTGAACAGTGTCAACTGGCTGACGCGGCAGGAGGAGCAAATCTCCATCGCGCCCAAGCCGCAGGTGCAGCGCTCGCTGCGGCCCGTGAGCGCCACCCAACAGACGCTCGTCGCGTTGATCAGCATCATCCTGCCGCCGCTGCTGGCCGCCTCACTGGGCGTGGGCGTCTGGTGGCGGCGCAGAGGCGCCTGACGGGAGACTGGAGATTCATCTCTAATCTCTCATCTCTGCTGCAGGAGGGACAGGTGAGCCGTATCACGACGGTGATCTTACTGCTGATCTTGCTGGTGTTGGCCGTCGGGGTGTATTTTGGTGAGATCAAGCCCAAGAGTGAGCCGCAGCCGACGGTAACGCCGAGTGTGCGCAACCTGTTTGATGACATCGGGCTGCAACCGGATGACATCACCGGCATTCGGGTGGAGGATAACCAGAACCACCTGAGCGCGGGAATCAGGCGGGTGGTGACGCAGACCTGGGAACTGACCGAACCCTTCCCTGGGCCTGCCGATTCGTCGCGGGCGCAGGGGTTGGCCAACCAGGCCGCCCGTATCATCGTCACCAACCGCATCACGCAAACAACCGACCTGGGTGCCTTTGGCCTGATCTCGCCCACCCATACCATCACGCTGTACACGACGAAGGGCGAGCATACTATCAAGGTAGGTAAGAAATCCTTTAACAATGCGAACTATTACGTATTGCGCGATAGCGATTCAGCAGTATACTTAGTACAGGTGTTTACAATAGATGAACTGAAGAAGATGATTACAATGCCGTTAATTCCGCCCACGCCGACGGTGACGCCGACGGCTACGCCATTCATCGGCCCGGTGTTACCGACCGGGACGCCGACAGCCACCAGCGGCCCACCGACGGCGACGGCAACCGTGACGGCGACAGCGACGCCGTGACACAGGGTGCGTGATACACGATGCGTGATTCACGCCGCCTATATCACGCATCCCGCGTCACGCATCTAAAGAAGTATGACTGACCTGGAACGTCTAGACCAATCTGAGACAACTGAAGACCTGAACGGGATCCTCCAGAACCTGATCCAACTGTATCACGATCAGGGCTATATCACCTACGATGACATCCTGGAGGTCTTCCCGGAGGCTGAGCGCGACCTGGACCAGCTTGAGGAGATTTTCGCCGGCCTGCTGGCAGCGGGGATTGAGGTCAGCGAGCCTTCGGAGGTACCTCCGGTAGAAGAGGGCGAGGCGGAGGAGCTGGAGGAGGAAGAGGAACTGCCTGACCTCCTGGAGGATGAGGGCTACCTGGAGGCGGTGGAGAGCGATGACACCGTGGGCCTCTACCTCAAGGAGGTGGGGCGCGTGCCCCTGCTCACCGCCGAGGAAGAGGTGGCCCTGGCCAAGCGCATGGAGCGCGGCAAGATCGCCCAGGAGCGGCTCTCTAAGGCCAACGGCCAGCTCACGCCTGAAGAGCGCGAGGAGCTTCTGCGCCAGATTGAGGACGCCAAGGCCGCGCGGGAACAACTGATCAACGCCAACTCCCGCCTGGTGATCAGCATCGCCAAGAAGTACATTGGCCGGGGCGTGCCCTTCCTGGACCTGATCCAGGAAGGCTCCATTGGCCTGATCCGCGCGGCCAAGAAGTTTGACTACCGCCGTGGCCACAAGTTCTCCACCTACGCCACCTGGTGGATCCGCCAGGCGGTCACGCGGGCTATCGCCGACCAGGGGCGCACCATCCGCGTCCCGGTGCACATGGGCGATCAGATCAACAAGCTCCTGCGCGTCTCCCACCAGCTCACCCAGGAACTGGGGCGCGAACCGACCACCGCCGAACTGGCCGAGGCGATGGGTATCTCAGAGCGCAAGGTGGAGCAGATCATCCAGATCGCCCGCCGTCCGGTCAGCCTGGAGACGCCCATAGACGAGGACGAGGAGAGCACGCTGGGCGACTTCATTGAGGATGAGGAAAGCCCGGCGCCGGCGGAGGCCGCCACTCAGAACCTGCTTAAGGAGGCCATCCGCGAGGTGCTGGCCGAATTGCCTCCGCGCGAGGTCAAAATCCTGCAGTTGCGCTATGGCCTGCTGGATGGCCACAGCTACACGCTGGAGGAAGTGGGCAAAAAGATGGGGGTCACCCGCGAGCGCGTGCGCCAGATTGAGGCCCAGGCCCTCAGCCGCCTGCGCCATCCGGCCTACCGGCGCAAGCTGCGCGACTTCCTCAAGTAGGGGCAAAGCATGCCTGGCCCCTACTTGACATTCCCTCCCGTTTCCAGTATCATCACCGCATCTGAAAAACGCGAACGACGCTGACGGAGACCAGTACGCCGCTGCCGGCTTCCAGAGAGTCGCCGGTCGCTGCGAGGCGATAGCCCGGCCCGGCGGAATCCCCTCCCGAGTCGCCCGGCGAGACAGCAAGTCGGGCCGCTGCCCCCGTTATAGGGCTTGTGTAGGGGCACAATGCATCGCGCCTCTACACGCCGAGGTCACGCGCCGCGAGGCCGTGACGAAACCAGGTGGCACCACGAGCGCCCCTCGTCCTGGGTGGATGAGGGGCGCATGTGTTTGGACGGAGGACGCAGGACGAAGACGGAGGCGAAACAGGAGGTGACATGCTGGACCTGAATTTCATCCGTGAGCACCCAGACCAGGTGAAAGAGGCGCTGGTTAAACTGAACGAGACCGCGCCGATTGACGAGATTCTGGAGACGGACGAGCGCCGCCGCCAGTTGCTGGTGGAGGTGGAATCGCTGCGCGCCCGCCGTAATGCCGTCTCCAAAGAGATCGCCCGGATGCAGGACCCGGCCGAGCGCGAAGCCCGGATCGCCGAGATGCGCCAGGTGGGTGACCGCATCGCGCTGCTTGAAGATGAGCTGCGCCAGGTGGAGCAGCGCCTGTACGAACTTCAACTCCAGGTGCCCAACATGCCTCACCCCAGCGTCCCGGTTGGCCCCGACGAAAGCCACAACGTGGTTATCCGCCAGGAGGGGCAGCCACGCGAGTTTGATTTTACGCCCCTGCCCCACTGGGACCTGGGGCCGATGCTGGGCATTATAGATTTTGAGCGCGGCGTCAAGCTGGCGGGCAGCCGCTTCTACGTCCTGTGGGGGCTGGGGTCGCGCCTGCAGCGGGCGCTGATCAACTGGATGCTGGACCTGCACGTGCACAAGCACGGCTACACCGAGGTCTATCCGCCCTTTATGATCAAGCGCGAGGGGCTGATCGGCTCGGCCCACCTGCCCAAGTTCGCCGAGAACATCTACCACGACGCCGAGGAGGATTACTGGTTCATCGGCACCGCCGAAGCGCCCCTCACCAACCTGCACCGCGACGAGATCCTGGACATCAGCCAGTTACCGCTGTATTACGTCGCCTACACCGCCTGCTTCCGGCGCGAGAAGATGGCGGCGGGCCGCGATGTGCGCGGCATCAAGCGCGGCCATCAGTTTGATAAGGTGGAGATGTACAAGCTGACCACGCCGGAGACCTCGTATGAGGAGTTAGAGAAGCTGGTGGATAATGCCGAGGACGTGTGCCGGGCGTTGGGCATCCCCCATCGCGTGGTGCAGATGTGCACCGGCGACCTGGGCTTCGCTGCGGCGAAGAAGTATGATATTGAAATGTGGGCACCGGGGAGCGGCGAGTGGCTGGAGGTCAGCTCGTGCTCTAACTGTGAGGCCTTCCAGGCTCGCCGCGCCAACCTGCGCTTCCGCCGGGCGCCGGGCGCCCGCCCGGAGTACGTGCACACGCTGAACGGTAGCGGCCTGGCCTTGCCACGCACCGTCATCGCCATCCTGGAGAACTACCAGCAGCGCGACGGCTCGGTCATCGTGCCCGAAGTGCTCCGCCCGTATATGGGCGTGGATGTGATCCGGCCACCTTTGTAGTATAATCGTTAGCCGAGCTATCACGGGAGGTGCGCGAGGCAACAGCCGCCGGGGATAGCAATTATGTCACGGATATTAAGGCGAAGAGCGATCACGCCGTAGCGGATAGGTGGGGGCTGACAGAGACAGAGTTGCGGAAGATTCAGGAGAGCCTGGCAGGGTTGGGGCGAGGGCATTATAATCCCGGAGAGGATGCCTGAGAGAGGAGGATGTTCTGTATGGAACAGACAGTCGCCATGCACATCCCGCGCGATTGGTTGGAAGGTGTGCCAGAGGAACCGCTGACTTTGCAGCAAATCTTCCGGCTGGGACTGTATCAATACAAGGTGGAGCGTGCCCTGACCCTCTATCACGACGGTGTCGGCTCCCTGGGCTACATCGCCGAACAACTCGGTCTATCTAAGCGCGACCTGATCCGCGAGGCCAGAAGGCGAGGCATTGAGCCGGACTTCTCTGAGGAAATGGTGCAGGAAGAATTGGCCTGATGTCCGCACCCGTCATCGCCAACGCTGGCCCTTGGATGGCTCTGGCCAAGCTGAATTTACTTCACCTGCTCAAACAACTCTACGGCCAGGTCCAAATTCCACGCTCAGTTTATGAAGAAGTTGTCGTAGAAGGGATACGCCGGGGCTTTGAGGACGCCCACACCCTGCAGCGCTTCCTGAGCCAGGAGAACTGGAGGCCAACCGAGGTCGGGGCAATGCCAGATGATTTGGCCGCTGCGCCCCTGGATCGGGGTGAGCGGGGAAGCATCGCTCTGGCCCTGACACAGCATGGACTACTCTTAATGGATGAAGAGCGCGGGCGAAACGTGGCCCGTCGGCTAGGCGTGAAAGTCCAGGGGACTTTAGGTATCCTTATCCACGCTTATCGTGCCGGCCTGATTAGCGCCGATCAACTGCGCTTCTATTTCGGTCAGATTGAGGAACAGACGGACATCTGGATTAGCTCGGCTCTGTGTCGCCGTCTGCTGCGGGAGGTGTTGGGCTAGATGGCTCAACACGTGGAGGGACCATGAGCCAGGTTTTTATCGCTCTCAACCTCACTGATCTGATCCCTAAGCGTTCCAAGTCTTTTCAATACACAAGGAGGGTTCATGGGCCTGCTGGATGGCAAGGTTGGATTGATTTTCGGCGTCGCCAATGACCATTCTATCGCCTGGGGGATCGCGCAGGCATTGCACCGGGAGGGGGCAGAGTTGGGCTTCAGCTACGCGGGCGAGGCGCTGGAACGGCGCGTGCGTCCGCTGGCTGAAAGCCTGGGGGCACGGCTGATTGAGCCGTGCGATGTCACCAGCGATGAGCAAATCGTCCGCGTATTTGAACGCGCGCGCGAGGTGTATGGGGGCATTGACCTTCTCGTCCACTCCATTGCCTACGCCCCCCGCGAAGCCTTGAGCGGCCAGTTCCTGGACACCAGCCGCGAGCAATTCCGCATCTGCCTGGACATCAGTTGCTACTCCTTTGTCGCCCTGGCGCGCGAGGCCGCCCGGCTGATGGAGGGGCGCAAAGGCGCCATGCTGACCATGACCTACTATGCTTCGGAGAAAGCCGTGCCGCGCTATAACGTCATGGGCGTCGCCAAGGCCGCGCTGGAAGCCTCGGTGCGCTATCTGGCGATGGAGTTGGGGCCGCGCGGCATCCGCGTCAACGCCATCTCCGCCGGGCCGGTGCGCACCCTCTCGGCGATGGGCGTGGCCGGCTTCCGCCAGATGGCCTCGCGCTTCCCGGAGTTCGCCCCCCTGCGCCGCAATATCACGCTGGAGGAGTTGGGCAACACGGCGGTCTTTCTATTGAGCGACATGTCCAGCGGCACCACCGGCGAAGTCCTGTTCGTGGACGCGGGCTTCAATATCATGGCCTTCCCCGAACTGGGCGCCAGCCTCAGCGATTAAGCTCGTAGATCAGGCGTAGCCCGTCCAGCGTCAGCCAGGGCGCGATGATCTCAATCACCGGTGTCTGGCGGGCGATGACCTCGGCCAGGCCGCCGGTGGCGATCACCTTGACCTGGGTGCGACCCTCACCCCCGGAGGTGGAGGGCGGGGTGCTGCTCAGCCCTTCCAGTTCGCGCCGGATGCGGGCCACTAGCCCCTCAATCAGCCCGATATAGCCCAGGACCAGCCCGGATTGCATGGCTGTCACCGTATTGCGCCCGATAGCTGAGGGCGGCGGCAGCAGGTCCACCCGGTAAAGGCGGGCGGCGCGCTGCACCAGCGCATCGTGGGCAATGCCCAGCCCCGGCGCGATGGCGCCCCCCAGATAGTCCCCCTCCGCCGAGACCACATCAAACGTGGTGGCTGTGCCGAAGTCCACCACGATGGCCGGGCCGCCATACAGCCGATGGGCAGCCACTGTGTTGATCACGCGGTCCGCGCCGACCTCGGCGGGGTTATCCACGCGGATGCGGACGCCGGTACGGACGCCCGGCGCAACGACCAGGGGGCGCCTGCCCAACGCCTGCTGGCAGACCTCCTCAAAGACGCCGGTCAGCGTGGGGACGACGCTGCCCAGGGCCGCGCCTTCCAGGTCAGCGAAGCGCAGCCCACTCTGCGCGAACAGCGCCTGCAGGATGACCGCGTACTCGTCTGAGGTGCGCTCGCGCACCGTTTGCAGGCGCCAGTGGGCCAGCCACCCGTCCTCATGCCAGACGCCCAATGTGATGTTGCTATTGCCGATGTCTATGGTCAGCAGCATATCCCCCTCTCCTGGATTCAGCGATGATCGGGCAACAGTTCTTCAACAGCGAAACAACAGGCAAAGCGGCTAAAAGCCTGCTCTAATCTCAGCAGAGAACGATATATATTCCGGTCACTGCCTGCCCGCCGGTAGGCCAGCAATTGAGGCTGTTCCCCCTACAGCCGGGCCTGTTCACTCCGCCAGGCCAAGTTGCTTCCTGCTGGCGGGCAGTCCTCAAACCACAAAGCGAATCCGTGAGTCCCTTATTCCAGGATCAGGTTATCAATCAGCCGGGTGGCGCCGATACGCACCGCCAGCGAAGCCAGTGCCCGCTCCCCCACCCGCTCCAGCTCCACCAGCGTATCCGGGTCGGCGAGGCTGACATAATCGGGCCTGGCCAGCGGCTCGCTGGCCAGGACAGCGCGCATGTGTTGGCGCAGCCGCTCGCCATCACGCTCACCGGCCTGCCAGGCGGCCTGGGCTGCCGAGAGCGCGCGGAAGAGCACGGTGGCTGCCCGCCGCTCTTCGGGGCTGAGGTACACGTTGCGCGAACTCATCGCCAGCCCATCCGGTTCGCGCACGGTCGGGCACACCACGATCTCCAGGTCAAAGTCCAGGTCGCGGGCCATGCGCTGGATGACCACAACCTGTTGCGCGTCCTTCTGGCCGAAGTAGGCCCGGTCGGGCTGGAAGATGTTGAACAGCTTGCACACGATCGTGGCCACGCCGACGAAGTGGCCGGGCCGGGCCGCGCCCTCCAGGGGCCGGGCGACGTCCTCAACGACCACTTTGGTCTGGAAGCCCGGCGGGTACATCTCCTCCACCGGCGGCGCCAGGACGAGGTCCACGCCCAGCGGTTCCAGCAGGCTCAGGTCGCGGTTCAGGTCGCGGGGGTAGCGATCCAGGTCTTCATGCGGCCCGAACTGAGTGGGGTTGACGAAGATGCTGACCGCCACGTGGTCATTCTCCGCCCGCGCCCGGCGCACCAGCGAGAGATGCCCCTCATGCAGATAGCCCATCGTGGGCACCAGCCCCCAGGTGCCGGGGCGGGCCTTGCGGATACGACGCACTTCACGAATAGTAGTGACGACGTCCATCTCTTCTCTCTCTGCACAGTGTAGAACCTATTTCAAACCCGTCACCCTGCAGCCCGGCGCCGGGCCTCGCCCCCTCTCCCATGCTGCCAGAGAGGGGATGAGTAGGGCGGCTTTCCATAGCCGCCGGTACACGCCGCTTCACATCTGGCGCAGGGGGCGCGTGCTCTCCAGGGCACAGACCAGTCGCCACAGGGTCGCATTGATCGGCGTCGGCACGCCCAGGCGCTGGCCCGTGCGCACGACGGCGCCGTTAATTGCCTCAATCTCGGTGGGCGTGCCGCGCAGCACATCCTGGAGCATGGAGGAGCGGTTGTGGGCGGTACGGGCAGCCACCTCGCGGACACGTTCCGCCGGATCGTCAAAGGGCAGCCGGATCCCCTGAGCCTGCGCCACACGGGCCGTCTCCCAGGCCACCGCCTCCATCAGGGCACGCGCGCTCTCGTCCTCCAGGAGGGCGCCATTGGGCACGCGCAGCAGCGCCGTCAACGGGTTGATCGCCGAGTTGACCACCAGCTTGCCCCACACCAGCCCGGCGATGTTCTCCGTAAGATGCGTCTCCAGGCCGGCCTGGCGGAAGAGCGCGCCGACCTCCTCCAGCCGCTCGCGGGTGGGTGGGGTGACCCCCAGGTGGGTCGGGCCGGCGCCAGCGTGATAGACCCGCCCCGGCCCCAGGAGCATGGCCCCCTGCGCCGTGACACCCAGCGCGACACGCGCCGCCCCCAGGGAAGCCGCCAGCACTTCCTCATTGCCCAGCCCGTTCTGGAGCGTGAGCGCCAGCCCCTGCGGCGCGAGCCACTCAGCCGCCTGCCATGCCGCCCGTGCGGTCTGATAGCTCTTCACCAGGATCAGGGCGAGGTCGCAGGGGGACACAGCGGCTGCATCGGCGACCTGCACGGGGATGGTCCGTTCGCCCTGGGCATCGGCCAGGGTGATGCCGTGCTCACGCAGCGCCGCCAGACCTTCCGGCCAGGTCCCTACCATGACGACATCGGCCAGGGGCGCCAGCCGCGCCCCAAACAGGCAGCCCATCGCCCCGATGCCGATGATGGCAATGCGCATATCCCTCTCACCGCCAGGCTACTGCCTGGCCTTCGCCCGCGCTCTGGCCCGCTGCTGCCCGTCCGATGAGGGCTGCTCCAGGGCCGCCAATAGCGCGGCCCACTCGGCCTCATCCATGGGCGTGCTGTGCTCCGGGCCGGGAAAGGCGCGGGCCTGCACCTCGGCAATATAGGCGCGGAAGGCGCGCTGCATCTCGGCAGCCAGTTCCGCGTAGCGCTTGCTGAAACGCGGCGTGAAGCGGTCAAACAGCCCCAACAGGTCGTGCGTGACCAGCACCTGCCCGTCGCAGCCGGGGCCGGCGCCGATGCCAATGGTGGGGATGCGCAGGCGCTGACTGATCAGCCGGGCCACCGGCTCCGGCACGGATTCCAGCACAATAGAGAAGCAGCCAGCTTCCTGCAACGCCTCGGCGTCCTCAATCAGCCGCTGCGCCGCGGCCGCCGTCTTGCCCTGGGCGCGGAACCCACCCAGCTTGTGAATGGACTGCGGCGTCAGCCCGATATGCCCCATGACAGGGATGCCCGCGTCGGTGATCGCCCGCACCGTAGCCAGGACTTCGCGCCCGCCTTCCAGCTTCACCGCGTCCATGCCCGCCTCTTTGAGGAAGCGACCGGCGTTGCGCACCGCCTCGGCGACGTCGGCCTGGTAGGAAAGGAAGGGCATATCCCCGATCAGGAGGGGGGTCTTGGCACCGCGCCGCACCGCCTGGGCGTGGCGGATCATATCGTCCATGGTGACCGGCAGGGTGGTTTCGTAGCCCAGCACCACCATACCCAGCGAATCGCCCACCAGGATGGCGTCAATGCCGGCCGCTTCCAACGCCAGGGCCGTGGGGTAGTCGTAGGCCGTCAGCATGGTGATCGGCTCACCGCGCTCCTTTTTGGCCTGAAAGGTGAGAACCGTGACCTTCTTGCGTTCCATGGGGGTCTCCTTTGATTAACAAAAATGCCTTTCAGGCCACGCCCGAAAGGCTGAACACACGGATAAACCGCGCCCCGTTGTCTCTGCCGTCTCGGTCGCGTCTGCGATCCAAGCGGTTGATTCTGATTTAGGGTAAATTGCTTACACCTCCATCGCTCGGTGCCCCTGGGGGTCACCGGCCTATATACAGTATAGCATGGATCGGGCGGATGTCAAGCTGGCGACCGGAAGTTGCGCCCTTACCAATCCCAGCCCCCGCAAGGGTGAGGTAAATCACCCTCAGGCGATGACAAATGTCACTTTGAGGAATCTGCTCATGGGTGTACTATAGGTAATATCTATAGTCAGCACGAAAGAACGGTCGTCATGTCCATTGCCCATCTCTTGCTTGGCCTGCTGGCCCGAGGCCCACGCTACGGTTACCGGCTCAGGCAGGAGCTTGAAGACGAGTTTGGCCCCGTATGGCGCATAGATTTCGGCCAACTCTACCGCTTGCTCTCCACGATGCAGCGCCGGGGGTGGGTGGATGTGCAGGTGGAGCCCAGCGCTCAGGGGCCTGAGCGCAAGGTGTACGCCCTGACAGCGCGCGGGCAGGCCGAGTTCCAACGCTGGCTGAGTGAGCCAGTGACGGCAGTCCAACAAGGCGCAGAACGCCGCGATGAATTCCTGGTGAAGCTGCGGCTCAGGCTGGGCGCGGGCGATGCCGCCGGCGGCGATCTGATCGCCGCGCGACGACGCGCACTGGAATCGCAGCGCCAGGCATATCGGGCGGCGGCCCAGGACGCGCAGGAGGCGCAGGATGTGGGGCGGTGGCTTCTGGCAGAGGCCGGGTTGCGCCACACGGAAGCGTCCCTGGCGTGGCTTGCGGCCTGCGAGGCGCTCATCCCGCCGGGCCGCCCTGCCGCCCCGGCGGGGCCTGAACCGAATGCCATCACCGCCGTCGGCAGCGACGATCTGGCCCTCAACCTGCTGGCGCGCCTGCTGCTCAGCCAGTATCCCCACCTGCGCTTCTCAGTTCGTCCGGTGGGCAGTCTCGGCGGGCTGTTGGCGCTGCAGGAAAGGCGGGCCGATCTGGCAGGCGTGCACCTGCTGGACGTGGACTCCGGCGAGTACAACGTCCCCTTCGTCAAGCACCTGCTGCCTGAAGAGCCTACCGTGCTCATCAACCTGGCCTATCGTGAGCAAGGGCTGATGGTGGCCGCAGGCAACCCGAAGGGCATCCACGACCTGCGCGACCTGAGCCGCGCCGATGTGCGCTTCATCAATCGCCAGCGTGGCGCGGGCACGCGGCTGCTGGTATATCACCTCCTGCGTCGGATAGGGATCGCACCCGCGGCCATCTCCGGTTATGAGCGCGAGGCGCCCACACATGACACGGTCGCCGCCGCGATCCATGCGGGCACGGCCGACGTCGGGCCGGGTATCCGCGCCGTCGCTCAGATGTGGGGGCTGGACTTCATCCCGCTGGCCCAGGAGCGCTTTGACCTGGCTATCCCCCGCGTCGTGTTGGACTCGCCGCGCCTGCGCCCGCTCCTGGATGTGATCCACCAGGCCGAGTTTCGCCAGGCAGTGGCGGCCCTCGGCGGCTACGATGTGACCTGGATGGGCGAGGTCATCGCCGATCTTCGCTGAGGAATGCAAAAGGAGCCAATTACTATGAGATTGACAATTACTATGAGATTGACAACGCTGGGCCTGACTGTGCTGCTTATCGCCAGCGCCTGCAGCCCGGCGGCTGCGCCCGCAGCCGCGCCACAGGCCCAGGAGATGATCCTGGCAACGACCACCAGTACCGCCGATTCCGGGCTATTGGACGCCATCCTTCCGGCCTTTGAGCGCGCCTATGGCGTTCGGGTCAAGGTCGTTGCCGTCGGTACAGGCCAGGCGCTTAAGCTCGGCCAGGACGGGAATGCCGACGTCGTACTTGTCCACGCGCGCGCCCAGGAAGACCAGTTCGTGGCCGAGGGCTGGGGCGTAGACCGGCGCGATGTCATGTATAACGATTTTGTCCTTGTAGGCCCCAAGCAAGACCCGGCGGGCGTCAAGGGCATGGCGACCGCCGCCGCTGCCTTCAAGGCGATTGCGGCCAGACGGGCGACCTTCGCCTCGCGCGGCGACGAGTCGGGCACCCATGCAAAGGAGAAGAGTATCTGGAAGCAAGCCGGCATTGAGCCTGAGGGCGACTGGTATAACTCACTTGGCCAGGGCATGGGCGATACCCTGATCTTCGCCAACGAGAAGGGAGCCTACACGATCACGGATCGGGGGACCTATCTCTCTATGCGGGAGAAGCTGCCCAACCTCACCATCCTGGTGGGCGGTGACAGTATCGCCCAAAACACCGACAAATCGCTCTTGAACCCCTACGGCGTCATCGCCGTCAACCCGGCCAGGCATCCCCACGTCAGGTTTGACCTGGCGGAGAAGTTCATAGACTGGATCACCTCGGCCGAGACCCAAAAGCGCATCGGCGACTACGGTGTGGACAAGTTCGGTCAGCCGTTATTCTATCCCAACGCAAAGTAAGGTGACTCTGCGATGAACGAACTGATCCAGGGCTTCCTGGAAGCTATCCGCCTGATCCTCACGCTGGACCCCGAACTGATGCGCATCGTCGCCCTGTCGCTTCAGGTGACCGGCGCGGCGCTCCTGGTCAGCGCCGTCCTCGGCATTCCGTTGGGTTGCTGGTTAGGGCTGCATCGCTTCATTGGCCGCCGATTGGTCATCGCCTTCCTATACACGGGCATGGGCCTGCCTCCCGTTGTCGTCGGCCTGTTCGTCTACCTGCTCCTATCGCACAGCGGGCCATTGGGCGCGCTCAACTGGCTGTTCACGCCTAAAGCGATGTTCATCGCCCAGGTGATTATCTCGTTCCCCCTGGTCGCCGGATTTACCATGGCCGCCGTTATGGGGGTGGACCCGAACCTGCGCCAGCAGGTGCTCTCGTTGGGCGCGACGACCCGGCAGGCAACGCTGGCGGTCATCGCCGAGGCGCGGCTCGGCATCCTGGTCTCCATTGTCGCCGGCTTCGGCAGCATTATCTCCGAGGTCGGCGCGGTTATGCTTGTCGGCGGCAATATCCAGGGCGCCACCCGCGTGCTGACGACGGCCATCGTCCTGCAAACGCGGCAGGGCAACTTTGACCAGGCCATTGCCCTGGGTTTGGTGCTGCTGGGGATCGCCTTTGTGACCAACCTGGCGATGCTCAAGTTGCAGGGCGGAGCATTGGAGGCATGAACCGGCCGCTGTACCAGCTTGAGCGCGTGACGAAAGTGTATGGCGCGCGCCATGTGCTTGACATCGCCACGCTGGAGATCGCCCGCGGCGAGGTCTTCGGCCTGGTCGGCCCCAGCGGATCGGGCAAGAGCACGCTGTTGCGTCTGCTCAACTTCCTGGAGCCGCCCACGACGGGCCGGATTCGCTTCGGCGACACCGTGATAGGGGAAAACGGGACGGCTCCATTGGATGTGCGCCGCCGCGTGACTATGGTATTCCAACGTCCGCTGTTGCTCAACACGACGGTGTTTGGCAACGTGGCGTATGGGTTGCGCCTGCGCGGCGACCATCGGACAGAGGAGCGCGTGCAGGCGGCGCTTGAGCAGGTCGGATTGAGCCGGCTGGCCACGACGCCAGCACGGACGCTATCGGGCGGCGAAGTGCAGCGGGTCGCGCTGGCGCGGGCGCTCGTGATTGAGCCGGAGGCGCTGCTCCTGGACGAGCCAACGGCTAACCTGGACCCTTACAACGTCGCCCTGATTGAGCGGATTATCACTGATCTGAACCGCGAACGGGGGACGACCATCGTGTTGGTGACGCACAACGTCTTCCAGGCCAAGCGGCTGGCGCATCGCGTCGGGCTGCTGCTGGATGGGCAACTGATTGAGGTCAGCGATACACACAAGTTCTTCACCGCTCCGGACGATCCGCGCACGGCGGCCTTTGTGCGCGGGGAGATGGTGTATTGAGTTGATTCTTGACGTATTGGCCCACCCCGAGTATAATATGCGGTGGCTTTCCTCGGTAGCTCAATTGGCAGAGCGGCCGGCTGTGACCGAAACGTGCGCTTGGCATGGATGCTAGAGGCCTTTAACAGGGCGACAACGCCGCTTTTGTAGTCCGCTGCAAGAACAAGTTCTACGTTGCCAGGCGGCGTAGGACGCTGAAGCAGCGGGCTGTAACTTACAAAGGCGGCAGGTGCGCGATATGTGGGTATGATCGGTGCGTTGACGCACTGGTATTCCACCACATAGATGGTTCCAAGGAGTTCGGAATCGGTGCCAGAGGGTATACTCGCTCCTGGAGTGCCATCTAAGCTGAATTGGACAGATGCTTGTTGGTGTGCGCAAACTGCCACATAGAAATCCATGCCGGGCAGCATGATGTTGCAGCGCTGGTCAGTAATGGCCAGTGGAAAACGGGATGAATTCAGGGGAGCCGCAGCACTTTGGGTGGCGGTCACCCTGAGCCAAGCCTGGCGAAGGGGCCGAGCGTAGCCAGGAAGGTGCAGAGACTAGGTGGTGAGGAGCCCGACCAATAAGCCACCCCAGAGCGTCCCGCACCCCATTGGGGTGATGAGATAGTCCGTTCCCTGAGGAAACTCAGGGGCAGACGTAACCGGTTGGTTCCAGGTTCGAGTCCTGGCCGAGGAGCCAGAAACAAGAGACCCGTCTTCTAAGAGACGGGTCTCTTTTCCTGTCAGCAGACCTGTCTACACCGGCACCGCCTCTACCACCGGTTCCAGCACCAACTCGCCATCGCGCACATCCACGCGGATGGTGTCGCCATCGTGGAACCGGCCCTGCAGGAGGGCCAACGCCAGCGGGTCTTGCAGTTCGCGCTGGATCGCGCGCTTGAGCGGGCGGGCACCGAACACCGGATCGTAGCCGGTCTCCGCCAGGTAATGTTTGGCGGCCTCGGTCACCTCCAAGGTGATGTGCCGCTCGGCCAGGAGCTTCTGCAAGCGCCCCAACTGGATGTCCACGATCTGCACCAGGTCCGCCATCGTCAGGTTGCGGAAGAGGATGATCTCGTCAATGCGGTTGAGAAACTCCGGGCGGAAGTGCTGGTCAAGCAGGCTGAGCACCTGGTGCCGCATCAGAGCCTCATCCCGGCCGGCCAGTTCCTTGATGATCTGGCTGCCGATGTTGGAGGTCATGATGATGACCGTGTTGCGGAAGTCCACCGTGCGACCATGGCCGTCGGTCAGGCGGCCCTCATCCAAGAGTTGCAGCAGCGTATTGAACACCTCCGGGTGGGCCTTCTCAATCTCGTCAAACAGGACGACGGCGTAGGGGCGGCGGCGCACGGCCTCGGTCAACTGCCCACCCTCTTCGTAGCCGACGTAGCCCGGCGGCGCGCCGATCAGGCGCGAGACGGTGTGGCGCTCCTGGTACTCGCTCATGTCAATGCGCACCATGGCGTCCTCGTCGTCAAAGAGGAACTCGGCCAATGCCCGCGCCAGCTCGGTCTTGCCCACGCCGGTTGGCCCCAGGAACAGGAAACTGCCGATGGGGCGGCGCGGATCGGAGAGGCCGGCGCGGCTGCGGCGCACGGCGTTGGCCACGGCGCGGATGGCCTCGTCCTGGCCGACGACGCGCTGGTGCAGCCGCTCCTCCATGCGGATGAGCTTCTCCACCTCGCCCTCCATCAGCCGCGACACCGGGATACCCGTCCACTTGGAGACCACCTCGGCGATGTCATCGGCGTCCACTTCCTGCTTGAGCAGGGGCGCATCGCCCTGAAGCTGCTTCAGCCGCGCTTCCTGCTCCTGCAACTGGCGCTCCAGGCTGGGCAGCTCGCCATAGCGCAACCGGGCGGCCTCCTCCAGGTCGGCACGACGCTCGGCCTGCTCAATCGCCAGCCGCGTGTCCTCAATTTTCTGCTTGATCTCCTGGATGGCCTGGATAGCCGCCTTCTCCTGGTTCCAGCGGGCCCGCAGGGCGTCGCTCCGCTCGCGCAGGTTGCTCAGCTCCTCCTCCAGCTTCTTCAGCCGCTCCTGCGAAGCCGGGTCCTTCTCCTTCTTCAGCGCCTCGCGCTCAATTTCCAGTTGCATGATACGCCGGTCCACCTCGTCCAATTCGGCGGGCTTGGAGTCAATCTCCATACGCAGGCGGCTGGCAGCCTCGTCAATCAGGTCAATCGCCTTGTCGGGCAGTTGGCGACCACTGATATAGCGATGGCTGAGCGTGGCCGCGGCGATCACGGCGGCGTCGGTGATGCGCACGCCATGATGCACCTCGTAGCGCTCCTTCAGGCCGCGCAGGATGGAGATGGTATCCTCCACCGACGGTTCATCCACGAAGATGGGCTGGAAGCGGCGTTCCAGCGCCGGGTCCTTCTCTATGTACTCGCGGTATTCGTCCAGGGTGGTCGCGCCAATGCAGTGCAGTTCACCCCGCGCCAGCATGGGCTTGAGCATGTTGGAGGCGTCCATAGAGCCTTCGGCGCGGCCCGCGCCCACGACGGTGTGCAACTCATCAATGAACACGATAATCTGACCCTGGCTCTCGGTGATCTCCTTGAGCACGGCCTTGAGGCGTTCCTCAAACTCGCCGCGATACTTGGCGCCGGCGACGAGCGCACCCAGGTCAAGCTGCCACACGCGCTTGTTCTTCAGCCCTTCGGGGACATCGCCGCGCACGATGCGCTGGGCCAGGCCCTCTACGATGGCCGTCTTGCCCACGCCGGCCTCGCCGATGAGGACAGGGTTGTTCTTGGTGCGGCGGGAAAGCACCTGGATCACGCGGCGAATCTCCTCGTCGCGCCCGATCACCGGGTCCAGCTTGCCCTGGCGGGCGAGCTGGGTCAGGTCGCGCCCGTAGCGCTCCAGCGCCTGGTAGGTCACCTCAGGCGTGGGCGAGGTCACGCGCTGCGTGCCGCGAATGGTCGCCAGCGCGCGCAGGATGGCATCGTGGGTGATATTATAGCGGGCCAGCAGTTGCCCAGCAGGCGAACGTGTGTCCGTGGACAGGGCCAGCAATAAGTGCTCGGTGGAGACGTAATCATCGCGCATCTGGCCGGCCTCGCGTTCGGCGCGGATGAAGATGTCGCTCACCGCCCGCGACAGGCCGACCTGCGCCCCCCCATAGACTTTGGGGCGATTGGCCAGCAGCGCCTCCAGTTCGCGGATCAACACGGGTGGGCGCACGCCCAGCCGGTCCACAACCTGGGGCACGACGCCGTCAGATTGTTGTAACAGGGCCAGGAGCAGGTGCTCCGGCTCAATTTGCGCGTGGTTGTATTCGGTCGCCAGCGTCTGGCTGGCGAGGATGGCTTCCTGCGCCTTCTGTGTATATTTGTTCAGATCAACCGCCATAATTCCATACCCTCCCAATAAAAAGTTCTCTATCCCTTTTACTAAGGGATAAACGACAGACGACGGACGGCGGTCTGTCATCTGCCGTCCGCCGTCCGCTATCTACAAATTATAACGAATAGCATTGAGAATTTCAATAGGTGGAGGATAGAAGCCGGCGTGGTCAGCCAGACCGCGCCGGGTGTGATGAGATGGGCTACGCGCTTTGGCCTGCGCGCGTTGTCTTAAGGGTATCCGGCCAGGCTACAGGCCGAGGGTCGGGTCCACCCCGGCCAGCAGGCGGTCAATCACGTGCCGGTAAACTTCAACGGGCACGGCGCCTGTGAGTACCCAGGTATCATTGAAAACAACCGTCGGCGTGCCAGAAATGCCCAGCCGATAGGCCTCATCTCGATCTGCCCATACCGCTGCTTCACTACGCGGGCCTTCAAAATCCACCCGGAAACGCGCCATGTCCAGTCCGATCTCTTCCGCACACTCATAAATCGTCTGGGCGTCGGCGACATTACGGCATTCCACCAGATGGGCACGTTGCAGGCGGTCAAACATGCGCGCATGGGCTGCCATGCCTCCCTGGAACTCAGCGGCTTTGACGCCGCGCAACGCCGGCATTGAGTATGGATAGGGGAAAGGACGAGAAGCCATCAGTTCCGGATTGATGTCCTCTCCACCGGGTAGCCGTTTAGAGGCCGCCCAGTGGGTCAAGATTTCGCGCTTGCCGGCCTCCGGCGAGCCAAAATAGCGGCTGATCATGTCGGGGTCAGGCCCCAGCGGATAGACCTTGTAGATCACCTGCACCTTGTCGCCATATTCTTGTTCAATCTGATGCAGCCGACCGGCTGCCACGAAACACCAGCTTCACAGCACATCATGGAACTCAGTCAGGACTACAGGCGTCACCTCAACGCCCATCGCTACCTCCGATTGGTTCACCAATTGCCAGGCGCAGGCTTCACCGTCAGGACCAGGGTGTTGCCGGATGGATCGCGCAGAAGCCAACCGTGGTCATGCTTCACCGGGGCCAGGCCGGCGGCCTTCACCCGGGCCATGACGTTAGCCAGCACGTCCCCATCGGGCAACACGAGAGAGAACCAGCGCAGGCCGACGGCATCCGATGGTGGGGGCGGCGCCCCTTCCCCCTGCCAGGTATTGAAACCGATATGGTGGTGATAGCCGCCCGCTGAGACCATCCCCATGCGAAAGAGGTGCATCAGGCCACGATTGTCAAAGCCCAGAACGGTATGGTAAAAGTGCATGGCCTCATCCAGATCGGCCACATGGAGATGGATATGACCAAGGCACGTCTCAGGCGGCAATGGCACAGACAGATCATCGCCGGGCTGAAGGTGTGCAAACAACGCTTCCAGGTCCAGCGGCTCGCGGCCATCACTCCACGACCCGTCCGCCCGACGGGCGTAGAAGCGACCGTTGGCAATGACGAATTCGCCATCTTCCGGCGACTCACAGTAGACCTCAATGCCGTTGCCGTCCGGGTCATCCAGATAAGTGCTCTTGGTCATGATGTGATCGGTAGGGTAGTTGAGATAGCGATTGTGGATGAGACGGGCGATCAGCCGGGCCAGTTCACGGCGGTTGGGAAGCAGAATGGCAAAATGATACAGCCCACTGGTCCCACGGTAGCGCCGGGCGGCAGGGTTTTCGTGTAAAAGCACGAAGGCAGGCCCACCCGCGCCTAGTGTGGCAGTGTCCCCCTCCCGCCGATACAGGCGGAAGCCCAGCACGCGCTGATAAAAATCCAGCGAGCGGGCCAGATCGGTCACGGTCAGGGCGACCGCGCCTAACGTTGTAGCAGGGTGAATAGACCCCGACATATAAGCTGTTCCCTTAACGCCCCTCACCCCGCAGCACCCAGAGGAGCAATCATAAGACGCCCATAGGCCACAAACGCGGCCAGAACCAGCAGAACCAGATTGCCGACGAGCATGGGATATTCCCCGCGACGGAGGTGGGTCGCCATGGCACCCGCCATGTTGAGCGCAAGGCCGAAAGCGGCAAGGGGGGTCAACCAGGGCAGAATGCCGGTGAAGGCGGGCAGGATGACCCCGATGCCGCCCAGCACTTCCAACACACCGATCCCCCGAATCACGCCTGGCGGAAAGTCCTTTACGTAGCCCATGCGTTCGGCCAACTTTTCATAGGGCTGGGCCAGTTTTGAGATGCCAGCCAGAACAAACACGAGTGCCAGCAGACCTTGCACAATCCACATCGCCAGGTCCATGTTCATCCTCCTACAGCCCCACAACCGGGTCCAGCGCCAGGCTGCCCGCGCCGGTGAATAGCAGCGCCAGCGCCCCGGCCAGCAGCGCGAAGTCAAACTCCCAGCCGGTGGTCTGTTGGGCCATGAAGCCCACCTTCATGAACCCGCGCTTGGCCACCAGAATAGCCACGAGCATATCAACGGCGAAAAGGACCGCCAGGAGGCGCGTGCCCAGGCCAAGGATGAGCAGCACAGCGCCGACGGTCTCCAGCAGGACCACCACCCAGGCGAAGAACGTCGGCAGCGGCACACCCATCTGCTTCAGGAAGCCACCAAAGCCCGCCGGGCCGCCCATCGGCCCGCCAGGGAGCTTGGGCCAGCCGTGCGCCAGGAAGATGATCCCTATCCCAAGGCGCAGGATCAACAGGCCCCAATCGCTAAAGGGTGCAAAGATGCTCTCTAACATGATGCCCTCCTCAAACCAACATCTGTTTGTTAAGCGACAGATGTTATTTTACGAAAAGCCCACCCGATCATCAACCAGCAAAATCGCCTCTGTGTTGCTTAAGCAACACAGGCGCGAAAGTGTCTATTTTTTAACGGATGTTGACTAAGCAACGGTTGTGGTATAAAATAGCGCTGTCCAGCGCGCAGGCCCAATGGACAATGGGCGTGCGTCGCTGCGACAAAGGAGAGAGGCCATGTTAACCCAAGTCCAAAAACAGGACCCCCGCGCCCAGCGCACCCGGCAGTTGCTGGTGCAGGCGTTTGATGCGCTGCTGAAAGAAAAGAGCTTTCAGTCCATCACCGTCCAGGACATCACCGAGCGCGCTACTGTCAACCGCGCCACGTTCTATGCCCATTTTGAAGACAAATACGACCTGCTGAACTACAGTATCCGCCAGGCCTTTCGCCAACGCCTGGCTACCCGGCTGTCCGATGAGGCGAAGTTCAGCGCGGAGAACCTGCGCATCCTCATCCTGACCCTGTGCGAGTTCATGGCGGAGTTTCACAGCCACTGCAAGCCGCCCGACCAACAATTTCTCCCCCTGGTGGAGACCACTATTACGGCGGAACTGTACAGCGTGCTGCTCTCCTGGCTGAAGGCAAACGCGCCCGCTCAAACGGATAGCAAAGTGCCTGCGGAGGTGGCGGCGGTCGTGGCGAGCTGGGCGATCTACGGGGCGGCCACCCAATGGAGCCGTGAGAAGCGGGCCGGGTCGGCGCAAGAGTTTGTCAGCCAGGTGCTGCCCATGATCCTGACAGGCCTGAGCCAGGCGGGCCGGTGAGGCCCGTCGGCCTTGAACTCACCAGAAGGGTATCCGCCTCTAATTGCGCGTGCAGCTTCCATGGAACAGCCCCCCTGCCTCTACATCCTGGGCGTGCGCGTGGATGCGGTCACCCGTGAGGAAGCGCTGGCGCAGATTGAAGCCTTTGTGCGCCAGGGCGGGCCGCATCAGGTGGTGACCATCAACCCGGAGTTCATCATGGAGGCGCAGCGCAACCCGGCCTTCCGCCAGGCCCTCAACCGCGCTGCACTGGCCGTCCCGGATGGTACGCGCATCTTGTGGGCGGCCCGCCGCCTGGGCCGCCCGCTGGTGGAGCAGGTCGCCGGCGTGGACCTGGTGGAGTGCATCGCTGCCCGCGCCGCACAAACCGGCTGGCGCCTGTTTCTCCTGGGCGCCGCGCCGGGCGTCGCCGAACGCGCTGCCGGGGTTCTGCAGACACGCTATCCCGGCCTGACCATCGCCGGTACCTACGCCGGGTCGCCTGCGCCGGAGGAAGAAGATGGGATCGTAGAGCGCATCCGGACGGCGCAGGCCGACATTCTGTTGGTGGCCTATGGCGCACCAGCCCAGGACCTGTGGCTGGCGCGCAATCTGGCCCGCACCGGCGCGGCGGTGGGCATGGGCGTGGGTGGCTCATTTGACTACATCGCCGGGGTGGTGCCGCGCGCCCCCCTGTGGATGCGCCAGCGGGGGCTGGAGTGGCTCTACCGGCTGGTCCGCCAGCCCTGGCGCTGGCGGCGTATGGCGGTGCTGCCGCGTTTTGTGCTCGCGGTGCTCAGGCAGAAGCCGCCGGGCCAGGCGCGTTGACCCTCTGTGGGGAAGAAGCTACTCCCTCCCCCACAGAGGGGGGGAGGGCTGGGGTGGGGGGGGGTAAATCTGCGAAGGGTGGAGAGCGCCTGTCGTCGCTTTATTTTAAGCGAATGTGGCCCGTTTTAAGCTGCACCTTTCCGACTTTGTGCTACAATAGCGATCAAGTCGTCACCTTCGCGGTCTATCCGCTGAGGGGAAGGCCGCAAGCCAGGCTGGAAGTTGGAAAATTGAGGAAGTTGATCTGAGGATTCAACTATGATCCTGTCCGACCGCGACATCAAACGCTATCTCCAGGCCGGGAAGATTAAGATCACCCCGCCGCCCGACCTGGCGGTGCAACTCGGCTCGTGCTCCATTGACCTGCGCCTGGGCAATACGTTCCTGGTGTTTAACCACAGCCGCCATCCCTATATTGACGTGCGCGAGCAGGCCGTGCCCAAGGACATCATGACCGAGGTGGTCGTCCCCGATGGGGAGGCGTTCATCATGCAGCCAGGGGAGTTTGTCCTGGCGGCGACGATTGAGTGCGTGGAGTTGGATAACGATGTCGTCGCCCGACTGGAGGGGCGTTCCAGCCTGGGCCGCCTGGGGATCATCGTCCACGCCACCGCCAGCGTGTTTGACCCCGGCTGGATCGGCAATGTCGTCATGGAACTGGGCAATCATGGGGTCATGCCGGTGGCGCTTTATCCCGGCATGCGCATCTGCTCGCTCACCTTTGAGCCAGTCTCCAGTCCGGTGGAAGTGCCCTACCGTGCCAAGCGGGGCAGCAAGTACGCCGGCCAGACCAAGCCCCAGGCCAGCCGCATCTCCGACGACGAGGATGTGAAAGCCGTCCAGCCGGAACTGCCCTTGTAGACGATAGAGAACGAAACCTGATCCGTCCTCCGCCCATCATGCGCTGGCGCATCGCCCTCACCCTCGGCCTGCTTTTCTCCCTCGCTTTGTTTTTCACCGCAGAGGGCGCCGAGAACACAGAGATGGCGTCGGGGGGGCTGCTGTTTGACTGGACGGGCGAGGAGCAGCCGCTGGCGCAGGTGCGGGCGCTGGGCCAGCTTGTGCTCGGCGGACTGCGCCCCCAGCCGCAGACCCGGCCCGACACTCCCATCCGCTACAGTGGCGTCAACCCCTTCGGCATCAACACCTTTCTGGAGCAGGAGGTGGAACCGGCCAAGCGCGAGCGCACCCTGCAAATGATCCGCGACGCCGGCTTCGCCTGGATCCGCCAGCCCTTCCCCTGGCAGGACATTGAAATTCACGGCAAGGGCGACTTTGAAGACCGCCGCCACACGCCCTATCGCTCCGCCTGGGAGAAGTACGATAATATTGTGGATTTGGCCGAGAAGTACGGGCTGAATATTATCGCCCGGCTGGATAGCCCGCCCGCCTGGTCGCGGGCCGACGGCGAAGCACGGGGCACATTTGCACCCCCTGACCGCTTTGAGGACTTCGGGGATTTCGTCTATACCATCGTCAGCCGCTACAAGGGCTGGGTGCGCTATTACCAGCTCTGGAACGAGCCGAACATCTACCCGGAATGGGGTGAACAAGACGTGAACCCAGAGGCCTACACACGCCTGTTATGCATCGGCTACCGGCGGGCAAAGCAGGCCGATCCGGATGTCGTCATCCTCAGCGGGGCGCTGGCCCAGACGCTGGAACTGGGCGGGCGCAACCTGAGCGATCTGGTCTTCCTGCAGCGCATGTACAACGCTGGCGCACGCGACTGCTTTGACATCCTGGCGATGCAGGGCTATGGCCTGTGGTCTGGCCCCACCGACCATCGCCTGCGACCGACCGCGATCAATTACGCCCGGCAGGTCTATGCCCGCGACATCATGGTGCAGAACGGCGACGCGGAGAAGCCCATCTGGCTTTCGGAGATGAACTGGAACGCCGCGCCAGAGGGCGTTGAGCCGCGCTATGGGCGGGTGACGCTGGAGCAGCAGGCACGCTACGCGCCCCTGGCCTACGAGCGGGCCAGGCGGGAGTGGCCCTGGATCGGCGTGATCAACTTCTGGTACTTTAGGCGGCCCACCGACGAATGGGAGCGTGAGCGCCGCCCCGAAGCCTACTTCCGCATGGTGCTGCCCGACTTCACGCCCTTGCCCGTGTACGAGGCTATGCGCGCATATACACAGAGCCGCCCACCCTAAACGGGAAAGAGCTATGGTCAGAGAGTTGCTGGTTGTCAGCTACAACCCCGGCAAATTGAACGAACTGCTGGCGCTGCTGGCCGACTGGCCCGCCCGTCTGGTGACCCCCGCCGAGATCGGCCTGCGTCTGGACGTGCCGGAAACCGGCGCAACCTATACGGAGAACGCGCGCCTGAAGGCGGTGGCCCACGCCCAGGCCAGCGGGCTATGGGCGTTGGCCGATGACTCCGGGCTGGAGGTGGACGCGCTGGGCGGCGCCCCTGGGATCAGGTCGGCGCGCTACGCGGGCGAGAATGCCGGGGATGCGGAGCGCTGGGCGCTCTTGCTGCGTCGTCTGGCCCATGTCCCCTGGGAGAAGCGCACCGCCCGCTTCCGGGCCGTGGTGGCCCTGGCCCAACCCGGTGGGCGGGTCGCCTTTGCCGAGGGAGTGGTGGAGGGTATGATCGCCCTGGCCCCGCGAGGCAGCGGCGGCTTCGGCTATGACCCCCTGTTCTACATCCCCGAGTATGGCTGCACGATGGCCGAGTTGCCGCCGGAGATCAAGAACCAGATCAGCCACCGGGCGCGGGCCATTCAGGCCGCGCGCCCGATTTATGAGACCTGGCTGCGTCAGGTCTCAGGTTGAGGTCAGCTTGAGGCTGGGGATAACGTCCAGGTCCCAGCCGTCGCGCTGGCCCGCCTGGAAGCGGAAATAGCCGCAGGCCGCCACCATAGCGGCGTTGTCGGTGCACAGGATGAGCGGGGGATAGCGCACCGGCCGTCCGGCAGCCTGCGTCATGGCCTGGCGCAACGCCTTGTTCGCTGAGACGCCCCCGGCCAGGAAGATCTCCGTCACGTTATAGGCTTCGGCGGCGGCGACGGTCTTCTCCACCAGCATATCCACGACGGCTGCCTGGAAACTGGCTGCCAGGTCGGCGACAGGCATGTCGGAGGGGCGCGGCGGATTGGCGGGGCGCGCTGTGGCCGCCAGCGCACCCGGCGCGCTGGTCTCCGGCTGGCCATACTTTTGCACCTCGCGCAAGACCGCCGTTTTCAACCCGCTGAAGCTGAAGTCATATTCGCCCTCGGTGCGTGCGCGGGGGAAATGGAACGCCTTGGGGTTGCCCCATTGGGCCGCCTGCTCAATCGCCGGCCCGCCGGGGTAGCCCAGCCGCAGCAGCCGCGCCACCTTGTCAAAGGCTTCTCCGGCGGCGTCATCTATTGTCCCCCCCAGCCGCCGGTACTGGCCGTGATCGGTCATGAGGACAAGCTCAGTGTGGCCGCCGGAGACGATCAGGCACAACACGGGGAAGCGCACCTCCGGCGCACCCTGCACCAGCCACAGGGAATAGACATGCGCCTCCAGGTGGTTCACGCCGATAAGCGGCAGGCCCTGGGCCAGCGCCAGCCCCTTGGCCATGTTCACGCCGACCAGGAGCGACCCGGCCAGCCCCGGCCCGCGCGTCACCGCAATCGCATCCAGGTCCTCCCAGCCCACATGGGCCTCTTGCATGGCCCGCGTGACAATAGGGACGATGGCCTCCACATGGGCACGTGAGGCCACTTCGGGGAACACCCCGCCGTAACGGGCGTGGATGTCCACCTGGGACGCAATGATATTGGAGAGGATGATGCGGCCATCTTCCACGACAGCCGCCGCCGTCTCATCACAGGAGGTCTCAATGCCCAGAATGCGCGTCATTTCATCTCAATCACCAAATCCTTCGGATAATTCGTCAAATTATGGAACTGGCCGTTCTCGTCCACGTAGAGCACATCCTCAATGCGCACGCCGAAGCCGCGCTCCGGGTAGTACAGCCCCGGCTCCACGGTGAAGACCACCCCGCGCACCAGGCGGTCTTCGTTGTCCCCGATGCTGGAGAGGCTGGGGCGCGCGTGCAATTGCAGGCCGATGCCGTGCCCCAGGCTGTGGACGTAGCCGGAGAGCGTGGTGCGGTCGCTGCGGATGGTGGGATGACCACGCGCCTCAAAGTAATCGCAGGCCAGTTCCTGATACTGGCGGGCCAGCCCATCCGGCTGCATCGCCGCGATCACCGTCTCCAGGCAGCCACGCACGTCGTCATAGGCCGCCTCAACCTCCGGCTCGGCGAAGCCCAGGCAAAAGGTGCGGGTCATGTCAAAAAAGTAGCCGCCGCCCGCTTCGCGTGGGAAGATGTCGTAGACGATGGTCTTGCCCAGAACCAGCTCGTCCTGCTCCTCGCCGTGGCTGTGGGGCACACCAGCATCGCGCCCGATGGCAAAGATCACTTCCTCCGGGTCCTCCAGGCCGCGTTCCAGGATCATACGGCGGATCACACGCTTAACGTCGCCGACTGTCAGGGGCTGGCCGTCACGTCTGACCAGCTTCCCGTCGCGCACCTGATGGCCGCGCAGGAAGTCTACGGTCTCGGCCACGATCTCCGCCGTCCGCTGACCCACACGCCGGATGCGCTCCACCTCATCGGCGTCCTTGGTCATCATGGCGATGTCAAAGATAGAGGTATCGGCCTCGCCGACGAACTCAATACCGGGCAGGACCTGGCGCAGATCGGTGAGCAAGGCGAGCGTCGCGCCCACATCAGCGGTGCCATAGACGCCGACGTTGCCGCGCACGCCGATCAGGTCAACGATCACCTTGGCGAAATAGCGCACCATCGCCCTGCGCCGGTCGCCCTCCTGTTGGAGGATGCCGATGAAGTCATAGTCGTTACGGGAGCGGGTGATCAGGCCGCTTTTGGCGGCCTCATCGCGCTCCATGTCGCCGTGAATGAGCACAGCAGGCTGGCCGCGCCGCTTGACCACCTCGGCGACGGTGAGTTTGGCGCCGTTGGTCAGATAGTACATGATGGGATTGTTGTGCGCCCGGCCCAGGACAATGAACGCATCCAGGCCGCGCTCGGCCATCAGGCGATCCAGGTCGGTTTTCATACTTATTTGCCTTTCTATCTCAGAATATCCCCCTCATCTTCAGCCATCGTCCTCTGCTGGTTGGCTCACTCTTTAGCCGTAACTCTGGCGGTCATCTCCACCGCCCGCAGCAGCGGCTCCTCGTCCTCGGCCAGCACCGTGCGCGGGTCCAGCACCAGCCGGTCAGCCTCAATGCGGGCGATGACCGGTGGATCGGCAGCGCGCAACCGTGCCGCAAACCCGTCCGGCGAGGCGACGTTGAGCGCCACCAGGCGCGTGGGCAGGGTCGCGCCGGGCAGGCTGCCCCCGCCCACCGCCGACTCGCCGGGAATGACCTCGGCCTGCACCCCCATCTTGGATAGGCGTTCGGCCCAACGCCGGGCACGGGCCTCAAGCTTATCCAGGGGCATGGCGATCATCTGCCACACCGGGATTTCGCGCACGGCTTCGTCCCGGAGATAGTGAAGCAGGGTGGCCTGAAGCGCGGCCAGACAGAGCTTGTCGGCCCGCAGCGCTCGCGCCAGGGGATGCCGCTTGAGCATGTCCACCAGGTCGCGCCGCCCGATAATGATCCCGGCCTGCGGCCCGCCCAGGAGCTTGTCGCCGCTGAAGGCGACCAGAGAAGCCCCCGCTGCCAGGCTCTCCTGGGCCATCGGCTCGTGCGCCAGGCCGTAGGCGGCTGTGTCCAAGAGCGCCCCGCTGCCCAGGTCCTCCACCAGCGGCAGGTTATGGCGCCGGGCCAGGTCGGCCAGTTCTTGCACGGAAGGCTCAGCAGTGAAGCCGATGATCTTGAAATTGGAATGGTGCGCCCGCAGGATGAGTGCGGTCTCCGGCCCGATAGCCGCCTCGTAGTCGCGCAGGTGCGTGCGGTTGGTTGTGCCCACTTCCACCAGCCGCGCCCCGCTCTGGCGCATAACGTCGGGGACGCGAAAGCCGCCGCCGATCTCAATAAGTTGGCCGCGTGAGATGATCACCTCGCGTCCGGCGGCCAGCGCGGTCAGGATGAGCAGGACCGCGCCAGCGTTGTTGTTCACCACAAGCGCGGCCTCGGCCCCGGTCAGGCGACAGAGGAGCGCCTCGGCATGGACACTGCGCGAGCCGCGCGCCCCGGCTTCCACGTCATATTCCAGCGTGCTGTAGCCCCGCGCCACCGCCTCCAATGCGGCCCGCGCCGCTTTGGACAACGGCGCCCGGCCCAGATTGGTGTGGATAATCACGCCGGTGGCGTTGATCGCCGGGCGCAGGGTTGGCGCGGTGGCGGCCTCAACGTAGCTGCGCACCTCGGCCAGGAGCGTGCCGTCGGCAGGCGACTCCCCGCCGCTACGAATGGTCTGGCGGGCTTGTTCCAGCGCGTAGCGCACGGCCTCCAGCACGAGTGGCCGCCCATAGCGGGCGATCAACTCCAGCGCCACCGGGCCACTTAACAGGCGGTCAACGCTCGGTAACTGGCGTAAGTCAGACATCTATAGCCACTTGATTGCCCCAATGGAGTATGGTCCCCCCGGTTGCTGCAAAACATAGCTGACCAGAGAAACCAGGCACCCTGATCTGTTGAGCCTCCGTAGATCACAGACCCGTCACCCCCTCCCTGCCCCTCCCCCTTGCGGGGGAGGGCTGAGGTGGGGGGTAAATCTGTGATCTACGGAGTCTACCTTAGCATAGATGAACCATTGGGGGTCACACCATCTACGCTTTCGTCTCCGTCTGCTCCAAAACCTTTTCCCTCAGCCACTCATTAATGAGCGCGCTGGACGGCATCTGTTTCGCTCTGGCAATTGCAGTTACCCTTTCAGCCAGGTCTTCATCAAGGGCAAAGAGGTGAGTTCTTCTCTTGATATCAATGTCAAAGTGCGCCTTGGGCAAGTTATCCCAATATTCGCCCATGTCATGGGACTCAAAGAACTCAATCAGTTCGTCCAGGGAACTGAATTTCGGCATGTGCTTCGCTCTACTTCTTGCCATACTGCCTCCGCTCCTTTGCTGCCATATCTCTGGCACTCAAAATCAGTGCTTCTTGGGTCTGTTTGTAGATGAACAAGACAGCCAGGTATCTTCCCGCATCGGTCTGCCCCAATGCCAGATATACATCCTCACCTTCTCTATCTCCCTTCTCCACGAAGCGAATCTTTGGTCCGCTGTTGAGTACTTCCTCAACTTCATGCGTTTCAACATTGTGTTTGGAAATGAGTTTATCCACTACATCTCTGAGCCAGACAACCCCCTCTATTCGCATCTAATCCCCCGGTCTAACCACCGATCCTCAGCCAGACAAGGGCCGTCGCGAACAGGCCGATGAGGGCGCTGATACGCACCAGGACGCCCGCCGGGGCAGGCGCTACGCCAGGGCGGCTGAAGCGCCAGTTCAAGAACCATACGAAAGGCAAGGCCATGCCGGTCACAGCGGCACAGAAGGGCAGGAGAAACAACAGCCGCGCCTCCGGGGTCGGATACATCTGCAGCACAATCGCCGCCACCCCGGCCACGCCCAGGAGCGTCAATCCCAGGCTGGCGAAGACCAGCCCAACCGCCGGCTGCCCCTGTGCGTTCTTCTCCTTAGCCATCACTTATGCCTCCTCCTGAACCCATTATAGTCCAAAGGTATAGGGCTGCCAATGGCCGCCCCGGTCCAGGTGCGAGGTAAGAACACGACCGATTCTGCATCTAATGAGTGGGAGAAGACTATGGGAATATCTGAACCAAACCACCTGGGCGGCTGGCTGGTCCGTGTCCTCGCCACTCAGCCGCATGAGATCACCTGCTCCGAGTGTTTTGACCAGATTTCAACCTATGTAGACCTTGAAGTGACCGGCCAGGATGCGGCCAGCGCCTTGCCGGATATCCACCAACACTTGCTCCAATGTCCTGCCTGCGCGGAGGACTATGAGGCACTGCTTGACCTGACCTGGATAGAGGCGCGAGACGAGTGGGATATATTCATTAGGAACTCGGAGGGACTCCGGGGAGCTCGTAGGGACCCCCTGAGTTCCTACGGGTGCATGTTAGGTGTGGGATAGATAGCCTGGCCGGTTGTCCCCCCACCCTGCCCCTCCCCCACAACGGGGGGAGGGGGTGACACCTGTTCCCTCCCCCTGGACGGGGGAGGGAGAGGGAGGGGGTGACATTCCCCCACCCAGTACTGGGCTTCAGCCCGGTTGGGAGGGGGTGGCGGCTGACCGTTGGATGACGATTGTCCCCAAAGCGAAATACGCCCGGTTCCTACCGAGTTTCCTGAATCAGGCGGCCCCGGCCTGGCGTAGCCGGGCGATCTCCTCAGGAGAATAGCCGAGTTCCGCCAGGACCTCGGCGGTGTGCTGACCCAAAAGCGGCGGCGGACGGCGATAAGTCACCGGCGTCGCCGAGAGGTGGATGGGGTTCCCCACCGATTTGACCGTGCCCACCGGATGCTCCAGGGCGACGATGAATCCCCGCGCCAGGAGATGGGGGTCGTTCAGCGTCTCATCCACGAAGTTGATCGGCCCGCAGGGGATGTCGGCAGCCTCCAGCCGCTCCAGCCAGGTGGCCGCCTCCTGCGTCTCAAAGATCGCCTGAAGTTGGGTCACGAGTTCGGCGCGGTGGGCCAGCCGATCCGGGTTGGTGGCGTAGCGCGGGTCAGTGCCAATGGTATCGGCGATGCCCAGCACTTCGCAGAAGCGCGCCCACAGCCGCTCGCTGCCCACGGCCACGATGAAGTGCTTGTCGCGGGCGCGGAAGACCTGGTAGGGGACAATGTTGGCATGGGCGTTGCCCACCGGCTGGGGGCGCATGCCGGTGGCGAAGTAACTCCCCGCCAGGATGCTCAGCCAGGACGCCTGCGATTCCAAAAGCGCCATGTCCAGCACCTGCCCCTGGCCGGTTCGCTCGCGGACGAACAGGGCCGCCAGGATACCGAGCGCGCTGTAGATACCGGCTGTAATATCGGCAATGGGGACGGGGAAGCGCATGGGCGCACTCTCCGGGCTGCCCGTGACGCTCATCAGCCCGGCCTCGCCCTGGGCCACCAGGTCATACCCGGCCCGCCCGGCATACGGCCCGCTGCGGCCATAGCCGCTGATGGCGCAGTAGATCAGGCGCGGGTTCAGTGCCAATAGCGTCTCATCATCCAGCCCGACCTTGCGCAAGGATTCAACGCGCCGAACGTTGGTGACGAACACATCGGCTCCGGCCAGCAGGCGGCGCATGACCTCCTGCCCTGCCGGTGTCTGGATATTCACGGTGATGCCGCGCTTGTTGCGGTTGGCCGAGAGGAAATAGGCGCTCTCCGAGCCAACAAAGGGCGGCGCCCAACCGCGTGACTGGTCGCCGCCGTCCGGTCGCTCCACCTTGATCACATCCGCCCCCAGGTCGCCCAGGAGCATGGTGCACCAAGGCCCGGCGAGCGCCTCGCTCAGGTCTACAACGCGGATGCCGTCCAGGGGAGATATATCAATACTCACCACTCATCATCCCCAGGGAAGCGGTTCTCCCATCCAGGGAGGTTTTTCAAGGCCAGTTCCTGCACATTAAAACGTTTCCCCCGATTATCTATCACACGTGACGCGACCACCATCCCATCCTCTATCTTGATATGCAACTCTTGCTCGTACACGGAACCAAAGCCCATGTGGACATAGTGAAGCATTTTCCCCTTGGGGATTCTCAGAATCCCTGTAAACCAATCGGCCAAGAGGGGTTCTGTCCCCAGCATTCTGTACTTTCCACGCAAGCCCACCAGGAAGAAGCGGCCCTCTTTGATTTCCCAGGTGCCCACATAGCCTCTCCAGCACGCCGTTGAGAAGACAAAGGGGGCATCGCGGGCGGCCTCGGCCTCATCCACTTCAACGATCCGGGGATGGCCATAGGGAAGCGGCGGACAGAAGGCCATCGCAGTTTCTTTGCCGTCAATGATCAGTCGTTCGGGGATTTGAGCCGTCATGTCAGTGTCTCCCTCTGTGCTCAAGATGCCCTTGCCTCACAGGGTGAGGCAGGCATCTGCCGCCAGCCAAAACAACCGCTCGCGAATTTCCCGCCGGGATTGCCAGCCGCGGTTATCCCAGTCCATTCCACTTAAATCGTCGCCGGCATAGAGCACCTGGCCCAACACGACCCCTCTGAACTCGGCAACTGCCAGCATGGCAGCGGCCTCCATTTCCACCACTAAACAGCCCTCACTTCTTCGCCTGGCGATCTTGTGGCGGGTTTCGCGATAAGGGGCATCCGTTGTCCAGGTCTTGCCCAGCCGGTAAGGGATGCCCTGCCCGTCCAGCGTTCTCTTCAATGCCGCAATCGCCGCCGGATGGGCCGCCACTTCTCGCGCTGGCGGCAGATAATGGTAAGAGACGCCTTCATCACGCAGCGCAGATGAGACCACAATCAGTTTGCCGACGGGCACATCCTTCTCCAACACGCCGCACCCTCCACAGGCGATGAACTTCGTGCAGCCGCGTGCAATCATCTCCTCCAGGAGCGCAGCGGCCATCGCCGCCCCAACGCCGGGATGGTAAAAGGCAAGCCTATGCCCGGCGTATGAAATCTCATACAGAGGATGTGGGCCATCCTCCCAGAGATTTTCGGCGACCACTCTGGCCTTGTGCTCATGTCGAACCTTTTCAATCACCTCTCGGAAAAAACAGATCACGCAGTGTTCGGCCACGTCGCGAGGCTGCACAACCTGCGCGGGTTCTATCATTGCTTCGCGTGTAGCGTCAAACTCAAGGATAGGGAAGCTCATATCTGTGAGAAAACTTGCCTGATCACCGATCTATCCCTCGGGGTCAGATTTGCGGACATATTTCCTACCTTTTGCAGAATATAGAACCAAAGCCAGATTCTGTCAACATGATGTCTCCTATAGCGACACCTACCGGCACTTAATGGCTGACTTCAAAAACGCCGGGCATGTGCTTGCCAGCCTCAACGCGCTCATAAGCATAACGCGTCAGTGTCAACACATCAGCGGCGGTCTGGGTGTTGGAGTACCGGTGGTGTGGATGACGGTGTGGACGTGGTGAGCGTCCTGTGGAAATCCGCAGGATAAAAACTGGTAATTTCCACAGGTGACAAGCGGCCCAAGTTGTGGTACGCTAGAGAGGCCACGGCGGAGGCGGGAAGTACTACGATGAAGTACCACTTAAGAGAGGGGGCAAGTGATGAAAGCTAATTATCGCATTTTATTATTAGCCTCTTTAGTGACACTCGTACTGCTGCGTGGGCAGCCTGTTCAGGTATTCGCGAGCGCAGTCTATAGGCCTCCGGCTGATGGAATTGAGGATACACTTAGGGCTATTGCTGAGGCTTCAGTCGCAGCACAGAATCAGGTTCTGGTATCTGGTGATGTTGAGGAAACTTTGGAGAATGACCCATTAGCGCCATTCTACAAAGATGCAATCTGGGATCGTCTCGTGTATGCCCAGGATCAGCGAGTAGCTTTGGCTGCTGACCAACTGGGCTATATGAGCTTTAACACACAATGGACTGTGAACAGCGTTGAAATTGCGGGTGCTACAGGTACGATAAAGGCGACTGAATATACCGTGCTCAAATTTGATGTAGCCAGTGTCAATAATGGTTCTCCACCTGCGACTGAATATGTTCACGAGCATATCTTCACCTTTACCTCACAGGGAGGCCAGTGGACGCTAGTCTCAGATCAATTGCTTAATATTCCTGGACCGGTAGCGCCAACCGTGGAAGAAAGGGCGGTAGGTCCCGCCCCAACTGAAGGCGAAGTGGGCGGCGATATAATGATACAGTTGATTCAAGTTGGGCACGGACCAAGAACAGGCAGGACTATGCCAACAGGATCAGGAGGTCATTTCAGCGTCTTCGTCCCTGAATGTAGTAACCCTCCTTACGATAGGGCAAATGCGATCTTTGATACTGGGGTCGGCAATTTCACCGTTCAGTTCCACGGGAATAGACTGTGGAGGAGTTATGGATACTGTGACTACCAATGGTGTAGCTGGTTTGCCTGGGCAGGACTCTATCCAGGTGACTCTATATGGGCCTATTCAGTAACAGCAGGTTGGTCACAGGATTTCTGGCATTACTGTTCCGCACCAACATCGCCTTCACCATAGCGATTTATAGCCAGGCGATGTCTCTATGCAGAGGGCCTCTCACATTGTGTGAGAGGCCCTCTGCGATCAAGGCTGTTTCGTGTTGAAAGTTTACTGGCTACTGGTCAGTTAGAATCGCGGAGATGCGACCGCGATCTGCCGCTTTGACAGCCTCACCGTCGGCAAGAAATGACCTACACCAGATGCTATCATAGTGCTTGAACGCCAGGAGTGTTGAGACTACTAGGCTGATCACGGCTTGAACCAACTCTGCTTTGCGGTTCATCGCTCTTGCTCGAATTCGTTGAGATGTGGTAACATGCACTAAAATCATGGTGTCTAGATGACGGTTGACGGGAGCAACTAATTGGCTCTTGGCGGCCCAGACTTAGGGGGGGGAATAGTGATGTGGGATAGCTCAGAGGGCCTCGAGTTGATGCTCCAGGCAAGCTTGGCGGAGCAACAAGGTGATATTTCAAAAGCGCTCGAGTTAATTGATCGGGCCATCAGGTTGGCAGAGAATGCGCGTTCCACCGAACATGTACTTCAGTGGAAAACACGCCGGGCGTTGTTGCTAACAGACACCACTGGTGACTTTTCGGATCTCATTACCATCACACAGGAGACTTTGGACTTCTATACACGGCAAAAGGATATCTTAAGACAACTAGAGTCTCTTATGAATCTCGTAGGATTAATGGTAAAGGTCGGTGATAAATCAACAGCTCTACGCTACCTTGATGATGCTGAGAATCTCCTTTCTGCCTTAACCCCTTCAGACGTTGCAGAAATAGCGAAGTCGTCTAAGGGTTCTGCTGCCATTCACATTGATATGTTTCTAGGACTCAGATCCGCAGAGATAAACCGCATCCGGCAATATCTGGCAGGATGATGCCTCAGCATTTTTCACTGCACCCTCTGCGCCGAGGAATGAGTGCTCTTTGAAGACCTTGTAGAGCATCGTAGAGCAAGCGCGGTGATTAGCCCAACCAGCGTCGCCATCGGAATCCCCCGATCCACCACCTTATCCAGCCACCATACTACGCTGGTCACGCGAGCGGCCCGTGCTAGCGCTGGGCCTGCTCCTGGGTATCCTGGTGTGTGACCTCATCCACCAAGTGCTGGACAGGTATTACCCGACGCGACTCTTGCGGCGGCTGCGGCGCTATTTAGAGGTCACTATGAGGAGCACGACAGTAGTTCGGTTAAGTCCTTCAGAATCGCTACAGCGGCCGATTTTAGAGGGGAGCACCAACGGCGGTGTGCACCCCTACCACCAGCCCCGCCGCCGCAGGTACAGCAGCGGCCCCACGAAGGAGAAGACGATCAGGATGAAGGCAAACACCCAACCCCACATATGGCTCAACAGCGGCAGGTTGGCGAAGTTCATCCCATAGAAGCTCGCCACCAACGTCGGCGGCATCAGCGCCACCGTCACCACCGTCAGCACCTTCATGATCTCGTTGATGCGGTTGGAAGTGACCGAAAGATAGGTATCCAACGCCCCGCCGACCAGGTCGCGCAAGGCCTCGTTGATGTCGTACAGCCGCACCAGATGGTCATACACGTCGCGGAAGTACACGCGGTCGCGGGGGTCAATCACGGCGTAGTCGTCGCGGGCCAGGCGGTTGAGCACCTCGCGCTCCGGCGCGATCACGCGGCGCAGGTGCAGCACCGCCCGCTTCAGGCTGAAGATGCGATTGAGGACATGGGGGGTGGGGTGGCTGAAGACCTCGTCCTCCACCTGGTCAATGGCCTCATCCAGGGCATCCACCACCGGCATGAAATCCGCGATCACGCGATCGGCCAGCTCGTATAGCAAGAAGTCTGTGCCGCGCACGACGTGGCGCTCGCCGCGTTGGGCCAGCTTCCAGACTGCCTCCAACGCCGGGATCGGCTCCCGATGGTGGGTGACCAGGTACGTGCGGCCCAGGAAGATGTCCAGTTCCAGCGTGTTAACCTCGGACCCTCCGGGCTGGAACTGGATGGCATGGAGCACGATATACAGGTAATCCCCATAATCATCCACCTTGGGGACGTGCGACTCGCGCAAGGCGTCGTCAATCGCCAGGGGATGGAAACCGAAGCCCGTCAGCAGCGCCTCGCTCTCTGTGTGGTCTTCCCCGCCCAGGTCCAGCCAGAGCAGCCCTACCCCGCCACGCACAACCTCCGCGACCCGCTCTGGCGGCACGCTGACCACAGGCGAACCCTCACCCGCGTAATACAGACACCTGATCATAGCTCCCTCGCCATTTATTAAGGATAGGGGGATTATAGTGGGTTTGAGAGAGCGCGTCTATTCCCTCAAAACGATGACATTTGTCGTGATAGAATATGCCATTTAACACTTCCTTATTTAACACTTCCATCCCCCGCCCCCCTTGTGGTAGATCAAGACATCATCCGCAATGATGAGGAGGAGGTCCCATGCCTAGACGCCGTGATCCCCGTCCTCAGGACGGCGCTCGTGCGCGCGCAGCCATTGAGCAACACGATCGTGCCCCGCATAGAGTGGTGGACGTCCTGCGCACCCTGGAAGCCAGCGAGCAGGGGCTTGGACGGCCTTCGCTGGATGTCGTCGCCGAGGCCATGCGCCTGCCCGAAAGCCGCATTGGCGGCGTGGCCTCCTTCTATGCCATGTTCAGCCTGCGCCCGCGTGGCCAACACGTTATCCGCGTATGCGACAGCCCCACATGCCAGGCGTGTGGGAGCGCGGCCCTGCTGGCTGTGTTCCGCGATAGGCTCGGCCTTGCGCCCGGCGAGACGACGCCCGACGGCCTGTTCACCCTGGAGCGGACAAGTTGTGTCGGGCTGTGCGACCGGGCGCCGGCGCTGATGGTTGACGACGCTCCGTTTGGGCCGATGACGCCAGAAGAGGCCCCCTTCATCCTTGACGATTGCCGCCAACAGGTATTGTCTGATGCCCCCAACCCCCTGTACGGCCAACCTGCCCCCGGCGAGGTGCGCGTCGTTCTGGCCCGTGCGGGCCAGATCAACCCGGATTCGCTGGATGACGCCCTGGCTGCAGGTGCCTATCAAGGGCTAAAACGCGCGCTCCAGATGACGCCCGACGACGTGATTGAAGCGCTGATCGCTTCGGGCCTGCAAGGACGAGCCGGCGCAGGCTTCCCCGCCGGGCGCAAGGCCCGCTTCGTTGCCAATGAGACGCGCACGCCCAAGTACGTCGTGTGCAATGCCGACGAATCCGAGCCGGGCACGTTCAAAGACCGGGTGATCATGGAGGCCGACCCCCATCTGCTGCTAGAGGGCATGGCCATCGCCGGATACGCTATCGGCGCACATGAGGGCTACATCTACATCCGCGGCGAATATGCCCTGGCCGCTGCCCGCCTGCAACACGCTATCGCTCAGGCCGAGGCCGCCGGCTGGCTGGGGCGCAATATCGCCGGATCGGGCTTTGACTTCCATATCCACATCCATCGTGGCGCGGGCGCCTATATCTGCGGCGAGGAAACGGCGCTATTGGAATCGCTAGAGGGCCGGCGCGGCGTCCCCCGCATCCGCCCGCCCTACCCGACAGTGAACGGGCTGTGGGGGCAGCCTACCCTGGTGAATAATGTGGAGACATTAGCGAACTTTGCGCCGATCCTGCAGGGGATGCCTGACGCCGGGAGCACCAAGATTTTCACTATCTCCGGCCACGTCGCCCGCCCCGGCGCCTACGAAGTCCCCCTCGGCGTCACAGCGCGCAGGCTCATCTACGATTTCGCTGGTGGCCTGAGGGACGGTCGCCCCTTCAAGCTGGCCCAGACCGGCGGCGCCGCCGGGACGATCATCCCTGAGACGCTCCTGGACGTGCCCCTCACTTACGCCTCCGTAAAGCAAGACGTGGCGCTGGGATCGGGGGCGCTTCTGGTGTGCGATGACCGTGTGTCGGCAGTGGACCTCTTGCACTGGATCGTTCACTTCTTCTGGGCCGAGTCGTGCGGCAAGTGCACACCCTGCCGCGACGGCACGGCGCAGGCGCTCCACATTTTGAACCGGCTTGCGGCGGGCGGCGGCAGGCCGGGCGATCTGGAGCAACTGGCGGCGCTGGCCGATACGCTGGCTCTGGCCTCCTTCTGCGGCCTGGGCCAGTCGGTGGCGCTGCCGATCCGCACCGCCCTGACACACTTTCGGGACGAGTTTGAAAGCGTCCTATCTGACCCTGGCGGGGGTGAAGTATGCTCACGCTGAAGATCAATGGACAGACCGTTCAGGCCGAAACGGGTATGACGGTGCTGAAGGCGGCGCAGCAGACCGGGATAGACATCCCCACGCTGTGCTATCACCCGGCGCTGCCGCCGGACGGCGGCTGCCGCGTATGCCTGGTGGAGGTCAAAGGCTGGCCCACACTCCAGGCCGCATGTACCCTCCAGGCGACAGAAGGGATGGAGGTGGAGACGGATTCGCCGGCAGTGCAGGCAGCGCGACGGCGTGTGCTGGAACTGCTCCTGGCGAATTACACGCCCGGCGTGGGACGCTACGCGAAGAGCGAACCCAACCTGCTCCTGGAATTGGCCGAACGCTATGGCGTACAGCCCCCACCCTTCCACGCCAACCGCCCGCTCTATCCAGTAGAGGACTCCAACCCCTTCATCCGCGTGGACCGCAACGCCTGCGTCCTGTGCTGGCGCTGCCAGCGCGCCTGCGCCTATCTGAACGGCGTGGAGGCCATCGGCGTCTTCAGCCGGGGCGCGAACGTGCACATCGGCTTCGGCCTGGACAGCACCATGCAGGACAGCCCCTGCGAATTCTGTGGCATGTGCGTGGCTGTCTGCCCCACCGATGCGCTTGTGCCCAAATACCGGCTCGGAATCTCAGAACCCCGCTTTCTCCGAGAAACCGGGGTTCTAAAGGCCCTCACCGGCGGGCCGGAAACCGTGACCCCGACCATTTGCGGCTATTGTGGCGTGGGTTGCCGCATTAAGCTGCACGTCGTGGACAATCGCATCGTGGAGATCACCTCGGATTGGGAGGGGCCGGCCAATCATGGCCTGACCTGTGTCAAAGGCCGCTTTGCCTTTGAATTCGTCGGCCACCCCGACCGCCTGACGCGGCCTCTGGTGCGGCGCTATCTCCTGGACGGGCGAGACAAGCCACGCCCCGGCGCAAGGGGAGATGGCGATGGCTGGGAGTTGGTGCCTGTGGACTGGAACACGGCGCTGGACCTCGTTGCCCGCAAATTCGCTCACATCCGCAGGGAGAGCGGCGGGGAAGCACTGGCCTGCCTGGCCTCGGCCCGCTGTACCAACGAGGAGAACTACCTGATGCAGAAGCTGGCCCGGCAGGTGTTCGGCACGAACAACGTGGACCACTGCGCCCGGCTGTGCCACTCGGCCACTGTGTCTGCGCTGGCCACCGCCTTCGGCTCCGGCGCCATGACCAACTCTATGGACGACCTCATCCATGAGGCCCGCGCCTTCTTCGTTATCGGCTCCAATACCACCGAGCAGCACCCCGTTTTGGGGATGCGTATGCGCCGGGCGATCAAAGAGCGCGGCATCCCGCTCATCCTGGCCGACCCGCGCAACATCCCGCTCGCCGACCTGGCGCGGTTGCACCTGCGCCACCGGCCCGGCACGGACATCGCGCTCCTCAACGGCATCGCTCATGTGCTCATCGCCAACGACTGGATTGACCACGATTTCATCGCCCGGCGCACCGAGGGCTTTGAGGCCGTGCGCCAGGCCGTGGCGAAATATACGCCAGAGGTGGTGGCAGAGATCACCGGCGTCACGGCGGACGACATCATCGGTGCGGCGCGGCTGTTGTGGGAGAACCGGCCCGGCGCGGCCTTCTTTGCTATGGGGATCACCCAGCACACCACCGGCGTGGCCAACGTCTTCGCCGTCGCCAACCTGCAAATGCTTCTGGGCAACATTGGCAAGCCGGGGAGCGGCGTGAACCCCCTGCGCGGCCAGAACAATGTGCAGGGTGCGTGCGACGCCGGGGCACTCCCCAACGTCCTCCCCGGCTATCAGCCGGTGACCAACGCCGACGTCCGGGCGAAGTTTGAGCGCGCCTGGGGCATGACCACGCCCATCCCGGAGACGCCCGGCCTGACCGTTGTGGAGATCATCAACGCGGCCTACGCGGGCAAAGTGCGCGGGCTATATATCATGGGCGAGAACCCCATGCTGTCTGACCCGGATTTAAATCACACGCGCGCGGGGCTGGAGCGCTGCGAGTTCCTTGTGGTTCAGGACATTTTCCTGACCGAGACGGCAGCGTTGGCCGACGTCGTCCTGCCGGGCGTCGCCTTTGCCGAGAAGACGGGCACATTCACCAACACCGAGCGCCGTGTACAACTACTCCATGTTGCAGTGACGCCGCCGGGTGAGGCCCGACAGGATTGGGAGATTATTGCCGAAATCGCCAGGCGAATGCTGGCCCTTCAGCCGGTGGGAGAAGGGCCGTATGCAGGCTGGGATGTTCAAAGCCAGGCCGAGATCATGGCTGAGATGGCGGCGCTCACGCCGATCTACGGCGGCATCCGCCATGAGCGGCTGGGCATTCAGGGGCTACAATGGCCCTGCCCGACACTTGACCACCCCGGCACGCCTATCCTGCACACCGAGAAGTTCACGCGTGGGCTGGGGCGCTTCATGGCTGTTGAGCACATGCCTCCTGCCGAAGTCCCCGACGCCGAATATCCTCTGCTCCTCACCACCGGGCGCACGCTGTATCATTACCACACGGGCACGCAGACGCGGCGCTCGCCTGGGCTGAACGCACTCGTGCCGGAGGGGACGGTTGAACTGAATCCGGAGGACGCGCTGCGGTTGGGCATCGCCGATGGCGACCTGGTGCGGGCGCGCTCACGGCGCGGCGAGATCATCACCCGCGCCGAGGTGACCGAGGGCATCGCCCCCGGCGTCGTCTTCATGACCTTCCACTTCGCCGAGGCCGCCGCCAACCTGCTCACGCACGCCGCGCTTGATCCGCTGGCGAAGATCCCGGAGTACAAGGCCTGCGCAGTGCGGCTGGAAGCGCTAAATGGCCATGATGGGGCATGAGGCCTGGCTGGGGCTGTCTCGGCAGTCTCAGTAGAACACAGAACTGTCACCCTTCCCTGGCCCTCACCTATCCAGGGGGAGGGCTGGGGTGGGGGGCAGCTAAGCCCTCAACAAGTGACAGGGGCAGTTCAGACTACCCCCAGCTACGCAAGAGGTCCCAGGAATAGATACCGTACCGATGCCCATCGCCCCAGATGATTTGGAGCGCGTAGTTGCCCACAAGCTCAGCCGATTCCACGCGAGTATCCAATGCGGGAAGGATACGCAGCGGATCGGGATTCTCCCGCAGGGTCTTGCACTCCGCGCAGGGACAATTCGCCCGCAGGAACTCAAAAGAATACGTGCTCTCATGACCGTCGTTCCAGGTGATACGCAACTCCTTCCTGGTACGGTCAAAAACAATGTTGGTGGGTCGGGTTCGGGTCGTCTCCATGCCGCGACAGGCCACTCAGGTATTCTCTAGTAGAAGCATACTTGAATCGCCCCCCAGAAGCAAACGGACCGTTTCGCCCTCCCGGTGATGTGGTGGCATGTTCGCCAACCATGAAATACACCGACGAATGCCATGCCCCTGGTCTATGTTCCGCAAACATGGTATAATAGGCATTGGCCTGGAGAGGTAGCGTAGCCTGGTCTAACGCGCGCGCCTGGAGAGCGCGTGAGCAGCAATGCTCCGTGGGTTCAAATCCCACCCTCTCCGCCTCCCTTGTGTCATAGATCACGTAACAGAGCGCAGGCGGCTTTCCCCCTGCGCTCTGCTGCTTTCCTGGGAATGAGAGGACAACGCGCTACCTGGATGCAGCCAGATCGTCGGCCCGCCGTGCACGCACCAGGCGCACTATGAACCAGTCCAGCAGCCAGGGCGCCAGCCGGTTGAGGGCTGCCCCCACAGCCAGCGGCCAGGGCAGGATCACCTGGCGGCGCGGGCGCCGGGCCAGGCGCACCACCACGCGGGCGACGTCCTCCGCCGAGACCCGCAGCCAGGCGGGTGAGTGCATGATGCGCTGCTCCAGGTGCGCCCTGGCGCCGAACTCGGTCCCTGTAGCCCCGCCAGGATAGACCACCGAGACGTGAATCCCCCAGGGTGCCACCTCGCGACGCAACGCCTCGCTGAAGCCCTCCACCGCGAACTTGGTGGCCGCATAGACCGTGTAGCCGGGCGTGCCGATCCGCCCTGCGACCGAGGCTATGTTAATGATGTGGCCGCTGCGCTGGCGTTGCATCACCGGCAGGACCGCACGGGTTAGCAGCACCATCCCCACGATGTTAACGTCAAACTGCTCGCGAATCTCCTCCGGCGTAAGGGCCTCCAACCAGTGGATGCGCCCCAGGCCGGCGTTGTTCACCAGGATGTCTATGCGCCCGAAGCGCTCCAGGGCAGCCCTAGCCAGCGCCGCAATGTCCTCCTCGCGCCGCATGTCAGTGGGCACGACCAGCGTTTCGCAGCCGACCTCCTCCAGTTCGTGCGCCAGGGCTGCCAGGCGGTCAGCGCGGCGGGCGGCCAGGACGAGCCTGGCCCCGGTGGGGGCAAAGGCCCGTGCCGTCGCCTGGCCGATGCCGCTGGAGGCGCCGGTGATAAGGACGACCCGGCCACGGAGGTCCATCATAGACTGCGCCCGTTTCTGCGCGTACTCAGCGCTCGCCGATACCCCAGCCAGGTTGTGCCAGGGGGGCCTGTCCTGCGTTACGGCTATTCACACCCTGGAGCAGCGCCACATAGGGGAGGTTGCGGAACTGCTGCTTGTAATCCATGCCGTAGCCCACGACAAAGGCATCGGGGATTTCAAAGCCGCGATAAGCCACCGGAATGTCAATCAGGCGCCGGTGGGGACGGTCAAGCAAAACGCACATCTTCAGGCTGGCAGGGCGGCGGGCCTGGAGCGTGCGCACCAGGTAAGCTGCGGTCAGGCCCGTATCAATAATATCCTCCACCAGGAGCACATGGCGCCCCACAATGGGGTGGTCCAGGTCTTTGATCAGCCGCACCCCCCGTTCGCCGGGACGGTACTGGGAGATCGCCAGGAAATCTACGCTGATAGGCAAATGGATCGCCCGGATGAGGTCGGCCATGAAGATGAAGACGCCCTTAAGCACACCGACCAGGACAAGGTCGCGCCCGGCGTAGTCGTGGGTAATGGCTGCGCCCAGTTCGGCGACACGCTGGCGCAACGCCTCAGCTGTGATCAGCGTCTCACCCGGAACGGGCCGGGTAAGCGGCGTCGGCGTCGTCGGAGCAGACCAGGGGAAGATCGCGTTCATTCAGTTCGCTTGTCCGTTTCCCCATGACCATTATACACAATCGCGGTCCGACCGACCAGTTCGTCGCGGCGCGACTCCAGGCCGTGCTTGATCAAAATCGCGTCAAAGTCGTCCCGGTCCAGCAGTTTGACACGGATATGGGGATAAAGCTCCTGGAGGAGCCGCAGCTTGCGGTGTTTGCGCGTGGTCAGGCCCTGTTGCAGGGTGGTCAGTTCCACATAGAGGTCGTAATCGGGGAGGTAAAAATCGGGCGTGAAGCCCTCTGTGATGTTTCCGTTTTCGTCCCAGGCCAGGGGGAAGGTCCGGGGCTCGTATATCCAGGCGATCTGGTAGAAGTCAAGGATGCGGGCGAACTCAGCTTCACTGGGGTGGGCGAAGGTCACTGAGGGGGTGGCTGCACGCTTCACTCGTCCCATCTGCCCGGTCTGCCCCCTTCCTACCGGCCCCCCCGGCCACACTGCCGGGGTTGGGGTCGCGGCACACCCCGATGGCCACTATGTCGCAGTATCCCATATGGGCCTATACCGTCTGGATGCATGTCCTGTACACCCCTACATCTATGCCCATCGTTATTGTCCATCACCATATATATTACTCCCATATTTACGCTGTGTCAAGTCCCAAATCCCACATATGGCGATAAATCCGGCCCGATCCTGGCACTTCTTTACCACTTCATTATACCACCTGCAGCGTGGAATTGGGTGAAATTGGGGACAAAAGTACCAGGGACAGGCACAGATGGCCCGGCGGTCGCCTTACGCCGGGGACCGTGCTAGAATGTGAACCGCGTTGGAACGAAGAGGCACGGTGGGGCGTCTGTATCTGTGATGGAGATCATATGGGTACGCGGGGCACGATGAAACGCCTTCCTGTCCTCTGGGGAAGTCTAGGGAGCCTGGTGCTGCTCATAGCGGCCTGCGCCCGTCCGCCCACGCCGACGCCCACCCGCCCGCTGCCAACTGCCCTCATCGCCAGCGTTCCCCCTACGCTGACCGCATCGCCCGGCGCCACTTTAACCCTAGCGACAACGTCTTCCCCGCCTACAGCTTCGCCCGGCCCAGGTAGGGTCACCCCCATGCCCTCTGCGACGCCGTCGCGAACGCCCACACCTAAGGCCACCGCTACCCCCACGCGGCAGCCCACAGCCCGCCCCACCACAACGCCACCTCCCCCTCCTGTTGTATTGGCCGTGCCCATGAACACCCCGCTGATGCCCCCGCCGCCCGGCCAGCCCGATGAACCTCTGCTGGGCCTGACGGCGCTGGCGGTCTCGCCAGGGGGCAAGCTCGTCGCGGGTACCTACGGGAACGGCGTGATGATCTCGGAAGACGGCGGTGCAAGCTGGCGCGTCCACCGGGCCGGCCTGCCCGCCGAGGGCACGGTCATGGCGATCGTGCTCGCGCCGGACTTTGACAGCGGCGGAGAAGCCGCCCTGTTATTCGCAGAGCCTCAATTTGCCCTCGGCTTCACCGCCGCGTATCGCAGCCGCGATGGTGGCGCCACCTGGGAAGGGTATCCGGGGCTGAGCGCGCCGGTCTCTGAGATTGTCTACTCACCCGCCTACGCCAGCGATAGAACCGTCTTCGCCGTGCAAGGGGAACTTAACTCTGGCCGGTTGCTGCGTTCCACGAATCGGGGCGCAAGCTGGAGCGAAGTCCTGCCTCTCATAGCCTGTCCACTGAACCTGGCCCTCTCCCCGGCCTTCGCCGGTGACCGGACGGCCTTTGCGCCCCGCTGCGACCATGTGGTCAAATCCACCGACGGCGGCGCGACCTGGACGGACGTACCGCTGGAGAGCGGCGATTTTGCTCGCGGCTCTCTGGAGATGGTGTATCTCCAGGTCCTGCCGGGTGAGCCGGTGGGCAGCCATCTACTGGCGCAGACCCTCGGTCAGGGCCTGCCGCGACTCTCTACCGACGGCGGACGCAACTGGGTCAGCCCCTATGACCCGGCCAGCGTTCCCTTTGCCTACGGCGTTCTACAACAGGTGGTCATCTCCCCTGAGGGCACCGACTTGTACGTCTTCGGGCGCAGCCACCTGTACGATACGGTCAGCCACCTGTGGCGTTCTACAGATAGCGGTCAAAGCTGGCAAGAGGTAGCGCATACGCCTACGGTGAGTTGCAACGGCCTGGTCTGCCCGGTGCTGAAGGCGCCTGGGGATCGGCGATTATGGGTGGCCACGCAGGATGGCCTGTTCCGCTCGGAGGATGGCGGGGGGACCTGGCGCTTCATCCATCCAGGCGGCAGCCGGATGCTGGCATATCCGCGCCCGGCGCGGTCTGCGGATGGCGTCGGTGTCGCGGTGAGCAACCGCGGCGGGGGCCGCTATGTCACGCAGTATCTCTTGTTGGAAGATCACGGCGAGGGCTGGAGGCCGGTGCAGGCCTTTGAAGGGATTTCTCTGGGCGAAGTGCTGTTCCCCGCCCCCAACTACCGCCAGGATCGGCTGATCCTGGCCATCGGCGTGGATTTCGGCGGACAGACCTGGATCATGTCCCTTCGCCCCGACGAGCAGCCTGTCCTGCAAAAGCACGAGGACATCCCCCCTGGCAGTTACGCCGCCTACACGCAGGTCTCCTATGCCGTGGACTACGCCACCAGCGGGCGGATAGACTTGCGACACGGCGGCTCCGGCGCGCTGTATCGTTCCACCGACCGGGGGCGCACATGGACGCATGTGGACCCCTCCGAGCCGGGCGCCTGCCTGCACCTGCCGGTACGCGGCTTCGGCGCGCTGTGGTCGGCCAACGCCACGGTGCGCAACCGGCTGCTATGTGCGATTGAGGACGAGCGCGGCTATACGGGCCTGGTCCAGCCTTTTGAACATGGCGAGATGTTGCGTCTCTTCGTGGAAGGCGGGGGCGTGGACGACCGGATCATCTATGCCCTGCTGCCGGGCGATCCAGCCGGGCCGGTGCTGGCCTATTATTATGATCCCGGCGGCGATCCAGGGCCGCTGCCCACGCCGCCGCCCGGCCTGTTCGCCCCGGACGCGGCGCTGCTGCGGGCCTGGCAGGGCACCCCCTCCTGTAACCCTGGGCCGCAGCCGTTGAGCGCTTTCCTGGGCTGGGCCACCGCACCGGCGCAGACCGTCCAGCTTGCCCGCCAATACTTTGAGGGCGGCACGATGATCTGGCGGGCGGACATCGGCGAGATCATCGTGTATAGCCCGCCGGAGTCCGCTCGCTATGTCCCCTTCAGTTGTCCCATACGCTATGAGGTATTTACAGAGGTCGGCGGGCGTTAACCGACCCTCCCAGCCGGGCTGAAGTCCGGTACTGGGAAGCCCGGCACCGGGAAGCCGATTTATTTTACGCGACGTTTACCCCAGTTTCACATCTCCTTTACTGACGGCCTCCCGCGCCTGGAGTATTGTAGGGGCAGGCACAAGGCTTGTCCCTAGTGCATGACCAGGCAGGCTGTCAGGGAATGGCTTTCGTCGGGCGGGTTTCTATACCCGCCGTATCTGCCGTGCGTCCCGTAGCGGCAGGGTTGGAAACCCGTCGGCAGGTATGGAAACCTGCCCTACTAGGGACGTGACCTGTCAAGCGCCGGGGGCATTTCGCCTTTGACGGTCACAGGAAGGCTGCCAATGACGGTATCTATAGCTTACGTAGAGAGCTTTTTCCTGGCTCTAACGCGTATCCTGGCGATTTTCATGACCGCGCCGATCCTGAGCAACCGCCTGATCCCCACGCAGGTCAAGGTCGGGCTGGGCGTGTTGCTCACGGCCATCTTGCTGCCGTTCCAGGCCGAGGTCGGGCCAGCCGATCCTCTGGGCGTCTTCCTGCTGAACATCGGGCGCGAACTGGTCACGGGGATGCTGGTAGGTTTTGCGGGCCAGCTGGTCTTCGCCGCCTTCCAGACTATGGGCGATATGATCGGCCTCACTGCCGGGTTGCAGGCGGCCTATCTGCTCAACCCGACGTTGGGGACATCGGGCACGGCACTGGAAAGCTTCTATGCGCTGCTGGCGGCGCTGCTGTTCCTGACCCTAGATGGGCATCACCAGGTCATCCTGGCACTGCAGCGCACCTTTGAGATCGTGCCCTTGCGCACGCTGGACCTGACCGTGTTGCAACCGGAGCGCCTGATCGCGCTCTCGGCGCACATGCTGGCGGCAGCGCTGCAGATGGCGCTGCCGGTCCTGGGGGCGGTATTGGTCGCCGACGTGGCCATGGCGCTCATGGCGCGGGTCGTGCCACAGATGAACGTGTTCTTCGTGGGCGCACCGCTCAAGCTGGGGCTGGCCCTGGCCGCGGTCGCGCTGGGCTTCCCCCTGATCCTGCCGCTCATGCGCACGGTCATGGCCCAGATCGGCCCGGAGATGGTGAGAGTATTACACTGAATGGCTGAAAAGACCGAAGCGCCCACCCCCAGGCGCCTGGCCGAGGCCCGGCAACACGGCCAGGTGGCCAAAAGCACCGAGCTGACCTCGGCGCTGGTGCTGCTTGCGGCTGTCTGGCTGCTGGGCGGCCAGGGGGCACAGATGAGCGCGGCGTTGACCGCGATCATGCGCCGGGCGTTTATCCGGCTGCCGGAAGTCCGCCCGGCCCTGGGCGGCCAGGAATGGACGGTGGGGACAATGGGGGCGGCTGCGCTGGGGCTGCTGTGGGAATTGGGGACGGCGGTCGGGCCGTTCTTGCTGGCGCTTCTGGCCGTCGGTGTGATCGCCAATGTCGCCCAGGTCGGCCTGCTGTTTACGACCTATACGCTTCAGCCCAGCCTGGCGCGGCTGAATCCGCTGGCCGGCCTGCGACGTTTCTTTTCAGCGAACGGCCTGGTGGAGTTGGGCAAGGCGCTGGCGAAGCTGGTCCTGATCGGCCTGGTCATTTACATCTCACTGCAGGGGGAGGCCGGAAGGCTGCTGGCGCTGGGCCAGATGGCGTTGCCTGAGGCCATCGGGACGCTGGCGCGGTTGCTGAGCGATCTGGCCTTGCGCGCCGCAGCCACCTATCTATTCCTGGGGATCGTGGACTATCTCTACCAGCGGCGGCGATTCATGCAGTCCATGCGCATGACCCGCCAGGAGGTCATTGACGATCTGAAGCGCAGCGAGGGCGACCCCTTCCTGCGCGGGCGCATCCGGCAGAAGCAGCGCCAGTTGGCCCGCCTGCGCATGATGCAGGCCGTGCCCACCGCCGACGTGGTGATCACCAACCCGACGCACCTGGCGGTGGCACTGCGCTACGACCCGCTGGCGATGAACGCGCCCCAGGTGGTGGCCAAAGGCGCCCATGAGATCGCCGAGCGCATTGTGGAGATCGCCCGCGAGCACCAGGTGCCCGTGATCCAGAATATCCCCCTGGCCCAGGCGCTGTACACCCTGGTGGAGATCGGGCAGGAGATCCCGGCGGAACTGTATGTGGCTGTGGCTGAGGTTCTGGCCTTCGTGTTCAATCTGCGGCGTGAGCGGAAAATCGGCAGGCGCTGGCCTCAGGCCGAGGCGCCGTAAAAGGACGGAGGACGGATAACACCTTACCGCAGCAGCCCAGAGAGAGCGCAGAGGTTTTCATATCGCGGATGTTGATAGCGTGCCAGTGCATCAGGTGAAGCGAGATGTGTGACGAGTGTAAGGTTGAGCCGTGGACGCACGTGTATACCGACAGGAGTGGGCGTAAACGCTACCTGTGCAGCGACTGCTACGCGCAGCTTGCCGCGCCACTGCCGCCCAGGGGCAACCCCGGCGACATGTCCGCACCGCGCCCGCCCACGCCGTTGAAGGGCGATCACGGTTGGACGTTTTAAGTGATGACCGCTTCAGAGAAGAGCCTGACATCGGGTAAGGGACTGAGCGCGCTGTTGCGGTCCAGCGACGCCTTCCTGGCGCTGGCGGTGATGGTCATCATCGGCCTGATGATCGTCCCGCTGCCCCCCTTCACGCTAGACCTGCTGATCGCGCTCAACCTGGCCCTGTCTGTGGGCATCCTGCTGATCGCCATGTACATCCAGGAGCCTTTGGATTTCTCCGTGTTTCCCTCCCTGCTGCTCCTGGTGACGCTGTTCCGGCTGGGCCTGAACATCTCCGCCAGCCGCCTGATCCTGCTCCAGGCCGATGCGGGCAAGGTGATCACCACCTTCGGCAACTTTGTCGTGGGGGGCAACTACGTCGTGGGCGTGGTCGTGTTCCTCACGCTGATGATCATCCAGTTCGTGGTCATCACCAACGGCGCCGGGCGCGTGGCGGAGGTGGCCGCCCGCTTCACCCTGGATGCCATGCCCGGCAAGCAACTCTCCATTGACGCCGACCTGAACGCGGGCATTATCACCGAGGCCGAGGCCCGCCAGCGGCGGCGGCTGATTGAGGCCGAGGCCGACTTCTACGGCGCGATGGACGGCGCCAGCAAGTTCGTCAAGGGCGATGCGGTAGCCGGGGTGGCGATTGTGCTGGTTAACATCCTGGGCGGCTTCATTATCGGCATGTGGCAGCTCAAGATGTCCCTGCTGGAGGCGCTCCAGACGTATACGCTCCTGACGGTAGGCGCGGGGCTGGTCATCCAGATCCCCGCGTTGCTCGTCAGCACCGCGTCCGGCCTGATCGTCACGCGCACGGCCTCGGAATCCTCGTTGGGCGGCGATGTGGTCCACCAGTTCGCCAACCCACGCGCTCTAGCGGTGGCGGCAGGTATGATTCTGCTCCTGGCGCTTGTGCCGGGCCTGCCCAAGCTGCCCTTCCTGCTGGTGGGCGCCCTCATCGGCGGGGTCACCTGGGCGGTGCGGCGGCGGCAGGCCCAGTCGCCCCCGCCTCCCGCCGCGCCGACGACGGCGGAACTGGAGGGGCCACAGGCCGTCGCCGGCCTGCTCCAGGTGGACCCGCTGGAGTTGGAGATCGGCTATGGCCTGATCCCCCTGGCAGGCGAGGACCAGGCGGAGAACCTGCTGCGGCGCGTCTCGGCCATCCGCCGCCAGATCGCCCTGGAGTTGGGCATCATCCTGCCCAAGGTACGCATCCGCGATAACCTGCACCTGCCGCCCAACACCTATCGCATCAAGCTGCGCGGCGAAGAGGTCGCCCGCGGCGAACTTATGCTGGACCGCTATCTGGCGATTGCGGCCACGGAGATTGAAGAGGAACTGCCCGGCATCCCCACCCGCGAGCCGGCCTTCGGCCTGCCGGCGCGCTGGATCAGCGAGGGCCAGCGCGCCCGTGCGGAGCTATTAGGCTATACCGTCGTGGACCCGCTCTCGGTTGTCGCCACCCATCTGACCGAAGTGATCCGCAACTACGCGCCCTATCTGTTGGGGCGGCAGGAGGTGCGTGACCTGCTCAACGCCGTCAAGGAGCAGGCGCCGGCGGTGGTGGAGGACGTCGTGCCCGACCTGCTCAGCCTGGGCGAGGTTCAGGACGTGCTGCACAACCTGCTGCGCGAGCGCGTCTCCATCCGCGACCTGCCCACCATCCTGGAGGCGCTGGCCAACCAGGCCCGGCTGACCCGCGACACGGATGTGTTGAGCGAAGCCGCCCGCCAGGCGTTGGCCCGCTCGCTGACCAACCAGTACAAGGCCGAGGACGGGCGATTGCACGTGTTCACGCTCAGCCCCGCGCTGGAGACGCGGCTCAAGGCAGCGCTGACGCCCACCGAGCGCGGCATGGGCTTTCAGATTGATCCAGGTCTGGCTCAGGAACTATTGCTCAAGATCAGCCAGGAGATGGAGAAGATGGCGCAGCAGGGCTACCAGCCGGTGTTGCTGTGTTCCCGCGAAATCCGCCTGGCGCTGAGGCGCCTGACCGAGCGCGCCCTGCCCAACCTGGCCATCCTGGCCTTCTCCGAGGTCTGGCCGCGTGTGGAGGTGCAGGCGCACGGGATGGTGGAGATCGGGGGTGCTGCCGCTGATCTGATGGATGGCGGAGGGAAGGCGTGAAGATCAAGACCGTCCGGGCGGCGCGCGTAGAGAAGGCGCTGAATCAGATCATGGCTGAGTTGGGGCCACAGGCCATCGTGGTCAGTGCCCGCCGCGTCTTGCCGGCGCCGGCCTGGCAGGTATGGCATCAGCCCCTGGTGGAACTGGTCGCGGTGCTGCCAGAGAGCAGGCCCTCTTCCCACCTCTCCCCCGGCCCCTCCCCTGAGAGGGGAGAGGAGGTCTTTGTGCCGGGAGGGGCGAAGGCCCGGCCTCTGGCCTCCAGCCCCCAATTGTCAGGACAGCGGGCCAGAGGGGCAGGTCTGGACGTGGCGGAGAAGCCAGCCGACTACGCTGCCCTGCGCCGGGAACTGATCCGCTCTCTGGCCCAGGCCGCCGCGCCTTCCACGCTCAGGCGGGATTGGGCCGTGCATCACCTGCGGCGCCTGCTGGCCCAGGGGCTGGATGCGCACCTGGCACGTCGCGCTGTGATGGCGGCCTGGATGGAGGCGTCCTGTGCCGAGGGCCAGGCCAGCGAAGAGGTCCTTGAGGAACGTTTGACAGCCCAGTTGCACAGGCTGGTGCGCGCCCGGCCGCCCCTACCGACTGCCTGCGCCCTGCAACCAGTAGCCCTGGTCGGGCCACCCGGCGCCGGCAAAAGCACCGCTCTGGCCCGGCTGGCGCTGCGCCTGCGCGGGGCAGGGTTGCGCGTCGCTCTGATCGCCATTGATGGTGGGAAGAAGCCGTCACGGACGATGGATGTGGTCGCCTCCCCTGAGCAACTCCAACGGATGATCACGGAAACACGGGCTGCCGATCCCGCCCAGGCCATCCTGGTGGACACACCGGGCTGCGCCCCGGACGATAGCGCTGGCCTGAGGCAACTGGCCGGTTTCCTGCGCGGGCTGAACGTTCAGCTTGTCCTGAGCGCAGCGGCCCCGATGGAGGCGCTCAGCGCGGCGGCCCTGGCCTTTGCCCCGCTTGGGCCAGATGGGCTGATCTGGACACACCTGGATCAGGCGCACAGGGTCGGCCCGGTGTTCAACATCGCCCACGCCACCGGCCTGCCGCTCACCTACCTGGCCAGCGGGCCGCGTAGCCTCACCGACTTTGTCCCGGCTCAGCCTGCGCTGCTGGTGGGCCGGTTGCTCTCAAGTAAGGAAACGGCAGGATGAGTGAGGAAGGAAAGCGCCACAAGCGGCAGAAAGCGCCCCTGACCTGGCCGGAGCTGATCATCACCATGACCTGGCAGATGATCCTGCTCGTCACCATTGGCCTGGCGCTGGTCTGGCTGGCTTCTGGCGTCTCGCTGATGACCACGTTGCTGCGCGTGGCCCTGGCGCTGGTTTCCCTGGGTCTGCTCGGCTGGCTGGGCAACTGGTTGCTGATCATGGCGCTGGCGAACGCGCAGGCCCGGCAGGCGCAAGAGGCTGCCCCGCCCGGTGCACCCCCGTCGGGCCAGGAGCCACCCGCAGGCCGAGAGTTGAAAGCTGAAGGCTGAAAGCAGGCATGACGGACGAGGAACTCTGGCAGCGCTATAGCACGACCCGCGACCCGGCCCTGCGCGAAGAGATCATCCTGCGCTTCGCCCCGCTCACCCACTACGTCCTGGCGCGGCTGGGCTACACCCCGCCATCCAAGGCCGACTACGACGACCTGATCAGCCAGGGGTTGCTGGGCCTGATTGACGCGGTGGACCACTATGACCCCTCGCGGGGCGTGCGCTTCTCCACCTATGCCACCATCCGCATCCGCAGCCGCATCCTGGACAGCCTGCGCGCTATGGACTGGCTCTCGCGCAGCGTGCGGCGACGCACTCGCCAGGTCCAATCCGCCATCTTCAACCTGCAGTCCGCCCTGGGTCGCCCGCCTGAGGAAGAGGAGATCGCCGCCCATTTGGGGATCAGCCTGGCCGAACTGCGCGAGGCGCTGATGCAGGCCAACCAGGTGATCCTGTCGCTGGAGACGGAGAACCACGAGGGCGAACCCGGCCTTAGCCTGCGCGACATCCTGCCAGACGACAACGCGGTGGACCCGCTGGAGGAGGTCAGCGAGGCCGAATTGCTGGAACGCCTGAAGCGCGCCCTGGCCGAACTGCCTGAGCGCGAACGCCTGTTGATCTCGCTCTATTACCATAATGAATTGACGATGAAAGAGATCGGCACCCTGTTGAACGTCTCGGAGTCGCGTGTCTGCCAGATGCACGCCAAAGCCATTCTCTCCCTGCGCGCCGGTCTATTGAGTTACGAGAAAGCGGAGGTCGTATGAGAAGCCCTGTGCACTTTCCTAAGAATGCCCACGTTCCTACGCTGCTTTGTGTTCTGATCGCGGCCCTGCTGGCCGCCCTGCCCACGTGGGCCAATGGCAACGGCGTCACCGTCTATCTCGGCCCGTTGCCGAACGTGACGAACTGGGGGCCAGAGAGCGCCAGAGGTGAAGCGTATGTAAATATCGGCGAGGGCCTGGTCAAGCTGGGCGTCACCGGCATGAAGCCGCTCACCGGCGAACGCTATCAGGCCTGGCTGGCGACCCCCAACCTGGCCGAGATGGTGCCGCTGTTCACGTTTGATGTGGATGAGACTGGCGCGGCCTATGTGGAGAAAACCGACCTGGACCTGACGATCGCCGAGTATCGCTATTTCGTCATCACCGTTGAACCCGATCCCGACCCCGACCCCGCGCCCGATGCCCGGCGGGCGCTGGCCGGGGTCCTGCCCAACACTCAGGTGGTGGCGCCCGGCTCGCCTTCCGGCCCGACGCCCATCCCAGGGGCCACGCCGCCCGCCAGCCTGCCCGAAACCGGCGCGCCTATCGCCGACCGCTACGTTCAAGGCGGCATCGCCCTGGGGGCACTGATCGTGGCCGGGGCAGTTATCAGCATCTGGCTGATGATGTTTCACCGCAGAGAATGCAGAGGACATGTGAAAGAGGGTTGAGCATGATTCGGGGGTTATATTCAGCCGCTTCGGCCCTGGTGGCGGGGCTGTTCCGGCAGGAATTGATCGCGCAAGACCTGGCGAACATCAACACGCCCGGCTATAAAGCGGCCAGCACGCGCCTGAGCGACTTCGCCACCATGCTCCTGGCCCGCCTGCCCGGTGGCATGGGCCTGGCCACACCGCTGGGCCGCCTGACGCACGGCGTGCAGACCAGTGCGGCGATCACTGACTTCAGCCCTGGCCCAGTCCAGGCGACCGGTCAGCCACTGGACCTGGCCATCCAGGGTGAGGGCTTCTTCCGGCTGCGCACGCCAGACGGCGAACGTTTCACTCGCGACGGCCGCTTCGGTCTGGATGCCAACGGCCAGCTCGTTAACGTCAACGGCTATCCGGTCCTGGATGCGAATGGCCAGCCCATCCGCCTAAGCTCCGGCCAGGTACGTGTGGACCCCAACGGCACTATCTATTTGAACGATCAGCCCGCCGGTCAGATCGGCCTGGCCGTGTTCGCCGACCCTGCAGCCAGCCTGCAGCGCAGCGAGAACGGCCTGTTCGCCGCGGTGGCTGCCGTGCCCACCGGTGGCACCGGGGGCACGATCCAGCAGGGCTATGTGGAGATGGCCAACGTGGACCCGGCCACAACCATGACCCACATGCTGGCTGTGATGCGCGCTTATCAGGCCGCGCAGCGCATCATCCAGATAGAGGACGAGATGCTGGGTCGGGCCGTTAACGATGTCGGGCGCGTCCCATAAGGAAAGGAGAGCGAACATGGCCTGGTCATCACCTCACGCTGTGCTCAACATCGCCGCCGGGGGCCTGCTGGCCGGTCAAGCCTACGTGGACGTGATCAGCGCGAATATCGCCAACGTCAACACGAACGGCTACAAGCGGGCGCGGCTGGATTTTCAGGAATTACTCACCCGCCTGAGCGCAGGGGACATGGCCCGCACGGGCGTCTGGCCGGCGCAGGTCACCCACCTGTTTGAGCAAGGGGCGCTGCGCTCCAGCGCCAACCCGCTGGACCTGGCGATTGAGGGCGAGGGCTTTTTCATGCTGCGCCTGCCCGATGGCCGCACGGCTTATACCCGCGACGGCAGCTTCCATCGCGATGCCGCCGGGACAATCGTCAACGCCGATGGCTTCCCCCTGGTCTATGAAGGGGGGATCCCGGAGGGGGCGCTTGAACTCCACGTGAACCCCGACGGCAGCCTGATGGCTCGCGTGGAGACGGCCAATGGGCAGGAATGGCAACAGGTGGGCACGATCCGGCTGGCCCGCTTCATCAACCCGGCAGGGCTGCTCACCGAGGCGCACAACCTGTTCCTGCCCACCGCCGCCTCAGGCGCCGCCCAGGTGGGCACGCCGGGCCAGGAGGGCCTGGGGGAGATCATCGGCGGCGCGCTGGAGGGGTCAAACACCGACCTGAGTCAGGCTATGACCGAGTTGATCATCGCGCAGCGCAGTTATGCCCTCTCCCTGCGCGCCCTACAGCAGGCGGATGAGATGCTGGCACTGGCTGTGCAACTGAGGAGATAAAGTTTCATCGCCATCTGCCGATAATAGACAAGGGACGACAGACGACAGACTACTGATGGCTATCTGTCGTCAGAAGGGAGATGGCGATGGCAGAATCCGAGGACATTGAGATGAGAGTTAACGATCTGGCCCAATCCCCCATTGGCCCGACACCCACGCCTGGGATGCGCGGCGTGGGCGGCAGCCGGCCAGGGGGCAGCGCGGAAAGCGCCTCCGGCAGTGGCGACGAGGTCAGCCTGTCTGAGCGTGCCCGCCTGCTGCATAAGGCCAAGGCCGCGCTCTCGGCCCAGCAGGAAGAGGTGCGCGCCGCTGTGTTAGAGGCGGTGCGCCGCCAGCTTGACGAAGGCCGCTACGAGATACCGCTGGACGAACTGGCCGCCAGGCTGCTGCGACTGCTGAAATGACACACAGGGTGGGGACGCATGACCGATCTGGAGGACATTCTCGCGGCCCAATTCGCCGTGTATCAGCTTCTCCTGGCGTTGACCGCCCAGGAGCGCCAGGCCATCCTGACCGGGGATATCCAGGCGTTGGAGGAGATCGTGGCGCAAAAAGAGGCGCAGGTGGCGGTCCTGGCCGCGCTGGAGGCCAGGCGCACCGAAGCGGTCAATGCCTGGGCCGGGCAACTGGGCCTGCCCGCCGGTTCCGAGGGGCAACCCGGTTCGCCGCTGGCATTGACCGATCTCCTGCCCTATCTGGACGCAGCGACGGCGGCTCGTCTGCGCTGCCTGCGCCAGGACATCCTGGCTTCGGTGGCCGACCTCCAGCGGCAAAGCCAGGGGGTGCGCCTGCTGGTGGAGACCGCCCTGGCCCGCGCCAACGCCGTGCGTGCCTTTCTCATCGGCCTGGCCTGTGAGCAGCCCGGCTACACGGCGGCGGGGAGGCGGGCCGAGGTTGCCGTAGATGGGCTGATGCTGGACCGTAACCTGTGACCGCATTATTCCTGGGGAGAATCTGGTGAGTACACTCTTTTCGGGGATTGAACTCAGCCTGCGGGCGCTGCTGGCGCAACAGTACGCCATTGACGTCACCAACCACAACGTGGCCAATGCCAACACGCCCGGTTACAGCCGCCAGGGCGTGATCATGGTGCCCGCCATGCCCTGGCCGCCCATCAGTATGCACCCGCCGGGCGTTCGCGGGCAGTTCGGCACCGGCGTCCTCATCCTCGGCGTCCGCCGCTTCACCGACGCCTTCCTGCTGGGCCGCCTGCGCGCCGCCCAATCCCTGCTCAGCCAGAGCACGGTGGAGCGCGACGCGCTGCGCGAAATCCAGGGGGTGCTGAACGAGCCGGGCGAGAACGGCATTGCTGCGGCTTTGGACGCCTTTTGGGACGCCTGGCAGGGGCTGACCACCGACCCGGCCAGCCTGGCGCTACGCTCCACCGTGCGCGAAGCCGGGGAGCGGCTGGCCGCGCTGTTCAACACCCGCGCCGGCCAGTTGAACCAGCTCCGCCGTGACCTGGATGGGCAGATCAGCGCCAATGTGGAGCGCATCAACGCCCTCGCCAGCCAGGTCGCCGACCTCAACCGCCAGATCGTGGCCCAACTCGGCCTGGGCAATCAGCCGAACGACCTGATGGACCAGCGCGATCAGGTGATCAACGAGATCACCGAACTGACCGGCGCGTTCGTCGCCGTGCAAAGCGACGGCTCGGTGACGCTCTCCATCGGCGGGCACACATTGGTGGCGGGCTACACCGCCTTCACGCTCCGGGCTACAGCCGACCCAGGCAACAGCAACCTGGTCAGCGTCACCTGGACGGATAACGGATCGGCGGTGAGCTTCCGCGAGGGGAAAATGCGCGGCCTGTTGGAGAGCCGCGACACAACCATCCCGGCGCAACTGGCCGAACTGGACACCCTGGCGGCAGAGTTGATCGCCCGCGTCAACGCCCAGCACCGCCTGGGCTATGGCCTGAACAACGCCACCGGCCTGGATTTCTTCTCCGGCACCTCCGCCGCCACCATCTCACTCTCCGCCGCCCTGTCCGATCTGAACAACATTGCGGCGGCCTCGGCGCCGGATTCACCCGGCGATGGCTCCAACGCCCTGGCGCTGGCCCAGTTGCGCACAGCTCAGGTGATGAACGGCGGCACGGCCACGTTCAACGAGTTCTATGGCGCTTTTGTGGCCACCATTGGCAATCTGGTAGATGACGCTAACGCCCAGGTCAACGATTACCAGCTTTTGACCGATTATCTCACCAGCCAGCAGCAAAGTGTCAGCGGTGTCTCGCTGGATGAAGAGGCCGCCAACCTGGTCAAATACCAGCGCGCTTACGAGGCCGCCGCTCGTGTGCTCACCGCGCTGGACGAGATGGCGGATACGATCATCAACAGGATGGGGGTCGTCGGCAGGTAGTGAAGCATGAAATGTGAAATGTCATAATCATGTTTGACGAGTTCCGGAGGTCAGGATGCGTATTTCCATGCAGTGGATGGTGGACCGAACCATCGCGAACATTGCGATGAATCTGGAAAAACTGGTGGCGCTCCAGGAGCAGGCGGCCAGCGGCAAACGATTGCTTCGGCCCGAAGACGACCCCGCCGGTGTGCGGCGGGCGATCAGCCTGCGGGCGGGCCTGGCTGCCACGCAACGTTATCTGGACAACATCCAGGACAGCGATGATTGGATGAGCGCGACCGATGCCGCCCTGGGGCACATCGCCGACCTGATGACAAAGGCGCTCACCCTGGCCGAAAAGGGCGCCAGCGACACGGTCTCCGCCGATGAACGCCGGGCGCTGGCCGCCGAGGTGGATCAACTCCTTCAGGAGGCCATCTCCACCGGCAACACCCGCCTGACCGACCGCTACATCTTCGCCGGGTTCAAAACCACGACCCAGCCGTTTACGCTCGTGCCGGGGACACCCGACCAGGTGATCTACAATGGCGACAGCGGCCAGATCCGCCGCGAGATTGAGCCGGGCGAGACGGTTACAGTCAACGTCACCGGCGATACCGCCTTCCCCGCTGTCTTTGAGCAGTTGATCGGCCTGCGCGATGACCTGCTGGCGAACGACCGCGCTGCGGTCCAGGCGCGTATCTCCCCACTGCAAGCCGCCCAGCAAGGGGTGCTGGACGTCCAAGCGACGGTGGGGGCACGCCAGGGCCACCTCAGCGGCGCATCTGAGCGGCTGGAGAACATGAAATTGATGCTCACCGACCTGCTCTCGCGGGTAGAGGACGCGGATATGGCCGAGACGATTGTGCGCCTGACCGAGCAGGAAACGGTGTACCAGGCAGTGCTCCAGGCCAGCGCCAGCGCCATCCCGCCTTCGCTGTGGAGCTTTCTACAGTGATCAAGGGAGTGGAAATTAGAGATCATGGGAGGTTCAGTAGATCACCGAACGGTCACCCCCTCCCCCCTTGTGGGGGAGGGCTGGGGTGGGGGGTAAATCTGTGATCTACCGGGATTGGGGATAGACCGGGTCGGTCCTGGGTCTTGGGTTCGCGGTCAAGAGGTTTGACTTGGACATCTATTTCCCTGAAGGGCTGATCGGTTGTGAGGAGTGGCAGCGCTTTGTGCTGGAAGCCGACCCTGCCACCGCGCCGGTGCTGGTCATGCGCTCCTTAGATGAACCGGCGGTCTCCTTCCTGGTCACCGACCCTTACCTGATTTGTCCGGATTATCGCTTTGAGCTGGGCGAGGCCGATGCCGCCGCGCTAGAGGCAGCCAGCCCCGATGATGTCGCCGTGCTCTGCATTCTGAACGTCAAACTCTCGCCCTCCTCCCTTCTCCCGCAGCGTGGTAGCGAAGCCGAGGGGGAGGGCGTCTTGATCACCGCCAACCTGCTGGGGCCGCTGGTCATTCACAAGGCCACCGGGCGCGCCCGTCAGGTCGTCCTGGCGAACTCCAGCTACTCCGCCCATCACGTCGTGGCCGGGGATCGGGGCGCTGACCTGGCGCCTGCACCCCTTTCCTCCGGGAGGGAAGGGGGATAAGGAGGCACCATGCTCATCCTGGCGCGGCGCGAAGGCGAAGCCATCCGCATCGGCAGCGAGATCGTCGTCACCGTGCTGGAGGTGGACGGCGAGCGCGTCAAGCTGGGCGTGACTGCCCCGCGCCACATCAGCGTGCTGCGCCAGGAGTTGTGTGAGGCCATCACCCAGGAGAACCGGGCGGCGGCAGACCTGGCCGAGGCCGAGCGCGCTCAGGCCCTGGCGCTGGCGCAGCAGGCGCTGACCGCCGGAAGGGCGTCTGGTCCCTGATCCTGGCAGTGAATCGGGAGTGGCAGAGATGTCAGCCAGGCGCATGGTTCTTCAGGGGGGAGTGGTTATGGCCTTTGCGCTGGCCGTGATTGGCTGTATGCCTCCCCCGCCCCCGCCCGGCCCCCAATTCGCTGTGGGCAGCCGCGTCATGATCGTCTCCCAGGCCAACGTCATTTTGCGCCGCGAGTGCGGCCAGCTCATGTCCGCCGCCGTCGGCCTGGCTGAGAACGGCGACGAGGCCATCATCCGCGACCGCCGTTACTGCGCCAGCGAATGGTGGTACCTGATTGAAGTGCCCGCTTTGCGTGACCACCCCGCGATGGAGGACAGCGGCTGGGTGCAGGAGAGCACCCTGAAGAACCGCTAGCCGCCCCCCACCCCAGCCCTCCCCCACAGAGGGGGGAGGGGGAAAAGAGGGAGGCAATTTCCCTCCCCCTGGAGGGAGAGGGGCGGGGAGGGGGTGACCGTTCGGTGATCTACTGAATCTCTAATCTCCGTTCTCCACTTTTTACGCCCACTTTACGCCCCTTTCACGCCCCATTTACAGACGAAACCGCCAGCCTCTGCTATACAGTATGTCAGGCGTCATGACGTTTCACGTTTGACGCATCCCAATCAGGAGGCACGTTCATGCAAGAGACTATCCTGGTCACCGGCGGCGCCGGCTTCATCGGCTCCCACTTATGCGACGCCCTGCTCGCTCGCGGCGCCTCGGTCCGCGTCCTGGACAGCCTGGACCCGCAGGTGCACGGCCCCCTGGCCAGCAACGGGCGCCGCCCCACCCCACCGGCCTATCTCTCGCCGGAAGTGGAGTTCATCTATGGCGATGTCCGCGACCGCGACGCCCTGCGCCGGGCACTGAAAGGGGTAGAGGTGGTCTTCCACCAGGCCGCCGCCGTCGGCGTGGGCCAATCTATGTATCAGGTCCACCGCTACGTGGATGTCAACACGCGCGGCACTGCCGTGTTGCTTGACCTGCTGATCACCGAGCGCAACCGCGTGCGCAAACTGATCGTGGCCTCGTCCATGTCCATCTACGGCGAAGGCGCCTACACCTGCCCCAATTGCGGCCCGGTCTATCCCGAAGTCCGGCCAGAGGCGCAACTGGCCGCGGGCGATTGGGAGATGCATTGTGAGCGCTGCGGTGCTGTGGCCGAGCCATGCCCCACAGCCGAGGACAAGCCGCTCAAGTCCACCTCGGTGTATGCCGTGAGCAAGAAGGATCAGGAGGAGTTGTGCCTGATCGTCGGGCGGGCCTACGGCATCCCCACGGTGGCCCTGCGCTACTTCAATGTCTATGGCCCGCGCCAGGCGCTCTCCAACCCCTACACCGGCGTGGCCGCTATCTTCTCCAGCCGCCTGTTGAACGGCAAGCCGCCGCTCATCTTTGAGGACGGGCAGCAGACCCGCGACTTCGTCCACGTCCGCGACATCGTCCAGGCCAACCTGCTTGCCCTGGACAGCGAGGCCGCCAACTACCAGGCGATCAACATCGGCACAGGCCGCCGCACCTCCGTCGCCGAGATCGCGGCGCTGCTCACCAAGCGGCTGGGGCTGGACATTGCCCCGCGCATCGTCCACGAGTTCCGCAAGGGCGACATCCGCCACTGCTACGCCGACATCCGCAAAGCGCAACGCCTGCTCGGCTATACCCCCAGCGTCCCCTTTGAGCAGGGCGTGGACGATCTCATCGCCTGGGTGCGCCAGCAGACGGCCCAGGACCGCGTGGAGGGCGCGTATGTGGAACTGGCGACGCGGGGGCTGACCTTCTCGGCGGCCAGAGTTCCCTCTCCCGCAGCGCGGGAGAGGGGGTGAGGGTGAGGGCGGAGATGCGGGTCATCGGCTTTGACGGGCTGGAACCTACGCTCCTCTATCCCAACCTGGATCGCTTTCCCAACTTTCGGGCCGCGGTAGAGCGCGGCCTGTCGGGCCGCCTGGCAACGACCCAGCCGCCTATCACCCCGGTCGCCATCGCCACCTTCGCCACCGGCCTCTCCCCTCAAGAGCATGGCATCCTGAGCGCCTTCAAAACGCCTACCGGCGGCTTCGTCAACTATGACATGATCCGGGGGCGGACGTTCTGGGATGCCCTGAATCGCGCCGGGATCAGCGTTTCGGTGATTGCCGTGCCACTGACCTATCGGCCTTTCATTGAGAAGGGCTACATGATCAGCGGCTTCCTCACCCCACCCGGCGCCCTGACCTATTATTATCCCGGCTGGGTGCGGGCCTATGCCAGACCCTTCGGCGACTTCAGCCACGATCTCAAACATCACACCCGTGAAGAGCATGAGGCCCTGCTCAAGAGGGAATTTGACCCCGCCTATTGGTGGGCGGCTGCCCGTGCCCAGGCGGAGGCCATGCTCCGCCTCCAGCAGGAGCATCCTACCGACGTGCAGGTCTGGTACTTCTCCTTCACCGATTTTATCAGCCACCACTGCTGGCACGACCGCGACGTGATGTTGCAGACCTACGCCGTCGTGGATGAGATCCTGGGGCGCATCCAAGGCGATGTCAACCTGGTCTTCAGCGACCATGGCTTCGGCGACATTTTGGGGCCAGAGTGCGAACACTACCGCCAGGCCGAGGACGCTGTCTTCCTTTCTCAGTACCTCAGCGGCGGCCATTCCGACTACGGTATCTTCCTGGCCTATGGCCAGGGCATCGCACACGGGACGCTAGAAGATGCCACTATCGGGCAGATCGGCGCGACCGTGTGCCACTGGCTGGGCGTCACCTTCCCCGGCGAGCCATTAGACATCGCCGAGTTGTACACACCCGCCGAACAGCGCGCGATTGAAGACCAACTGACCAGCCTGGGCTATATCGCCTGAGTTGGACATGAGTGAGCGGAGGGCAGGCAACTGGACATGAACCGTGAAGACATCTACACACCGGGGCTACCCCCAGAACGGCCCCATGAGCCGATCCTGCACTTCTTGATCCAGAAAGCCGGGCCGAAGGTTTTGGAGGTGGGGGCCGGGAAGGGCGTTTACGCTGCGGCCCTGGCCGCGCAGGGTTTTCAGGTGACGGCGAGCGACGCCAACCCGGATGTCGTCGCTGCCTGCGCTGCCCGTGGCCTGCCCGCGCTCATCTGTGATGCCCGCCACCTGCCCTTCGCCGACGCCAGCTTTGACACGGTGACCCTGGTGGAGGTCATTGAGCACATCCCGGACCCGGATAGCCTGCTCGCTGAGGCCGCGCGGGTCGCCCGTATGAACGTGCTCATTACCGTGCCCAATTGTGAGCGGCTGGATGACCTGGCCGATCTCCACTTAACCTTCTATCACCTGCGCAGTTCCGATCACGTTAACTTCTTTACTCGTGCTGACCTGGAGACCCTGCTCAAGCGGCATTTCGCCCACGTTGCCGTCAGCGAAGAGGAGCCCGTGTACATCAACGGGCGGCCCTTTTATCACCGCCTGTACGCCGTCGCCAGCGCCCACGCCGACGAAGCCTGGCTGGACCTGGTCACCTCCGGCCCCACCGTGACCGCCCGCTCGCGCCTGCGCATCCTGGCCTACACGCACGATCGCGGCGCGGTGCCGCAGTTGCGGCTGATCGGCCCGCTGAGCCTGCTGGAACGCGCCGGGCTGGCCGAGGTAAACGTGATCGCCTTGAATGAAGTCAGCTACTTGGAGACCGGGCCGATTGACTGGGCCGATGTGATCATCTTCCAGCGTATCGCCGGCCCGCCCATCATGCTCCAGGTGCTGGAGCGTGCCCAACGCCGGGGGGCCTTGACGATCTACGAGATTGACGACAACCTGCTGGAGACGCCGCCGCTCAACCCCAATTACGCTCACTATCACGATTCGGCCACGCGCGGCGTGATGATCCCCCTCATGGCGCGGGTGGATGCCCTCACCGTGAGCACCACACCGCTCATGGAGCAGTTGCGCCAGTATAACGAGACCATCCGCGTCATCCCCAATTTCGTGGACCTGGAACTGTTCCCGGAGCGTGTGGCGCCCAATCCACCCGGCTCACCCACCATTGTGGGCTTCGCCGGCACGAAGACCCATGCCGAGGACTTCAAGGTGGCGATTCCGGCGATCAGGCGCGTCCTGTGCGAGTTCCCCGGCCAGGTGATTTTCCGCTTCCTGGCCTTTGTCCCTCCAGAACTGGAGGGCCTGCCGGGTGTGGAGTTCTGGGAGGGCACGCCCGACCTGCGCGCCTTCGCCCAACTCATGCAGCGCAGCGGCTTTGACTTCGCCCTGGCGCCGCTCAAGGACAACGACTTCAACCGCGCCAAAAGCGATCTGAAGTTCCTGGAATATGGCGCGCTGGGCATCCCCGGCCTGTTCTCCAACGTCCACCCCTACGCCGATACCGTCATTCACGGTCACAATGGCTTCATCGTCTCGCCGGACACCTCTGAAGCCTGGTACGAGGCCATCGTGTACATGCTCACCCACCCGGATGAACGGCGGCGCATGGCCGACAACGCCTTCGCCGAGGTGCGCCAGCGGCGCAGCCTGCAGGGCAACATGATGCGCTGGTATCACACCTATATGGCGCTATGGGAGCAGAAACAGAGAGCGCGGGCGGTGATTTCCACCGTTCACCCTGAAAGCTCCGGTGTAAATGGCGGGGTTCCTCCTGAAGCTGGCCCGACAATTGCCATCCACGAACGCGAGCGCGAGATCAAGGTCAAAGAGTACATCCGCCTGGCGGATACCTGTCTGGCGGCAGGCGACCTGTCCGGGGCGTTGAAGCACGTGGAGCAGGCCCTGGCCGCCGCACCCGATGACCCCACCGTGCACCAGGCGATGGGCACGGTGTTGCTCCGCCTGGGCCGGCCAGACGACGCCCTCCAGCACTTCAGCGAAGCCGCCGCCGCCCGGCCCGATGACGCCGACACGCTCAACAACCTGGGCGTGGCCCGGCTCCTGGCCGGGGACCTCGCCGGGGCCGAGGCCGCCTTCCGCAAGCTCCTGGAGCGCAATCCGCATCACCTTCAGGCGCGCAAGAACCTGGCCCTGGCCTGCCTGCGCCAGGAGAAGTTCCTGGAAGGCGTGACCCTCATCCGCGATGTGTTGCGCGATGCCCCTCAGGATATTGAGGCGTTGCTGATGATGGGCGATTGCTACCGCGATGCCGGCGATGCGACCTCCGCCCGGCTGTTCTATCAGCGCGTCCTGGCGCTCCAGCCGGACAACGCCGAGGCCGCCGCGCAACTTGAGGCCCTGAAGGGGGACGGAGGACGCAGGACGGAGGATGGAGACCATTCATCAATTGATCCCAACGCTGTCCCCGAATTGGTGCGGCAGCTCACGGGCCGTAGTGCTCCCCCCACCCCGACCGAACTGGAGGCCGCTGCAGCGAAGCTGCGCGACATCCTGAACGCGCCGGATACGACGGCGGCTGTTCAGGCCCGGCGCGGCGAGTTGGACGAGGTCTTCCTGGCGCTGGTGGAGATCAACGCACGGCAGGCGGACGCCGATGGCAACCCCGACCTGGCGGCGGGCCTGCGCACGCTGGCCGCCTATGTCCGTTCCCTGGACGACGGACGAAGGACAGAGGACGCAGGAGGATCGGCGGCAAATGGCCGTCGTCCGTCACCCGCCGTCCGCCGTCCATCAGATGGGCACAAACCCCGTCTGGCCTTCTACGGGCCGCAGGACGTCTCCACGCCGATCCGCCTGGGCGTGCCTGCCGGGGCACTGCGCCAGCTTGGCTACAAGGTCCATCTGTTCCATGGCTTCGCTCAGACCCATCTGAAAGACCACGACCTGGCGGTCTTTTGTCGTCCCTTTGACCAGGCCCTGGCCCGCGCCGTCGCCGCCTATGTCCGCGCCGGGATACCGGTCATCGTGGATATTGACGACCTGTTCCACGCCATTCCACCCCACTCGCCTGCTTATGAGCGGGTAGGGCCGGGTAACCCCGTTGCGTTGAAGCTGCTGGAGCAGTCCATCGCCGCCGCCGATGTGGTCACGGTGGCGACGCCCGGCCTGGCCAACGCTTATCGCCCGCTTGCCCGCAGCATCGCCATCCTGCCCACTGCCTGGTCACGCGCCCAATGGGAGCAGGGGGGAATCTCCTCTACCCCGGGCCTCCCCCCCTTTGCGGTGGAGGACTTACCTCCCTCCCCCCTTGCGGGGGAGGGCAGGGGTGGGGGAAAAGATGGGGACCACACCGGCATCGTCCTGGGCTGGGCGGGGACCACCACCCATCGCGTTGATATTCAAGAGATGCGGGTGGGTGTGCTGCGGGCGCTGGAACAGCGGCCCCAGGCCCGGCTGGTGATCATCGGCGATCCGGGCGTGTACCAGGTCTTTAAGATGCTGCCCGCCGTCCAATGCACCTATCGGCCCGGCGTCCCCTTCGCCCAATACCCCAAGCTGCTGGCCGAGTTTGACATCCTGCTGGCCCCCCTGGAGGACAACGCTTTCAACCGGGCGAAGAGCGATCTCAAGCTGCTGGAGGCCGGCATCTGCGGCATCCCCTGGGTGGCTTCGCCTCTGCCGGCCTACCGCGACTGGGGGGTGGGGGGCCTGTTCGCCTCTACGCCCGACGAATGGGAGCAGGCCCTGCTGCGCCTGATTGACGACGCCGACCTGCGCCACCGCCTGGGGGCAGAGGGCCGCGCCCAGGCCGAGATGCGCGAGATCAGCCATATTGTCCGGCTGTGGGAAGCGATCATAGAAGAGACTATGGGAGAAAAGCTCACCTATTCAAAGGGACGCTAGGAACTCCAAGCTCCTGGCGTTCCTCCGGGTTCCCATGAACATCGTCTACGTTTACGCGGACACGCCTGCTGAGTGGAATTGTAGCGAATGGCGCTGCGCCATCCCGGCACGGGCGATCAACAAGGTCGCCGGGCACAGCGCCCGCCTGGTGTGGATTGAGGACTTCTCGCTCAACCGGCCCGTAGCGCGTGAGGCCTGTGCCGCTGCCGACCTGATCGTGGTGCAGCGCAACCTGTTCGGTCGCGTGCTCCAGGCTATCGCCTACTGGCAGGGGCAGGGGAAGGCCGTCATCGCCGATTTTGACGATGCCTATGATCTCCTGCCGGAGTCGGTCGGGGCCTATTACTTCTGGCGGCGCGGCATGGTTCCGCAACCCAACGGCGACGGCCAGATCGTCTGGCGCAAGCTGCCCTTTGACCCGCTGGTAGAGTTTAAGCGTGGCCTGCGCCTGGTCCATGCCGCCACCGTGCCCTCCAGGCAATTGGCCGCCGACTGGCAGGAGTACACCGATGTGCGCGTCTTGCCCAACTATTTGGACCTGGAGAAGTATGTGTTTGTCCCGCCGCGCCCCCATGAGGGCATCATCCTGGGCTGGGGGGGCAGCGTCTCACACCTGGACAGCTTCGCTGGCAGCGGCATCTTCCAGGCGCTGGCACGGGTGGTGGCGGCCCGTCCCAACGTGTGCGTGATGATCTGCGGCAACGACACGCGCATCTTTGAGCGCCTGCCCCTGCCAGCGGAGCGCAAAATCCACCAGCCCTTCGTGCCTTTCGCCCGCTGGCCCCATGTCCTGGCCACCTTTGACATCGGCCTGGCGCCCCTGCACGGCCCCTACGATCAGCGCCGGAGCTGGATCAAGGCGTTGGAGTATATGGTCATGAAGATCCCCTGGGTAGGCACCGAAGGCGCGCCCTATCATGATCTGGCCGCCTATGGCTGGCTGGTGCCCAACGACCCCACGGCCTGGGAACATGCGTTGCTCACCCTGATCGATCACCTGGATGAGTATAAAGCCCAGGCCGCCCGCCAGCCTTATCTGCAAGGGCTGATGCTCAGCGTAGATGTCAACGTGGACCACATCCTGGCGACCTACGAGGACATCATTCACGCCGCCCAGCACCGCCCCCGCCGTAGTAAGGACGGGGGACGGAGGATGAAGGATGGAGGATGGAGGATGGAACCGGGCTAGAGCCAGGTACTGGGAAGCCCGGTACTGGGTCAAGTCTGTTCAATCCGTTCCCCGAATCCGTTGACAGCCCGTCCCCCGTCGTCCATTTTCACGCAACTTTTACGCCGCTTTTACGCCCCCGCTCTAAGGTCTGCCTCTCGCCTGCCGATAATGACAGGCGAAAGGAGGTGATCCTAGAGCGTAGCACCAGACCCTGAACCCTACCGGGGCGCCCGGCTGTCGTCCCCGGCCTGCCCGGACAACCACGACACCAGCCGACCAACCAACAAGCGCACACAGTCTCACCATGACGGGGGAAGGAGCCCCCGGCAACTCAAGATTACACGGAGGTAATCGCAATGGCTACACCTGATCTCACCCGCATTGCGGGCAACATTTCGGCGTTGAATGCCCTCAACGCGCTGATGGACGTGAACAACCGCCTGGCCATCGCCCAGACCCGGCTGGCGACGGGCCGCCGCATCAACAGCGCCGCCGAGGACCCGGCGGGCCTGACGATCGCTACCAAGCTTGACGCCCGCTCGCAGGGCCTCAAGGTCGCCCTGGACGCCCTGGGCGATGCCAAGAACGTCCTGTCTATCGCCGAAGGCGGCCTGCGCAAGATCAACGACATCCTGGTGAAGATCCGCAACAAGGCCGAGGCTGCGGTCAGCGATGTCATGGGCAACGAGGAGCGCAACGCCATCTACAACGACATCGCCGGCTTCGTCGCCGAAATTGACGACATCGTGGGCGACACCACCTTCAACGGCACGCCGCTGATCGGCAGCGGCTCCGCAGCGGCCGGCGCACTGGAATTCCTGGCCGATGCCGACGGCAACACGATCACCTTCTCGCTGGGCACCAGCCACACGGCTGCAGCCCTGGGCGTCACCATCAGCGGCAGCGCCCAGGTCGGCTCCAGCGGTAGCGCGGCTGCCTACCTGGCCCTGGTGGAGGCGGCCATCACCACCGTGTCGCGCAGCCTGGGCACCGTCGGTTCTCTCTCCGCCCGGTTGGACTTCAAGATGGAGAACCTGACCATCGCCCATGCCAACACCGAGGCCACCTTCAACCGCATCATGAACGCGAACATGGCCGAGGAGCAGGTCACGGCCACCAAGTACGCCATCCTGCAGCAGACGGCGACGGCGATGCTGGCGCAGGCCAACGCCCAGCCGCAGTTCGTCCTCTCGCTGTTCCGGTAATCGCTCAGCCGGCAGGGGCCAGTAGCCCATACAGAGGCCCGGCTGCTGGCCCCTGGCCCCTGGGCAGGGAAATGACCCAACGACCATGATCACCTATAACCATCGTGGGATTCAAGAATACCGCTATCAGGACATTATGAGCGCCAGCCCGCTGCGTCTGGTCATTATGGCCTATGACGCCGCGATTATCGGCTGCGAGCAACGCGACCTGATCAAGACCACCCGCGCCCTGGCGGTGCTGCGTGACGCCCTCAACTTTGACTACGCCGAGATCGCCGGCCGCCTGTTCAGCCTGTATGAGTGGTGCGCCGATCTGGCGCGGAAGGGGCAATACGACGAAGCGGCGCGCATCCTGCGTGAACTGCGCGATACCTGGGCCGCCTGCCTGCCTGCAGTGGAGCGCTCCGCCGCGCCCCAATCCCCGCCCACTTACGCCGTCACGATCCAGGGATGGAGCGCGTAGCGCCTATCTAAGGAGACCCCATGTTTGCGCCTATCAGCCTGAGTTCCACAAGTAGCATCGGCAGCTATTTCTCCCTGCTGATTGAGGACATCCTGGCCGTTGAACGCCAGCCCATCACCCGCCTGGAGCAACAACGAGATGCCCTGGAGGTCAAGCTGGGGGTCTATCGTGACACCCAAACGCTGCTGAACGCCCTGCAAACGCTGGCCAAAGACTTCCTTACTTCAGGCACGATCTTCGGCCTGAGAAAAGCGACGGTGAGCAACGTTCCCAGCGGCGCCACCGTCCTCACCGCCAGCGCCAGCGCCAGCGCGGCCAGCGGCACGTATGAGATCGCCGTCACGGCCCTGGCCCTGGCCCATCGCGTCCGTTCCGACCAGCAACTCTACGACAATCAGGCGTTGGGGCTGAGCGGCACGTTTGTTATCGGCGGCGCGACGGTGCGCAGCGCCACAGCGGTCACCACCATCAGCAACACAGTGACCGGCTTTGACGTGGCTGCCCCGGCCAGCGGCCAGCGCGAACTGGGCACAGGGGATTACTACGTGGAGGTGCGCGAGAACGGCGCAGGCAGTGGTGACTGGGAATTTCGCATCGTGGACGCCGAGGGCAAAGCCGTCACGGTCAACGACGCCGGCACAAGTGGCACAACCAGCAACTGGCAGGACATCGCCGATGTTACAGGGGGCGTGTTTGACACCGGGCGCGGCCTGGTTGTCCACTTTGGCACGGACCCGGCGCAATACCAGCGCGGCACACGGGGAGACCCCACCTATCCCGCTGCCCGCGTGAGCTACACCGCCCAGGGCGCAACCATCACCGTTGAGGCCAATGATACGCTCCGCGACATCGCCAGCGCCATCAATAGCGCCACCTACGCCGAGGGCAACGCCGTCACCGCCAGCATCGTGGACCGGCAACTGGTGCTCACTGCCGCCGCCACCGGCGCGGCCCATACCATCGCGGCCTCGGACAGCACGGGCACGGTGCTGCAATCTTTAGGCGTCCTCACCGACACAGGCGCGTTTAAGACCACCTTACAGAGCGCCCGCGACGCGACCTTCACGGTGAACGGCCTGACCATGACACGCTCGCGCAACACCGGCCTGGACGACGTGATCAGCGGCGTGACGCTCAACCTGGCCGCCGACGCCGAGGGCAAGAGCGCCACGCTGACTATCGCCGCCGATACCGCCGCGATCCGCGCCAAAATAGATGCTTTCCTGGCCAAGTTCAACGAGGTTCAGAGCTATCTTCAGACGAAGGCCGGCATCACCCAAAGCGGCACAGGGGAGAGCGCCACATACACGCGCGGCCCGCTCGCCGATGACTCGCTATTGCGCCGCTTGCGCACCGATCTGTTCAGCGCCTTCACCGCCTCGGTCTCCGGCCTGCCCGCCGGTGCCGCCTCGGCCCTGCGCCAGATCGGTATTGACCTGGACAGCAGCCTGACTGCCAGCGTCACCGATAGCGCCAAACTTGACGCCGCGCTGAACGGTGATTTCAACAATGTCGCCGCGCTGTTCAACGGCGTCATGGCCCGCATCGCCAACGTGCTCAACCCTTTCACCGACACCACCACAGGTTCAATTGAGACAGAGATTGAGAGCCTGGACGAGGAGATTGACGATCTGAACGATGAGATCGCGCGCCAGAACGAGCGGCTGGACGACCGGCGGGTGGCGCTAACGGCCCAGTACGCTCAACTCCAGGCGCAGTTGGTGGAGATGATTTATCAGCAGCAGCAAATGTCGGCCTTTGGTAGCTCGCTGATCAACTACAGCTTCTAAGCCGCCTCCAGGGTCTGGAGTCGGGGGTCAAGGTTGGCCTATGGATGAGATCACACCGATCCGGGGCATCGGTCCCACACCAGCCACAGAGCCTGGGACAGCACAGGCGGGCGCGGCCCGTCCCTTGCCTGGCTTTACGCCGCCCCGCCCGCCACCGGAGCGCCAGAGTGAGCCACCGGCGGCTGAGATTGAGACCACCTCGCCGGCGATACGCCGCGTGCGCCTGCAATACCAGGTGGAACTGACCACGCGGAAAGTGACGGTCCTGATCATGGACGCGGATACCGGCGAGATCCTGCGCACCATCCCGCCGGAGGAACTGGCCCGCGAACTGGCCCGTCTGCGGCTTCAGGGTCACCAGCGGTGATCCGCTTCATCCTCTCATGAAGCGGAACGCTGGGAACTGATAAAGGGACTCACGGATTAGCCTGGTGGTCAGGGAGGCTCTCAATGGCGATCTTTGTGTCTGGGAACCAGCCGAATCATGCCTTCGCTATGGCTCAGGATGACATGCTTGAGCGCAGACAACAGGCCAGTGCGGACATTGGCGGCAGCCCTGCGGGAGGGCCGGCCGGCCGGTCGCCTGTACTCGCCAGCCCCGCTGCTTCACCTGCCTCCCTCGCACGCCGGCGCCGGGCCTGCCACATCCGCTGGCAGCGCCAGCCGGATGCCGAGACCGGGCGAGAGCAGATTTGCATCCTGGAAGTTGAGACCGGTGAGATCATCGCCATCGTTCGCAGCCTGTTTGACGTCTGGTTTTCGTAAAGCTAACGTGGAGAAGCGTATGGCCAGAGTCTGCCGGGTTGCCCCCCGTTATTGGGCTTACGTGCTGCTTTCTGCCATCCTGTTGGCCGGCTGCACCCCGGTCCATGTCGTCCTGGTAGGGGTGCCAACCCAGGGCACGCTAGAAGCAGGCACCCCAGCACCGGGCTTCAACGCGCTTCCCCTCGCGGCGACAGGCGCCGCGGCGACGCCATCGGCAACCGCTTCGCCTACGCCTTACGTGCGGCCCAAACCGGCCCATTCCGCCCCCACCCGTATCGTGGCGCCGGCGATTGAGCTGGATGCGCCGGTTGTCCCCGTCGGTTGGGAAGTGGACGCGCAGGGGATCAGTCGCTGGCAGACCGCAGGCAACGCGGCTGGCTGGCACATCAACTCGGCCTACCCCGGCCAGCCGGGGAATGTGGTCCTCTCCGGCCACAACAACACCCAGGGCGAGGTGTTTCGCGACCTGACACGCTTCAAGCCGGGCGACGAGATCATCCTGTATGCCGAGAGCCAGGTATACCTGTACCGCGTCCAGGAATGGTTCATCGTGCCGGAGCGTGAGGCCACGCCGGAACAGCAGCAGCAGAACGCACGCTGGGCCGCGCCCACGCGGGATGAGCGGCTGACCCTGATCTCCTGCTGGCCGTTCCGCACCAACACGCACCGCATCATCGTCATTGCCCACCCGGTCCTCTCCACTGCCCAGGGCGATGCTCTAGGGCACGGGCCGAAGTAGTGGTCAGACGACAGACTACAGCTCGTTGACCGTCGTCTACCGTCCCGCCAGCCTTCACGCCACTTTAATCCACTTTTCACGCGTTCTTAACTGACAGCGCCCCCTGACCATGCTATGATGGGCGCAGCTTGTTGGTGGTCGGCCACACCTGCCCGTGGCCGTCCTGGGCATTTATGTGCTGAGGGGAGTTCGCCTGATGGCGCAAGGCAACGTCACCCCGATCCACTATTATGGGGTACCGACCCTCTCCCGACCGGTGGGGGCCGGCATGCTCACGACCTCTTCCGGTTGGCCCGCCGCAGGCAATGGGTTTGCCCAGGTGCTGGCGGCGCAACTGGCCGCGCTCACGCGCTTCTCCCTGCCCCCACCCGTGTTTGCGCCTATGGGGAGCGCCACCGGCATGTCTGCACATGCCAGCCTGGCCCTCTCTCCCTGGAACATCCCCGGCTTCTTCAGCCTCACGGCGCAGACACGCACCCCACAACCGACCTGGGTGCGCCCCGGCGTTGTGGAGCCTGGCGTGCCCCCTCCCCAGGGTTCGGGGAACGAAAGGGTGACGACGGAGGATGGGCTATCAACAGATTCGGGGAACGGATTGAACGGACTTGACTCAGTACCAAGCTCCCCAGTACCTGGCTCTAGCCCGGTTCCACCCTCCGTCCTCCGTCCTCCGTCCTCCATCTTGGAGACTGGCCCGCTGCCGTTAGAGGCCTTCCCCCGCCCACCTGCCGACAACGGGCGGGGGATGCACTGGATCCCTACCGTGCGCTCATCGCCCGCCGTCGTGGACCGCTTTGTCCGCGAACTGGTGGATATGAACATCAAGTGGGTGGTCTTCCTGAACGACGGCGCCAACATCGGGGACAACGATTACCTGGTCCGGCAACTCGTGGCGCACGGGATTGAGCCGGTGATGCGGGTGTACACCAACGGCCTGGAGCCGATCTCCGGCGACCTGGGCGCGATGGTGCGCCATTACACGGGCCTGGGCGTGCACTACTTCCAACTGTATAACGAACCCAACGTGGCTGCCGAGAACGGCGGCGCGGCCCCCGACGTCAACCGCTACCTGGACCTGTGGCTGCCCGCAGCCAAGGTGGTGGTGGCCAACGGCGGCCTGCCCGGTTTCGGCGCCCTCAGCCCCGGCGGCGACGTGGATGATCGCGCCTTCCTGCGGGACGCGTTGCTCGCTATCCGCGCGCGCGGCGAAACGGCGGTGCTGGACCGCGCCTGGCTGTCCAGCCATAACTACGCTGGCGAACGCCCCCTGTCCGATCCCGATGGCTTCCTGCGCTTCCGCCAGTACGACGCCATCATCCGCAGCATCCTGGGCCGCCCTATGCCTATCATCGGCACCGAAGGGGGCAGCTACACCGTCGGCCCGGTGGACCAGGCCAAACAGATTGAACAGGTCCTCGGCGCTTACCGCTACATGCTTCAGCGCGAGCCGTACAACTTCGCCTACACCTACTGGATCATCGCCAACCGCGCTGGCGGCGGGCACGACCCCGCCTGGGAGTGGCAGGCGCTGTTCCACCCAGATTGGACCAGCCCACTGGTGGAGGCATTAAAGCAATTCGCCCAGGCTTACGCTTAAAGGAGGGAATGACATGGGCTTTTTGACCTCACTGCACATCACCGCCTCGGCATTGACCGCGCAGCGGCTGCGCATGGATGTCATTGCCAACAACGTGGCCAACGCTGAGACGACACGCACTGCGGCGGGCGGCCCTTACCGCCGCGAGCAGGTGGTATTCATGCCGATTGAGGCGCGCCCGCCTTTCCGCCTGCCCCCGCTGGTAGCCGCCCGGCGCGGCCAGGCCTCCCTGGGGGCCGGAGGCGTCCAGGTGGTCCAGGTGGTGGAAGACCCCACGCCTGGCCCCACCCTGTACCAGCCCGACCATCCCGACGCGGATGAGAACGGCTTTGTCGCCTACCCCAACGTCAACCTGGTGACCGAAATGACCGATCTGCTCTCGGCCACGCGCTCCTACGAGGCCAATGTGACCGTCGCCAATGCTGCCAAGAGCATGGCGCTGCGGGCGCTGGACATTGGGCGCGTCTAAGGCGAGAGGCGATAGACAACAGACGACGGACGACGGAGTGAGGACATGGACCTTCAAGCGATTCGCACAGCCTACACATCCGGGCAGCCCAGGCTCACCGGCATTGGGGGGCAGGCAGGCGCTCAGCGCACCCCGCAGGCCGAGACCGGCCTGGACGCCTTCGGCAAGACGTTTGAGCAGGCCATCCAGGCGCTGAACAACCAGCAACTGGAGGCCGACCAATGGGCCGCCCGCCTGGCCGCCGGTGAGGACGTGGACCTGCACCAGGTGCTGATCGCCATGGAGCAGGCCGAGATCGGCTTCCGCCTGGCGCTCCAGGTGCGCACTAAGCTGGTGGAAGCTTACCAGGAGATCATGCGGATGCAGGTATAGGGGGCAGGCTTTTGTGTAGATTCGGAGATCAAGGATCGGAGATCAGGCGTGTAGGGCAGGTTTCCATACCTGCCGCTACAGCACGGCAGGCGGGTATAGAAACCCGCCCTACGAAAGCTGGGGGTTAGTACTCTATGGAATCATTCCTTCCCGCTCTCACCAACCAGATCGCCGCCCTCTGGGGGCGCCTGAGCCGCCTGCAACGCGCCGCCCTGGTTGCGCTGCTTTTGACTGGCGCCGGCCTGATCGTGGCCTTCCTGCTGTGGGCGCGCACCCCGGATTACGTTGTGGCCTTCAGCGGGCTGACCGAGGAGGACGCCGGGCGCATCGTGGAGCAGCTCCAGGCCTCCAACACGCCTTACCAGTTGGCCGGCGGGGGCACCATCCTGGTGCCGCGCGATCAGGTGTATGAGGTGCGCCTGGCAATGGCCCGCCAGGGCCTGCCCCAGGGCGGCAACGTGGGCTTTGAACTGTTCAGCGCCCCTACGCTGGGGATGACCGAGTTCAGCCAGCAGGTGAATTACCAGCGGGCACTGGAGGGCGAACTGGCCCGCACCATCCGCAGCCTGAACGCCGTCCAAGATGTGCGCGTGCATATTGTCCTCCCCCAGCCCTCGCTCTACACCACCCAGAAACAAGAGCCGACCGCCTCCATCACCTTGAAGCTCAAGCCGGGCCGCCAGATTGAGCCGGAGCAGGTGGCCGCCATCCGCCACCTGGTGGCCTCCAGCGTGGAGGGCCTCAAGCCGGATAACATCACCATTGTAGACACCGAGGGGACGCTGCTCTCCACGCCGATTGAAGACGAGACGGGCATTGCGGCGGCTACCGCTTTGAGCACCAACCAGATTCAGGCGCAACGCGCTTATGAGGCTGCCATTGAGCATAAGGTCCAGGCCATGCTGGACCGTGTGCTGGGGCCGAACAAGTCGGTGGTGCGCGTCGCTGCCCAATTGAACTGGGACCAGGTGGAGACCACCAGCCAGGTGGTCACGCCCACCGGCGCCATCCGCAGCAGCCAGACGATCTCCGAAACCTACGCGGGCGCCCCTGGGCTGGCCGGAGGCATTCCGGGGAGCAGCAGCAACCTGCCCGGCGCGCCCTCGTACCAGACGGTGATCTCCGGCACACAGGGCGTCCTGTACAACCGCAACGAGAGCACGATCAACTACGAACTCGGCCAGACCGAAACCCGCCAGATCAAGGCGCCTGGCCAGGTGGCGCGGCTATCCCTGTCCGTGCTGGTGGACGGCGTGACGGACACGCAGCAACTCACCGCGCTCAGCCAGGCGGTGGCGGCAGCGGCAGGCATTGACCCTGCGCGCGGTGACCAGCTCAGTGTGGACACGCTGGCCTTTGACCGCAGCTACGCCGAGCAGCAACAGGCCGAGTTAAGCGACGCAGCCCGTCAGCAAGACATCTTCCAGTACGCGCAGTGGGTCGCGCTGGGGCTGGTCTTGCTGGGGCTGCTGTGGTACGTGTGGCGGCTGTTCCGCAACCTGCTCCTGCAGGCCGCGCCGCTGGCGTTGCCCGTGCCCCTGCCCGCGCCGCTGCCCAGCCTGAAGCTCGCCACAGCCCCAGGAGCCGAGGCGTTACTTAGCGCGGCTCAGGAGACGCCGGCGGGCTTGCTGCACGCGCCCCTGCCCGGCAGAGAACTGGAGGCGGGCGAACAGGCGCAGGCGGAGGCAGCCGAACCATTGGCTGATCCTGAGCAGATTGAACGCCACCTGCTGCACCTGGCTCAGCGGCAGCCGGAAGCCATCGCCCAGATCATTCGCACATGGCTGAATGAACGTGATTGAACGCAGAACTTCCTCCAGACTGCGCGGCGAGGACAAGGCCGCCGCGCTACTGATCGCCTTAGGGGTGGACCTCTCCGCTGAGGTGCTCAAGCACTTCAACGAAGACGAGATCGCCCGGCTGATGCTGGCTGTGGCCCGAACCGGCAAGATGGGGCCAGAGGTCAAAACCCAGGTCATCACCGATGCCTACCATCTGTCCCAGGCGCACAACGCTATCCTGATCGGCGGCCTGGACTATGCCCGTAAGGTGCTGGCCCGCACCCTGGGTGAAGCGCAGAGCGAGGAATTGATTGAGCGCATTTCCTCACAGAAGAACTCCTCTTTTGAGTTTCTGCGCAAGGCCGATCCGCAGCAGGTGGCTACCTTCCTGCGCGATGAGCACCCCCAGACGATCGCTGTGGTCCTCTCCAATCTGGACAGCAAGCAGGCAGCCCAAATCCTGGCTACGCTGGACCCCGGCCTGCGGGCGGAGGTGGCGGCGCGCATCGCCAGTATGGAGCGTATCTCGCCTCAGGTGATCGCCCAACTGGAGTATGGCCTGGAGCGTAAACTGGCGGGTATCCTGGACCAGGAGGACCTGGCGGCTTCCGGCGGCATCAACGCCCTGGTGAGGATGCTCAACCAGGTGGACCGGGGGACGGAGAAGAGTATCCTGGACCACCTGAGCGAGGCCGATCCGCAACTGGCCGAGGAGTTGCGCGCCCGGCTGTTCACCTTTGATGACATCATCAAGCTGGACGACCGCTCGCTGCAGCGCGTGCTGCGCGATGTGAACAAGCAGGACCTGGCGCTGGCGCTCAAGGGCACCACCGACGAGGTGCGCAACGCCATCTTCCGCAATATGTCCACCCGCGCCGCCGAGATGATCAAAGAGGAAATGGAAGTGGCTGGCCCCGTCCGAATGAAGGCCGTGTATGAGGCCCAACGGCGTATCGTGGACGTCATCCGGGCGCTGGAGGCGGCGGAGGAGATCGTGGTGATGCGTGGAGGCCAGGATGAGTTCGTCTAGTCTCATTAAGGCCGACCAGGTGCGCGTGGCTCCCTTCGTGTTTGTCGTGCCCGCGCCGGAGAACGCCAGTTCGGCTGCGCCTTTCTCGGCCTTGCCCGGCGACCTGGCCGATCCCAGCATCGCCATCGCCTCCCATGAGGCGGCCACGCGTCTGTTGCAGGAGGCGCGGCAAAAGGCCGACCAGATCATACGCGAGGCCGAAGGGCGCGCCCAGGCCCTTCTGGCGCAGGCGCGTGAGCGGGGCTACGCCGAGGGCCGCCGCGAAGGCTGGGAGCAGGGCCGCGAAGAAGGCCGGGCAGCGGGCCAGGCGGAATGGAGCGAGGCCCTGGCAGTGGCGCAACGCCTGATTGAAGCCGCCCATACCTATCGTGAGCAGACCGTGCGCGCTACCGAGTCCCAAATCGTGGCGCTGGCCTTGCACATCGCCGAGAAGATCATCGGTGATGCCCTGGCCCGCCAGCCCGAACTTGTCCAGCGCGTGGTGACCAACGCCCTGGCCCATGTCCTGCCCAACGAAGACCTGCACATCCGCCTGCACCCCCGTGATGCCCAGGCAATTCAGGCGGCCTGGGCCGCTGCGCCGCCGCCCGCTATGGCCGGACATCGCTGGGAGGTCCTGCCCGACCCCGATCTCCAGCCCGGCGACGTGATCATTGAACTGCCCAACGGCAGTGTGGATGCGCGCCTGCGGACACAACTGGAGCATATCCGCGCAGCGCTGGAGGCCGCCGGCGCGCCGCCGGACGAGGGGCGCCGGACGACGGAACGGGGGGATTGAGCGCCTATGGTCAACGCTGCGCTTGACCTGAGCCGCTATCAGATCGCCGTGCGCCACTGCACGCCGGTGGTGCGCAGTGGCCGCGTGTCCCAGGTGATCGGCCTGACGATTGAGGCCAGGGGCCTGGACTGCCAGATCGGGGAAATCTGCCATATCCAGGCCGGCCAGCAAGGCACGATCACGGCGGAGGTAGTCGGGTTCAAGGACGACCGTGCCCTGCTCATGCCTCTGGGCGAGATGCAGGGCCTGCAACCGGGGAGCGCGATTATCGCCACGCGCTCCCACCTGCGCGTACCTGTGGGGCGCGGGCTGCTGGGGCGCGTCCTGGACGGGCTGGGCCGGCCCATAGACGGCAAAGGGCCACTCGCTGTGGAGGGCTACGCCCCTATCCTCAATTCCGCCCCTCATCCCCTGCGGCGCACGCCGATCACCGAACCCTTGGTGACGGGGGTGCGCGCTATTGATGGGCTATTGACGGTGGGCAAGGGGCAGCGCATCGGTATCTTCGCGGGCAGCGGCGTGGGCAAAAGCACGCTCCTGGGCACCATCGCCCGCAATGCCCGTTCGGATGTCAGCGTGGTGGGGCTGATCGGCGAGCGCGGGCGCGAGGTGCAGGAGTTTATTGAGCGCGACCTGGGCACAGAGGGCCTGGCCCGCTCGGTGGTCGTCGTCTCTACCTCGGACCAGCCCGCGCTGTTGCGCATCAAGGGCGCCTGGACGGCCACCGCTATTGCGGAGTACTTCCGTGACCAGGGGTTAGATGTGACCTTCCTGATGGACTCGGTGACGCGCTTCGCTATGGCCCAACGCGAGGTCGGGCTGGCCATCGGCGAACCCCCCGCCAGCAAGGGCTACACGCCCTCGGTGTTTGCCCTGTTGCCCAAGCTCATGGAGCGGGCGGGCACCTCCGAACGCGGTACGATCACCGGCTTCTACACCGTCCTGGTGGAGGGCGACGACTTCAACGAGCCGATCACCGACGCCGCCCGCAGCATTCTGGACGGGCACATTATGCTGACACGTGAACTGGCCGCTCGCCATCACTACCCGGCCATTGACGTGCTGCAGTCCATCAGCCGGGTCATGCCGGCGATCACCTCCCGCAGCCACCAGAACTTGGCGGGCCGCCTCAAGAAGATGCTGGCGACGTATGAGAAGGCCAAAGACCTGATCCACATCGGCGCTTATGTGCCGGGCAGCGACCCGGATATTGACCAGGCCCTGGCTGTCCTGCCCGCAGCCCTGGCCTTTTTGCAACAGGACGATCAGCCCACCTCCTTTGAGGAGACGCTGACGCGATTGGCGGCGATCTTTGAATAAGTCGCCGAAGGCTTATGAAGGTGAAGTTCTCGCTCCAACCCGTCCTGGACTACCGCGCCTCGCGCGTAGAGGCGCTGGAGATTGAGCTGGCCCAGATCGTGCGGGCGCGGGGCGAGGCGGAGAAGGCGTTGGAGCGGTTGCGTGCGATGGAACAGGAGCTATTCGCTGAAATTGGACGGCGCCAGCGCGGTGTGCTGGACCTGGCGGCGCTGGCGGCGGGCCGCGCACGGCTGCGCCGCATCCAGGAGGACATCCACCAGCAGACCCAGGTGGTGGAGCACCTGCGCACGCAGGAGGCGCACAAACGCGCCGAGCTGGTCGCCGCCATGCAGGATGAGAAGATTTTAGAGAAGCTCAAGGAGCGTGAACAGGCCCGCCTGGACGCTGAACTGGCGCGGATGGAGGGCCGCGAGCGTGACGAGATCTACGTCACGCGACATGGCCGCTCCACCCATAACGGGCTGAAGCCCAATGGCGATGAGGCTTGAGATGGCAGATATCTTCCCATTGGAACCCATTGGAATCCTGGGAACTCAAGGGAGCCTGTGGGAACTTCTAGGAGTTCCGCTGAGTCCCTACGAGTTCCCCGGCGTTCCTACGACCCTGTTTGCCGAGTTGCTGGCTGCCCTGCAGGCGCAGAACAGCCAGCCGCCCCCGGCCAAGATCACTATCCGCCCCGGCCCGGCGACGGCGGAGACACAACAATGGCTGGCCAATCGCGGGCCAGGCCTCCTATCCCAGGCGTTTGATGATCTCATCTGGGCTACAGCCACACGCTATGGCGTGGACCCGGCGCTGGTCAAGGCCGTGATCCATCAGGAGTCGGGCTTCAACCCCTACGCGGTCTCCCGCGCCGGCGCACAGGGGTTGATGCAACTCATGCCGGGGAACGTCGCCCGCCTGGGTCTGACCGATGCCTTTGACCCGGTTCAGAACATAGATGGCGGCGTGCGTATGTTGCGCGAGTTGCTGAACCGCTATCGCGGCAACGTGCCCCTGGCCCTGGCCGCCTACAACGCCGGGCCGGGCGCGGTGGACCGGCACGGCGGTGTCCCCCCTATCCCAGAGACCCAGGCTTACGTGCCCCGCGTCCTGGCCCTTTACCGGCAATACAGCGGTCAGCTTTAAAGGAGACGAGATGGCAGAGGACATTCTTAACGGTGTGACGCTTCAACTGATCCGGCTGGGGCTAGATGGCCTATCGCTGCGCCAGCAGGTGATCGCCCACAACATCGCCAACGCCGACACGCCGGGCTATCAGGCCCAGGCCGTGACATTTGAGGAGGCCCTGCAGCGCCAGATGAAGGCCCAGGGGCAGCGGTTGGCGCTGGTCACCACCCATCCAGCGCACCTGAGGGGCCAGGCCCCCATCCTTGCGCCTCAGGTCGTCTCCCGCCCGGCCACGACGATGCGGCCTGACGGCAACAACGTGGATATTGACCTGGAGATGAGCCAGCTTGCCGAGACCACCATCCGTTATCAGGCGCTGACCCAACTAGCCGCAGGCAAGCTGGCGTTGTTGAAAGCTGCCGTGACTGAACGGTAAGGGGTAGAAGTGGAAGCATGAGCAAGCCAACCTTGCCTGTCTTTGTCTCGCCGACGCCCCCGCTGACGCCAGGGGATCGGGCCAGGCTGGTGGCGCAGGGCGCAGAGGCGGCGCAAACCGCCGATGGCGCCACCTTCGCCGAACTGTTGGAAAGCGCCACCGCGCGTGCTGTTGCGCCAACGGAGGCAACGCTCCCCCTCTCCCCTCCTTCCCCCTCTCCAACAGGAGAGGGGAAGGGGGAAGGGGCGGGGGCGGAAGCCACGCCAACAAAACCCCGGCGCGCCCCCGCGCCTGGTGCCCCGCCCCTGGCCGAGGCGGTGGTCCTGGCTGCCCCGCTTCCGCTGCCGCTGTCCATCGTGCCTGCGCCGCCCCCGCCAGATGGCGGTACGCAGCCCACGGAGGAGACCGCAGACCCGCCTCGTGGCCTGCCTCTCACCCCAGACCCGCTGCCCCAGCCGGTGGGTGTAGCGCAGGCCCGCCCAACCGGGCCGAAGCCCGATGCCGGGGAGGTCGCTAATGCGCCGACGGACGACGGACGAACCCCTCCCTTAGTAGAAGAGGAGAGAGGTCTATCCCCCGTCCCCCGTCCCCCGTCCTCCGTCCTTCAGGGCGAGCCGCCGCGTATGCCGCCGGGCGTGATCCCGCCCGTCTCCAAGACCGGCACGCCAACGCTGGAGCCGCTGCCGCAGCCTGCGGGGAGCGGTGATATGCCGACGGACGACGGAGGACGGACGACGGACGTGGGATTGGCCGCCGTCCTCCGTCCTCCATCCTCCGTCCTTCAGGGAGAGTTAGAGGGGATAACGCAGGAAGGGGAGCGGCGGGCGGAGGGCCTTCATCTGTCATCCATCGCCAGGCGCCCGGCATCCATCGTCTCTTCCCCGGCTGGCAGCGATACGCGGCGGGCTGCCCCCATGACAGAAGCAGCAAAGGCGGGTTTGAGGCCTGCACCCACCGAAATAGCTCAAAGCACACAGGCTGCCCGGCCGCCCCAGTCGCCTGAGCCTGCACAGAACGATCCCATCCATGCCACACAGGCACCCCATCCGGGGTCTGCACCCGCCCCGGCCCGTCCCTCTCACGCGCCGGCCGCTTCGGCTCCGGCGCCGCGTTCCCCCATCCTGGCTTCCCCAGCCCCAACCGGGCTGGAGGACGGTATTGGGAGCGCGGTTGGGGCCGGGAGCATGGTTGGAGATGTTCCGGCCCATCCAGCACAGGCTTCTCACCTGACATCTGAACGGAGTGCTCCGCTGGCGGCAGAGGGGGCGCACCCCGCGCTGGCTCCGGGCGAGGCAAATGTAGGGGCACGGCGCGCCGTGTCTCCACCCCCGGCCATTTCGGACCCGGCGATGCCCGCACCTCAGACAGGCGAGATAGACGGCGCGGACACGCCGACGGGCGACGGACGAACCCCTCCCTTAATAGAAGAGGAGAGAGGTCTATCCTCCGTCCTCCGTCCCCCGTCCTCCGTCCCTCAGGGCGAGCCGCCAAGGATGCCGCCGGGCGTGATCCCGTCCATCTCCAAGACCGGCACGCCGACGCCAGAGCCGCTGCCCTCGCCCATAGGAGGTGCCCAACCGCCTGCGGTCACCACTGAGCCGCCATCGGCTGCCGCACCACCGCCTCCATCTCCACCCCAGCCCTCCCTTTTAGGAAGGCAGACGACCGGGGACGCCATGGATGTGACCCGTGATCCTTCGTCCCTGATCCCAGGGACGCCACCTCAACCGGCCCAACACCACCCCTCCGGGCCACTGCCGCCTGAGCGTGGCCCGGCAGCGCAGGGGGAGGCGCAACAGGTACCAGGCCGGTACCATCCCTCCGGCCCGCTCCCCCCTGAGCGCGACCCGGCAGCGGAGGAGACCCAACCGCCGTTCACGCCTGCCGTGAACGCGGTCACGCCGGGCCGATCTGGGGGGACGTTCTTCGCGCCCCCGGACGCCACTCCTGAAGCGCATTTCGTCAGCCAGGTCGCCAGCCACCTTGAGCGCCAGGCGAGGAGCGGGGTCAGCCGCGCCGCGCTCCGCCTGTATCCGGAAGCGCTGGGGCGGGTGGACGTTCATCTGAGGCTGGACAGCGCCGGCCTGCACCTGTGGCTCAACGCCGAGACCCCGGAGGCCGGTGCGCTGTTTGAGCGCCATCTGGACCAACTGCGCGATGCCTTGATGGCGCGTGGCGTTAACGTGCAGGAACTCAGCGTCTCGGTCAGCACCGGCTTTGACCTGTCGGCCAATACCTATTCGGGGCGGCAGGCGCCCCCCGGCGCCGAGAGCTTGCCCCCGCCTGTGCCCCCTGCCCGGCACGGTACAGCCCAGGCAGCCTCCCCTGCCCCCTCCGCCTCCTCTGGGGTAGAGGCGCAGGAGAGGCCGCTTGTGGACTACCGCGTGTAGTTCAAACACCACAGATTAAGGAGGATGACATGCTCGCTCAAGGGGTAAGTGCCGCGCAAAGCGCAGCCACAAGCGCCTATACCTCCACGCCTGCTCCGCCTATGTCTAGCGGGGAACTCAACGACGCCTTCATGCAACTGCTGCTGGCGCAACTCCAGAATCAGGACCCGCTCAACCCTGTGGAGGACACCGAGTTCATCAGCCAACTGACACAGCTTAACATGCTGCAGGCGATGGAACAACTCAATTACACCATGGGCGTTTACACCGTCAGTTCCAGCCTGATGCAGGGCACGGCGCTGATCGGGCGCACGGTGGAGGCGCTGGACGCCAACGGCGAGACGATCACCGGCGTTGTCACAGCCGTCAGCCTGGTCAACGGGATCATCATGCTTGAGCTGGGCGAGACCTCGGTGCCTCTGGGCGCGGTCCTGTCCATCCGGGAGGCAGAGACCTATGATTGAGCCGATCCGTAAAGTAAGCCAGGGCGCGATAGTATCAGGCGCCAGCGTAGAACGGCCCAATCCACAGTCGGAGTCGTCGGGCGCGACGTGTTTCCAGGCCGCATTGGACGCGGCCCAGGAACGGGTGCGCGTGCGCTTCTCCGCCCACGCCCAGCGCCGCCTCTCGGCCCACGACATCCAGTTGGACGAAGATGACCTGGCCCGGCTGTCCCAGGCGGTGGACCGGGCGCAGAGCAAGGGCGGGCGCGAGTCGCTCATCCTGCTGGACGACCTGGCCTTCATCGTCAGCGTCCCCAACCGCCTAGTGGTCACGGCCATCGGCCCGGAAAGACGAAAGGAGGGAGTGTTCACCCACATTGACACCGTTGTACTGGCGGATCGTTAACAAACGACCGAGGATGGATAGCGAAGACCAGAGACCGGAGGTCTCGGTCCTCCGTCTTCCGTCCTCCGTCCGAACAGGCAGGCCGGACCTCTCCGAGGGGGCCTGCGTCACCTGCCCGATCACATGAGAAAAGGAGAGAGTCACCATGATGCGTTCCATGTTTTCCGCGATCGCGGCGCTGAATCTGCACCAGCTCTATCTGGACGTGATCGCCAACAACCTGTCCAACGTCAACACGCCCGGCTTCAAAGGCAGCCGGGTGAGCTTCCAGGACATGTTCAGCCAGACGTTGCGCGGCGGCAGCGCGCCGACCGGCACCATCGGCGGCATCAACCCGGCCCAGATCGGCCTGGGCGCGCGCCTGGGCGGGCTGGACATCCTGTTCACCCAGGGCAGCCTGCAGGCCACCGGTAAGAACAGCGACCTGGCCATCCAGGGCGATGGCTTCTTCATCTACCAGGGCGCCGAGGCGAACCTGTACTCCCGCGATGGCACGATTGACCTGTCCGCCGACGGCTATCTGGCCAACCCCAACACCGGCCTGTACATCCTGGGCTGGCAGGCGGACGACCAGGGCAATATTGACCCCACCCAGCCTATTGGGCGCATCCGTATCCCCACGGGGATCAGCCAGGCCCGCGCCACCGCCAACGCCACCTTCCAGGGCAACCTGGACGCCAACACCGCTGTGGGTGACTCGTTCACCACCACCATGCAGATCTATGACTCGCTTGGCGGCCAGCACACCATTGAGATCACCTTCACCCGCGACGCCGCAGCCAACACCTGGACGTGGACGGCCACCTCCAGTGACCCGGCCATCACCGGCATCACCGTCACGGGGTCGCCCATCGTGTTCACGCCGGAGGGCCAGTATGACCCCAACAACCCGGCGACCTCTATTGAGATCACCCTCAACAACGGCGCGGTCTCGCCCCAGACGGTGAACCTGGACTTCACCAACCTGACCCAGTTGGCCGACGACAGCGACGTCAGCATGGCCAACCAGGACGGCATGGCGCCCGGCTCGCTGATCGGCTTCAACATCACCGACAAGGGCGAGGTCGTGGGCCTGTTCTCCAATGGGCTGAACCAGATCATCGGTCAGTTGGCCCTGGCGAACTTCGTCAACCCTTCCGGCCTGCAGCGCGTCGGCCAGAACCTGTTCATCCCCTCGGCCAACTCCGGCACGGCCCAGATCGGCACCGCCGGGACGAGCGGGCGGGGCAGCATCGCGGCCGGCTATCTGGAGATGTCCAATGTGGACCTGGCCCAGCAGTTCACCGACATGATCGTGGCGCAACGCGGCTTCCAGGCCAACTCGCGCGTGATCACCACGTCGGATGAGATGCTCCAGGACCTGGTGAATCTGAAGCGGTAATTCGTAAAGACGGAGGACGGATGACGGGCGACGGACGATATTCCCCCGTCATCCGTCCTCCATCGTCCGTCGCTCTACGATGGATGTGCAGCCCATTCAACCCGCTCTAGGCCCGCGCGCGACGGAGCCTGCCAGCCTGGCCCCAGGCCAGCGGGTGATCGCCACCGTCCTGGCCCTGGAGGGCAACCGCGCCTTGCTGGGGATCGGGTCACTGCACCTGGTGGCTCGCCTGGCCGATCCGGGGCTGTCGGCGGAGCTGGCCGGGCGCGAGCGCATCGCCGTGCTCATCCGCTCGCTCACGCCCCGCCAGGCCGTGTTGCAACTGCTCCCTGAGACGCCAGAGGCGCCCGCACCGATGCCGACCGGCCTGGCGGGGCGCCTAGCCGAACTGGGCCTGCCCCCTGAGGCCCCCTACCCCCAGATCGCCGCCGAACTCCTGGCAGTGGGCCTGCCGCTAACGGCAGAACGTGTGCGGGCACTGCGCACACTTCTGGACGCCCTGGGGGAGTGGACCGGCGAGGACCTGCGGGTGGCGGCGCGCCTGCTCGCCCTGAACCTGCCGGTGACCCCGGAGACGCTGGCCCTGGCGCGTGCCGCCGAGGTCGGCCCCCCACTGGCCGAACTGCTGGTCAACCTGCGCACCGACCTGCGCCAACTGACTGCCGGGCTGGGGGACGACGCCGCCTGGCGCACGACTATCGCCGAAACGCTGGCCGCCCTGGAGGGCGGGGCCTGGGACATCCGCATGGATGCGGGCCAGCCACTCCCCGCCCAGGTCGGCGCCTGGCTGCGGGCCATTGGCACCCCTATAGAACGCACCCTGGCCCTGCTCCTGCTTCAAGAGACGCTCTCCCATCTGCCCTCGGAGGGAGTTGATCGGGCCGCCGCGCTCAGCCCCTACCTGGGGCTGGACCCGGCGCTGGATGCCGCCATCCACGCCTTTCTCAGCCAGACAGCCCCCCAGCAAAGCGCCCAGGCGCTCACCGATCTAGTCAACCGCGTCGCCTCTCTGCTCGGCCAGATGGGCGATGGCGCGCTGCTGCCTATACTGGGCCGCCTGCGCCGTGCGCTGCGCCAGCCGCCGTCGGGGTTAAGCCTACCGTTGCGGGCGGCCTGGGCGCGGGCGACATTGCACACCGATGTCCTGGTGCGGGCGCTGCGCTGGGCGCAATTGCAAAACACAGGCACGCCCCAGGCCCTCACCCTGCCCCTGGCCTTGAGCGGCGCCGGGGAGATGCTGGCCGGTCAACTCCGATTGATTTATCCTGGGCAGCGCCATACCTCAAAGGACGACGAGCCAGTGGCCGGGGAAGGCGCCGCTTATGCCCGCATCATCGTGCGGGCGGAGGTGGCCGAGGCGGAATCGGTGGAGGTGGACATGGTCCTGGTTGGGCATCAGATAGATTGCCGCGTGCGGGTGCTGGGGGCGGGCGCCTATGGCCGGGCCGAGGCCGCCCTGCCCGACCTCATCGCCGGCCTCAACCGCCTGGGATTCACGGTTTCTGCCGGGTGCGAGCCTATGCCTGCGGGCAAAGAGGGGGAGGCAAGCCCTGGCCCGTTCACCTGCGATGTCCACATCTGATCGCCACCGACGTCGCCGGGCTGTGGCCCTGCGTTATAACGCCGCCACCGACATCGCCCCCGTCGTAGTGGCCAGCGGCCAGGGCGAACTGGCCGAACGCATCATCGCCCTGGCGCGAGAGCGCGGCATCCCCATTGAGGAAGACCCCAACCTGGCGTTGGCGCTGGCCCAGCTTGACGTCGGCGCGGTCGTGCCCCCCGAACTCTACGCCGTCCTGGCCGAAGTCTTCGCCTACGTCTACCGCCTGCGCTCCAAATAAATCCGTCCTCCGTCTTCCCTCGTCCATCCCTCAGGGTAAGGCACTGCCTCGCCTCCACCCCCTCCCCTGCAAAGTGTGACTACAGTCCTGGTATTTAGTCCGGTTGTGGCTAAGCTGGAAAGCAGGGCGGGTTCCCATACCCGCCGCATCTGCTGACGGAGGAGAAACCCATGCTGGACAGGCATATCCTCATGGGCCATTCCGGCTTACGTGGTCGGGGCCTTTTGGCGCTGCTGATGATCCTCGTGCTGACGGCAGGCACAGCCGCCCTCCCCCCTTCTCCCTCAGTAGGGGCATGGCATGCCATGCCCCTACTTCAGCCCGGTGTGGCAGGGCGGGGGGAGGCTGCGCCGCCCTCCCAATCGGCCAGCGAAGGCCAGGCGCTCTTCCAGGAAAAGTGCGCCGCCTGCCATACTATCGGCCAGGGCGATAAGGTGGGTCCAGACCTCAAGGGCGTTACCACGCGCCGTGAACGCGCCTGGTTGACGCGTTGGATCGCTGCGCCGGACCAGATGGTGGCGCAAGGCGACCCTATCGCCATAGAGCTATTCCAGAAGTACAACAGCATCCAGATGCCCAACCTGAACCTGACGGAGGGCCAGGTGGCTGCGCTGATCGCCTACCTGGAGACCCAGGCGGAGACCGCTTCTGCCGCGCCGCAACCCGCCACACCCCAACCGGCCCCTGCCCTGTCCCCCGGTGACCCCGCCATCGGCAAGGCGCTCTTCACCGGTAGCGCCCGCTTCCAGAACGGTGGCCCGCCTTGCATGGGTTGCCACAGTATCACCGGCATCGGCGCCCTCGGTGGGGGCGCGCTCGGCCCGGACCTCACCCCGGCCTTTAACAAGTTCGGCGCAGCGGGCCTGGAAACCGTCCTGACCACCCTGCCCTTCCCCACCATGAACGCCGTGTGGAGTCAGCGGCCCCTCACGCCGCAAGAACAGGCCCACCTCATCGCCTTCCTGCAGCAGGCATCGCTGACCGAACGGCCCACAGAGGTCGTCGCTCAACTGGCTGCGCTGGCCGTCGGCGGGGCGGTGGTGCTCCTGGCCCTGGCGCAATTCACCTGGCGACGGCGCCTCTCCGCCGTGCGCCGGCCATTGGTGATGCGTCCAACCTCAAGCGTCACACGTCATCATGTGTGACGCCTGACGTTTCACGCCTTACGGAGGTGACTCACATGGGCTGGATTCAAGACCTGGTCAACCCCAAGGCCCGCCAGTGGGAAGAATTCTACCGCAACCGCTGGCAGCACGATAACGTCATCCGCAGCACGCATGGCGTCAATTGCACCGGCGGCTGCTCCTGGGCCGTCTATGTCAAAGATGGCATTATCACCTGGGAGATGCAACAGACGGATTATCCCCTGCTGGAGCCTGGCCTGCCGCCTTACGAGCCACGCGGCTGCCAGCGCGGCATCTCCGCCTCGTGGTACGTGTATAGCCCCATCCGCGTCAAATATCCCTATATACGTGGGGCGCTCCTGGACTTCTGGCGCCAGGCGCGGGCCAGATACGGTGACCCGATTCAGGCCTGGGGGTCCATCGTTGAAGATGAGGCCAGGCGTGCCCGCTATCAGCGTGCGCGTGGCAAGGGCGGCTTCCGCCGTGCCACCTGGGACGAGGCGTTGGAACTCATCGCCGCTGCCTGCCTCTACACCGCGAAGAAATGGGGTCCCGACCGCGTCTTCGGCTTCTCCCCCATCCCGGCTATGTCCTATCTTTCCTATGCTGCCGGTTCGCGCTTCCTGCAACTCTTCGGCGGCGTCAACATGAGCTTCTACGATTGGTACGCCGATCTCCCCAACGCCTTCCCCGAAATCTGGGGTGATCAGACGGACGTGTGCGAAAGCGCCGACTGGTACAACGCCCGGTACATCATCTCCATGGGCTCCAACCTCAATATGACCCGCACCCCCGATGTGCACTTCATCTCTGAGGCCCGGCACAATGGGGCCAAGTTCGTGGTGATCGCGCCAGACTTCAGCCAGGTAGCCAAATATTCGGACTGGTGGATTCCCATTCGGGCAGGCACGGACACCGCTCTGTGGATGGCGGTCAACCACGTCATCCTCAAAGAATTCCACGCCGACCGCCAGGTGCCCTATTTCGTCAATTACCTCAAGCAATACACCGACGGCCCGTTCCTGGTGACCCTCACCCCCCAGCCCCCCTCTGCCAACCGGGCGGATGGTGGGGGCGAGGAGGGGAAGGAGGCTGAGGGCATCTTCTACCCCAGCCGGCTGCTTCGTGCCAACCGATTGGCCCGTTACCGTGAGGTGGAGAACGGCGATTGGAAGTTCCTGGTCTGGGACGTGAACAGCGGCGAGCCACGTATGCCTAAAGGGACGGTGGGCTTCCGCTGGGGGAGCGAGAAGGGCAAGTGGAACCTCAAGATGGAAGACGGGCTGGATAATAGCCCGATCCATCCCGCCCTGACCTTCCTGGGCCAGGAGGACGATGTCGTCCAGGTGGCCTTCTACGCCTTCGCCGAAGGCAAGACCGCGCTGCGCGGCGTGCCGGTGAAGTACGTGGAGACCCACAAAGGGCGTATCCCTGTGACCACCGCCTTTGATCTGCTCATGGCCCAGTTCGGTGTAAGCCGTGGCCTGCCCGGCGATTACCCCACCAGCTATGACGACGACGCGCCCTACACCCCGGCCTGGCAGGAGCAATACACCGGAATCGGCCGTGAGACCGTCATCCGCCTGGCACGCGAGTTCGCCGCCAACGCCGAGGCCACCCAGGGGCGCTCCATGATCATCATCGGCGCCAGCATTAACCACTGGTACAACAACAACCTGGCCTATCGCGCCCCCATCACCGCGCTTATCCTATGCGGCTGCTGTGGGCGCAACGGCGGCGGTATGAACCACTACGTGGGCCAGGAGAAACTCACCCTCATCGCCCCCTGGGTCAGCCTGGCCTTTGCCCTGGACTGGGTCAAGCCGCCGCGCCGCCAGCAAACCCCCACCTGGCATTATGTCAATAGCGACCAGTGGCGCTACGAAGGCGACTTCAGCGACTACGCGCCTATCCCGCCTCAGACGCGCTGGGCCAAAGGCCACGCTATGGACCTGGAGGCCATGGCCGTGCGCCTGGGCTGGATGCCCTACTACCCCCAGTTCAACTGCAACCCGCTTGACCTGGCGTTCCAGGCCCGTTACGAAGGCGCGAAGACGGAGGAAGACATCGTCCGTTGGGCAGTTGAGCAGTTGAAGGCGGGCAAAATCCGCTTCGCCGTAGAAGACCCTGACGCGCCGGAGAATTGGCCGCGCGTGTGGATCATCTGGCGCGGCAACGCCATTCAATCCAGCGCCAAGGGGCACGAGTTCTTCCTGCGCCACTACCTGGGCACGCACGATAACATCATCGCCGAAGAGCAGGCCAAAGGCAAGGTGAAGACGGTCACCTTCCGTGAGCCGGCGCCGCGCGGCAAGATGGACCTGGTCGTGGACCTGAACTTTCGCATGGACTCCTCGGCACTGTATTCCGACATTGTCCTGCCTGCCGCTTTCTGGTACGAGAAAAACGACCTGAACACGACCGACCTGCACTCCTTCGTCCACCCCCTGGGCGCCGCTGTCCCGCCTGTCTGGGAGGCGAAGACCGACTGGGAAATCTTCAAGGCGCTGGCCCGCAAGGTGAGCGAACTCGCCCCCAACGTCTTCCCCGCCCCGGTCAATGACCTGGTGGCCACCCCGCTCATGCATGATACGCCTGACGAACTGGCCCAGAGCGATGTGCGCGACTGGCGGGCAGGCGAGGTCGACCCGATCCCTGGGGTAACCATGCCGCATCTGCGGGTGGCCGAGCGTGATTATGTAAATCTATACCACCGCTTTATCTCCCTCGGCCCGCTCATCCGTCAGGACGGGATCAGCGGCAACGGCGTGCATATCCCCATCGCACCGTTCTACGATGCCCTCTTGAAGAACCCGGTGGGCGGCTCGCCCGACCCGCGCCACATGCGCTGCGTGGAGTGGGGCGGCCACAGGTACCCCAGCCTGGAGGACGCGTTGGACGCGGCCAACGTGCTGCTCTTCCTGGCACCGGAAACGAACGGCGAGGTGTCTTACACCGCCTTCAAGCACGAGGAGGAGCGGGTGGGCCTGCCGCTGGCCGATCTCGCCGAGAAGGTGCGCGCTGTGCGCATGACCTACGGCGATCTCACCCGTCAGCCCCAACGCACGCTCATCAGCCCGTGCTGGACCGGCATCGTGAATGATGGTCGGGCGTATGCGGCCTGGTGCCTCAACACCGAGCGCCTGGTTCCCTGGCGCACGCTCACCGGACGTCAGCACTTCTACATTGACCATCCCTACTATCTGGACTTCGGCGAGCACCTGCCGACGTTTAAACCCAAACTGGACCCACGCAAGACCGGCGACATCGTCAACAGCCAGGTGGACGATCAGTGCCTGGTGCTCAACTACATCACCCCGCATGGCAAGTGGAACATCCACTCCACCTATAAAGACAACCACCGCATGTTGACGCTCTCGCGCGGCATGGACCCGATCTGGATCAACGACAAAGACGCGGAGAAGATCGGGCTGCAAGACAACGATTGGGTGGAGGTGTACAACGACAACGGCGTGGTCGTCACCCGCGCCGCCGTCAGCGCCCGCGTCCAGCCGGGCACCTGTCTGTATTACCATGCGGTCGAGCGGACGATTTACATCCCCAAGTCGCAGGTGCGCGGCGGCAGGCGCGCCGGCGGGCACAACAGCCTGACCCGCACCCGCATCAACCCGGTGGAGCTGGCGGGCGGCTACGCCCAGTTCACCTACGGCTTCAACTACTGGGGCCCCATCGGCATCTTCACCCGCGATACATACTGCGTCGTGCGCAAACTGGAGAAGCTGGAGTGGTAAACCTTAGGTGTGAACTCGCCAGCAGCATAATTAGATTTACCGCAGAGCACGCAGAGAGCGCAGAGATTTTAAATGTGCTCCGCGTCCTCTGCGCTCTCTGCGGTAAAACCATACCTCGGCTGTCCGGAGAGGGATGTTTTGATCGATCAGGAGGTGCATCAGGCCAGGACACCCACGTGAACTTCCTCAAGCAGGTCCGCTGCATAGTAGAGGGCCTGCTTGACCTGCTCAGCGCTGATCTCATAGGCCTGAGCTACCTCCTGGGCACTCCCCAGATCGGCCAGGGCACGGACAATGGCCCAGACAGGGATACGGGTGTTTTGGAGCACTGGAGCGCCGGTGGCGACGTCAGGACTCACTTCAATTCCGGGGGCGATTTCCCGTCGCTGAGGGTTCATTGCGCCTCCTTTGTGAAACAGGAAACTCAACGCAATTGTACACGCAAGGGTTGTGCCTGGCAACCAAAGATTGGAGGAAACGCAGATGGACATTCGCGCACAAGTTTCAATGGTCTTCCACCTGGACAAGTGCATCGGCTGCCACACCTGCAGCGTCGCCTGCAAGAACATCTGGACCGACCGCCAGGGCACCGAGTACATGTGGTGGAACAACGTGGAAACCAAACCCGGCACGGGCTATCCCACGCTGTGGGAGGACCAGGAGAAGTACAAGGGCGGCTGGGAGAAGGACGGCGACAGGCTGCGCCTGAAGCTGCATGGCCGTTTGGGCGGGCTGGCGAATATCTTCTTCAACCCCTACCTGCCCACCATAGACGATTACTACGAGCCGTGGACCTACGACTACGAAAACCTGTTTAACGCACCTGAAGGCGACGATCAGCCCACCGCCCGCGCCATCTCGCTCATTACCGGCAAGCCCATGGAGATTGAGGCCGGGCCGAACTGGGACGACGACCTGGGCGGTTCGCCGGTCTACGCCGCCAATGACCCCAACCTAGCAGGGCTGACTGAGGCCGAGCGGGAGCAACTGAACGAACTGGAGCGGGTGGTCTTCTTCTACCTGCCGCGCATCTGCAACCACTGCCTGAACGCGGGCTGTGTAGCCGCCTGCCCCGCCGGCGCGATCTACAAGCGCGGCGAGGACGGCATCGTGCTCATCAGCCAGGAGAAGTGCCGCGCCTGGCGCATGTGCATCTCCGGCTGCCCATACAAGAAGGTCTACTACAACTGGGCCACCGGCAAGAGCGAGAAGTGCATCCTGTGCTACCCGCGCCTGGAGAGCGGCCAGCCCCCGGCCTGCTTCCACGCCTGCGTCGGGCGCATCCGCTATTTGGGCCTGCTGCTCTATGACGCCGACCGCATTGAAGAGGCCGCCAAAGCGCCCAACGCGCAACTCGTGGACGCCCAACGCGCTCTCATCATGGACCCGTTTGATCCCAAGGTCATCGCGGCTGCGAAGGCGAACGGGATGTCTGACGCGATGATTGACGCGGCGCAGAAGTCGCCGGTGTACAAATTCGTTAAGCAGTGGAAGCTGGCGCTACCGCTCCACCCCGACTTCCGCACCCTGCCCATGCTCTTCTACGTCCCGCCGCTGCTGCCTGTCCTGGCGACGATAAAGCAGGGGCGCTATGAGATTGCGGGGGCGAACAACGGCAGTCTGGCGCCTATGATCAGTTCGCTAGAGCAGGCGCGGCTGCCCTTACGCTACATGGCCAGCCTGTTCGCGGCGGGCAATGAAGAGATCGTCGCCCAGGTTTATCGCAAGCTCATCGCCGTGCGCGTGATTATGCGCGCCCAGAAGGTCAAGGACGTGAGCGCTGCTGAGGTGGAACAGGCGCTGGCTGCGGGCCAGACGACACGGGAAGAGGCCGAGGCCATCTTCCGCCTGACCTCGCTACCCACCTTTGAGGAACGCTTCGTCATCCCGCCGCTGGCACGTGAGGAAGCCATTGAGCAGGCGCTGGACCCCTTCACCCATAAGCAGCACGCGGGCTTCGGCTTCCGCCAGGCCCCGGCGCGGAGGTGGTGAAATGGACGGACGGCGGCGGACGGAGAACGGACGGGAGATTCTTAGCCTGTTCGCCGATATACTGGAATATCCCTGGCCGGGCCTGGCGGGGACAGCACGGGAGTGTGCGGCCCTGGTCGCACCGCAGAACCCTGAAGCCGGGGCGCTCTTACGCGAATTCTGCGCCTTTGTTGAACGCACCCCTCTGGGGCGGCTGGAGGAGGTGTACACTGGCACGTTTGACCTGGATGCGGCCTGCCATCCCTACGTGGGCTATCACCTGTTTGGCGAGAGCTACAAACGCAGCCTCTTCCTGTTGGAGTTGAAAGAACGCTACCGCGCTCACGGCTTCGTCGTGGAGAACGAACTGCCGGATCATCTGGCGGTGCTTTTGCGCTTCCTGGCGCAAAGCCATGACACTGCCTTAATCGGCGAGATCGTCCAGGAGGCCCTCGTGCCAGCGTTGGAGCGGATGACGGGCAGAGCCACATCCGCCGGTTACGATGAGGAGGAACCCTCTGTGTCACAGGGTCAGCGCAGACAGAACCCCTATCATAGGGTGTTAGAGGCTCTGCGGTTGGTGCTGCAAGAAGAACCTCTCCCCTGCCCCCTCCATAGAGGAACTCCAGGAACTTAGTAGGGGCGCATAGCCGTGCGTCCCACCCCTGAGGGTCTCTACGAGTTCCTAGAGTTCCTACGGATGCCAGCGGGGGCCGGGGTGCGACCTGAAGGAGGAGGTTGAGATGCTGGATGTCATTCTGTTCGTGGCCTTTCCCTACATCGCGGTCATCCTGGCTGTTCTGGGGGGGATTTATCGCTACTTCGCCGATCGGTTCTCCTATTCCAGCCTGTCCTCGCAATTCCTGGAGAACCGCACCCTGTTCTGGGGCTCGGTGCCCTGGCATTATGGGGTGATCATCGTGCTCTTGGCGCACCTGCTGGCGCTGCTGTTCCCTGGGCAGTGGGCGGCTTTGATCGGCGAGCCGGTGCGCCTGTATGTCCTGGAGGTGACCGGGCTGGCGCTGGCCTTGATGGCGACGCTGGGCCTGGTGCTGCTCATCGTGCGCCGCCTGCGCAATGCCCGTGCCTTCGCGGTGACCTCAATGCTGGACTGGGTGCTACTGGTGGCCCTGCTGGCTCAGGTCGCCCTGGGCTTCTGGGTGGCGCTGTTCTACCGCTGGGGCGCGGATTGGTACCTGCACACGGCTGTCCCCTGGCTGGTCTCGCTCCTGACGCTCAACCCCCAGATTCAGTATGTCACCGTCCTGCCCCTGGTGGTCAAGCTCCACATGCTGGGGGGCTTCGTGATCATCGCCCTCTTCCCCTTCACCCGCCTGGTCCACCTGGTGACCTTCCCCGTCACTTACCTGTGGCGACCGTATCAGGTCGTCATCTGGAACCGGCGGGTGCGGGCAGCTCATAGGAAGGAGCTGAGCCGGGTATGGCAGAGAAGGAAGCGAAAAAGAATCTGTTCCTGGCGACCATGGCCTTTATGATCGCCTTTGCGGTCTGGGGGCTGATCTCCGGCGCGGCGCCGCTGCTCAAACAGGAACTGAGACTCTCGGCGACGGAGGCCAGCCTGATGATCGCTATTCCGGTGATGCTGGGCTCCATAGGTCGCATCCCCCTGGGGCTGCTCACAGACCGCCTGGGGGGCCGTCTGGTCTTCAGCGCCTTACTCATCCTGGTGGCGCTGCCCCCGCTCGCCCTAGCCCTGAATCATACCTACCCCAGCCTGCTTTTCTGGGGATTCTGGCTCGGACTGGCGGGGGCATCCTTTGCTGTCGGTGTCGCCTTTGTCTCCCCCTGGTTCCCACCGCACCGGCAGGGGATGGCGTTGGGCATCTACGGCGCCGGCAACATCGGGCAATCCATCTCTGTCTCTCTGACCCCGTTCCTGGCCCGCACCCTGGGAATCCCGCTCACGTTCAGCTTATTCGCCCTGGGGGCGCTCGCCTGGGGGGCCGTTTTCGCACTGTGGGCCAGGGACGCCCCGCGCCTGGCGCCCCCCAAGACGTTAGGGGAAAACATACACGTCCTGCGCACCCAGCCCCTGGCCTGGGTGCTGAGTTTGTTTTACTTCCTCACCTTCGGTGGCTTCGTTGCCCTGGGCATCTATCTCCCCACGCTGCTTAAGGAGATTTTTCTGCTGACGCCAGAGGATGCCGGTGCGCGCACGGCCGGCTTCGTCATCTTGGCCACGGCCTGCAGACCTGTGGGTGGATGGCTGAGCGATCGCATCGGCGGGCAGCGGCTACTGGTCTATGTCTTTATCGGCATTTCCCTGCTGGGCTGGCTTATGGCCTGGCCCTCCATCTATCCCTTTACCCTGGGCGCGTTGGGCTGCGCCGCCCTCATGGGGCTGGGCAATGGTGCCGTGTTCAAACTCGTCCCCCACTATTTCCCCGCGCAGACGGGCACGGTCACCGGCCTGGTCGGGGCGGCTGGCGGTCTCGGTGGCTTCTTTCCGCCCCTCGTTCTCGGCATTGTCCGGGACCTCACCGGAAGCTACGCCCTGGGCTTTATCTTCCTGAGCGCTTTTGCGCTGGCATGTTTTGGGGTGGTGTGGCGGATATTTATCCATGCGCCCGTATCGGCCACGATAGAGAGACCGCACGGCCCGGCGCGCTGAGAACGTATCCGTATAGAAATACACCCGGGAAAGGAGGGAAAATCGCATATTTTGCCATCATAGAGTATAATCTCCCCCCAGGCTGGAGAACCTATACCCCCCCACCCGGCCAATATGTGCTCATCTATGAGGAGGAGACGATGACCGAGTCAACCAGATTCCTGCTCAGTGAGAAGGACATCCCGCAGGCCTGGTACAACATCCTGCCGGACCTGCCCCGGCCCCTGCCGCCGGTGCTGCATCCGGTCACCCGCCAGCCTGTCGGGCCAGACGATCTGGCTCCCCTGTTCCCCATGGCGCTCATTATGCAGGAGGTCAGCCAGGAGCGCTATATTGAAATCCCGGAGCCGATCCGCGACATCTACCGGCTCTGGCGCCCCACGCCGCTGATCCGCGCCCGGCGGCTGGAGCAGGCCCTGGATACGCCCGCCCATATTTATTACAAGTACGAAGGCGTCAGCCCGGTCGGCTCGCATAAGCCCAACACGGCTGTGGCCCAGGCCTTCTACAACAAGCAAGAGGGCGTCCAGGGCCTGACCACCGAGACCGGCGCGGGGCAGTGGGGCAGCGCCCTGGCCATGGCCTGCAACTTCTTCAACCTGGAGTGCCATATCTACATGGTCAAGGTCTCCTATCAGCAGAAGCCCTATCGCCGCATCTTGATGGAGACCTTTGGCGCCCAGGTCACCCCCAGCCCATCGGAGAAGACCAACTCCGGGCGCGCGGTTTTGGCCGAGAACCCCGACTCGCCCGGCTCGCTGGGCATCGCTATCAGCGAAGCGGTGGAGGCAGCGGCCACCAGCGGCGGCAAGTACAAGTACAGCCTGGGCAGCGTGCTCAACCACGTGCTCATGCACCAGACCGTCGTGGGCCTGGAGGCCATGAAGCAGATGGAGATGGCGGGCGAATACCCCGACATCCTGGTGGGCTGCATCGGCGGCGGCTCCAACTTCTCCGGCCTGGTCCTCCCCTTTGTCCGCGAAAAGATCGTGAACGGCAAGCCCACGCGCATCATCGCCGTGGAGCCGATGGCCTGCCCCAGCCTGACCAAGGGGGTGTACGCCTTTGACTACGGCGACACCGCCGGCATCGCCCCTATCGCTAAGATGTACACGCTGGGCCACACCTTTGTCCCGCCGGGCATCCACGCGGGCGGCCTGCGCTATCACGGCATGGCGCCCATCGTGTGCGAACTCTACGACCAGGGCATCATTGAGGCGGTGGCTGTGCACCAACGGCCCGTGTTCCAGGCGGCGGTGGACTTCGCCCGTGCTGAGGGCATCATCCCCGCGCCGGAGTCGGCGCACGCGGTCAAGGTGGCCATTGACGAGGCTCTCCAGGCCAAAGCGGAAGGGACAAAGAAGGTTATCCTGTTCAACCTGAGCGGCCACGGCCATTTTGATCTGCAGGCCTACGATGAGTTCCTGCATGGGCGGTTAGAGGACTACGAGTACCCCGCCGAGAAGGTCCAGGAGGCCATGCAGCACCTGCCCCAGGTGGAGTTAGTGGCGTAGGGGCACGGCGCGCCGTGCTCCTACGCAGAGGGGGCAGGGGCATCCCGCCTTAACCGCCTGCCGATGATCATAGACTTTCATCTCCATGTCGCGCGCTACGTGGACATGCTGCCCTGGACGCGCGAGTGGATTAGCCGTGCCTATCCGCCAGGGGAACTGGAAGCCTACCTGAAGGCAACGCTGACGACCGAGGGGCTGCGGGCGCTCTTGCGCGACAACGGCCTGGACTATGCCGTCCTGCTGGCCGAACTGAATCCGCTGTCGTCCAGCGTGGTCACCAACGAGTTCGTGGCCGCGCTCTGCCAGGGCGAGCCGCGCCTGATCCCCTTCGCCTCCATCAATCCCTTCCTGACCACCGACCTGGTGGCCGAACTGGACCGGCTGGTGGGCGACCTGGGCTTTCGCGGGGTGAAGCTCTACCCGCCCTACCAGCACTTCTATCCCAACGATAGCCGCCTGTATCCGCTGTATGCGCGAGCGCAGGCGCTGGGGCTGCCGATCATGTTCCACACCGGCTCGTCGGTGTTCAAGGGCGTCCGGCTGAAATACGCCGACCCGTTACTCCTGGATGACGTGGCTGCGGATTTCCCTGAGCTGAAGATCGTCATGGCCCATTCGGGACGAGGAGTCTGGTACAACCAGGCCTTTCTCCTGGCCCGGCTGCACCCCAACGTGTACATGGAGGTCTCCGGCCTGCCGCCCCATAAGCTGCTGGACTACTTCCCCGACCTGGAGCGGCTGGCCGATAAGGTGATCTTCGGCTCGGACTGGCCGGAGGTGCGGGACATCCACCGTAATATTGAGGCGATTCGGGCGCTGCCGCTGCGCGACGACACCAAGGACAAGATTCTGGGGTTGAACGCAGCCCGTGTCCTGGGGCTATTGGAATAATCTACCCCGCCTGGTGGATCCTCTCCAGCCCGGCGCGGTCAAGGACCACAATGCCCTCAGGGCGCTGGGCGATCAGCCCCTGCTGCTCCAGCCGCTTGAGCGCACGCACGACCACCTCGCGGGCCGTGCCCACCAGGGCGGCCAGGTCCTTCTTGCTCAGGCGGCGGCCGGAGGGGACGCCACCAGGGACAACCACCCCATCGGGCCGGGCATAGGCCAGCAACACGCCCGCCAGCCGGGCCGATACCTGCTTGAAGGCCAGGTCGTTGACGTGCGTGGCGTATTGACGTAATTGCCCGGCGACCAGGTGCAACATCGCCAGACGCAGTGCCGGGCTACGCGCCAGCAGCCGCTGTGCCTCGGCCAGCGCGATCGTGTACAGCACCACCGGCGTCGCCGCACGGGCGGTGACGATATGCGGGCCATCATCCAGGAGTGGGGTGGCATCCAGCACGTCGCCTGGCCCCAACAGCGCCAGGATGTGCAGCTTCGCCGGGCCAGCCTGGTAAAGCTTCACCTGGCCGGAGCGCACCAGGTGCAGATGGGTGCAGGCCTCGCCCGCCTGGAAGATCACCGCCCGTGCGCGGTAATGGCACTCCTGGGCAGCGCAGGCCAGCGCCTCCAGATCGCTCTGGCTCAGGCCCTGAAGAAGCGGGAAGCTGCGCAGCGACTCACTGGTGATGGGCATAGCATTCCCTATATAGACGCAGTCAGTCGCAGATTCCCCCCACCTTAGCCCTCCCCCACAGAGGGGGGAGGGGCCATTCCCTCCCCCTGGATGGAGGAGGGTCAGGGAGGGGGTGTCAGTTCAGTTGGGCGCAATAAATTGCGCCTCTATACAGACCACTGTAGCCGCTCAAGGGGGCAGAGACCAGGACTTAAGTCACACTAGATCAGGCGCTCCAGCCTGGCGCGGTCACGGATCACAATGTGACGGCCCCGGGCCTCAATCGCACCGACCCGTTCCAGGCGCGAGAGGGCGCGCGTCACCACCTCGCGCACGCTACCGATCAGGGCAGCCAGTTCGTTCTGGCTCATGTCCAGATCAACCTCAATACCGCTTTCAGTGCGGATGCCGTTCTCATCGGCATAGGCGAGAAGCACCTCGGCCAGCCGCGACAGGGCGCATTTAAAGGCCAGGCCCTCCACCAGTCCGGCCAGGTGGCGCAGGCGGCCGGCGAAGACCCTGAGCAACGCCTGAGCCGCCTCCGGTCGGCGCTCGGCCAGCATCAGCGCCTCGGCCTGGCCCAAAAAGCCCAACCTGACCTCGTCCACCGCCTGAGCGGTCGCCGGGTTGGTCTCGCCATCAAACAGAGGACAGGCGCCGAAGCAGATGCGCGGCTGCATCAGGCAGAGCACCTGCTCCTTGCCCTGTGGCGACATCTTGTAAATCTTGACGCGCCCGCTGAGGACAAAGAACAGGCCGGGATTGGACTCGCCCTCCAGGAAGATGATCGCGCCTGGCGGATAGGTGCGCTCAATCATCAGGCCGGCCACCTCGCTCAGTTCGTCCCGGCTGAACTGCGTGAAAAACGGGATAGATTCCAATGTGGTGGGCGCGATCACGATTAGCCCCCGACGGCAGCCAACGAACCCGACCCTCCGGGCACAGTGTGCCCAGCGACCAATAACAATCATAGTCCCGGACGCCGGTTTCGTCAACCCAAAAGTGTGACTTTAGTCCATGCCAGCAGGGGAAGAACCCATTATGATGGGAGACAAATTTGGTCTAAATAGGATGGATTCCCAGGAGGTGGACGATGCAACTGAGCAGACGCGGAGATTATGGCCTGCGGCTGGTCCTGGAACTGGCCCTGGCGCCATCAGGTGAGTTTGTCCCGGCGGCGACCATTGCCGAGAAACAGGACATCCCTCTGGCCTTTCTGGGCAAGATCATCAACCAGCTTGTCGTTGCCGGGCTGGTGCGCACGCAACGCGGCGCCAGGGGAGGGGTGACCCTGACCCGCTCCCCGGCGGACATCTCCCTCCTGGACGTAGTGGAGGCGCTGGAAGGGCCATTGCTCTTAAACACCTGCCTGCGCGCCCCCGGCACATGCCAGCGCGACATCTTCTGCCCGATCTACACGGCCTGGGGGCAGGCCCAGGCCGCCCTGGTGCAATCCCTGCGCACCACCACCTTTGACGCCCTGGCGGATCAGGCCCGGCAACTGGCGGCAGCGCAGGAGAGGCGAGATAACCGCAGGCGCCGCAGCCGCCGCCCCCCAGCAGCGACCACCGTCGCGCGGGCTTAGACGGAATTTCAGTGCGCCTATTGACAAATTCGCGATTTGTGCTATACTGATATATGTCACTTTCAAAACGCTATACTCAGATTGTGACATATATCACATTTCAAACGCCATGATCAACAGGCGACATGCACATTGAAGGGGCGGGACGGGCATACGGATGGCGCCACGCACGCAAGACCTGATCTTCACACTTTACGGCGATTACATCCACCGCCGGGGCGGTGAGGCCTGGACAGGCGGCCTGATCCGCTTGATGGATTGCCTGGGGGCCTCGGAGCAGGCCGTGCGCTCGGCGCTCTCGCGCATGGTGCGCCGGGGCTGGCTCACCGTGCGCCATGAGGGCCGCTTTAGCTTCCACTCGCTCACCCCACGGGGCCGCAAGCTCATGGCGGAAGGCGAGCAACGCATCTTCCACCCCCGCCACGAGCCTTGGGATGGCCGCTGGTGTGTCCTGACCTATTCCATCCCCGAATCCCAACGCCATCTGCGCGACCGGCTGCGCCAGCGGCTGATCTGGCTGGGCTTCGGCATGCTCAACGCCGCCACCTGGATCTCCCCCCGCGATTTGCGCGCCGAGCTGGACGACGTGATTGAGAGCTTACGTATCCGCCCCTACGTGGAGATCTTCATCGGCCAGCGCCTCAGCCGCAACGATGACCGCGAACTGGTGGCCCGCTGCTGGAACCTGGACGCGCTGAATCGCGCCTACGCGGACTTCATCGCCAAATACGCCCCAGGCCCGACCCATCTGGTCGCCCGCCGCGCCGATGGGAGCGCCTGTACTGAGGGCGCGGCCTTCGCCATCCGCTTCTGGGTGGTGCACGATTATCGCTCCCTGCCCTACGTAGACCCCAACCTGCCGCCTGAACTCCTGCCCGACAACTGGTTGGGCCAGCAGGCGGCCCAGTTGCTGCACGAGTATCACGATCTCCTGGCCGAGCCCGCGAATGCCTTTGTGGACCACGCGCTCGCCTGGCCCCCGCCAGATCAGGAGGTCAAGGAGGCGCGCCACCATGTGGCCCTGGCCGCCAGGTAAAGCCTGGATCACATCCGCAGGGCAGTTACGGGAAGCTGCCCTCCCAGACGCCAGCCGCGAACTTCGCGGCTGGCGTTTTTATTTGAGCAATCAGACCGATTTAGTCCGGTTTATTCCGTGAGGAGGTACACTATGGGCTACTTTGAGCCTCGCCCGGCGGAGAGCTACGACTTCAAGGACATCCTGTACGACAAACGCGATTGGGTGGCGCGCATCACTATCAACCGCCCGCACGCCTACAACGCCTACGCCACGCCGACGCTTGTAGAACTGGCGACCGCCTTCCAGGACGCCGCCTTTGATGATAGCGTCGCCGTTGTGGTGTACACCGGCGCCGGTGACCGGGCCTTCTGCACTGGCGGCGACGTCAAAGAGTATGCCGCGCAGTACACCACCGCGCCGCGCCATTACTGGAAGTACATGGGCCTGTTCAAGGCCTATATTGAGAGCATCCTGAACTGCGGCAAACCGGTCATCGCCCGGCTCAACGGCATGGCCGTCGGCGGCGGCAACGAGTCGCACCTGGCCTGCGATCTCTCCATCATGGCGGAACATGCCTACATCGGCCAGGTGGGCACGGGCGTGGGCAGTGTCGCCTGCGGCGGCGCCACCCAATGGCTGCCGCTCTTCGTTGGCGACCGCCGGGCGCGGCAGATGCTCCTGCTCAACGAGCGCATCCCCGCGTATCAGGCGCTGGAGTGGGGCCTGGTCAATCAGGTCGTCCCCTCGGTCGTGAAAGAGGGGGCCTTCATTGAGCACGCCACGCCGGAGCAGATCGCCTGGGCGCAGAAGGGCGAGAACGGCTATCGCATTGACCTGAGCCGCCTGGACCAGGCGGTGGACGAGATGTGCCAGCGGCTGCTGAATAAGTTCGCCGAGTGCACGCGCTATACCAAGCAACACACCAACTTCTGGAAAGACCTGGCCTGGCACCAGACCATCGGCCACGCCCGCGACTGGCTGGCGGTGCACTACACCTCCTGGGAGCCGCTGGAGGGGATGCGCGCCTTCGTGGAGAAGCGCCCGGCGGACTACGTTGGGCTGCGCCGCCGCGCCGCCGAGGGCGGTTCCAGCGAGTTCGTCTGGGGGCCATACACGCAGACCTGTCCGAGTTGCGGCGCGGGCCTCCTCCCCGCAGCGTTTGAATACTGCGGGCTGTGCGGCGCCGCGCTCAATGGAGCTAAAGCCCCATGAACGCGTTTGAGTTCATCCAGTGGCAGATTGAAGATGGCGTGGCCCGGCTGACGCTTAACCGGCCCCCGCTCAACATCCTGCACATCGCCATGATGGAGGAGATCCATACCGCGCTGTCGGCCCTGACGCCCTCACCCCCGTCGCCCCCTCTTCCAACCCACCGGGATGAATCCCGGTACTGGGGGGAGAGGGGGGTGGGGGGTGAGGGCCTCCAGCCCCGACTGCTCGTCATCGCCGCCCAGGGGCGGGCCTTTTCCGCCGGCGTGGACGTGGCCGACCACACCGCCGACCGTGTAGAGGCCATGATGCGCAGCTTTGACCGCATCTTCTTGCAGCTTCACGCGTTGGACATCCCCACCATCGCTGCCGTGCAGGGGCCGGCGCTGGGCGGCGGCTGTGAACTGGCCTTGGCCTGCGACCTGATCGTGGCCTCCGAGGCCGCCAGCTTCGGCCAGCCGGAGATCCGGCTGGGCGTGATCGCCCCTTACGCCTGCATCCGGCTGCCGCAGCTCATTGGCCCGAAGCAGGCCGCCGAACTCCTGCTCACCGGTGAGACCCTCTCCGCTGCCCAGGCCGCGCAACTGGGGCTGGTCAACCGTGTCGTGCCCGCTGCCGAGTTCCCGGCGGCAGTGGAGCAGCTTATCGGCCAGTTGGCCGGGCTGAGCGGGGCCGCGCTGGCCTTATGCAAGCGGGCGATGGGCCTCGCCGGCCAGCCCTTCGCCCAGGCGCTGGCGGCGGTGGAACGGCTGTATTTGAAAGACCTGATGGCCACCGCCGACGCGCACGAGGGGCTGGCTGCCTTCCTGGAAAAGCGTAAGCCGGTGTGGAGGAACTCGTAGGAACTCAATGGGACCCTAGAGTTCCTGTGAATATTAAGGTACTCAACGGATTATCTACAGGAATCAAGGGAACTAAGGAGAGGACAATGGACCTTGAGGCCGTCTTTGAGACCTGTAGGGAGATGTTTCAAGACCCCACCTTCGCGGCGGTGCGGCGCTGGAAGGCGGCCCATCCGGGGCGTAAGGCTATCGGCTGCTTCCCTGTCTATGTGCCGGAGGAGATCATCCATGCTGCCGGGATGTTGCCTGTCTCTCTCTTTGGCGGCGGCAATATGATTGAAATTGACCATGCCGACTCGCGCATTCAGTCGTTCATCTGCTCCATCTCGCGCTCCACGCTGGAACTGGGGCTGACCGGCAGGCTGGATGTCTTTGATGGCCTGGTCTTCCCCTCCATCTGCGACGTGGCCCGCAACCTGTCGGGCGTCTGGCAGCGCAACTTCCCCCACCAGTTGTCCTTCTACATCCACTTCGCCCAGAACATCTACTCGGCCAATGCCGTGCCCTATCTGCGCTCCGAATACGACCGGCTGCGCCAGGCGCTGGAAGAGTTGGGCGGCATGCCGATCACCGAGGAAGCGCTGCGCCACTCCATCGCGGTCTACAACGAGAACCGCGCCCTCCTGCGCCAGCTCTACGACCTCAAGCGCCGGTCGCCGGAGAAGGTCAGCATGGCCGAGACGTACACGCTCGTCCGCGCCGGCGGCCTGATGCCCAAAGAGGAGCATAACGCGCTTTTGCGCCAGGTCCTGCCCGAACTGGAGGCGCGCCAGGCCCAACCGATGGACCGCATCCGCGTGGTGTTGGATGGCGCCTTCTGTGAGCAACCCCCCATAGAGGTCATCATGGGCATTGAGCAGGCGGGCTGCTACATCCTGGATGACGATTTCGCGGTGGGTCGCCGCTGGCTGGAGGCGCCGGTGGCAGTGGATGGCGAGGCAGCCGATGCGCTGACCGCGCTGGCCAGGGCCTTCATCAGGCACAGCCTTCCCTCGCCCATCCGCTACGATGGGCCGAGGGTACGCACGCAGCGTTTCCTGGAGAAGTGTCAGGCGCTCCAGGTGGACGGCGTGCTCTTCGTCTGGGCCAAATTCTGCGACCCGGCCCAGTTTGATTACGTCTTGCTTAAGGACGCACTTGACCGGGCGCACATCCCCCACCTGGCGATTGAGTTTGAGGAGAAGATGAGCGTGTTTGAATTGGTGCGCAGCCAGGTGGAGACGTTCGTGGAATCCATCTTGTTTTACTCGTGAGAGGAGCGTGACCCTGGCCGGACCGGGGTCTGGAGGATTGCAATGGATAGTCAGGATATGGTACTCAACGGATTATCTAGAAGAATCAAGGAAACTGATGGAAAAGCCACGCCGGAACTGAAGCATCAGGGCGCGGGGCGCTGGCTGCAGAAGGAGATGATGAGCGACTATTACCGCGCCCTGTCGGAAGCGCCGGAGAAGGGTGAGCCGGTCGCCTACCTGTTCATCAGCGGCAACGTGGGTGAACTCATGCGGGCCTTCGGCTTTCACGTGTGCTTCCCGGAGGTGAATGCGCTGCAATGCGGCATCAAGCATATCTCGCCCCAGTATCTGCTGCGCTCGGAGGATGCGGGCTACAGCGCCGACGTGTGCGGCTACGTCAAGAATGACATTGGTCTGCTCCTGTCGGGCAACAAGACCCCCTTCGCTCATATCCCGCCGCCCAGCCTGCTGGTGTGCAACTACGCCGGCTGCACCACCTACATCAAGTGGTGGGAGGCGCTAGCCGAGTATTACGGCTGCCCCATCTTCGTTCTGGACTCGCCTTACAACCGCCTGGACTATATCCGCCGCGAAGACATTGATTACGTCGTGGGCCAGTTGAAGGAATTGATCGCGGTCTGCGAGCAGGTGACGGGCAGGCGCTTTGATATAGACCGGCTGCGCGAGACGCTGGCCCTGGCGCGTCAGGCCGAGGAGTTATGGGTCAAGATCCTCCACGCCTGCAAGCACAGCCCATCGCCGCTGGACGCCTATTTTGAGGCCGTGTTCCTCATGGCCCCGATCTATACGCTGCGGGGCACACCCCAATCCGTGCAGTATTTCCAGGCCGTATTGGAGGAAATTGAGGAGCGACTGGCGTACGGGCTGGGGCCGGTGCCCCAGGAGCGCTTCCGCATCGTCATGGAAGGGCCGCCCCCCTGGCCCAAGTTCCGCACATTCTGGGAGATGTTCAAAGGCTGGGGCGCTGTCACCGTGGCCTCCACCTACTCCAAGGTGGGCGGGTTGTGGGACGTGACCGGGCGCACCCATGACCCTGACCATCCCCTGGAGAGCATCGCCGAATACACGCTGAACTGCTATGTGAACTGGAGCCTGCCCCGGCGGCGGCAGTTGCTCCTGGATTACGCCCGCGATTACAGCGCCGACGGCATCGTGATCCACTCGGTCAAGTCGTGCCGCTCGTTCGCCGCCGGCGAGGCCGATTTCCGCGAGGAGTTCAGCAAGGAACTGGACATCCCCACGCTGTTGATTGAGAGCGACCTGATTGACCCGCGCTACTTCTCTGACGCGCAGATGAAGAACCGCATTGACGCCTTCTTTGAGTCGCTGGAGCATCGCAAGTACGTCGCGGCCAGGGCGGCCTCACTCCCCTCCCCTGATAGGGAAGGGGGTGGGGGAGAGGTGCGGATAAGGGCAGACTGAACGATAGGAGAGAGGCCATGTACTACGTTGCCGGCGTGGATGTCGGCTCAACCCAGACCAAAGCTGTTCTTATGGATGAAAACCGGCGCATCGCCGGGCGGGCGCTGACGCATACAGGCGCGAATGTGGTCAAAGCGGCCGAGCGGGCCTTTGATCTCCTGCTGGAAGAGACCGGCGTCCAGCGTAGCGATGTGATCTACATCGTGGGCACGGGCTATGGCCGCTATAAGGTGACCTTTGGCGACACCCAGATCACCGAGATCCTGTGCCACGCCAGGGGGGCCAACTTCGTCTTCCCAGGCACGCGGACGGTGATTGACATCGGCGGTCAGGACACCAAGGGCATCAAGATTGATGGCCGGGGCGAGGTGTTGGACTTCGCCATGAACGATAAGTGCGCCGCCGGGACAGGGCGCTTCCTGGAGGCTGCGGCGGCGACGATGGGGCTGTCGCTGGCCGAGATCGGCGAGGTGAGCCTGCGCGGGCAAGACGGCATCCACATCACCAATGTGTGCACTGTCTTCGTGGAATCCGAGATCCTGTCCCACCTGGCCTGGGGGCGCAAGCGCGAGGACATCCTGCGGGCCGTGCACTACTCCATTGCCCGGCGCAGCGTGAGCCTGCTGCGCCGCGTCGGGCTGGATGCCGAGATCACCTTCACCGGCGGGGTCAGCCGCAACGTGGGCATGGTGGCAGCGCTCCAGGATGTGCTGGGGATGCCGGTCAATGTGAGCGACGATTCGCATTATATGGGCGCGATCGGCGCAGCCGTCTTCGCCTACGAGCGGGCGGGCACGCTCAGCGAGCGGGCGCTGGCGGCGGCGGATTTGCGGGAGGGCAGATGAGCATGAGCATTGTAGCGGGGATAGACGTCGGTTCGCGCTCCACCAAGGCGGTTCTGTTGGATGCGGCCAGCCGGATCATCGCCCGTAGCGAGACGGAGACGGGGGCCTTTCTGGCCGAGGCGGCTGAGCGGGTTTTCCATCAGGTGCTGGCCGAGGCGGGGCTCCAGCGCGCTGATGTGGCCTACATCGCCAGCACCGGCTGGGGGCGCTACCAGGTGGCTTTCCGCCATATCCAGATCACCGACATCACCTGCCATGCGCGCGGCGCGATTCACCTGTTCCCCGGCACACGCACCGTGCTGGACATCGGCGCGCAGAACACCCGCGCCATCCGTGTGGAGGCCAATGGGCGGGTCAAAGCCTTTCGCGTGAACAACCGCTGCGCTGCCGGCGCCGGGCGTTTCCTGGAACGCGTCGCCAGGGCGATGGAGCTGGGCCTGGAGGAGATCGGGCCGGTCTCGCTGCGCTCTCAAACCACCACGCCGATCAGCAGTGTGTGCGCTGTCCTGGCCGAGTCCGAGGTGATCAACCTGGTGAGCCACGAGGCGCGGGTGGAGGACATCCTGAGCGGCGTCCATGACTCGCTCACCGACCGCATCGTCAGCCTGGTGCGGCAGATGGGCGCAGTGGAGCCGGAGATCACCCTGACCGGCGGGGTCAGCCGCAACGTGGGCATGGTGCACGCGCTGGAGACCCGGTTGGGCCTCCCGCTCAACATCTCGCCGGAGGCCGAGTACGCCGGGGCGATTGGCGCCGCGCTCCTGGGCCATCTCCGCCTGGCGAAGCGCGCCGAAGCGCAGGCGGCCGCCGGCCTACCCGCTCCGGTGGGCTGAGGAGGGGCGCGATGCTGCGTGAGGACGAAGCCCGCGCTCAGGCGCTGGCCGAGGCCGGATGGACGCGCCGCTTTATCGCGGACCCGTCGCGCTGTGAGGAGGCCCTGGCCCTATACGAGTCGTTGGGTCTGGAGGTGCATCTGGAGCCCCTCGCGCCGCAGGCCCCTTATCCGGAGTGCGCCGATTGTCAGATCGCTGCCTGTATGACGTACCGGGTGATTTACACACGACCGAGGTGTGCTGAGGCCATGCTTCAGCAGTCCACAACGCCATCGGCGACATCCGCCACCCTGGAGGCCACATGACGACCACCGGCCAGGCCGAGATCCTCCTGGGGAACGGCGCCATCGCCCGTGGGCTGGTGGAGAACGGGGTGCAGATGGTGATCTCGTACCCCGGCACGCCGGCGAGCGAGGTGCTGGCCGAGGTCATCCGCTTCCGCGCCGCCGCGGGGCTGGACCCGGTGCGCGACCTGTATGCGGAGTGGGCCACGAACGAGAAGGTGGCGCTGGAAGTGGCCCTGGCGGCCAGCCTGAGCGGCCTGCGCGCCGCCGTGGCGATGAAACAGGCCGGCCTCAACGTCGCCGCTGACCCCCTACTCAACGCGGCCTATACCGGCGTCGTGGGTGGGCTGATCGTCATCGTGGGCGACGACCCTGGCCCACACTCCTCGCAGACCGAGGCCGACACGCGCCTGTTCGCGCTGTTCGCCAAGCTGCCGGTCCTGGACCCCAGCACGCCGCGCGAGGCCAAAGCCATGGTCGCCGAGGCTTTCCGGCTGTCGGAGCAGTTCCGCCTGCCGGTGATCCTGCGGCCTACGACCCGCGTGTGTCACGCCATCCAGACCGTTGAATTCGGGCCGGTGGAGAGGCCAGCGCGCTCAGCGCACTTCAACCGTGAGCCTACGCGCTGGGCAGCGACGCCGCGCTTCCGTTATGGCCTGCACCTGGAACTGAATGATAAGCTCAGGGCGATTGAAGAGGTATTCGCCGCCTCGCCTCTAAACTACGTCCATTTCACCGCAGAGGAGATTCATGGAAATCCCTCTGCGCCCTGGGCGGTGAATGAACTGGGCATTATCGCCAGCGGTGCGGCGTTTGTCACTGTCCTTGACCTGTTGGAGGAGGCCGGGCTAGACATCCCCGTGCTCAAGATCGGCACGCCCTATCCCCTGCCGCGCCATCTGGTAGCCGATTTCGTGGCCCGCGTCGGGCGCGTCCTGGTGCTGGAGGAGCCGGATGCCGCCATTGAGCTTCAGATCCCCGACCGGCGCCGGGTGATGGGCCGGCTGGACGGGAGCGTGCCGGGCGCGGGCGAACTCACGCCGGACGTTATCTACGGCATTCTGTCCCATGTCCTGGCGGATGGGGGGCTGGCGGGCCTGCCACCGCCCCCGACGGACGCGCTGGAAGAGGCCATCTCCGCGCTCAAGCCGCCCCCTCGCGGGCCGCGCCTGTGCCCCGGCTGCCCACACCGTTCCGCCTTCTACGCCATTAAACGGACCTTCGGCCCCCACGCCATTCTGCCCTCGGACATCGGCTGCTACACGCTTGGCCTGAACCTGCGGGCGGTGGATACCTGCCTGGATATGGGCGCAGCCATTAGCATGGCTGACGGCTTTTACAAAGCTCATCATCTGGGCGACGTCGGGCGGCCTATCGTCGCCACCATCGGCGACTCCACCTTCGTCCATGCCGGGCTGCCCGCGCTGGCCAACGCCGTGCACACGGGCGCGCGCTTCGTCCTGGTCATCCTGGACAACGCCACCACCGCGATGACCGGCATGCAGCCCACGGCGGCATCGGCGGCATTGGCCGACGGCCGCGCCGGGCTGCCCCTGTCATTAGAGGAACTGGCGCGGGCCTGTGGGGTGCGCTTCGTCCGCCGGATAGACCCGTATCAGATCAAGGCATTCCAGGCGCTTCTACGGGAAGCGGAGGCATACATCCGTGCGCCGGATGGCGGCGTGGCCGTGATCATCGCTGAGCGGGCCTGCGTGCTTTATGACCCCACACCGTTGCGCGAGCACCCCGTGCCGGTCGCGGTCACGGAAGACTGCGACGGCTGCAAGTACTGCCTGGTGGCGTTTGAATGCCCGGCGCTGGCCCTGAACACGACGACGGGCAAGGTAGAGATTGACCGGCGCCTGTGCATTGACTGCGGGCAGTGCATTGAAGCCTGCTACAAGGATGCTATCGTGCCGCTGAGTGAGGGGGCGGTGGTGCACAGACCAGGCCAGGCGGAGGTGGCCTTCTAATGAAGGCACAGGTGGTCATCGTGGGGCTGGGCGGGCAGGGTGTCCTGTTCGCCAGCAAGGTCCTGGCGCACACGGCGCTGGCGCTGGGCGAGGAGGTGATCGGCTCGGAGACGCACGGCATGAGCCAGCGCGGCGGCCCGGTGGCTGCCCACCTCAAAGTCGGGCCGTACCACAGCCCGCTGGTGCGCCAGGGGTGCGCCGACCTGGTGCTGGCGCTGGACGCAGTTGAAGCGGTGCGCCATCTGCCCTTCATCCGGCCGGGCGGGTTGTGCTTCGCCAACGCCCCGGCTGGGAGTTGGGGTATTGACGCCAGCCTGCAGCCTTTCCTGGAGGCTCTGGGCATCGGTGTCTTCCAGGTGGATGCCGACCGTATCGCATTGGAGTGCGGCAGCCCGGCGGCGGCCAATGCTGTTCTGCTGGGCTTTGCCACCGCCCATCCGGCCAGCCCCTTCCCGGCGGAGGCCGTCGCGGCCACGCTGGCGCGGATCAGCCCGGCGCAATTTTGGGAGTTGAACATGAGGGCGTTTGAACGTGGGCAAAGCGCCTTTGCGCAGGTGAGGGCCATACTGGAATGAAACCTTTTGACTACTACGCGCCGACAAGCCTTAACGAGGCCCTGGGCCTGCTGGCCGAGCAGGGAGGGCGCGCTCGCGCCCTGGCGGGCGGCACCGATCTGCTGCTCAAGATGCGCGCGGGCAGGCTCGCGCCCGGCTGCCTGACCAACATCAAGCGTATCCCGGAGTTGCGCGGGCTGAGCTACGATGCAACGCAGGGGCTGTGGCTGGGCGCTTTGACGACGGTGGCCGAGATCATGGCCGCCCCGGAGGTGTGCAGCCGCTACCCGGCCCTGGCGCACGCCGCCGCGACGATGGCCAGCGTCCAGATCCGCAACCTGGCGACGGTCGGTGGCAACCTGTGCAACGCCGCGCCTTCTGCCGACCTGGCCCCGCCGCTGATCGCCCTGGGCGCGCAAGCGCACATCGCCGGGCCGCGTGGGGAACGCAGTGTTGCGCTGGAGAACTTCTTCACCGGCCCCGGCCAGACGGTCCTGGCGGACGATGAGCTTCTGATCAGGGTCACTGTCCCCCCTCCTGAGGCCGGCCTGGCCGCCGTCTATCTCAAGCACACCCCGCGCGAGGCGATGGACATCGCCATTGTGGGCGTGGCCGCCGCCGTGGCCTGGCGCGATGGCGTGTGCGCTTCGGTCCGCATCGTCCTGGGCGCGGTGGCGCCCACACCACTTGTGGCGCAGGAAGCGGGAGAGGCGCTGCTCGGCAGGCCATTGGAGGAGAAGCACATCGCCGAGGCGGCCCGGCTGGCTGCGCAGGCCGCCCGCCCAATTGACGATGTGCGCGCTTCGGCCTGGTATCGGCGCGAGATGGTGGAGGTGCTCGTGCGGCGGGCGCTGGGGGAGATAGCCGTCAACGGAGGATTTACCCCCCCCCACCCCAACCCTCCCCCGCAAGGGGTGAGGGAGGTAGTTCCCTCCCCCTGGATGGGGGAGGGCCAGGGAGGGGGTGAGTTCCCCCTCAGGAGCGTGTCAGGTGAAATACCCGATTCAAATCACAGTGAATGGCGACCCGTATGAACTGAGCGTGGACCCGCGCCGGTCGCTGCTGGACGTGTTACGCAACGCCATTGGGCTACGCGGGACACACCGCGGCTGCGATAGCGGCGATTGCGGCGCGTGTACCGTCCTCCTCAATGGCCGTCCGGTGGCCTCCTGCCTGGTCCTGGCCGTAGATGCTGATGGCGCAACCATCACGACGATTGAGGGGCTGGCCCAGGGCGACAGGCTCCACCCGCTTCAGGCAGCCTTTGTGGCCCACGGCGCCATCCAGTGCGGCTTCTGCACGCCGGGCATGATCATGGCTGCGCTTGCGCTCCTGGAAGCGCACCCCCATCCGACTGAGGCCCAGGTCCGCGCCGGGCTGGCCGGGAACCTGTGCCGCTGCACCGGCTACGCCAAGATCGTGGAGGCGGTCTTAGATGCGTATGACTGATTTTAACGTCGTCGGTAAGCGAGCACCCAAGTTGGATGCCCTGGATAAGGCGCTGGGCCGGGCAGTGTATGGCCATGATCTGCGCCCATCCGGTATGCTCTGGGGCAAGGTCCTGTATAGCGAACAGGCCCATGCCCGCGTGCTGCACGTGGACACCAGCCGGGCCAGGCGCCTGCCGGGGGTGAAAGCAGTGATCACAGCCGCCGACTGCCCGTCCTATCGCTTCGGCTATGGCCGCGACAACACACCGCTCAAGGGCGAGGTGGTCCGCTGGTATGGCGATGCGGTCGCGGCGGTGGCGGCCATTGACGAGGACATCGCTGCCGAGGCACTGGAACTGATCCGCGTGGATTACGAACCGCTCCCGGCGGTGTTTGACCCCGTCGCGGCGCTGGCGCCGGATGCGCCCCGCATTCACGCCGACCGCCCCAGCAACCTGTTCACCCGCTACGACTACCAGCACGGCGACGTAGAGCGGGGGCTGGCCCAGGCCGATTGCGTCGTGGAAGATACCTTCACGCTGCCTTACGTGGCGCACAGTTGCATGGAAACCAGCTTCTGCCTGGCGAGCTTCGCGCCCGATGGCCGCCTGACGCTGTGGAGCACCACGCAAATCCCCTTCCTGCTGCAGCGCGATCTGGCCGAGGCGCTAGGCATCCCAGGCCGCGACATCCGTATCATCCAGACGGCCATCGGCGGCGCGTTCGGGCGCGGGCTGGACATCTACCCCTTTGAGCCGATTGCAGCGCTCCTGGCGCGCCAAGCGGGCCGCCCGGTGCGCATCGCCTTCAGCCGCGAAGAGGAGTTCCGCGCTGCGCCCGTCCGCCAGCCGTTGCGCGTGACCATCCGTTCGGGCGCCAAACGCGACGGCACGCTGCTCGTGCGCGACGTGCAGGCCATCCTGGACGCCGGCGCCTATATCTCCTGGGGCGCAGTCACCCCGCTGGTCATGATGGAGACGGTCGGCTCGCTCTACCGCGTCCCCCACGCCCGCTTTCAGGCCGATGTGGTGTACACCAACAACCCGCCCACCGGCGCCATGCGCGGCTTCGGCAACCCGCAGTCCACGTTCTTCGTTGAGGTCTCCATGGAGCACCTGGCCCGCGAGTTGGGCCTGGACCCTATCCAGTTCCGGCTGCACAACGCCAACCGCCCCAACGAGACCACGCCTCAGGGCCTACGCATCACAAGTTGCGCGCTGCGCGAGTGCCTGGAGCGGGCCTGGCAGGGCTGCCTGCAGCCGACGAAGGACGAAGGACGGAGGACCAAACCGGGCCATCGTCCGTCCTCCGCCCTCCGTCGGGGCATCGGCATCGCCGCGACGCTCAACGTGGGCGGCGGGGCGCGCATTTACCGCTCGGACGGCTGTGGCGCGACGGTCAAGGTGGATGACTTCGGGCGCGTCAGCCTGGTGACCGGCGCGACTGAGATCGGCCAGGGGGCGGATGTCGTCCTGGCTCAGATCGTCGCCGAGGTGCTGGGCGTGCCCCTGGAAGATGTCACCGTCGTGAACAATGACACCGACGTCAAGCCCTGGGACGTGGGCGTGCACGCCAGCCGGACGACCTTCATCGCGGGCAAGGCCGCCTGGCTGGCGGCGCACCAGGCGCGGCAGCAGATCATCGCCCACGCCGCCGAGATGCTGGGCGAAGCGCCGGAGCGCCTGACGATCGCTGAGCGCCGGGTGTTTGTCAAGGACCAGCCCGAACGCGGGGTGGCGCTGGACAAGGTGGTGCGCGCGCTGCACTTCCGCAACGCCGGCCAGGTGGTTCAGGGCCAGGCCTGGTATGACCCGCCCAACGAGATGGTGGACAAACAGACCTACAAGGGCAATATCTCCGCGGCCTATGGCTTCGGCGCGCAGGCCGCCGAGGTGGAGGTGGACATGGAGACGGGCCGCGTGCGCGTGCTGCGCCTGGTCGCCGCCCACGACGTCGGACGGGCGATCAACCCCATGTACGCGGAGGGGCAGATTGAGGGGGGCATCCAGATGGGGCTGGGCTATGCGCTGACCGAGGAATTGGTTGTGCGCGAAGGCCGCGTGCTCAACCCCAATTTCCTGGACTACCGCCTGCCCACCGCGCTGGATATGCCCCAGATTGAGACGGTCCTGATTGAGAGCGCCGATCCGGAGGGGCCGTTTGGGGCCAAGGGCGTGGGCGAAATGGGCTGTAACCCCACCGCCGCCGCCATTGCCAACGCGGTCTACGATGCCACCGGCGTCCTGATGACCCGCCTGCCCATGACGCCGGAGAATGTGTTACGTGCCTTAAGGGAGAGGGGAAAGGGATGAGAGCCAGCCTGTTTGATCCTAATATCGCGGCGGCGCCGCTGTACATCGCCGGTAGCGCCATTGAGGAGATTCAGCGCCGCTACGGGCTTCAGGAGGTCATCAAGCTGGCCTCCAACGAGAACCCGCTCGGCCCATCCCCCAAGGCGCTGGCGGCCATTGAGCGCGCCCTCCCCGACCTGTTCCGTTATCCAGTCGTCGCCGATGACGAACTGCGGGCGGCGTTGGCGGCGCACGCCGGGCTGTCGCCGGAGAACGTCGTCACTGGTAATGGCGCGACCGAGTTGCTGGACATGATCGTGCGCGGCTTCGTCCGCGCGGGCGATGAGGTGATCCTGTCACGGCCCACCTTCCCCATGATGGATATCCTCACCCGGCGGGCGGGGGGCAGGGTAGTCTATGCGGACCTTAACGCGGCCTTCGTCTACGACCCCGAAGCTGTCCTGGCCGCCGTAAGCGCGCACACCCGGCTGATCTACATCTGTACGCCGAACAACCCCACCGGGACGGCTGTCAGCCAGGCCCAGGCGCACACGCTGCTCAACGGCCTGGAGCGAACCGCCGCGCCAGAGGCTATCGTCGTGCTGGATGAGAGCTACCGCGATTTCGCCGATGCGCCCTGGGACGCGACCGATGATGTGCGCGCAGGGCGCAACCTCATCGCCGTGCGTAGCTTCTCCAAGAGTTGGGGGCTGGCGGGCCTGCGCGTGGGCTACGCCTTCGCCCGGCGCGAGATCGCGGAGTACTTGCAGCGGCTGCGCCTGCCCTTCCACCTGGGGGTGGCCGCGCTGCGCGGGGCGCTGGCCGCGCTGGACGATGCCGAGCATGTCGCCCGTTCACGGGCGCTGGTGCTGGCCGAACGCCCCTGGCTGGAGGCTCAACTGGCCGAACTAAACCTGCCCTACATCCCCAGCCAGGCCAACTTCATCTGCTTCCGCCCGCCCTTCCCCCCCGATCGCGTGTTTGAGCGGCTGCTGCGCCTGGGCGTGATCATCCGCCCCCTCAGCCTCTTTTACATGCCTGACTGGATGCGGGTGACGGTGGGCACACATGCGCAGAACGAACGCTTTATCGCAGCGCTGCGCACAGCCCTGGAGGAGTTGTACCAGGGTGGCGCTGAAATGCAGGAGACAACAACGGAAAGGGTGGTGATCTGATGGGATTTGTGAAACGGATTGAGCGAGTGGCGCTGGCAGTGGAGAGCATTGAGGCGGCCCGGCCGTTCTTTGAACAACTCTTCGGCGCGGTCTTCCACCCGATTGAGGTGATTGAGGACATGGGCATCCGTTACGCCCCCTTTGACATCGGCGAGAGCCGCATGGAGTTGCTTGAAGCCACGCGGCCCGACAGCCCGGTGGCCCGCTTCCTGGAGCAGCGCGGCCAGGGGGTACACCACATCACCTTTGAAGTGGACGACCTAGACGCCGCTATTGCCGAATTTGAGGCGCGCGGCGGGCGCATCTATTACCGCCATACCTACGCGCCCGGCGTGACCTTTGAGGGCTACGTCTGGCGCGAGGCGTTTGTTCACCCGAAAGAGGCGTTCGGCGTCCTCATCCATCTGGCGGAGAAGAAGCGGGCGCCAGTGGTTGTGCGCAACGATCTGGCTGGATTGGGCAATGCCTGAGCGTCTGACGGTCTTGAGCCTGGAGCAGGCCACCACCCTGCCCTATCTGACCTATCGGCTGGCCCAGGAGGGGGCCAGGGTCATTCGCGTGGAGAACCCACCGCATGGCGACCCCAACCGTTGGGTCGGGCCGGATGTGCTGGGGGAGCCGGGGATGAACGCCTATTTCCTGCCGAACAACGCCGGTAAGCAGGCTATCACGCTTAACCTGGCGAGCGAACGCGGGCGCGCCATCCTGCATGAGTTGATCGTCCGGCTGGACGTGGACGTGTTCGCCACCAACCAGCGGCCTAAGGACTATGCCCGTCTGGGCATAGATTACGAGACGCTCCGGGCGATCCAGCCCGACCTGATCTGGCTGGGCATCACCGGCTTCGGCCCGGACTCCAACGAAGCCGCTTACGACCCCATCCTCCAGGCGCGGGCAGGCTGGATGGATTTGAACCGAGGGGGCGAGGGCCTCCCCCTGGCCTTCGGCCTGCCCCTGGTGGACCTGGGCGCGGCCGAGCACGCCTACGGCCAGGTGATGCGGGCGCTGTACCTGCGGGCCACCACAGGCCAGGGCACGCGCATTGACCTCTCCATGTTCCGCAGCGCCGTGTCCTGGCTGGTCAGCCCCATCATGCTCCAGGCCAGCTTCGGCATCCCCACCGTTCACCGGGGCAACCGCCATCCCTTCTTTGCCCCGGTGGACGTGTTCCCCACAGTCGGGGGGCACATTTATCTGGCCGTCGGCAACGACCGCCAGTGGGAGGCGCTCACGCGGCTGCCGGGCTTTGAGGCGCTGGCCGAAGCGCGCTATCGCACCAACGCCGGGCGTGCCGCGGACGCCGAGGCGCTGTGCCAGCGCCTGGCCGCGATCACCTGCCGGATGCCCACTGCTGACCTGGTGCGCGCCCTGCGCGAGGCCGGCGTGCCTGTGGCCCAGGTCAGCCCTATCGCTGCTGTCCTGGATGACCCGGCGCTGCACGGTGAATGCGTCCGCGCCCGCGACCCGCGCACCGGTGTGGAGATCGTCCTGCCCCCGCCGCCGGTGACGCCGCCGCATCTCGTCGCCAACGGCTGGCAGATGAGCTTCCCGCCCCGCCTGGGCGAGCACAACGCCGCCATCTATGGCGACCTGCTGGGCTATGACGCCGCCGAATTGGAGAGCTTACGCCAGGAAGGGATCATTTGAAATGGGCCAGATGAGTCGGCCGGGTTTCCATACCCGGCATTCGGCAGGTATGGAAACCTGGCATTCGGCAGGTATGGAAACCTGCCCTACGGCGGGAGGGGATCATTTGAGATGGACTTCAACCTGACCCCCGAACAAGAGGCTTTCCGCCAGAGCGTGGCGACCTTCGTCGCCCGCGAGGTCATCCCGGTGGCGCGTGAGCTGGATGAGCGCGGCGAGTTCCCCTGGGCGCTCTTCCACCGCTGCGCCGAGATGGGCTACCTGGGCCTGCGCTATCCGGAGGCCGTCGGCGGCGCCGGCGCCGATGCGCTCAGCTTCAACCTGATGTGCGAGGAACTCGCCTACGGCTCGGCCAGCCTGGCCGCCGTCGTCGCCATGCAGGGCCTGATGGGCACCGACTTCGTTTACCGCTTCGGCACGGACGACCACAAGCGGCGGCTGCTCATGCCCGCGCTGCGCGGCGAGAAGATCGGCACCATCGCCATGACCGAGCCGGACTTCGGCAGCGACCTGGGCGGCATCCAGACGCGGGCGGTGCGCGATGGCGCTGGCTGGCGCCTCACCGGGCGCAAGATGTGGATCACCAGCGCCACCGTCGCCGACTTCTTCACCGTCGCCGCCAAGACCGACCCGGAGGCCGGGTTCAAAGGCATTGATATGTTCCTGGTGGAGAAGGGCATGCCCGGCCTGAGCGTGGGGCGGCGCATTGAGAAGATGGGCGTGCGCGCCTCGGAGACCTCGGAGGTGATTCTGCAGGATGTCTGGGTGCCCGCTGAGAACCTGTTGGGCGAACAGGGCAGTGGCTTCCGCAACCTGAGCGCCATCCTGGCCGAGATCCGCACCATGACCGGGGCGCTGGGCCTGGGCCTGGGGCGGGCTGCCCTGGATGCCTCGGTGAAGTACGCCCGTGAGCGCATCCAGTTTGGCCGGCCCATTGGTCAGTTCCAGGCCATCAGCCACAAGCTGGCTGAGATGGCCACCCAGCTTGAGGCCGCCCGCCTGCTCGTCTATCAATCCGCCTGGCGGATCGATCAGGGTCGGCCCGACATGAAGCTGGCCTCCATGGCGAAATTGTTCGCCGCCGAGATGGCCAATAAGCTCGCCGACGAAGCCACCCGCATCTTCGGCAGCTATGGCTTCGCCATGGAGTATGCCCCCCAGCGCTACTACCGTGACGCCCGCTTCCTGCTCTACGGCGGCGGTACGCATGAAATCCTCAAGAGCGTGATCGCAAAGGAGATGGGAGTATGAGTTACCAACCGCGTGGCCTGACCTTTGACGAATTTGAGGTGGGCCAGACGTTCACCACAGCCAGCCGCACCGTGACCGAGGCCGATGTCGTCGCCTTCGCCGGGCTGTCCGGCGACTTCAACCCACTGCACACCGACGAGACGTTCGCCCGCACCACGCCCTTCGGCGGGCGCATCGCCCACGGCATGTTGGGTGCGGCCATCGCTACCGGCCTGGCCAATCAGCTCGGCATCTTTGAGGGCACGACCATTGCCCTGATGACCCAGACCATCCGCTATACCGGCGCGATCCGCTTCGGCGACACCATCCACCTGGAACTCAAGGTCGCCGAGAAGAAGGAGACCTCCAGGCCCGACCGGGGCGTGATCACCTTTGATACCACGGTGATCAACCAGGAGCAGAGGGCTGTGATTGAAGGGCAATGGGTCTTAATGATGAGGAGGGTCAGTTAAGACGGAGGGCGGACGACGGAGGATGGATCGCCTCGGCCCGCCGTCCGAAGGAGGCAGATATGAGACTACAGGACAAGGTAGCTATCGTCACCGGCGGCGGGAGCGGCATCGGGCAGGCGACCTGCCTGCGCTTTGCCGCCGAGGGCGCCAGGGTCGTCGTCGCCGACATTAACTTTGCCGCCGCCAGCGCTGTAGCTGACGCGGCCCGCGCGGCGGGCGGGCAGGCCATCCCGATGGAGGTCAACGTTGCTGACCGCGCCAGCGTGGAGCGCCTGGTGGAGCGCGCACTGGCCGAGTATGGCCGCCTGGACATCCTGATCAATAACGCCGGCATCAACCGCGACGCGCTGTTCGTGCGCATGAAGGATGGCGAGATCAGGAAGATGAGCGATGAGCAATGGGACGCGGTGATCGCCGTCAATCTGAAAGGCACGTTCCTGTGCAGCCAGGCGGCGGCTGTGCCCATGATCCGGCAGAACTACGGGCGCATCGTCAACACCTCGTCCATCGGTGCGCTCGGCAACATCGGCCAGGCGAACTACGCCGCCTCAAAAGCTGGCGTGATCGGCCTGACCTACACGCTGGCGCTGGAACTGGCCCGCTACAACATCACCGTCAACTGCGTCGCCCCCGGCGCAACCCGAACACCGATGACGGCAGGCATCCCGGATAACCTGCGCGAGGCGCTCATCCAGAAGATTCCGCTGCGCCGCATGGCCGAGCCGGAGGAGATCGCCAATCTGCACCTCTTCCTGGCCAGCGACGAGGCCGCCTATATCACCGGCCAGGTCATCTTCTGCGATGGCGGGATCAGTGTAGGCATCTAGACTTCTCCCGAACCGGGCTGAAGCCCGGTACTGGGGGAGAGGGAAGGGAGAAAGAAAGGGAAGGGTGAGGGTGGAGGAGGTATATATGGAACTCTCTGGTAAAGTCGCGCTCGTCACCGGCGGCAGTATGGGCATTGGACGGGCCATTGCCCTTGACCTGGCCGCCAACGGCGCCGACGTGGCGCTGACTTACCGCCGTCACTCCGACGAGGCCCAGGCGGTTGTTGCCGCCATCCAGGCGATGGACCGGCGCGGGCTGGCCATACAGGCCGACGTGGCCTCCTTCGCGGATGCCCAGCGCGCAGTGGAGACTGTGGTGCAGACCTTTGGCCGACTGGACATCCTGGTGAACAACGCCGGTCTCAACCGCGATGCCGTCGTCTGGAAGATGACCGAGGAGCAGTGGGATGAGGTCATCGCCACCGACCTCAAGGGCTGCTTCAACTACATCCACGCCGTTGCACCGCTATTCAAGGAGCAAGGCTCCGGCAAGATCGTCACCATCACCTCCATCAACGGCCTGCGCGGCAAGTTCGGCCAGTCCAACTACTCGGCGGCCAAGGCCGGCGTCATCGGCCTGACGAAGGCCGTCGCCCGCGAATTGGGTCGCTACAACGTCAACGTCAATGCCGTTGCGCCGGGGCTGATTGAAACCGACATGGTGCGCCAGGCGCCGCAGCAGGTGCGCGACATGGCGCTGGCCGAGATCGTCCTGGGGCGCCTGGGTACGCCAGAGGAAGTGGCTTACGTCGTCACCTTCCTGTGCAGTGACAAAGCCCGCCACATCACCGGCGAGGTGATCAAGGTGGACGGAGGGCAGTACATCTAGCGTCAAACGTCAAGCGTCATGGCATATCACGTTTGACGGGAGGGAAACCCATGTTGTTTAAGGAGGTCTATATCCCGTACGGGGGCTACTGGTCCACCCCCTTCTGCCGCTGGCAGGGGAGCTTCGCCCACCTGCACGCCATCACCTTCGCCGCCGAGGTCGCCCGACGGGCGCTGGAGGAACGGCATATCCCGCCGGAGACCTTTGATGCGCTCCACCTAGGCCTGACCGTGCCGCAGCAGCATAGCTTTTACGGCGCCCCCTGGCTGGCAGCACTTATCGGCGCGCCGACCATCACCGGCCCGACGATCAACCAGGCCTGCGCCACAGGGGCTCGCGTCCTGGCCAGCGCCGCTTTTGAGGTTGAGGCGGGCCATGGCCGCGCCATCCTCGCCCTAACCTGCGACCGCACGAGCAACGGCCCGCACATCTTTTACCCCAACCCCTTGGGACCGGGCGGCAAGGGCGACGCTGAGGATTGGGTGTGGGACAACTTCAACTATGACCCCTATGCGCAGAACGCCATGATCCAGACCGCCGAGAACGTCGCCCGTGAGGCGGGGATCAGCCGCGAGGAGCAGGATGAAGTGACCCTGCTGCGCTACACCCAATATCAGATGGCCCTGGCCGACGAGGCCGCCTTCCACCGCCGTTACATGGTCTCGCCCATTGAGGTCAAAGACCCTTCAGGTCGCAAGGTCATCGCTCAGGTCGTGGACGACGAGGGCATCTATCCCACGACGGCGGAGGGGTTGGCGCGGCTCAAGCCGGTGCTGGAGGGGGGCACGGTCACCTACGGCAGCCAGACGCATCCCGCCGATGGCAACTGCGGCCTGGTCGTCACCACCCGCGCCCGCGCCCGCGAGTTGAGCCGCGACCCCCATGTTGAAGTTCAGGTGCTTGCTTTCGGCCAGGGCCGGGCGAAAAAGGGCTTCATGGCCCAGGCCACCGTCCCGGCGGCGCGCCAAGCGCTGGCCCTGGCCGGGATCGGCGTGCACGACCTGAGGGCGGTGAAGACGCATAACCCCTTCGCCGTAAACGACATCTACCTGGCCCGTGAACTCGGCCTGAAGCACGAAGCCATCAACCGCTACGGCTCGTCGCTGATCTACGGCCATCCCCAGGGGCCAACGGGGATGCGGCTGATCATAGAGTTGATTGAGGAACTGGCCCTGGCCGGGGGCGGCTATGGCCTGTTCACGGGTTGCGCCGCCGGTGATACGGCGGCGGCGGTCGTGGTGAAGGTGAGTGTATAAGTGTATAGGTGAGTTCCCTCCTCCCTCTGTGGGGGAGGGGGAGAGGGATGCGCGAGGTAGGCAAATGAGCACAAAGCGTATCCGAATCCTCATCGCCAAGCCGGGCCTGGACGGGCACGACCGCGGGGCGAAGGTCGTGGCCCAGGCGCTGCGCGAGGCCGGCATGGAGGTCATCTACACGGGCCTGCACCAGACGCCGGAGCAGATCGTGGAGGCGGCGTTGCAGGAGGACGTGGACATCGTGGGCCTGTCCATCATGTCGGGCGCGCATTTGCCCCTGACCGCCAGGGTGGTGAACGGCCTGGCGCAGGCCGGGCTGTCGGATGTGGCCGTCGTCGTCGGCGGGGTCATCCCGGAGCGCGACCGTGAGAAGCTATTGGAACTGGGCGCGGCGGCGGTCTTCCCCACCGGCGCACGTCTGGAAGAGATCGCGGCATTCACCGCAGCGGCGCAGAGAGCGCAGAGGGAGCGCAGAGAGTCCTCGGATTTCTCTGCGCTCCCTCTGCCTCCCCTGCGTCCCAGCGGTGAAAAAGCGCCCCCTGGCCTAAAGGATGTCGTGCTGGAAAGCGGCATCGTCGTCAAGCCGGTGTACGGCCCGGCGGACGTGGCCGACATTGACTACGCCCGCGACATCGGCGAGCCAGGGCAGTTCCCCTTCACGCGGGGCATCCATCCGCTGATGTACCGCGCCCGCCCCTGGACCATGCGCCAGTATGCCGGCTTCGGCACGCCCCGCGAGACGAACGAGCGCTTCAAGTTCCTTATCGCCAACGGCCAGAACGCGCTCAACGTCGCCTTTGACCTGCCCACACAGATGGGCCTGGACTCCGATGACCCCCGCGCCGAGGGCGAGGTGGGGCGCGTGGGCATGGCGGTGGACACGCTGGCCGATATGGAAGAGGCCTTTGAGGGCATTCCCCTGGACCGGATCAGCACGTCGTTGACGATCAATGCCGTCGCCGCGCCCATTATGGCGATGTACTTCGTCGTCGCTGAGAAGCAGGGTGTGCCGCTGAGTGACGTGCGCGGCACGGCCCAGAACGACATCCTCAAGGAGTACATCGGTCGCGGCGCGTGGATCTTCCCGGTAGAACCGGCCATCCGGCTGATCGGCGACACGGTGGAGTTCTGCGCCCGCCACGTGCCCAAATATTACCCCATCAGCGTGTGCGGCTACCACATCCGCGAGTCGGGCGCGACGCCGGTGCAGGAGATCGCCTATGCCTTCGCCATCGCCTGCGCCTACATTGATCACGTTGTAGCACGTGGCGTGAGCGTAGATGACTTCGTCCCCCGCCTGTCGTTCAACTTTGACATCCACGGCAACCTGTTTGAGCAGGTCGCCAAGTTCCGCGCCGCACGGCGGCTGTGGGCCAGGCTCATCCGCGACCGCTACGGCGCGACCGACCCCGACGCGATGAAGATGAAGATGCTGGCCGGGGGCGGCGGCGGCGGGCTGACGGTTGAGGAGCCGGAGAACAACATCGTGCGCGGCGCGTATTACGCGCTCATCTCGGCGCTCTCCGGCACGCAGACGATGGCGCTGTGCTGCTACGACGAAGCCTACACCATCCCCAGTGAGAAGGCCTCGCTCATCTCCCTGCGCACCATGCAGATCCTGGCCGAGGAGATGGGGCTGTGCGACACCGTAGACCCGCTGGCCGGGTCGTATTACGTGGAGCGGCTGACCACAGATATGGAGAAGCTGATCGTCGCGGAGATGGCACGGGTGGAGGAATGGGGCGGCATCGTGCGGGCGGTGAGCAACGGCACGATCCAGCGCATCGTGGCGCAGCAGGCTTACGCCTATGAAAAGGCCCTTCAGCGCGGCGAGATCGTCAAGGTAGGTGTGAATAAGTACCGCGCTACTCCCCCCTCTCCCGCTGAAGAGCCTTCCCCCCCTCTCCCGCAGCGTGGGAGAGGGGCCGGGGGTGAGGGCCGTGAAGTCCAGCTTCACGAGTATCGGCCCGACCAGGCCGAGGCCCAGATGCGGCGCACCGCTCAGGTCCGGGCGCAACGCGACGGCGAGGCGGTCAGCCGGGCGTTGGATGCCTTGAAGCGGGCTGCCCAGGGCCGCGAGAACCTGATGCCCTACTTCCTTGACGCGGTGCGCGCCTACGCCACGCTGGGCGAAATGACGGCGGTGCTTAAGACGGTGTTCGGGGAGTTCAAGGAGCCGGTAGGGCTGTAATCGGAGGCGAGGATGCGGATCGGTATTGACGTCGGCGGGACGTTCACCGACATTGTCCTGGTGGACGATCACAGCGGCCAGATTCACACCACCAAGGTCTTGACCACACACCACGATCTGGCCGAGGGCGTAGTGCACGGCATTGACCGGATTCTGCGCCAGGCCGGCGCCTCATTCGCCGACGTGGACACCCTGGTTCATGGGACCACCATCGGCACGAACGCGCTGATTGAGCGCAAAGGCGCCCGCACCGGCCTGATCACCACCGAGGGCTTCCGTGATGTGCTGGAGATCGCCCGTATTGAGCGGCCGGACGCGGGCCTGTACGACATGAATGTGGACCTGCCAGAGCCGCTTGTGCCCCGCGCCCTGCGGCTGGAGGTCGCCGAGCGCATCGCCGCCGATGGCAGCGTCGTTCGCCCGTTTGACGAAGCCTCCGCCCGGCGGGCAGCAGCCGCCCTTAAAGCCGCGGGCGTGGAGGCGGTCGCGGTGTGCTTCCTGTTTTCCTTCCGCAACCCGGCGCATGAACAGCGTATGCGCGCCATCCTGCAAGAGGTTTTCCCCGAAGCCTCGGTCTCGCTCTCGTGTGAGGTGGCCCCTGAGTTCCGCGAGTACGAGCGCACCTCCACCACCGTGATCAATGCTTATCTCCAGCCTGTCGTGGACCGCTACCTGGACACCCTGGAGGGGCGGCTGCGGGCGCGTTACGGGGCGGTCAATCTGCGTATCATGCAGGCCAGCGGCGGCACGATGACGGCCGAGGCGGCGCGCGGCCACGCGGTCAACCTGGTGAACTCCGGCCCGGCGGGGGGTGCGCAGGCGGCTGCGCTCATCGGGCGGCTGACCGGCGACCGGCAGATCATCAGCGTGGACATGGGGGGCACGAGCTTTGACATCGGCCTGATTGATGGCGGCGCGCCGCGCGTGACCTCGGAGGGCGAGTTTGAGGGCTACCCGGTCAAGATTCCGGTGCTGGATGTCCACGCCATTGGCGCGGGCGGCGGCTCCATCGCCTGGCTGGATGTGGGCGGCGCGCTCAACGTCGGGCCGCTCAGCGCCCGCTCTATGCCGGGGCCGGCCTGCTATGGTCTGGGCGGCGAGCAGCCCACCGTGACCGACGCCAACCTGGTCCTGGGGCGGCTGAACCCCGACTACTTCCTCGGCGGCGAGATGAGGCTGTACCCGGAGTTGGCGCGGCGGGCCATTGAGACACATATCGCCCGGCCCCTGGGCCTGTCGGTTGAGGAGGCTGCCAGCGGCATCATCCGCGTGGTCAACGCCAACATGGTGCGGGGCATCAGCGTCAACTCTATTGAGAAGGGCTACGACGTACGTGAGTTCTCGCTCGTGCCCTTCGGTGGTGCCGGCCCTCTGCACGCCGTTGAACTCGCCCAGGACCTGAACATGCGGCGCGTCATCGTCCCCCCGTATCCTGGCACGCTCTCGGCGCTGGGGCTGCTCGTCGCCGACACGCGCTACGACTATGTGCGCACACTGGCTAAAGCGGCCTCCGCCGTTACCCCGGATGAACTGCTCGGCTACTACCTGGAGATGGAGGCGCTGGGCCGGGCGCAACTGCGGCGCGACGGCGTGCCGGACGACCGCATAGAGATCGTCTGGTCCGCCGACCTGCGCTATGAGGGCCAGTCGTATGAGCTGAACGTGCCGATGATCTTGTCCTTACCCCCCACCCCAGCCCTCCCCCACACAGGGGGGAGGGGGGTGAAGGTCAGCGGCCTGACCCAGGACGACATCGCCGAGACGGTCAACCGCTTCCACGCTTTGCACCGGAAGGTTTATGCCTATGGCTCGCCAGATGAGGCGGTGGAGTTCGTTAACCTGCGCGTATCGGCCTATGGCCGGGTACCCCCTCTCCAATGGTCATCTGTCGTCCGCCGTCCGTCCTCCGTCGTCCGTTCGCGGCCGGTCTACTTTCCAGGCCAGGGGTTCGTCACCACAGCGATCTATCGGCGAGAGGGGCTGGCGCCGGGAACGGTCGTCGCAGGGCCATGCCTGATTGAGGAGGTCGCCTCCACGACGGTCATTCCGCCGGGGGCGCGGGGTGAGGTAGAACCCTATGGCAATATCATCATCACATGGTGAGGGGCTGATGACATACCAGGCTGACGCGATCACCATGCAGGTCATCCGTTACGCGATGGAGCAGATCGCCGACGAGATGGGCTACACGCTGGTGCGCACTGCCCGCTCTACCATCATTAAAGAGATCAAGGACATTTCCTGCGCCGTATTTGACCGCTACGGCAACACCGTCGCCCAGGCCCACCACGCGCCCATGCTGCTCACCGGTTTTGAGCTGGGCATGCGCGCCCTGCGCCGCCGCTACCGCGACGAGGAATTGGAAGACGGCGACATTATCGTCTTCAACGACCCCTATGCTGGCGGCCAGCACATCATGGACCTGGTCACTTTCGCGCCGGTGTTTCTGCCCTCGCCCCCTTCCCCCTCTCCCGAAGCTTCGGGAGAGGGGGGTAGGGGGGTGAGGAGCCAACTCGTCGGTTTCGTCGGCTCCATCGCCCATCACTCCGACATGGGCGGGGCGGCCCCCGGCGGCACGGCGGGCGGGCTGACCGAGATCTATCTAGAGGGCCTGCGCCTGCCGTTTGTCAAGCTGTACAAGCGCGGCCAGGAGGACCCGGAGTTGTTCGGCATCCTGGCGAACAACATCCGCGTCCCCGACAAGACCCTGGGCGACATCCGCGCCCAGGCCTCGGCCAATTTCGTCGGCGTCCGCCGCGTCAAAGAGGTCTATGCCCGCTATGGGCCAGAACTGGTACAGGCCTGCCTGGACCGGCTGCTGGATTACTCCGAAGCGCGCATTCGGGCCGCGCTCCGGGCGATCCCCGACGGAACCTACAGCGGCGTGGACTGGGTGGACGACGATGGCGTGAGTTCCGATCCGATCCGTCTTCAGGTCAACATCCACAAGCGGGGCGACGAAGTCGTGGTGGACTTTGAGGGCACATCGGAACAGGTGCGCGGCAATATCAACTGCCCGCTCGCCACCGTCCACGCCGCCGTGTACTACGCGCTTATTGCCGTGCTGGACCCACACGTCCCGCCCAACTCCGGCTGCTATCGCCCCTTCACCGTCAAGGCCAGGGAGGGGCTGATCGTCAACCCTCGCCCCCCTGCTGCCGTTGGCGCCCGCACCAATACAACCCAGAAGATCACCGAGGCCATGCTGCTGGCGCTCTCTCAGGTCGTCCCCGACCGGGTCATGGCAGGCAGCCATGGCCAGATCACCAACTGCGGCTTCTCCGGTTACCACCCCGTCACCGGCAAACGCTTTGTGTACATTGACATCCAGGGGGGCGGCGCGGGCGCCCGCCCGACCAAAGACGGGCGCGATGGCCAGGACAGCCACCTGGCTCGCTTCAAGAACACGCCTGTTGAGGCGGTTGAGCTGGAATACCCGGTGCGCATTGAGCGCTATGAGTTCATCCCCGATTCGGGCGGGCCGGGCAAGTTCCGCGGCGCGCTGGGGCAACGCCGCGACATCCGCGTCCTGGTGGACGATGTCTCCTTTGCCCGCTATGGCGACCGCCAGCGTTTCGCCCCCTGGGGGCTGTTCGGCGGCAAGGCGGGCGCAAAGGGCTGCTTTATCCTCAACCCCGACACGCCTGACGAGCGCCCGCTCAAGTCCAAGGGGCTGGACCGGCTCAAGGCGGGCGATGTCGTCTCGCTGCGCCTCCCCGGCGCGGGCGGCTACGGCAACCCGCTGGAGCGTGACCCCGAACTGGTCGCCCGCGACGTGCGCGACGGCAAGGTCAGCCTTCAGAGCGCCCGCGACGACTATGGCGTGGTGATCGATCCGCAGACGTTGCAGGTGGACCCGCTCCAGACTGCGGAACTGCGGCGGGTGCTGTCAATGGATAAGCCCTCGGAGGTCTCCGAGACCCGGTAGGGGCACGGCGCGTCGTGCCTCCACGCCTGGTGAGCTATGGACGAGAATTCGGTTCTAGACGGCCTGGAATACGAGGCCAGCAGCGGGCGGCTGAGCTATAAAGGCGTGCGCTACCTGCTCATCCGGCCTGAGACGCTTGTGGCTTTCCAGTTAGCCGTAGAAGCCCAGGTCGGGCCGGAAAAGTGCGCTGAGTTGATGCAGGCGGGCGGCTTCACCGGCGGCGCGCTCTCCGCCCGCCGCTATCGGGAGGTTTTCGGCTATTCCGACCGCGAGACCGCCGAGTTCATGTGCCGCATGGGCAGCGAAATCGGCTGGGGGCACTTCACACTGGTCAGGCTGGATGTCGCCGGGCGGGAGATGATCGTTGAGGTGCTGGACTCCCCCTTTGCCCAAGCCTATCGGGCGCTCAGGCCCTCACCCCCCGGCCCCCTCTCCCAAAGCTTCGGGGGAGGGGGGAGAGGAGGTGGGGGTAGCTACGCCCGATCGCCAGAACCCGGCCAGAAGTTGATCGAGCGGGCACGGCAACTTCGTCAACAGGCGACGAACGCTGAGCAACTGCTATGGGAACTGTTGCGTAATCGCCAGTTGCTTGGCCGCAAGTTCAGACGCCAGCACCCACTCGGACGTTTCATTGCAGATTTCTTCTGTGACGATGCCCGCCTGATTATTGAGATTGATGGTGCCGTCCATCAAGAGCCGTCTCAACAAGAACGAGACCGTATGCGCGAAGAGGCGCTTCGTCAACACAGCTATCACCTATTGCGCTTCACTAACGATCAAGTCCTCCATCAGACCGCGCAAGTACTCCAGACGATTGCGGCATTTGTCGCGGAGCATACATTTGAAGAGCCTTCCCCCCCTCTCCCGCAGCGTGGGAGAGGGGCCGGGGGTGAGGGCCAAGCTGGGGGTGGGGGCGTCTGCCACTTCATCCGCGGCGTGTTGGCCGGCCTGGGGGCGGGCCTCTTCGGCGGCGAGGTGGCCTCCGCGGAGACCACCTGCCAGGCGCGGGGCGATCCCCTTTGTCGCTTTGAGGTGCGGGGCGCATGAACGATGCATTCCACTTCTTTACGCCGATTAAGGTGCGCTTTATTGAGACCGACGCGCAGGGCCACGTCAACTTCGCCCATTACCTGGCCTACTTTGACGTCGGCCTGACCGAGTACCTGAACGCCCTGGGCTACAGCTACAGCGACATGCTGGCCGATGGCGTGGACATGGTATACGTCCGCTCGGATTGCGAGTATAGGGCGCCGGCCTACTTTGAGGATGTGCTCCGTATCTACGTCCGCGCCGAGCGCATTGGCAACACCAGCGTGACTTACGCCTTCCAGGCGGTCAAGGCGGCCACCGGCGAGGTCGTCGCCTCCGGCCACATCGTCACAGTGACAATTGACCGCGTGAGCAAGCAGCCCATCCGCGTGCCCGACCGGCTGCGGGAGGCCATGAGGGATGGAGGACGAAGAACGGAGGACGGATAGTTTCCGCTTTCCGCCCTCCGTCATTGAAGGAGAGCGAAATGAAAGCCGCTGTTTTCTATGCACCACATCAAGCGCTTGAAGTGCAAGAAGTACCCACGCCGCAGCCGGGGCCGGGCCAGGTGCTCGTGCGCGTGGCCGCCTGCGGAGTATGCCACACCGATCTCCATTACATAGACCACGGCGTGCCCACGTTCAAGAAGCCGCCGCTCATCCTCGGCCACGAGGTCTCCGGCACCGTTGCCGCGCTGGGGCCGGGCGTGGAGAACTGGAAAGCCGGTGACCGGGTGCTTCTCCCGGCGGTCGTCGGTTGTGGCACATGCGCCATGTGCCGCACCGGGCGCGAGAACGTGTGTGAGCGCATGGTCATGTTCGGCAACAACGTGGACGGCGGCTTCGCCGAGTACATCCTCGCACCGGCCAAAGACCTGTTCGCGCTACCGGAGGAGATTCCGCTGATTGAGGGCTGCATCATCGCCGACGCCACTACAACGCCTTACCACGCCGTCGTCAATCGCGGCCATGTGAAGCCGGGCGACCAGGTCGTCGTCTTCGGCTGCGGCGGCATCGGGCTGAATCTGGTGCAGATCGCTGTCGCGGTCGGCGCGCGCGTCACGGCGGTGGACATCCTGGACGAGAAGCTGGAGTGGGCGCGACGACTGGGCGCGGCGGCAACGGTCAACGCCAGGACGACCGACCGCGTGGACAAGGCGGTGCGGGCGGCCACCGACGGCGGCGCGGATGTGGCCTTTGAGGCCATCGGCAACCCGGCGACGATGGAGCAGGCTTTCGCCTGCACCCGCAACGGCGGCCGCCTGGTTATCGTCGGCTACACCGACCAGCCTATGCGCCTGAACGTCAGCCGGGTGATGTATCGCGAGATGGAGGTCATCGGCTCGCTGGGCTGCCGGGCGGTGGACTATCCGCGCGTGTTGGAACTGGCCCGCTCTGGCCGTATCAAGGTCAAGGAGTTGATCACCGCCCACTTCCCTCTGGACGAGATCAACGCGGCCTTTGATACGCTGCGGCGCGGGGAGGGGATACGGTCCATTGTCATACCGGCGTAAGACGTCAGCGGATAAATAGTGGATCAGCGGATGGGAGAATGGAAAGTGGGGGTCAGTAGATGAAGAAGCTGCTTTCCGGCAACGAAGCGCTTGCGCGAGGCGCGTGGGAGGCGGGCGTGAAGTTCGCCGCTGGCTACCCTGGCACACCTTCAACCGAAATCCTGGAGAGCCTGGCCCGCTACCCGGAGGTGGATGCGCAGTGGAGCGCGAATGAGAAGGTGGCCTTTGATGAGGGCATGGGCGCGGCCATCGGCGGGCTGCGCGTCCTGGTCACCATGAAGCACGTCGGGCTGAACGTGGCCGCCGACTCCTTCATGGTCTTCCCCTATGCGGGCACGAACGGCGGCTTCGTGGTCATATCGGCGGATGACCCCGGTATGCATTCGTCGCAGAATGAGCAGGACAACCGCTACCTGGCGCTGGTCGCCAAAGTGCCGCTGATTGAGCCTGCCGACGCGCAAGAGTGCCTGGACTTCATTAAATTCGCCTTTGACCTGAGCGAGCAGTTCGGCACGCCGGTTATGCTGCGCACAACAACGCGCTCGGCCCACACCAAGGGGCTGGTCACGCTGGGCGAGCGCCGTGAAGTGCCCCGCCGCGACTTCACGCCCGACATCAAGCGCTACTCCGTGCCCATCTACCGCCATCTGCTCCGTCCCAAACTGGAGGCCCGGCTGCGCCAGTTGGCCGAATATGCCGAGACCTGCCCGCTCAATGTCGTGGACCATCCAACGTCAAACGTCAAGCCCCAGGCGTCCGGTGACGTTGGCGTGATCGCCAGCGGCATCGCCTATCTACACGCCCGCGAGGTGTGGCCAGAGGCCGACTTCTTCAAGCTCGGCCTGGTCTATCCGCTGCCCGCCCGCCGCCTGCTGGACTTCTGCGAACGCCATAAGACGGTGGTTGTCGTTGAAGAGGGGGAGGCCTTCATAGAAAACCAGTTGAGGGCGCTGGGCGCGCGCAACCTGGTCGGCAAAGACCTCTTTGGCGTGATCGGCGAGTACAGCCCGCAACGCCTGGCGGCAGCGGCACACGGCGCCACATTTCCGTCCCCCTTCGCTGGCGAGATCCCCATCCTGCCGCGCCCGCCCATGTTCTGCGTCGGCTGCGGCCACCGCACCGTGTTTGATGTGCTGCGCCAGCTCAAAGTGCTCGTCGCCGGCGACATCGGCTGCTACACCATGGGTGCGCTGCCGCCCTATGAAGCCTCACATACGACCTTCTGCATGGGCGCGAGCATCGGCAACGCCTTCGGCTTCCTCCGCGCCGGCCATGAACGCACCGTCGCCGTCATCGGGGACTCCACCTTCGTTCACGCGGGCATCCCCAGCCTGGTGGACACGGTTTACAACGGCGGCAAGACGACGGTCATCATCCTGGACAACGGCACGACGGGCATGACCGGCCAGCAGCCCCACCCCGCCGCCGGGCAGACGCTCAAGGGGGCAGCCGCGCCGAAGCTGGACCTGGAGGCGCTCTGCCGGGCAGTGGGCGTCCAACATGTCACCGTTGTGGACACCTGGCAGCGCTCCAGCCTGCTGCGCGCCATTCGGGAAGCGCTGGCCTATGATGGCCCGGCGGTGGTCATCGCCCGCGGGCCGTGCCAGCAGTTGCCGGAGATGCGCTACCGCGATCTCGTGCCCTACACGATAGACGAAGCCACCTGCACCAACTGCGAGGCGTGCTACAAGGTGTGGTGCCCGGCCATTGCGCCCGGCCCGAATGGCAAGCCAGCCATTGATCCGCTGGCCTGTGTCGCCTGCGGCGTGTGCGCCCAGATGTGCGTGCCGGGGGCGATTGGGCTTGTAAGGCGTGATCATCAAGCGTCATGATGTTTGACGGGAAGGGTGGAACGATGGACGAAACGACAGTTACCTTATCTGTGTCACCGAAGGTGACATTGCGAAATAATCCGTTGAGTACCTCCAATGTGATCTTTGCAGGTGTCGGCGGGCAGGGGGTGCTGCTCATCGCCGAGCTTCTGGCGCTGGCCGCAGCCGCCGCGGGCCATGACGTCAAGCAGACCGAGGTGCACGGCGTCTCTCAGCGGGGCGGCGCGGTGGAGAGCCACGTGCGCTATGGGCCGAAGGTGTGGTCGCCGCTGGTCACCCCCGGCCAGGCCCATGCCGTCGTCGGCCTGGAGAAGCTGGAAGCCCTGCGCTTCGCCCACTATGTCCGGCCTGATGGGGTGATCATCGTCAACGACCACGAGATCCTCCCCGCCTCGGTCGGCGCGGCTGTGGCGAAGTACCCCCACCACGCCATTGAGTTCCTGTGCAGCAAAGGCCTGAATGTGGTGGCCCTGCCCGCGACGAAATGGGCTGAGGACCTGGGCAACGTCCGCGTCGCCAACATGATCCTGTTGGGCGTGCTTTCCACCTATCTGGACATCCCCCCGCAGGTCTGGGAGCGCACGCTGGAGACCCGGATTCCCGACCGCATCCTGGCGCTCAACCGCCGGGCGTTTCAACTCGGAGCGAGCATCACGCATCGCGCATCCGTGAAGGCATGATGTTCACGCGCACCCAGGTGGTACTCAACGGATTATCTAGAAGAATCAAGGAAACTAAGGAGGCTCAGATGACCGACTGGCAGATTGAACAACTGATTTTTGACTGGAACCTGGAGGGCGAGGTACCGGCTTATCCCCAGGGGGTGATGATCACGGATGAGACCCTGCGCGATGGCCTGCAGTCGCCTTCCATCATCCATCCCCCCATCCAGGACAAGGTGTATCTCTTGTACCTGATGAACGACCTGGGGATTGACAGCGCCGACATCGGCCTGCCGGGCGCGGGCGAGCGCTTCAAATACGATGTCACCGTGCTGGCACGCGAGATCGCCAACCATCGCCTGAACATCCGGCCCAACTGCGCCGCCCGCACCCTGGAAGCCGACATCATCCCTATTGTGGAAGCCTCCCAGGCAGCAGGCATCGCCATTGAAGCCGCCGTGTTCATCGGCTCCAGTCCCATCCGCCAGTACGCCGAGGGCTGGACGGTAGAGTGGCTGCAGGAGTTGACCGAGCGAGCGGTGACCTTCGCCGTCAATCACGGCCTGCCGGTGATGTTCGTCACCGAGGACACCACCCGCGCCCATCCCGACACGCTGCGCCGCCTGTATCAAACAGCTATCCGCTGCGGGGCGCAGCGCATCTGCGTGGCCGACACGGTGGGCCACGCCACGCCAGAGGGCACACGCGCGCTCATTCGCTTCATCAAGGAGGTTATCGCCGAGACCGGGGCCGACGTGGGGATTGACTGGCACGGCCACCGCGACCGCGGGCTTTCCATCCCCAACACGCTGGCGGCCATCGCCGCTGGCGCCACGCGGGTGCACGCCTGCGCCCTGGGCATTGGCGAGCGCAGCGGCAACACGCCCATGGAGGTCTTGCTCGTCAATCTCAACCTGCTGGGCATCTCTAACCGCGACCTGAGCAGGCTGCCCGAATACTGCCGGGTGGTGGCCCAAACCTGTGGCGCGCCGTTACCCTTCAACTACCCCATTGTCGGCGCCGACGCTTTCCGCACGGCGACGGGCGTCCACGCCGCCGCCGTAGTCAAGGCGTTGGAGAAGGGCAACACCTGGCTGGCCGACCGCGTGTATTGCAGCGTCCCGGCCAGCATGGTCGGACGCACACAGGGCATTGAGATCGGGCCGATGAGCGGCGAACACAATGTGCGCTACTGGCTCAAGAGCCGCAACATTGAGACCCACCCGATCTATGTTGAGAAGATCCTGGCTGCGGCCAAGCGCTCCAACCAGGTCCTGCCGGAGGACGAGATCATGCGCATGGTGGTGACGATGCGGCGGCGCCTGGCCGATGAAGCGCTGAGCGACCAACCTGAAGCCTCTAGCGTCAAACGTGACACGTCAATTTGACGGGAGTAGATTAGGAATGCGGGTCATCATCCATCTGGGTGAGCCGTTCTGGCGGGCGGCGGGCAGGCGCCAGGTGGAGTTGGCGCTTGCCGAGGGCGCCACTGTGGCCGATGCGCTGGCCGCGCTGGCGCACACCACCCCTGCCCTCGCCGCCGACCTGGCCTACAGCGAAGCCCAGCCGCTGGTCTTCGTGAACGACGAAGCGGCCACACCTGAGACGGCTCTGCCGCCCGACGCCCGATTGCACCTGGTCTGGCCGGTGAGTGGGGGATAGAGGTTGCTGCCATGCCTGCCACCGCGATCATTGATCTGACGACCGGACACGTTGACATTGCACCGACGCCGGAGCACCTCATCCGCGCCCTGTTGGGGGGCCGGGGCATGAACATGCTTTATCTGCGCCGCTTTCTGCGCGCTGCCGGTGACCCCCGCGCAGTGGACCCCTTCGGCCCGGACAACCCCTTGATCTTCGGCGCCGGCCTGCTCAGCGGCACCATCGCGCCCAACGCTGCCCGCTTCAACGTCAGCGCCAAATCGCCGGAGACGCTTGGCCTGGGCGATGCCAACTGCGGCGGCTTCTTTGCGGCGGCCCTGCGCAAGGCCGGGTTTGACCGCCTGATCATCCTGGGCAAAGCGGCGCGGCCCAGCTACCTGCTCGTGCAGGATGGGAGCATCTCCATCTGTGAGGCGGAGGGCCTGTGGGGGACAACGGTGCCCCAAGCGCAGGAGAGGCTCCGCGCAGCACATGGGCCGGGGACGGTCAGCGCAGTGATCGGCCCGGCGGGCGAAAACCGGGTGCGTATGGCCGCGATCATGACCGGGCTAAAGAACGCCGCCGCGCGCTGCGGCCTGGGCGCGGTCATGGGCGCCAAGAACCTCAAAGCCATCGCCGCCTGCGGCGGGGCGCCCATCCCGGTGGCAGACAAAGACGCGCTCCGCGCAGCGCGCATTGAGCAGACAAAATACCTGCAAAGCTCCCGCGTCATCCAGGTCCTGGGCCAACTGGGCACCCCCTTCCTGTATGAGGTGAGCAACCGCCTCGGCGCTATCCGCACGCGCAACAGCCAGGACAACTTCTTTGAAGACACCCTCGTCGCCGCCGAGATCGCCAAATACTCGGATAAGATGCTCGCCTGCACCTCGTGCGTGGTGCACTGCCGCCACCGCAACACCCTCGGCGGCGAGGGGCCGGAGTACTCCACCATTGGCCTGCTCGGCGCCAACATCGGCATCGCCCCTACCGACCAGGTCATCATGCTCAACAACCTGGTGAACACGCTGGGGCTGGATGCCTCCTCCACCGGCACGATCCTGGCCTGGGCAATGGAGCTGTACCAGCGCGGGTTGATTGACGATGCCATGACCGGTGGGCCGCTGGAGTTCGGCGATTACGAGCGTGTGGTGGACCTGATCTACGACATCGCCTACCGCCGGGGGTTCGGGGATGTGCTGGCGGAGAGCACCCAGGCCAAACGGCTGTTCCCGCCCGAAGCCGCCGATTACCTTATCGCCGTCAAGGACCTGCCCCAATCCGACCCCCACGACGTGCGCTACATCAAGTCGTTCGCCCTGGGCCTCGCCGTGGCCTCGCGCGGCGCCGACCACCTGCGCAACCGCCCTACGCTGGACATCCTCCGGCTGCCGGACGAGGTGCGCAGGCAGGTGTTTGGCATTGAGACGAGCGCCGACCCCACCGCCTATGAGGGCAAGGCCGGCATGGTCGCCTGGCACGATGACATCTACGCCGTGGCCGACTGCCTGGGCGTGTGCAGGTTCGTCACGCATGGCTTCAATTCGCCCCATCTGCTCGGTTACAGGCATTTCGCCGAGTTGATCCGTGCGGCGATTGGGTTAGAATTTAGCCAGGCCGAACTCCGGGAGGTGGGGCGGCGGGTCGTTGACCTGGAACGCCTGATCAATCTGGAACTGGGGCGGACACGCGCCGATGATACCCTGCCCCGGCGCTACTTTGAGGACCCCCTGCCCGCCCGTGCCACCCAAGGCCATCGCATTGAGCCTGACCGCTTCCAGCAGATGCTGGACGAGTACTATGCGGCGCGAGGCTGGGACCAGGCCGGGCAGCTCCCGGAGGAGAGGTTAAGGGAACTCAATCACCTGACCGAGTATGAGGAGGGAGCATGGGTATAGAGACCGCTGATGTGGTCATCTGTGGCGCGGGGATCGCCGGGATCGCCACCGCCTATCATCTTACCGTGACGTATGGCCTGCGCAACGTCGTCCTGGTGGACGAGCGCGACCCGCTGTCGCTCACCAGCGACAAGTCCACCGAATGTTACCGCAACTGGTGGCCGGGGCCGGGCGATGCCATGGTGCGGCTGATGAACCGCAGCATTGACCTGCTGGACGGCTGGGCGCGCCAAAGCGACAACCGCTTCCGTTTGACCCGCCGGGGATACGTCTTCCTCACCGCCGACCCCCAGCGCATCCCCCTGTTTGAAGCCTCCGCCCAGGAATCCTCACAACTGGGCGCCGGGCCGGTGCGCCGCCATACCGGCCAGCCGGACGATCCGCCCTATGTGCCCGCGTCCCCCTGGGAGTTTGAGGGCCAGCCCGATGGCTGCGACCTCATCCTGGACCAGGCGCTCATCCGTAAGCACTTCCCCTACGTGAATGAGAAGGTGGTCGCGGTGCTTCATGCGCGGCGTTGCGGCTGGTTGAGCGCCCAGCAGCTCGGCATGTTCCTTCTGGAACAGGCCCGCGCCTGCGGTGCCCGGCTGGTGCGCGGGCGGGTGGAGCAGGTTGAGGTGGCCGATGGCCGCGTCCAGGCTGTGCGGCTGGGCGCGGGGAGCGAGCCAGACCGCCTGGTAACCGGCGCCTTCGTTATTGCCGCCGGCCCCTATCTCAAGCAAGTCGGCAGGTTGCTGGGCCTGGACTTGCCCGTGTACTGTGAGTTGCACAGCAAGATCGCCTTTAACGACATCCTGGGCGTGGTGCCGCGCGACGCCCCCATGCTTATCTGGACCGATCCGCAAGTGCTGGCCTGGTCCGAGGAGGAACGCGCACTCCTCCTGGAGCAGGAGGAGACGCGCGCTCTATTGGGGCAATTCCCTGCCGGCGTGCACATGCGCCCGGAGGGCCGGGCAGATAGCCCCATCCTCCTTATGCTCTGGACCTACGATCTAGACCCACGCGAGCCGGTCTGGCCCCCCGCCCTGGACCCCTATTACCCTGAGGTTGTGCTGCGCGGGATGACCGAGATGATCCCCGGCCTGGCAGTTTATATTGGGAGGGCGCCGAAGCCCGCGTATGACGGCGGCTACTACTGCAAGACGCGCGAGAACCGCCCGCTGATCGGGCCGCTGCCGGTGAAGGGCGCCTACGTGATCGGAGCCCTCTCCGGCTTCGGCATCATGGCCGCGCCGGCAGCAGGCGAGCTACTCGCTGCGCACGTCACGGGCAGCCCGCTGCCCGGCTATGCCTCCGCTTTCTTGCTGGAGCGCTATGCCGACCCGGCCTACCAGGCGCTGCTGGAAAATTGGGGGGCGACCGGCCAGTTGTAGGGCGGCTTTCCATAGCCGCCGTAGTGTTGTAGGGGGAACAACAATGGGCATGACCCTTGCCGAGAAAATCCTGGCCGCACACTGCGATCAGCCGGTGGTGCGACCCGGCCAGTTCATCACCGCCCGCGTGGACCTGGTGCTGGCGAGCGAACTGTCCGGTGTCCTGGCCATTGAGGAGTTTGAAAAAATCCGGGGCGCCGACCGCGTCTTTGACCCGGACAAAATTGTCTTCGTGTTTGACCACTTCACGCCCAACAAGGACATCAAATCTGCCGAGATCGTGCGGCGCTGCCGCGAGTTCAGCCAGCGCACCGGCATCCGTTACTACGATGTGGGCCGCGCCGGCATCCAGCACGTCCTCCTGCCGGAGCAGGGCCTGGTCTCGCCGGGCGACCTGGTGGCCGGGGCGGATTCCCATACCTGCACCTACGGCGCTCTGGGCGCGTTCGGCACCGGCATCGGCTCCACCGACGCAGCGGCGGCGATGGCACTCGGCGAGGTCTGGCTCAAGGTGCCGGAGTCCATCAAGCTTATCTACCACGGGAAGCCGGGCCGTTGGGTGGGCGGCAAGGACATCATCCTGCATACCATCGCCCGGCTGGGCGTGGATGGCGCACGCTACCAGGCGATGGAATTCACCGGCGAGGCCATCCGCGCCCTGGGCATGGCCGACCGCTTCACCATCGCCAACATGGCCATTGAAGCCGGCGCCAAGACCGGGCTGATCGCCCCTGACGAGAAGACGGTAGCGTTTGTACAACGTGCCGGTGGGCGCACCGACCGGCTCTACCAGCCCGACCCCGACGCCGAATACGCCGCTATCTACGAGTTTGACGTGAGCCACCTCAAGCCTCAGGTGGCCTTCCCCTTCCTGCCGGAGAACGCCCGCCCGGTGGAGGAGGCCAACGGTATTGAGATTGACCAGGTAGTCATCGGCATGTGCACCAACGGCAACCTGGATGACCTGCGCATCGCGGCGCGTATCCTCAAGGGGCGCAAGGTGCACCCCAGGGTGCGGGCGATCATCATCCCCGGCACGCAAAAAGTGTACCTGGACGCGGTACGCGAGGGGCTGATTGAGATCTTCATTGAAGCCAACTGCGTGGTGAGCACGCCCACCTGCGGCCCCTGCCTAGGCGGGCATATGGGCGTCCTGGCGGCGGGCGAGCGGGCCGTCTCCACCAGCAACCGCAACTTCGTCGGCCGTATGGGCCACCCCACCTCCGAGGTCTATCTGGCCAGCCCGGCAGTGGCTGCCGCCTCGGCCATCGCCGGGCGCATCGTGGGACCGGACGAACTCATAGGAACTCGTGGGAACCCAGAGGAACTCTAGTAGGGCGGGTTTCCATACCCGCCGTATCTGCCGTGCACACCGTAGCGGCAGGTAGAGAAACCTGCCCTACACGCCTGGGCAACTTAAAGGGACAAGAGGGAGACGCGATGAACCCAAGTGAGGATCATGACGTGAGGCCAAACACCCTGGGCCAGCAGGTACGCCTTCGCGGCCGGGCCTGGGTCTTCGGCAAGAACGTGGACACCGACGCCATCATCCCCGCCCGCTACTGCAACACGGCTGACCCGAAAGAACTGGCGAAGCATTGTATGGAGGACGCCGACCCCACGTTCATCCACCGTATGCAGCCCGGTGATCTGATCGTCGCCGACGCCAACTTCGGCTGCGGCAGCTCGCGCGAGGTCGCCCCGCTGTGCATCAAAGCCGCAGGTGTCTCCGCGGTCGTGGCCAGGTCGTTCGCCCGCATCTTCTTCCGCAACGCGATTAACATCGGCCTGCCCATCTTTGAATGCCCGCAGGCCGTTGAGGGGATCAGGCCGGGCGACGAGATTGAGATTGACCCGTCCATCGGTATCCTGCGCAACCTCACACGGGGCACGGAGTACACGCTCACCCCCTTCCCCGATTTCCTTCAGCGCATCATCGCGTGTGGGGGGCTGTTGGCCTATGTGGAGGAGCGGCTGGCACAGAAAGCGGCGGAGGCCAATCCGTCCTCCACCAGAAGAACAGAAATGCAGCGAAGAGAGGCTTAATGAAGACGTTCCGAATCGGCGTCATTCCCGGCGACGGGATCGGGCCGGAGGTGGTCCGCGAGGGGCTGAAGGTGCTGCGCGCAGTGGCCTCAGCCGAAGGTTTCGCTCTGGACCTGGTGGAGTATCCCTACAGCGGGGCGTACTATCTGGAGACCGGCAGGTTGCCCTCGCCGCAGGTGATTGACGAGTGGCGGCAACTGGATGCGATTTACCTGGGCGCCATCGGCCACCCCGATGTGGAGCCGGGCCTGGTGGAACGCGCGGTCATCCTCGGCCTGCGCTTTGGCCTGGACCTGTATGTCAACGTGCGCCCGGTCAAACTCTATGCCGAGCACCTTTGCCCGCTCAAGGGCAAGACCCCGGCGGATATTGATTTCGTCGTCGTGCGCGAGAACACCGAGGGGATGTATTCTCAGATCGGTGGCATCTTCAAGAAGGGCACGCCGGATGAGATCGCCATCGTAGAGGGCATTTATACGCGCAAGGGCACCGAGCGGGCGATCCGCTATGCCTTTGAACTGGCCCGCCGTCGCGCGGCCCGACGCGGGCCTGGTGGCCGTCCGCCTAAGGTCACTATGGTGGATAAGGCCAATGCCATCCGCCCCCAGGACATCTGGACGCGCACCTTCGCCGAGGTGGGCGCGGAGTATCCGGATGTGGAGCAAGACCACGCCTATGTGGACGCCGCCTGCATGTGGCTGGTCAAGCATCCGGAGTGGTTTGATGTGATCGTTACCGCTAACCTGTTCGGCGACATCCTCACCGACCTGGGCGCGGCCCTGCAGGGCGGGATGGGCATCGCCGCCTCCGGCAACATCCATCCGGGCAAGACCTCCATGTTTGAGCCAATTCATGGGTCGGCGCCCAAATACGCCGGGCAGAACGTGGCCTGTCCACTGGGGGCCATTGCTGCCGCCGCGATGATGCTGGAGACCCTGGGCGAGGCCCATGCCGCCGCCCGCATTGAAAGGGCCATTGCCGGACTGTTGGTGAGCCGGCGTATCCCTTCCGTAGATGCCCACAGTGGCCTGTCCACCACGTGCATCGGGGATATGGTGGCCGAAGAGGTGGTGAATGCGCCCTAGACGACTTAGGAGCGCGTTGGTGCTGGCGACTGGTAGGGGCACAGCGCCAGGGAACATACTTCCTCCCCTCTCCGCGGGGGAGGGTTGGGGGGGCATCTCACCCCCTCCTGCGCCATTTATTGGGGATACTGCCTGGAGGAGGCGACCATGGCAGAGAGGGTAGGGGCACGTTGCAACGTGCCCCTACTGAACCTCGGCGACATAGCCCCCGACTTTGAATTGACCAGCGATAGCGGCGAGCGCGTCAGACTACACACGCCACACCTTTATAGTGTGGTGAATGAACCGATTCGCCTACCTGCTACGCACATAGTGGAAGTGGGAGTGCGCTCCGATAGCCCAGAGCGAATGTGCCCCATGATCGTTCGTGTGGTGCAATTAACGCCTGACGGGCAGCGGCAACAAGCGCGTCGGATGTATGTGGATAGCGACGTATCCACAGAAAGGTGAGAGGAGCCAGCCGCACGTAGAGCAACTGGATGACCGGGTGAAAACCGGCGCGGGCGAAACCCCGAATGGAGGGCCGATTGGCGAGCGAGGACCCGATCCAAATGCGCCAGACGCCCTCGCGCTGTAACTCGGCGGCGATGTAACTCAGCAGGGCGCTATATAGCCCCTGGCGACGATAGGGCGGCAGGGTGGCGCAGTCCCAAATATATGCCTCGCCGGGCAACATGTGGAACTCGCGTTCCAGTTCGCCAATACACTCCACCGCCCACGAGACCCAGCCATAGGCGGCGATCTGGCTTTCCACCCAAGCCGCAAAGCAGCGGCGTCCGGCGGCAAAGCGCCGCAGAATCAACTCCGGGTCGGGCAGGCCCATCGCCACGGCCAGCGCCCCCGCCGACTCGCGTTGAACCTCACCAAAGAGTGCAGCGATACGGGGGGAGAACCTGGCAGGCACGGATGTGCCTGCCAGGTCCATGACCCACAACGTACCCCGCTCAAACGCCCACCAACGCCCGGAGATGGCCACGCCTGCTCACTCTATCCGCCAAGATGATAGCCCTCTCCCCTCAGAAGAGGGGAAGGGGGTGTCCTCCGTCATCTATTGCGCCTCGCGCTTCACAAACTTCTCCAGCGTGACAGTATACTCCTGGCCTGTGGCCCGGATGCAGTACTCCGTCGGGTAGTAGCCAGCGGTTGCCCATGCCTGAGGCAGATTGACTGCCGTACACACGTCGGGCCTGCTCAGGAGGAATTCACGTGTGATCATCGGCTCGTAGAAGATGATGTGACCGCCGTAAGCGCCATAAATGAAGGTGTGGGTGAACTTCTGGTTCGGATCGGCGAGTTCAGGCGACTGTGGGTTGATCAGGTGATTGCCCATGCGAGGCACGGCTGCACCTACGTCAATATGCCCGGCAGGCAGATACTGCGCGGGCACCGGCATCTGGGCAGTCTTGAAATCCTCACAGTCAATGAACTCGGCGCATGTGCCAGGCCGGATACTCTCAATCGTTTCGCGGCTGGCAGTATAGAAGTGGAAGTCAAAGTGCGGCGCGGCCCACGGCGGCGGCGCAGGGTGGATATGCCCCTCCGGGTTCCAGTTTAGGCTGATCCATTGAAAGGGAATATCATCCCGCCCCGCCAGTTCCTTGGGCAATGAGAGGATGTACTCATAGTCACCCACGCACTCGTTGAGAGCGAAGCCTCCATCGCCGTTGACATCAAAACAGCGATTTGTCGTGTTACGGACAGCGGGCAAACCCTCAAGCATACCGGCGTCAAACACCACGCCCAGGCGGATCGGGCTGCCGTCGGGGTTCAGTTCAGCAAAGGCGCGCGCTGTGCCCTGCCCTACAGACACAGCCTCGCCCAGTAGCCGCCCACCCGGTGTTCCGCCGCAGGCGGCCACGACAAGTGCCAACGCCAGCCAAATGGCCAGCATCAAAACGCGCTGATTGACTTTCATAGGTGATCGCATTGACGGCCTCCTTTGATCAGATTCAGCAGATCTTAGTAAGGGCACGTTGCAACGTGCCTCTACCCTCTGCACCCCCTTCCTTAACTGAGGGGGAGAGGCTACCCCCTTGTGGGGGAGAGTTGGGGGGGGCAAATCGGCGACCTCCTGAGATTCCAGGTGATCCTGTCCTACCACGCCTGCCGCAGAGCCTCAAGCGCCTCCGCTTTCTGTGGCGAATCACCGACGGCGGCGAGAGCAATGGCCTCCAGCGCAGCCTCAGGCACATGGACATCGCGCAGCCGGTGAGGCAGGTCTAACGATTGGACCAGTCGGGCGACCGCATCGGCGGCAGCCCATGCAGCCACTTCGTCCGGTGTATCCTGCGGGACACAGTTGAGCACATGAGCGATCGGCGCCAGGCGAGCCGCTTCTGCCGAAGCCTTGACGCGCATCACGGGCGCGAGCGTGATGCACGAAGCCACGCCATGCGGCACATTGTAAGTCGCGCCGATACGCCGTCCCAGGTTGTGGCTCAGCCCCATCTGCACGCTCGCCGGCCCGAAGAAGCTCATCCAGGCCGCGATCTGGCATTGGGTGCGCACCTCCAGGCTCTCCGGCTCAGCTTTTGAGCGCGGCAGATAGGTGAACAGGCGCCGGATGGCCTCCAGGGCGAGCACGTCGTTCAGCGGGTGCTCACCAGGGCTGTATAGCGTCTCTACAGCGTGATCCAGGGCGCGGATGCCGGAGGCCAGCCATAGCCACAGGGGCGTCGCCAGCGTCATCTCCGGGTCAAGGATGGCAACGCGCGGTGTGGCACGCGGGTCGGCAAAGCCGGTCTTGGATCGGGTGGCTTCATCAGTGTACCCGACCAAGTGTGAGAACTCAGCGGCAGAGAGCGTCGTCGGGATAGCGATGTGGGGAATATAATTGAGCGCCCGTGAGACAGCTTTGGCCGCATCTATAGGACTGCCGCCGCCGACACTGATGAGCAGGTCAGCCTGACGGGCGCGCGCCAGGGTCACCGCTTCATGAATGCCGCTCTCCGGGACGTGCTGCCGGATGCCTGCATACGTCCCAACATAGCGCTCGCCCAATAGCGCTGCGACCTGTTCAATCAGCGGGGTCTGCGTCGCCAGCGTGCGCCCGGTGATGATAAGCGCTCTGCGCCCTCCCAGCCGCTCCACTTCTGCCGGCGCCGTAGATCACCTTCTCCAGCGGCAGGAACGTGTATTCACCTTGAGCAGCCACAGCTCAGGCCAGCTCCAGCATGTGCTCTCGCGCTGAAGCTCGCCGCTCGGTTAGTTCAGCGATGGCGTCGGCCAGGTGGCGATCGGTGATGTTGTAATCCCTGGCCTCCACCCGGAGGCGATGCGCCGTGCTGAGGACATCCGCGATGGTATAGCCCTCAGGCGGGACGAACTTGTAGCAGGCAAGCTCAAGCAATTGGCCGTTTGGATCGCGGAAGTAGATGGAGTCCATGAAACCGCGATCAATGGGGCCGGTGTTCCAGATGCCGCGCTCATTAAGCCGCTTGGCCACCTGGGTGTAGGTCGCGCGCGAGACCGTAAAGGCGATGTGATGGACATTGCCGATGCCTTCGGGGTTGGGCGTGGGGTCATTGACCCGCGTGGGCCGGACGAAGAAGGTGATCAGCCGCCCATCCCCAGCATCAAAGTACAGATGCTCCTCCTCCGGCACGTCCAGATTGGGCTGGCTGAACACCAACGGCATGCCCAACACGCCCTGATAAAAGTCAATCACCGCCTCACGATTGGAGCCGACCAGGGTGATATGGTGGACTCCCTGGGTTTGCAGGATGGCCATGTTTCTCACTCCTGTGGCAGACGGCGGATCAGATGCGGAAGAACAGCTTGCGGACACGCTCAATCACCTCCGGGTCGCCTCGGGCAGCGCCACCGGGGAAGCGCTGGAAAGCCGTCAGCACGAAGTCGGATGGATCGAAGCTGAAGACAGCATCGCAGCCTTTGAAGTTATTCTCCTCCAGCTTGGCCTCAAACTTTCCCTCCTTGACGGTCGCCCGCCACTTGCCACCCCACGGGCCAGAGATCTCAATCCCATAGACAACGTCCAGTCCCCGCGCCGATTCAGCGTCCACCGTGTACGGCCATAGGGCATACAACATGTAGGGGATGAGCACGCCCGCCGTCCGCTCATCTAGCTTGCCGATCTTATCGCCCAGGCCATAGCGAATGTCCCACGTATGCACGCCATAGTCCATAACGTGGAAGGCAGGGTAAAAGAACGTCGGCAGTGGTCCCATATAGGGATGGGTGACCAGGAAGTCAGTCCACTCCTGCTCGGTGAGCGCATCAAAGATGGCCATCATCTTATCTGAGGCAGTCTTGAGGCGGGCGATGGCCTCCTCACGGGGCAGGCTGCGGAATGATTTGGCCTTCTCGTTCAGCTTCTCGGCCATGACGAGCAAACCCACAGCCTCCGCGGGTTCACCTTTACGCGCCATCTCCCAGCGCGTGAGATAGCCCTCGGTCACATCAATCATATGACCGACAATATCACGCACCTGCCACTCGGTGCAGCGGGTCTGGACATACCAGTTGGCCGGGTCATCAATCAGATCGTAGAACGCCTGCCGTTCCTTGCGGACGACATCCAGGACGACCGGTTTACCCGCATACGACATGGGGTTGACGGGTTCTGTGGTGCTCATAGCGAACTCCTCCTTAGCTTTTAAAACCTAATGGCGACCAGGTCTACGGTGGGGTCATCGGGGGAACGCCAGCCGATCAGATCATGATAGGCTGCAAATTCCTCCTATTTGGATATTATATATCCACAATTATCCCCTGTCAATTACCTCGCGCATATATGGGGGTGTATGTCAGTTTAGGAGCGCGTTGGTGCTGGCGACTGGTAGGGGCACAGCGCCAGGGAACATACTCCCTCCCCTCTCTGCGGGGGAGGGCTGGGGTGGGGGGCATCTCACCCCCTCCCTGACCCTCCCCCGTCCAGGGGGAGGGTAGCCCCCCTCCCCCCTCAGGGGTAAAGCACCACCTTCCCGCTCTGGCCTGACGCCATCGTCTCCAACGCCTTATCGTACTCTTCCAGGCGAAACTTGTGGGTGACCACCGGGCTGAGGTCCACCGCGCCGGAGCGCAACAGCCCCCGCATCCGATACCAGGTGGCCCATAGCTCACGTCCTATAATGCCATAGACCTTTGCTCCCTTGAAGACGATAGCATTGTTGATGTCAAAGGTGATCGGACCAGGGGCCAGGCCCAAAAGCGCCGCTTCGCCACCGGGCCGGAGCAGTGTAAAGCCCTGCTCAATCGCTGAAGGCGCCCCCGACATCTCCAGCAGCACATCCACGCCCTCGCCCTCGGTCAGATCATAGACCCGCCTCACAACATCTTCCGTGCGGGCGTTAATAACCACGTCTGCGCCCATCCGCTGCGCCAACTCCAGGCGATAGGGATAAATGTCGGTGGCGAAGACCGAGCGCGCGCCAGCGGCCTTCGCCACCGCAATCGTCATCACGCCCACCGGGCCACAGCCGGTGACTAGGACCTTCTTGGCCGTCAGGTCGGTGGCGAAGGCCGTATGCACAGCGTTGCCGAAGTTCTCCTGGAGCACGGCGATCTCCAGCGGCATGTCGGGCGGGTTCACCCAGGCGTTCTGCGCCGGGATAGCGATGTACTCGGCAAAGGCGCCGTCGCGGTCCACGCCGATGATCTGGGTGTTGGCGCAGATATGGCCCTGGCCGGTGCGACAATAGAAGCAGGTATTATCTACGATGTGGCTCTCGGCGGAGACGAAATCACCTACCTGGGGCGAGGTCACTGCCGCCCCCCGTTCCACCACAATGCCGCAGAACTCATGCCCCACCACCAGCGGCGGTCGGATGCGCCCCTGCGCCCAGGGGTCCCAACGATAGATGTGCAGGTCCGTGCCACAAATGGAGGCGGCTTTCACCTGGACCAGGACATCGTTCGGTCCGATGGCCGGGATGGGCCGGATGGCCATCTCCAGACCAGGGCCGGGTCGGGGCTTGATAACAGCTTTCATCATTCCAGACATGATCTGGGCTCCTTAAGATAAGGTGATGAAGAGTGGCAAACAACAGCCTCCCAGCCAAAGCCGGGAGTGAACCAGCGGAAGGTCTGAGCTTCGCGCCCATATGCCTTGCGATAGGGCCTCTCATGAGGCTACTCTCACGCAATCATAGCATGACAGGCATACTCTTGGCAACATCGCCCAGGCAGGTATAATCAATAGGCGAAGACATGGACAGGCTACGACAGAGAGCCAGGGCGATTCACCAGATTCTGCTGGATACCTATGGCCAGCCGGAACGCAAGCACCTTGACCCGGTGAGCGAGCTGGTGTGCACCATCCTGTCGCAGAACACCAACGATTTGAACCGCGATGTCGCTTACCAGGCCTTGCGGGCACGCTTCCCCACCTGGGAGCAGGTGCGCGACGCGCCGGTGGAGGAGGTGATTGAGACCATCCGCCCGGCGGGGCTGGCCAACCAGAAAGGTCCGCGCATCCAGGCCGCCCTGCGCAAGATCACAGAGGAGCGCGGCAGGCTGGACCTGGATTTCCTGGCGGACATGCCTGTGGAGGAGGCCAAAGCCTGGCTGACCCGCATGAACGGCGTCGGCCCGAAGACCGCCGCGATCATCCTGCTCTTCAGTCTGAACCGCCCGGCCTTTCCGGTAGATACGCACATTCACCGCGTTACCCGGCGGTTGGGGCTGATCGGCCCCAAGGTCACCGCAGAACAGGCGCATGGCATCCTGGAGGGCCTGATCGCGCCGGAGCACTACTACGCCTTCCACCTGAACCTGATCCAGCATGGTCGCCTGGTGTGTAAAGCGGGCAAACCGCGCTGCGAACTGTGCGCAGTCCGTGAGTATTGCGATTATTACCAGCGTTTAACGCGCCCCCAGCGCCCGCTTGAATCGGAGGCCGGGGACAGGAGGGAGGAACATGACCATTAAAGCGTATATCCTGGCGACGACGACCGCAGGCAAGACCTCGCACGCGCTGGAAGAGCTGAGAGCGTTGCCCCTGGTCAAGTCCGCCGTCGCGGTCACCGGCCCGTACGATGTCATCATCAGCGTGGAAGCCGAGGACCTGGAGCAAATCAGTCGCCTGGTCAATGAGAACATCCACCACATAGACGGCGTGGAGCGCACGGTCACGTGTTTGCAGTGGGGATGATCCCTCGCCCGTTGTCCGGCGTCTGTCGTCCGTCATTCATCGTCCAGCATGGGCCAGATTCTCTCGCTTGACCAGGCCCTGGCAGCGCGCCAGGCGTTGCGGGCAGAGAGTAAAACGCTCGTCTTCACCAACGGCATTTTTGACCTGCTCCATGCCGGGCACGTGGCCTTATTGGAGGCCGCCCGCGCCCTGGGCGACGCGCTCTACGTGGGGTTAAACAGCGATGCCTCCGCCCGCCGCCTGAAAGGGCCGGCGCACCCGTTGGTGCCTGAGGCCGACCGTGCTCGCGTGCTGGCCGCCCTGGCCTGCGTGGATGCGGTCGTCCTGTTTGATGAGGACACCGCCGAGCGACTGATCCTGGCGTTGCAGCCGGAGATTTATGTCAAAGGCGATGACTATGCCAAGACCGGGCCACCGGAAGCCCCGGCGGTCGCCACCTACGGGGGCCGCGTCGTCCTCCTCCCCACCCTCCCTGGCCGCTCCACCACCCGCCTGATCCAGACCATCCTGGAACGCTACGGCGGCTGAGGGTTAAACCCTACGCATGGACTCTGAAGCCCCGCTTCTCCCTGAAACCCACAGCATCGCCCGCGCTGCCGCCATCGTCGCCCTGGGCAACGTCGCCAGCCGTCTCCTCGGCCTGGTCCGCGAGACGGTGAAATCTGACCTGTTCGGCGCCACCGGCGCACTCAGCGCCTTCCAGGTGGCCGCCGTTGTCCCCACCATGCTCTACGACCTGCTCGTCGGCGGCATGGTCAGTTCGGCGCTCGTGCCCGTGTTCAGCGAATACGCCTCCCACGAACAGCGCGGTGAATTGGGACGGCTGGTGGGGCTGCTCCTGGCCCTCATCACCCTGGTCCTGGCGGCCTTTGTCCTCGTCGTGGAGGTCTTCGCCCCCCAGGCCGCCTGGCTGCTCAGCGGTGGCTTTGACCCGGCCCTGCTGGAACAGACCGCACAACTCTTGCGTATCACCGTGCCCGCCGTCCTCTTCCTCAACGTCTCCGGCATCCTGGCCGGGCTGCTCTACGCGCTCAAGCGCTTCAGCCTGCCCGCTTTCACTGCGGCCATCTTCAATGCCGCCATCGTCGGGGCAGCACTCCTCCTGGGTCGGGGGACGCTCGGTGTCGCCAGCCTGGCCATCGGCCTGCTGGCCGGGGCCATCCTCCAGGTGGTGCTGCAACTGCCGGGGCTGCGCGGCCTGCGCCTGCACCTCAGCCTGGACTGGCGCCATCCCGGCGTGCGCCGCATTTTCCGCCTGTATGTCCCCGTCGTCCTGGGCCTGGTCGTCAGCCAGGTCGTTATCGGCCTGAGCTACAACCTGGCCTCACGCACGGGTGAGCAAAGCATCGCCTGGATGAACTACGCCACCACCCTGTTCCAGTTCCCCCTGGGCCTGGTCTCCACCGCCGTCTCTATGGCGATCCTGCCCACGTTGTCGCGGCAGCCGGTGGACGGCGACCCCAACCCCTTCCTTCTGACGCTGGCCCAGGGGCTGAAGCTCGTGCTCCTGCTGATCATCCCGGCGACGGTCGGCCTCTTCATCCTGGCCCATCCTATCGTGGTGCTCCTGTTTGAGCATGGCACGTTCACGCCGGGCGACTCGGAGATGACGGCGTTGGTCCTGCGCTACTACCTGCTCGGCCTGACCTTCGCCGCAATTGATCTGCCCCTGGTTTACGCCTTCTACGCCCGCAAAGACACGTTGACGCCCGCCCTGGTTGGCCTGGCCGGTGTGGGCATTTATCTGCTTGCCGCGCTTGCGCCCACCTGGACCCGGCCTCTGCGCGTCACCGACCTGGCACTGGCCAACGGCATCCAGCTCACCAGCCACGCGCTGATCATGCTCTGGTTGTTGGAGCGGCGCGTGGGTGGTCTGGGGCGCACCGGTCTATGGAAAGTGGCCGGGCAGGCGTTAGCGGCCTCCGCCTTGCTGGGCGTGGCCGCCTATGGCGTATGGCAACTGCTTGCTCCCCACCTGCCCGCCACGCTCCCCGGCGAGGTCGCCGCCGTCGCCCTCCCCGGCGGCGCCGGCCTGCTGGTCTACGCAGTGATCATCGCGGCCCTGCGTGTCCCCGAAGCCCATCTGCTCGTCCATTCGCTGCTCCGCCCGTTCTCTGGTATAATGGGAGATCGCTCTATGCCAGGGACACAGGACAGGCGCCCACCCTCCTTACCCTCCACGTTGTACACCCCCGACTACTTCCTGGGGGCGTGTGAGGGCTATGAGGAATATCTGGCCACGCAGGGCGAGCATCTCTCCCGGCGGCTGGCGGCGGCCTTCCGGGTTGCCGGCGTCGCCCAGGGGATGCAGGTGCTGGATGTGGGCTGCGGGCGCGGCGAGATTTTGCGGCATTGCGCCCGGATCGGCGCAGATGCCTATGGCATTGACTACGCGGCGGCAGCGGTCCACCTGTCACGTGCGGTGGCCCAGGCGGAGAGACACGCGCCGGGCCGCATCGGTGTCTATCAAGCCGATGCCAAACACCTGCCCTTCCCGGACAGCGCTTTTGACCGGGTGTTGCTGTTTGACGTGGTGGAGCACCTGTACCCCTGGGAACTGCGTCAGGCGCTGGCGGAGGTGCATCGCGTGCTCAAACCCGGCGGGCGCATCATCATCCATACCGCGCCCAACCGCTGGTACGACGCCTATGCCTATCCGCTGGTGCGCCTGGTGCGCACCTGGATGGGCGAAGGGGAGCGCTACCCGGCCAACCCGCGAGCGCTGAACGTCGCCGTGAATGTAGAGGTGCACGTGAACGAGCAGGACCCGCTCAGCCTGCGTCGGGCGCTGCGCCAGGCGTCATTCCGGCGCATCCAGGTGTGGCTGGACAGCCCACCCCAGCAGCGGCAGGAAGGCCCGGTCCTGACCGCCCTGCGCTATGTGGCCTTCCATTGGCCGCCGTTCCGCTGGTTCTTTGAGCGAGAAGTCTTCGCAGTAGCACAAAAGGGATAAGGATAGAGAGAGGATGGCAAAGAAATCGCGTCGCAGTCGTAAACCGATGGCCCCGCCGCCCATTGCGCGGCCCGTCGCCCCAGCACCTCCACCCTCAGAGGTCAGGCCGCAAGTCGCGCCCCCGCCCCGCAGCCCCGGCCTCCGCCCCGGCGCGAGACCGGCGCCGCGCCTGGCGGACGCTCGTGAGGAATACAAGTACGTCGTCGGCGACCTGAAGCGCATCGGCCTGCTGGCGGCGCTGATCTTCAGCGCGCTGATCATCCTGAGCTTCTTCCTGCGCTAGTGGGCCTGTATCCCCCACGCCGCCCGCCCGTTGAGGCGCGGGCAGGGCGCGGCCCAGCCTGCGCTGGCTGCCCCAGACCAGCGCCATGTGGGTGGCTGCCACCAGCCACAGATTGCGGGTCAGGGCAAAGCCCAGCGCCGACAGCCAGCACAGCATGCCAGTGAACAGCGGGCGGGCGGCCCGGTCCGGATCGCCCAGCGCGGCCCAAAAGCGCGGGTCCAATGCCGCCTCCAGGGCCACAATGCCCACACCGGCGAACGCCGCCCAGCCCTCATTCCCCGCGCCCAGCCATAACAGCGGCGCCGTGCGGTAGAAGGCCCAATGCACCTGGAGATAGATGGTCTCACGCACAATTGGGCCGGTGACGCCATCGTCCTCCGTCTTCCGTCCTGCGTCTGTATGAGCCATCACCCAGCGGAGATTGGCCCGGCCCCACAGCACCACAAGCGCCCCGGCCAGCCCCACAGCCACCATCCGGCCTGTGGCGATCAGCCATTCGCCGCCCCATCCCAGCACGCTCTGGTCCAGGTCGGCGGGGCCAAGCAGCCCCAGGGGTTGCAACTCCAGGATGCCGCGCCGGATGAGGAGGGCATAGGGCAGGCCCAGGAAATAGGCAAAGCGGACAAGCTGGAGCAGGAGCGGGCCGCTCCAGTGGCGGCGCAGACGCTGAAGAACGTTCCCCAGCCACCCATTATCTACCGCAGGCTGTCCCACGTCCGTTGTCCACCGGCGGGAACGCCAGGCCAGAAGTGCCCCCAGGGTATGCAGCAGGACCGAAATAGCCACCCACAGCGCCAGTTCACGCCGGGCGCCCAATCCATTCAACCAGGCCCAGAAATCGGTCATGGGGGGAAAGGGGCTGTTACTGAGGTGGCTATCGTGCCCTCTCGGAGGGTGCGCCCGTTGCCGCGCTCAGGTTGGCCGCGGCCAGGGCGGCAGGGCCTTCCAGCGGCACCAGGACGGTAATCTTCGTGCCCGCGCCCGGCGCCGAGCGGATACGCAGAACCGCGTTAATCAACTCCGCCCGCTCGCGCATGTTGACCATCCCCAGGCTGCCGCGCTGATCGTAGCTGGCATCTACTGTCGCCAGGTCAAAGCCCACGCCGTCGTCCTCAATCTCCACCACGAACGTCGTCCCTTCTACGCGCAGCCGCGTCCAGATGTGCCTGGCCTGCGCGTGCTTGCGGGCGTTGTTCACGGCCTCCTCAATGATGTAGAAGAGCACACCCTGCCGGTTGCGGTCCAGCACCTCTTCAACGGCAGGGCCGGCCTCCAGGATCACGTTGAGATCGTAGGTATCGCGCAGCTTCTCAAAATACTGCTGGAGCGCCACCACCAGGCCCTGCGTCTCCAGCGCCAGGGGGCGCAGCGTGAACAGCATCTCGCGGATCTCCTTCGTCGTGCGCCGGGCCAGCTCCTCAATCTTGCGCAACTCCTCGCTGGCACGGGCAGGCTCGCGCTCCAGCAGCCGCCGGGCGAAGTTCAGGCGCATGGCGATGGCCGCGATGCTCTGCGTTGGCCCATCGTGGAGGTCGCGGGCCAGCTTCTTGCGCGCATCCTCGTCCACCGTGACGATGCGCTCCTTCTCCTCCAGCAGGTTCTGGTACAGCCGGGCGTTCTGAAGCGCGATGATGGCCTGGTTGCCTACTGCGGTGAACAGTTCCAGATGGTCGGGCGTGAACACGTTGGGCACCGGGCTGCCATAGACCAGCACGCCATAATTCTCAAAGCCGGCCCGCAGCGGGACGACGACAATGGACTGACAGGCGCGCAACGAGGCGAACTGGCTCAACTCCGGATCGTCTGCAACGCTATCGTGAATGATGGCCTCGGCAGCCTCAAGCGCCTGGGCGACCAGCCCCTGCCGCCCAGGGATCGCGCGTTGCTGGTCCTGCGGCGTCATATAGCGGGAGGTGACCACCTGGAGCTGGTCATCCTGGAAGAGGAGCACCGCGCCCACGATCTGGGAACTGATCGGCCCCAGTTCACTCAGGCCCATAGTGACGACATCCAGCGCGGTTTCCAGCACACGCTCGTAGCTCAGCGTGGCGCTCAGCGTGCTGGCCATCTCATAGATGATCTTGGCGCGTTCCCGTGCCGTCCGCAGGCGTTTCAGTTCCTCCTCTTCTTCCTTCCAGCGCGTCTGGCGGGTCAGGGCGAACATCCGCTGGGCAACGAACACGCTGGCCACGCCCAGGAACAACAGGACCAGGACATTCAGAAGCACGGCCAGCCAGCCCTCCATCGTCAATGGGGCGGGGGCCGTGGCGACGGCTGTGGCGACATACTCAGCCGCAGCGACCACCCCGATGCCCAACCCCGCCAGCCAGCCGAAGCGCAATGCCGCCGTCAGAATCGGCAGCAGGCCGATGAACAGGATCGGCGTCTGCACCCCCCCATAGGTCAGATAGAAGCCCAGCAGGAAGAGGAGGTCCAGGGCCAGGACCAGGACGACCAGGCGGCGCGACCAGGCCCGCAGGGCCAGCCAGAACAGGATGAGGAGGTTATACAGGGCCGCCGCGATGAGCAGGCCGGCGAACGCGGCCTGGAGCGGGCGGTTGGGGACGAGCGCGGCCACGATGGCAACACCCGCGATGAACAACCAACGCAAGTTGGTGAGCAACCAGTCAATCTGAAAGGCGGGTTTGCTCTCCTTTTGTGCCATCGTGGTCCGTCGCCTATGAGACATCAGACCTCAGAGGTCCGCCTGCTTCTGAGGTCTGATGGCCGGCATCTCATGGATGGGCGCGAGAGGGCTCGAACCTCTGACCTCACGGATGTGAACCGTGCGCTCTGACCGGCTGAGCTACGCGCCCATTTCCACCCCAGATTATAGCACACGTTGGCAGCCCTGGCAAGGGTACTGTTGGAGGGGGAGGAGTATCGGTTTTAACCTCAGGTGTGTTCCCCCCACCCAACCCTCCCCCGCAAGGGGGGAGGGGGACAGACCACTCCCTCCCCCTGGATGGGGGAGGGCGGGGGAGGGGGTGAAAAACGGATTCTCATGTTTCGCCTGTTCTTGAAATGAGTTAGAAGGTCCCATTAAATTAAAAAGCCCTGAAGTTGAACCGAAACCTATTGACGTGCGTATCTGTTTTGTGGTATGCTACGCGCGGACTGTGAGGCCGGGATGGGAGACGCACTGCTCAGCGTAGAAGAAGCGCTCCAACGAGTTCTTGCCGCCGTCCACACGCTGGAGGATGAGGAAGTGGACACGCTGGCGGCGTTAGGGCGCGTTCTGGCCGAGGATATTGTCGCCGACTTTGACGTGCCGCCGTTCCCGAACTCTGCTATGGATGGCTACGCCGTGCGCGCTGCTGATACGGCAGGCGCCACTGCCGATCACCCGGTTGAACTGCGCGTGATCGCCGACATCCCTGCCGGGGATACCCAGGGGATCGCGGTTACAGCGGGGAGCGCCAGCCGCATCATGACGGGCGCGCCTTTGCCCCCCGGCGCGGATGCCGTCGTGCCGGTGGAGTGGACCGATGAACCCTGGACGCGGGATGACCGCCCCTTGCCGGAGCGCGTGCGCGTCTTCTGGGCCGTGTCCCCCCAGGCCCATGTGCGCCCGGCGGGGGAAGACATCCAGCGCGGGGAGACGGTGCTGCAGCGTGGCAGCAAGCTGCGCCCCCAGGAGATCGGCGTGCTCGCGGCGTTGGGTCGGCCTCGTGTGCGCGTGGTGCGCAGGCCACGCGTGGCCATCCTGGCGACCGGCGATGAACTGGTGGACATCGCTGCCCCCCTGGGGCCGGGCCAGATCCACGACTCCAACAGCTACACGCTGGCAGCGCTGGTAGAGAACAGCGGCGGCGTGCCCATTCGGCTCGGCATCGCCCGCGACCGGCTGGAGGAGGTGCGCGCCCGGCTGCGCGCGGGCCTGGAGCAGGGGGCGGACCTGTTCCTCAGCTCTGCCGGTGTCTCGGTGGGCGCTTACGACGTCGTGAAGGCCGCGCTGGAAGCCGAGGGCGAACTGGCCTTCTGGCGCGTGAACATGCGCCCCGGCAAGCCGCTGGCCTTCGCCCGCGTGCGCGGCGTGCCCTTCCTGGGCCTGCCCGGCAACCCGGTTTCAGCGGCGGTGGCGTTTGAGGTCTTCGCACGACCGGCGATTCTGAAAATGGGAGGGCGGACGGCCCTGGCGCGGCCCCGCGTTGAGGCCATCTTGGATGAGCCGGTGCGCTCCGACGGGCGCGAGAGCTACTTGCGCGCTGTGGTGACCCGGCGCAACGACGGCTATCACGCCGTGATCACCGGCCCGCAGAGTTCGGGCATTCTTACCTCACTGGTGCGGGCCAACGCCTTGCTGGTCGTCCCCGCGGGCGTGCGCCAGGTCCCGGCAGGAAACAAGCTGCAGGCGGTCATGTTGGACTGGCCTGAGGAGGTATTTTAGAAGTGGCCAGCCAGCAGCTGGAAACTGACCACTTATTGCTATTTTAGAGGAGAGGAGCATCTATGCCACGCATTCGCTGCCATTATGAGGACTGTGTTTATCTGGAGGACGGGTATTGTGGCACCACCGAAATTGAACTGGAGCCGGACGCAGGGTGCCTGACTTACACCCGTTATGATGAGTTGCCCATAGACGAAGAAGAGACCTGGGAGGAGGAAGAGGACCTCTTTGATGAAGAGTGGGAAGAAGAGGACGAGGACCTCTACGAGGACGAGGAAGACGACGAGGACTGGGACGACGAGGAGGACTACTGACCCGGCGAAAGGCCGGCCGCCTTCAGCGGCCGGCTTAAGAGAGAATTCACTGCAGAGGGCGCAGAGCGCGCAGTAGGGACACGTGGCAACGTGTCTTTACTCTCTGCGCTTTTTGTGTGCTCTGCGGTAAAATCTTTCTCCCCACGCGCATGGAGACGATGAGGCACAGATGGGTCTGCCAGAGGTGCTCAATGCGCTGCGCCTGAACCCGCACTTCATGGCCAGCGTCACGGCCTGGCAGCGCCTCCCGGCCAGGCCCGCACGTACCGCCCCCTTCCCCGCCGCTCTTGACCGCCGCCTGGCCCGCGCCCTGGAGCAGCGCGGCATCTCCGCGCTCTACACGCACCAGGCCGCCGCCATTGAGGCCGTCTGGCGGGGGGAACACGTCGTCGTCGTCACTCCCACTGCTTCCGGCAAGACGCTGTGTTATAATATCCCCGTTCTCCAGACGCTCCTGGAGCAGCCCCTGGCTCAGGCACTATACATCTTCCCCACCAAAGCGCTGGCCCAGGACCAGTTGGCCGTGCTCGGCGAACTGGCCGATGCGCTGGGGATGGACACGCTGGCGCGCACCTACGACGGCGATACACCCAAAGCCGCTCGCCCGGCAGCCCGGCGTAACGGCGGCATCGTCATCACCAACCCCGACATGCTGCACACCGGCATCCTGCCCCACCACACGCGCTGGGCGCCGCTGTTTGAGAACCTGCGCTACGTCGTCCTGGATGAACTCCACACCTATCGCGGCATCTTCGGCAGCCACATGGCCAACGTGTTGCGCCGCCTGAAGCGCATCGCTGCTTTCTACGGGGCTTCGCCCCAATTTATCCTGTGCTCGGCGACCATTGCCAACCCACGCGAGCTGGCCGAACGCCTGATTGAGGCGCCGGTCACGCTGGTGGACGACGACGGCGCGCCTCGCGGTGAAAAGCATTTCATCCTGGTCAACCCGCCCATCGTTGACGCCCACCTGGGCCTGCGCCGCAGTGCCGTGCTCCAGGCGAAGGACATCGCCGCAGCATTTCTCGCCGGCGATGTGCAGACGCTCGTCTTCGCCCGCTCACGCCTGACCACCGAGGTGCTGCTGACCTACCTGCGCGATGAGTTCGCCACACAACCGGCGGGGGAGGTTGCCCCCTCCGCCCTGCGCGGCTATCGGGGGGGCTACCTGCCGGATGAGCGCCGGGCGATTGAGCGCGGGCTGCGTTCCGGCGAGGTGCGCGGCGTGGTGGCCACCAATGCCCTGGAACTGGGCGTGGACATCGGTGACCTGGCGGCCTGTATCCTGACCGGCTATCCCGGCACCATCGCCAGCACCTGGCAGCAGGCCGGGCGCGCCGGACGGCGGGCGGGGCTGTCCGCCGCCGTGCTGATCGCCAGCGCTGCCCCCCTGGACCAATACATTATCACCCACCCCCACTATCTGTTTGAACGCACACCGGAGCACGCGCTGATCCACCCGGATAACCTGGCCATCCTGGTCAACCATATCAAGTGCGCCGCCTTTGAATTGCCCTTTGAGCGAGGTGAGTCCTTCGGCACATTTGACCAGGTGGATGACATCCTGGACTGGCTGGTGGACGAAGGGCTGCTCCACCGCTCCGGCAACCGCGTCCATTGGGTGAGCACCGCCTACCCCGCCGAGGCGGTCTCGCTGCGCACCGGCACCGATGACACCATCGTCATCCAGGACGTCACCGGCGGCACGCCCACCGTGATCGGCGAAGTGGACCGCCAGAGCGCCCCGCTGCTGGTTCATGAGGGCGCGGTCTATCTCCACGAGGCGCGCTCCTACCTAGTAGAGCGGTTGGATTGGGAGGGGGGTCTCGCCTTCGTGCGCCAGGTGGACGTGGATTATTATACAGACGCCAGTGCCTCGGTCGGCGCCCGCATCCTGGACGTGTTCCAATCCGATGGCTCCAAACCGGTGATCCGGGCGCACGGTGAAGCGCTCATCACCCTTCAGGTCACCGGCTTCCGCAAGGTCAAGCGCTACAGCCATGAGACGCTGGGCTGGGGCGAGGTCAACCTGCCGCCGCAGGAGATGCAAACCACCGCCTATTGGCTCACCATCTCCGAGGAACTGGCCCAACGCCTGTTTGCCGCCGGCATCCTGCAGAGGCCCAACGACTATGGCCCTAACTGGCCGGAACAGCGCGACAGAGCGCGGGCGCGCGATGGCTACCGCTGCCGCACCTGCGGCGCGCCGGAGCGCGATGGCCGCCAGCACGATGTCCACCATATCCGCCCCTTCCGTGAGTACGGCTACATCCCCGGCGAGAACGAGAATTATCTGCTGGCCAACCAGCTTGAGAACCTGATCACCCTGTGCCCGATCTGCCACCGTCGCGCCGAGGCGGCCCTGGGGGGGCGGTCTGCCCTGGGTGGCCTGGCCAATATCCTGCGCAACCTGGCGCCGCTCTATCTCATGTGCGATCCCCGCGACATCGGCGTGGTGGCCGAGGCCCGCTCGCCGTTCACCCACCTGCCGACCGTGATCATCTACGACCAGGTGCCGGGCGGCGTCGGCTTTAGCCAGCGGCTCTACGACCTTCACGAGACCCTGCTCCGCGCTGCCTACGATCTCGCCACCACCTGCCGCTGTGAGAGCGGCTGCCCCGCCTGTGTTGGCCCGGTCGGCGAGGTCGGCCACGACACCAAAGCGCTGACAACCCGACTGCTCGCAGCGCTTCTGGAATAGCCCCAGCCGCACCCTCCGGTTGGGGGCTTTGCCCTCTCATGGTATAATCGTTACACACTCACGACGGCTGACTATGGACACCGGAGAAGCGGATGCCTGACCTATGACACCAGCCTCAATTGACGAACAAGTGGCCCTGCTCATGCAGGGCACGGAATACGGTGACGAAGCCATTCGCCACACGATGGAAGCAGAGTTACGCGAACGCCTGCTGGAAGGCCGCCCCCTGCGCGTGTACTGCGGCTACGACCCGCGCACCTCCGATCTGCACCTGGGCCATACGATCACCATGCGCAAGCTGCGCCAGTTCCAGGACCTGGGCCACGACGTGACCTTCCTGATCGGCAACTACACCAGCCTGATCGGCGACCCCTCCGATAAAGACACATTGCGCCCGATGCTCACGCCGGAGCAAATTGCAGAGAACGCGCGCACCTACGCCGAGCAGGCCTTCCGTATCCTGGACCGGGAGCGGACGCGAATCCGCTACAACGCCGAATGGTTGTCCACGCTGACCCTGGCGCAACTCATTCACATGGCCTCCCACTTTACCATCCAGCAATTCCTGGCCCGCGAAAACTTCGCCAAACGCCTGGAGCGGGGCGAGCCGATCTACCTGCACGAGACCTTCTACGCCCTGATGCAGGCTTACGACGCTGTGGCCCAACAGACCGACGTCCAGGTAGGCGGCACGGATCAACTCTTCAACATCATCGTCGCGGGCCGCAAGCTCCAAGAGGCCATGGGGCAACGCCCGCAGGTCGGCATCATCATGAGCATCCTCCCCGGCACCGATGGGGTGGTCAAAATGTCCAAGAGCCTGGGCAACCACATCCCCATCACGGCGCCGCCGGAGGATATGTACGGCAAAGTGATGAGCATCCCCGACTTCGCCATGATCACCTACTTCAAGCTGGTGACGCGCTACACGCCGGCGCAGATCGCCGCCATTGAGCGTGGCCTGGCGGATGGCTCGCTCCACCCCCGCGATGTGAAGATGGAGTTGGCCCGCGAGATCGTCAGCATCTTCCACGGCGATGAAGCCGCGAGGAAGGCGGAGGAGCACTTTATCAGCGTGTTCCGGGAGCGCGAACTGCCGCCGGAGATGCCGGTCTATCCCATTCGGCGCGGCGCCACCCTCGTAGATGTGTTGACGGAGGCCGGACTGGCGCGCAGCCGCAGCGAGGCCCGCCGCCTGATTGAGCAGGGCGGCGTGCGCCTGGACGGGCGCACAATGGAGCGCGGGGATGAAGTGCTGGACTTCAGCGGCGAGGCCGTGCTTCAGGTGGGCAGGCGCCGCTTTGTGCGGCTGGTCATAAAGAACACCTGACCCACAACCGCTGACTGGAATGATCCGTTCAAACGGGCGAAAGGGAGAAGCTATAGAGGACGGAGGCGAATCCAGCCTCCGTCCTTCGTCCTCCGTCGGGCGCGCAGCGCCCTCTACCTGCCGTTATCGCCGCCCGCTGCGCTGCTGAAGGGTGCGGCGGAGAATCTCCTCCAGTTCCTCACGCTGAGAGGAGGCTTTCTTGTCCCGCCCTGAGTCGGCCCGTTGGGGTTTCTGGGCACTGGCCATCGCGGCACGCAGGGCGATCTCCATCGCTGTGGGGAAAGCCTCTTCTTCCTCGGCCTCGCCCTCAGCCTCCACCTCGCTCTCCACGTCTTTCATAGAGAGGTCAATGCGCTTCTTGCGCCGGTCAACGTCTTTCACCTTGACCCGCACCTGATCGCCTACCTTGACCAGATCGGCGGGGTCGCCGACATAGCCCCGCGCCATCTCGCTAACGTGGACCAGGCCGGGGCGTTCGGCGCCGATGTCCACAAACACGCCGAACTTCTCCACACGGGTGACCGTCCCGGTATACACCTGGTCACGCTTGATCTCCCCCCAGGTCACGGGCAGCGGCTTGATCATCGTCAGGTCCACGCGGCGGGCCTTGGGATCAACCCGGTGTACCCAGACCGTGATCTGCTGCCCCTCGCTGAGCACGTCAGAGACGCGGTTGACAGGTTCTTCGCGCAGCCGGGAGATATGCAGCCAGCCCTCCTGGCCGACACCAATATCCACTAACGCGCCGTATAATTCTATTTTGGTGACAGTGCCCTGGAGTTGCATCTTGGGCCTGAGGTCTTCAAGGCGGATAGGTTGCTCGCTTAGACTCACCTGCTCAATTTGATCGGTCACGTTCTTTTCATCCTCCTCCCCCATCATCATCGTATCGCCTGATTATGGAGAGGCTGCCGTGATAGGGCTACATAGTAACACACTTACCCTTATCTTGCAAGTATCTCGCCTGAACGGGGTGCATTTCCATTTTGGGGCACCTGTCAGCGGTCACCCCCTCCCTGCCCCTCCCCCATCCAGGGGGAGGGAACTCACCCCCTCCCCTCTTGCGGGGGAGGGCTGGGGTGGGGGGAATCCACCGGGCCTGGGGGAGTTAAACGCTCCGCTCATCGGCGTGAGCGTGCGAGGGCGCATTGACCGAGTGGACGCCGAGCGGCTCAACAGCGAGCATCTCCCGCGCCCTGGCCGTCAGCCAATAGGTGGCGGCGGGGAACTTCTTGTTGCTATCAATCAGCCCATGCTCAGCGAGATAGGCCACGATGTCCGGATCAACCGGAGCAGGCGGGCCGTCCAGGGGATGTAACTGATAAACTTTATGCCCTTCCAGGTCACGATGGGATTTCAACAGGTGGCCCTGCGCCATCGCCTGGAGCACACGCCAGTGGGCGTCGTTCAATTTGAGCCGGGCGAAGGCCCGGTACTGAATGGACGGGCCTGGCATAGCATAAGCCCTCAGCCGAGGAGGTGGATGTACTCTTGCAGCTTGCGCTGATTGATCTTAATGTACTGGTCTTTGATGATCTGGTCCATCTCCTCTGGCGTCAGCCGGTAGCTCAGGATAGTCAGGGCATCTTCCGGCGATTGGCCGTAGGCCAGCTTCTTCTTCCCGTTCTTCATGTTGAACAGATACATGTAGTGGGGATTGCTGAAGCTGCTCATACGCACCTCCGCAGGTCAGGCTTTCGCCAGCGCATCCATGAAGTAGCCGCTGCGCTGCTTGGCCAGTTCAGGCAGGCCCTTGTTGATCTCATCGTCGTACTTGCCCGCCAGGAGTTCGCGGTAGAACTGATAATCAATCCCCTTCACCTTCTCATCATCGGGGAAGCGGTGGTAATTTTCCTTGGTCATCAGGCTCTTCCCCTCGGCGATAAGCTGGTAGCCCAGGGCCGAACCGGGGTAAGGGGCATAGAAGGAGATGGAGGGCATGACGCGGCGCATGTACTTGATCATACGCATCGTCTTGAAGGCGTCCTCGCGGGTCTCCCCTGGGATGGCCAGCATAAAGTTGGCCCAGAAGATGGGCGCGGGCTTGCCCTGGCGCTCCAGGTCATCGGCGATGCGGTGCAGCAGGTCGATCGTGAAGTAGTTGTCCTCTTCGGTGCACTCCTTGTTGAGGATTTTCAAGACACGGTCGCTGCCCGACTCAAAGCCGATGGACACGGTGAGCCAGTTGGTCTCGCGGATGAGGGCCTCAAATAGCTCCGGCCACTGGCGCACGGTGTCGGCGCGGGCGGCAGCCCAATAGGGCCACACCTTGTTGGCCTTGCGCGGATACTTCTCCAGCCATTCCTCCAGCCAGCTTGGGTTTTGGAAGAACATGGAATCGTGGATGACGACAGAGCCGACGCCGTATTTCCGGTCCAGGTAGTTCAATTCGTCAATGACCATATCCACAGGCCGCCGCCCCATGTTGGGAATATAGGAGTTCTCGTTGCAGAAGACGCACTGCCAGGGGCAGACGCGGCTGGTGAGGATGGTGGCGACCGGCGGCGGGCCCCAGCCGCACTCTGGCTCAAGCGGCCAGTTGAACTTCTTCGCCAGCTTGCGGCTGGCGGGCTTGGGCCAGAGCGTGCGGTCAATCATGGGCCATTCCGCCATCGTCTTCGCGCCCTTCCCCATCACCACGCGGGGGAAGTCCTCCGGATGCGTGACCAGGTCCACGATGATCTTCTCACCCGGCCCCACGCAGATCTTATCAAATTCCTCAACGGCCTCCATCTCATCCAGCGCCACCGTAGCGTGCATCCCGCCCGCCAGGACAATGCCGTTGGGGTTGACCTGCTTGAAGAGCTTGGCCGAGCGGTAGGCCACCGGGAAGGTGTAGCTGCGCACGTTCATGATGAGCATATCGTAGCCGACCAGCTTGCGTTGGACCTCGTCCCAGGTGGTGCAGGCGCGGGTGGAGGCCAGGTCGGTCATGACGCCGTTCTGGTGCAGGATGGTGCGCAATAGCCCCAGGCCGTGATCCTGCCACTGCTCGTGGGGGCCAGCCGGGTTGACCAGGTCGCCCAGGTCACCCAGGTCCAGCCACAGGCGCCTGGGCCGGTCATCGGAGGAAGGCACACGTGTCGGTTCACGTTTCAGCCAAGGGAAGCGCAGCATCATCGGTCTCCTGACATGGAGATTAAGAGCAGAGATTAGAGATTCATCTCCAATCTCCTCTCAGATAGGCTGGCGACCTGCAAAACCCGTGTGTAGCTCATGCCAGTAGCCCACCTCTGGCTCGCCGTAACGCCAGCACAAATAGATTTCCCGGCCATCCCGATAGCTGAGGAAATCCACCAGGCCGGTGTTCACATCTTTCAGCGTCACGCCCAGGGCCTGGATCGCCTGGACGTTTTGACGCACTTTCTCAAAATCAAAGACGATGGCACTGGCGAAAGCGTTCCCGCCATTCTGGCCGGCCTTCTCCAGCACCGGCCAGAGTTCAGACTGGTGATCAAGGATGCGCTGTCGCACCGCCAATATCTCGCCGATGAGATCTTCAAGCTGCGGCAGCAGCGCATTAGCTTCCTCTAAAGTGAAGAAGCGAGGGGAGGTCATTAATGCCCGCAATCCTCGGCGGCGCTGGCCGCGGAGCCACCGCTACTCGTGCGGAAGGAGTGGCCACAGCCGCAGGTCGCGACCGCATTGGGGTTCTCAATCCGGAAACCGCCCCCCATCAGGCTGTCCACATAGTCAATTTGCGCCCCCGCAATGTACATCATGCTGACCGGGTCCACGAAAAGGCGGATGCCCTCGGTCTCAAACACGTAGTCCGTCTCACGCGGCTGGGCATCAAAGGCCATACCGTACTGCATACCAGAGCAGCCGCCACCGGCGACGAACACCCGCAGCCCATACGCGGTCAGGTTCTTCTCGCGCAAGAGGGCCTGGAGTTTCTCCGCTGCCGCAGGGGTCAGCGTCACGGCTTCCGTCTGTTCCAATTCCATCGTATTTAGCTCTGCCATGTGACATCCTTTCTCGGTCGGGATCGGATTATACTTATTCTAGCACGAATATGGGGCTATGTCAATAAAGTAGATGCAGGCTAGCATTATTCTCCTGTAGATTTTTAAAGAAGATTCAGCCTATCAGGGTCGCCAGTGCCAGGGCTCCACCATGCCCACGATGGCGCGCGGCTGGTCCGTATCCACAGCGGCCAGCACCCCGGCGGAGATTTCCGCGTTCGTCAGCCACCGCGAACTCCCGCCCTCACGCACAAACCCCAGGATGACCTCGCGGTAGCGGATATTGTCCAGCGTCGCAAAGGCCGCCTGCCGCTCTGGATTGGGCCGGGAGGGGTCTGCCCAGGCGCTGCCCAGGATATGGAAGTAGCGGCAGGGGTGCTGGGGGCTGCCCACCAGGCGAGCCACCGCCAGGGGCGCTGCCGGTGCCGTGCTATGGATCCAGATCAGGGCCAACTCAATTAGGCCAAAGCGGGCCTGGGCTGCCTCCAGCGCGGCGATCAGGGCCTGGGTGTCCTGATAGTCCACAGGAATCGGGTGGATAGAACCGGGCAGGCCGGCGGCAGTTCGTGCCAGCGCCTCCAGTCGCTGCCGCCGTCGCGCCACGACGGAGACTGTATAGCCCCGTTCGGCCAAGGCCAGCGACGCCCCCCAGAGCATACCGGTCCCACCCACCACCAGGGCATGGGGACGCACGTCCGCTCCCACCTCAGGGCTATTCCCCTTCCGTGACCGGAACCGTCTCGTAGGCTGGCGTAGAGAGTGGCTCAGGGATCAGGTATGAACAACTGGGGGCGCCTTCCACCACGCGGCTGAGACGCTCAGTCGGCAAGTCGCTCAGCAACTCCGCCACCAGGCGCATATCCATAACGCAGAGTTCCTGATGTGCATCTGCGACTTCGCGGTAGGGACAGTTATACGTGTGCAGCACATAACCGGCCCCGCTCCGCTCCCAGCGGGCCACATAGCCCTGGCCGGAGAGAAAGGCTGTGATTCGGTTCAAGCGCTCTTCCAGGGTCTCGCCGGGGATGGGGGGTGGTGCGGCCTGGGCCAGTTCATGTCCGACATCCATGAAGAGGGCGTTGAGCGCAGGCGGGGCCAGGCGCTCACGGATGCAGTGGAGGACTGCGCTCGCCAGGCTAGAATAATTGGTAGGAAAGTAGGCGGCAGCGGCTTCGGTCAACGTATAGACGTATTGGGGCCGCCCAGGTGCGCCCCGGTGGCGCACCTCGCCTGTCTCCACCAGGCCGTCACGGCGCAGAATATCCAGGTGATGGCGCACGGTGACTGCGGTCAGCCCAAGCTGGCGACTGAGATCGTCCACCGTCGCCGACCCCTTCTCCCGCAGAATCTCCAGAATCCGCTGACGCGTTGCCTGCATGCTGCCCCCTATTAAGAGATTCTAGCACTATGGCAGGCGTTTGTCAAACACCGATCTTCTTTATTCTCTGGAATAGCCCAAATAGCCCATATACACAGCGCTTGTGAGCCTTTATACTCTAACCGAACTATAACACAGTTCAACCTTGCGCTAACGACAGTGCCAGCGCGCAGGGCGAGGCGGCGCCTCGCCGCATTCGGCAGGTATGGAAACCTGCCCTACGGACTACGGACGGATGCAATGCGCTTCAAATTGCTCGTGGTCATGCTACTGATCATAGCAGCATTCATAGGACGCAGCTTTTGGCCAGAGGCAGTCAATCTCAATCAGGCGAACATCGCCTTGATGAAAGCATATTCTGCACCGGGCGACCCCCACGCTGAGCTTGCATCGGCCTTCACCCCTGCGGAGATGCAGGGGCCGCTGGCCTCCCGTTGGGCCCGTTTGCAGGGAATAGCCTCCCTGTGGGCGGGCCAACCCGGTCAGGCGGTAGCCGCGCTAGAACGCGCCGCCACGCTGGAAGGGCCACAGGCCAGCCCGGTCACAACCATATGGCTCGGTGACGCCTACCAGACCATGAACGACACCCAAAGCGCGATCCAGGCCTGGGATCGGGGCGGTGGCGCCCGTCTCTTGGGCTACAAGGGGGACAAGCTACGCCAGGCGGGCCAGTTGGCCGCCGCCACCGCCGTCTTTGAGGCCGCGATCCAATCATACCCTGACGCCGCCGTCGGTTACACCGGCCTGGGGCAGGTCGCTGTAGATCGGCGAGACTGGTCAACAGCGGAGATGTGGTTCACGCAGGCGTTGGCGCTTGACCCCAATGCGGCGCAGGCGCATACCGGCCTGGCGCTGGCCCTCCTCCAGCAGGGCCATTACACCGATGCCCGCAGCCATCTGAACCAGGCCATCGCGCTGAAGCCGGAAGACCTCCGCGCCTACCTGCTCATGGGCGACACGTTCGCACGGGAGGGCAACTACACGCTGGCGCAGACATGGTATGTCCGCGCCGCCGGGCTGTTTCCCGGCAGCGCCGAGCCGGATATTCGCCTGGCGCTGGCCGCCATCGCACAAGGGCGACCTCAGGAAGCCTTCGCCGCGCTGGAGGCCGCCGGGCGCAAAGACCCCCATAATGCCCAGCGGCACATCGCCCTGGCACAGGCGTATCGCCTGGCGGGTGGGCCACAGGCCCTGGCCTCGGCTATCGCAGCGCTGGAGCAGGCGACGGCGCTGGCGCCGCACAACCTGTGGGCCTGGGTGTGGTTGGGCGATAGCTACCGCGATGCCGGGCGCTGCGCCGAGTCGCAAGCGGCCTACGCCCGCGCCGCCCAGCTTGACCCGGCCAACGCGCAGGTGGCGGCGCACCAGGCCGTGCCGTGCAGGCCCTATGGCGTGCTGAAGCCAGGCTTCAGCACCGCGGAGGGAACCAGGTAGAGAGGCGATCCCGTTGACCCCTGTGCCCTTCAACCTCCGCCATAAGACCGTGTGGCCGCTGGCGCTTGTGGCCCTGCTGGCTGTTCTCAGCGGCGGCGCGCTCGCCCTTGCCGGGCCAGAGACCTTCCTCCTTCGGGCCAGTGTTGTAGGGGCGGTCATCGCGCTACTGGCGACGTTGCCTCGCCCGGTGTGGCTGCTCTGGCTGACCCTGGTCAGTGTGCCGCTCCTGACAGCCCAGATCAACCTGGGATTCCAGGTGTTGACGTTGCCTGAGGCCCTGTTCTATGCCGCGTTCGGCATATGGCTGCTGCGTCAGTTGCTGCGCAGGCGGCTGACCCTCCGGCGCAGTCCCATGAACCTGCCAGCGGCGTTCTTCGGCGCCTTCTACATCATCTCATTCCTGCGCTCGCCCGCGCTGACCCTGCAGGCCAACGACATCGGCGGCGATAAGCTGCTCTATGCCATCTTGGTCGGCTTGTTGATGTATGTGTTGGCGTCTAACGCGCTGGACAGTCGGCGTGACATCCTGATCCTCATCTCGGCGTGGCCGGTAGCGGGCCTGCTGGCCTCGGTCATCGGCTTCCAATATTACCTCAGCGGCCAGCGGTTCTATGACCGGCTAGTGTCAACGTTAAGTCAGGAGCATGGCCCTTATTTGCTTTATATCAGCGCGCTGCTGCTCGGCATCCTGGCTGTAGGGGATGAGGCAGGACGGGGGACGGAAGACGGAGGACGAAGATATAGAGCGCATCGTGGAGCTATCTGGCTGCTGCTGGCCCTCTTCGGGGTGCAGATGTTCCTCAACGGCTATCGGGGGGTCTGGGCCACTATGGCGCTGATCTTCCTGGGCTACCTGGCCTGGAACTTCAAACGGCGCTGGCAGGTCGCGCTGGCGCTCATCCTCATGCTGGCGGTGATCGGCTGGGTTATCCTGAATGCCAGCCTGCCCGCCAGCCTGGAGCTGCCCTCCGTGCTGGAGCGCGCGCTCAATTCCTTCAGTTCCGATGACCTGGCTGCGGGCGCGCGCGTGTTGGCCTGGCGCCTCGCCCTGCAACTTTTCGGCGAATCGCCCATCCTCGGCCTGGGGCTGAATGCCTTCCGCGAGCGCTATATGCGGCTGTCCCTGCCCGCTGCTCTGACGATGGGGGAACGCGGCATTGCGGCGCACAACATGTACCTGGACATGCTGGTGGAGGTTGGGCTGCTGGGACTGGCGGCGTTTGCCTGGCTCTTTGTCGCCGCCTTTCGCCGCCAGCGCGAGTTACTGCGCCTGACCGCCGCAGACCGCCAGCTCTACGGCGTCGTGGTCGGGCTGAGCTTCATGCTGCTTAGCTTCCTGATCTGGGGCTTCACCAATAGCCCACTGCACAAGCTGCTCACGGCCAACCTGAATATCTTCGCCGCGCTCGGCCTACTCAACAGCATTTATACCGTCACAGCACAGCAATCCCCCCGGCGGGCAGCGGCTGAAATAAAGGACGATGGAGGCCTCCGATGAAGTTGGTGAAGCCCACGCTGGTGGTCACGCTGATCTTCATAGGCGCTGCCGCCCTGGGTGCGTTGAGCGACATCCTCCTGGCGGCCACGTATGGCGCGGGTCGCATCATGGATGCGCTGGTCACCGCGCTGTTCATCCCGCTGTTGCTGCAAGAGTTCATCCTGGGCGATTCGTTCACCCGCGTTTTCATCCCGGTGTTCACCGGCTTCCTGGTGCGCGGTGAGCAGGAGGAAGGCGCACGCGTGGCCAGCTCGGTCATCAATGTGCTGGTGTTAATCTTCAGCGGCCTCGTGCTCCTGGCGATTCTGGCGACGCCGCTGTTAGTGGCAGTCATCGTGCCGGGTTTCAATCCGGCGGATCAGGCATTAACAGCGATGCTGACGCGCATCGTCATGCCGGTGGTCGTGTTCACCATGCTGGTCAGCCTGCTGAGCAGTCTGCTCAACGCTTACCAACGTTTTATCCTGCCTGCGCTGGCCCAAATCGTCTATCAGGTCTTGCTTATCCTGGCCATTGTGACCCTGGGGCGGTGGTATGGCGTGGTGGGGCTGGCCGCTGGCGTGGTCCTCACCGGCGTGGGGCAGGTTCTGTTCCTGCTGCCCCAGGTGCGCCAGACCGGTTTCCGTTACCACCCTATGCTGGACCTCCGCCACCCGGCAGTGCAGCAGATGGGCCGGTTGGTCACGCCCTTGCTGGTCCGCCTGATCATTGCCCAGGCGTTTCTGGTGGCCGAGCGCATGATCGCTTCCGGCCTGGCCGAAGGGAGCATCGCAGCGCTGAGCTACGCCCGCAAGCTGTTCCAGCTCCCACCCACCACATTTGCCCTGGCGCTCAACCTGGTCCTGTTCCCCACGCTCTCGCGGCAGGCCGCCTCCGGGCAGGTCGCCCTGCTGGGGAAGACGCTGGTGCGCGGGCTGCGCGTCTTGCTCCTGGTCATGGCACCGGTGGCAATCCTGCTGATCGTCTTGAGCCAGCCGGTGGTGAGCGTGGTGTTTGAGCGCGGCGCGTTTGACAGCCAGGCGCGCCAGACGACGGCGGGCGTCCTCAGCTTCCTGGCGCTGGGGCTGTTCTCGCTCCCGGCGATGTGGCTGGTCAACCTGGGCTTCTTCGCCTTACGCGACACAACGACGCCGCTGTGGATCACGCTGGGGCTGACCGCACCGATGATCGGGCTGGATATACTCCTGGCGGGCCAGATGGGGGTGAACGGACTGGCGCTGGGCACCACCGTGCTGCGCACAGCGCAGTTTATCCTCTCGCTGATGCTCCTGGCCCGAAAGCTGGCTGTGGAAAAGGGGCAGCCGCACGGGCTGCCTTTCCGCGATCTGCTGGACGCTGGCCTGCGCACCGGGCTGGCCTTGGTGGTCATGGTTGCGGCCCTGATGGCGGCCGCGCCAATCTTAGGCAGCCTGCTCGGCCTCCAGGCCGTGCCCACAGGCGCGCTTCTGACGCATGTGGCCGACCTCTCGCTGGTACCTAAGGCGACGTTCCTCGCCGGGATGGCCGGGATCGGCCTGGGCGTGTATGCGCTGGCTGCCGCTGCCTTACGTATTGAGGAACTGGGATTGCTGGTGGGCATGGCGCGACGTTGGGGTTCGGCCAGTGCCCTGCGCCTGATGCAGCGGCTGAGCACGCCATCTACATCTGTCCAGTAGAGGGAGGGAGGAACGATGTCAACACAACGTGTCATGGTGATCGGCCTGGACGGGGCCACATTTGACCTGATGCGCCCCTGGCTGGCCGAGGGGAAATTGCCCACGATTGCCCGCCTGATGCGCGAGGGCGCGTCCGGGGAGATGACCTCGGTCCCCAACATGAACAGCGGCGCGGCCTGGGCCACGTTCGCTACGGGCCTGAATCCGGGCAAGCACGGCGTGTACTGGCTGGTGGAGTACAAGCCGAACTCCTATGAGCTTCAGCCCACGAACGCCCTGTCGCGTCACGGCGAGACCATCTGGGCGCGGTTGAGCCGCCGGGGCAAGCGCGTGGCCGTGCTCAACGTGCCCATCACCTGGCCCGCCGAGCCGGTCAACGGGGTCCTCGTCGCCGGCTGGGATTGCCCCGGCGTGCGCAGCCGGGGCTTCACCTACCCGCCTGAATTCGCTCAGGAGTTGCTCCGCGCCTGCGATGGCGAATTCATCATCACCGCCGCTTACGAGGCCCCGGAGGCCACACTCAAAGGCGACCTGGCCCTGGGCATCCGCACCATCCACAAGCAGACTGAGAGCCACCTCAAGGCAGCCCGCTACGTGCTCAGCCGGGGGCCTTGGGACCTGTTCATCGTCATCTTCACCGCCACCGACATCGCCCACCACCTGCTCTGGAAGACATTTGACCCGAACCATCCGGACTATAACCCCCAGGAGGCCGCACGCTACGGCGGCGCGATTTACGACATCTACAGGCAGCTTGACGATGCCATCGCTGAACTCATCCAGTATGCCGATGAGGACACGACGGTGATCGTCATGTCGGATCACGGCGCGGGCATGAAGGCCGGCGCCGTGCACCTCATCAACCGCTGGCTGGAAAGCCAGGGCCTGCTGAAGAGGGCAGAGGACGGGGGACGGGGGAGGGGGGATGGAACCGGTCTAAAGCCCGCTACTGGATCATCTTCCCTCCGCCGCCAGGCGATGCGCCTGCTCGCCGACGCCATCTGGGCCTCGCGCCGGGTGCTCAATGAGGCACAACGGGAGCGCATTAAGGGCTGGCTGCCCATGTTGCGCGGCCTGCGCAGCAAAGCCGAAATGCATCTCTACAGCGCGCAGATTGATTGGAGCCGCACCCTGGCTTACGGCAACGATGCTGACGACTTCATTCGCATCAACCTGAAGGGCCGCGAGCCACAGGGCATCGTCGCGCCGGAGGACTATGAGGCGTTGCGTGACCACATCATTGAGCGGCTGTACGCCTGGCGCGACCCCAAGAGCGGGCGGCCACTGGTGGAGAAGGTGTGGAAGCGCGAGGAGATCTATTTTGGCCCCTTCGTGGACAAAGCCGATGACATCCTCATCCGCTGGGCGGACTTCGTGCCACAAGGGCTGGACGACGGCGGGCTGGAGCGTCCTCGCCAGTTCTTTGACCAGATCAGCGGCGGGCACAAGCCCAACGGCATCCTGATCATGCGCGGGCCAGGAATCATGCCGGGCACGACAATTGAAGGCGCAGAACTGATAGATATGCCCCCCACGATCCTACACCTGTTGGGCGAGCCGGTGCCGGCGATCATGGATGGCAAAGTGTTGACGCAGGCGTTCTCACCCACCCATCTGGCAGCGCATCCGCCTGTCGTGGAGGACGGCAGACGGCAGACGGAGGACAACCCAGTACCGGGCTTTAGCCCGGTTCCACTCTCCTTCCCTCCTCCGTCTGCCGTCCCTTCGGGCGAGGGCTATTCCGAGGAGGAGGCGCACCTGGTGGAAGAGCGCCTGCGCGGGCTGGGGTATCTGGCATGAGTAACATACATGGCGCCCTGCGCATTGGCCTGGTGGGGACAGCCTTCGCCCGTCAGGCACAGCGCGGCGGGCTGGCCAATTACTTCCGCCAGCTTGTCCGCCACCTGGCCGAGAGTGGCCCTGAGAACCACTATACGTTGCTGCTGCACCCGCACAGCGCGGCCCTGTTCCGCGTGGACGCGCCCAACTTCCACACCCGCGTCGTCCCCATCCCGGGACGCCAGGCCCACTACTGGGAGCAACTCCTCCTCCCCCTGGTCCTGGCGGCGCTGCCGCTTGACCTGGTGCACTTTGTGGGCTTCCCGGCGGTACTGGCCCAGCGCAAACCCACCGTGATCACCCTCCACGATCTGAGCTACAAGACGCTGCCGCATCTGCGCGGGGACTGGCTCTCGCGCTTCCACTGGCGCTTCTTCGGGGACCTGGGGGCGCGTCGGGCCGATCACGTTATCACCATCTCGGAGCACAGTCGGCGCGACATCCAGCGGCTTTTGGGCATCCCCGCCGAGCGCATCAGCGTGATCTACGAAGCCCCGGCCCCCATCTTCCGCCCGATGGCGCCGGAAAGCGCCCGCGCCATCGCCCGCGACAAATACGGCATCGCCGGGCGCTATCTCCTGTTCGTGGGGACACTACAGCCGACCAAGAACCTGGCGCGGCTGATTGACGCCTATGCCCTGGCCCGCCAGCGCGCCGGGATCACGCCCGCGCTGGTCATCGTCGGGCAGAAGGGCTGGGATTTCGCCGATCTGTTCGCCCGCGTGAGCGGGCTGGGGCTGGACGGCCAGGTCATGTTCACCGGCTACGTGCCCGATGACGACCTGCCTGCCCTGTACAGCGGGGCAGAGGCTTTCGTATTGCCTTCACTATACGAGGGCTTTGGCTTGCCCGTGCTGGAAGCGATGGCCTGCGGCGCCCCCGTGATCACCTCCACAGTGACCTCGCTGCCGGAGGTCGCCGGGGACGCGGCGCTCCTGGTGGACCCAACGGACACGGACGCGCTGGCCGGGGCGCTGGCGCAGATATGCACCGATGCCCCCCTGCGCCAGCGTCTGCGCCTGGCCGGGCTGGCGCGTGCGGCCCAGTTCTCCTGGCGGCGCTGCGCCGAAGAGACGCTGGCCGTGTACCAGCGCGTGGCAACTGCACACCGGTATGGGCTGCTGAAGCCAGCCGGGTTAAAGGCCGGTACCGGGTTTAGCGGTCCGGGTTGGAGGCGCTAACATGCGTGTGTTGCTGCTCACCCAGGTCCTGCCATATCCGCTGGACAGCGGGCCAAGGTTCAAAACCTATCACATCCTCAAATACCTGGCCGAGCGCCACGAGGTCACGCTGGCCTCGTTCATTCGCGCTGAGGATGGTCAGAGCGCTATTGACCACTTGAAGGGCTTATGCCAGGCGGTGCACACCGTGCCCATAACCCGCTCCGCCGTGCGGGACGCCGGCTATCTGCTGGCCAGCTTGCTCACCCATCGCCCGTTTGTCATGCTGCGCGACGAGCGGCGGGCCATGCGCGCCCTGGTGCGTCGGCTTGGCGCACAGGGGAATGGCCGTCCCTACTTTGATGTGGTTCACGCCGACCAGTTGAACATGGCCACCTACGCGCTGGAGGTGCCTGCGGCACGGCGGGTGCTGGGCGAACACGATGTCGCCTGGGCGCTGTGGCAGCGCATCTGCGCCACGCTGCCGCCGGGGCCGAAGCGCTGGCTGTTGGAGCGCGAATGGCGCCTGCTGCGCCGTTACCAGCACGACATCAGCCGCCACTTTGACGCCATCCTGACCGTGAGCGAGGCCGACCGGGCGGCTATGGCCGAGGTGGTGGCCGACCCCAGCCGGATTGAGGTCCTGCCCATCGCCATTGACCCTGGCCCCGGCCCTCTGCCCCGCCAACCCGATGGGCCACATATCCTGCACCTGGGCACGATGTTCTATCTGCCCAATGCCGACGCCGTGCTCTGGTTCGCCCGCGACGTGTATCCACGCATCCGCGCCCGGCTGCCGCAGGTGCGCTTCAGCATCGTCGGCACGCACCCGCCGCCGGAGGTGCGCGCCCTGGCGAACCCGGACGCGGGGATCAGCGTGACCGGCTACGTGCCGGATGTGGAACCCATCATCCGGCGCAGCAGCGTGCTGGTCGTGCCCCTGCGGGCGGGCAGCGGTATGCGCGTTAAAATCCTCACCGCGCTGGCCCAGGGCCTGCCGGTGGTGACCACTACCCTGGGCTACGAAGGCATCGCCGCCGTCCCTGGGCGCGACCTGCTGGTGGCGGATACGCCGGAGGCCTTCGCCGAGGCAGTGGTGCGCGTCCTGACCGACGAGGCCCTGGCGCGCTCGCTGGCTGCCAATGGCCGCAGGCTGATTGAGCAACATTACGATTACCGCGTGGTCTGCCGCAAACTGGAGGATATTTACAGACGACAGACGACGGACGCCAGACTGCGGTCTATCGTCTGCGCTCCATCGTCTGAGGATATGGAGGAGATATGGCCAAAGCACTCGTCACCGGCGGAGCCGGCCTGATCGGCTCCCACATCGTAGACCTGTTGATCGCCAGGGGCGATGAGGTGCGCATCCTGGACAACCTGGCCAAACCGACGCACTTGCTGGGCAAGCCGGATTGGGTGCCGGCCCAGGCCGAGTTCATCCTGGGCGACGTGCGCAGCCGGCGCGACTGGGAACGGGCGCTGGAGGGCGTGGACCTGGTGTTCCACCAGGCGGCGGCCGGGGGGTTCATGCCCGAAGTGGCCACTTATTTCCACACCAACGCCGTAGGCACCGCCCTCCTGTTTGAGGTCATCCGCGACATGCCCCATCCCCCGCGCAAGGTCGTCGTGGCTTCATCGCAGGCCGTATATGGCGAGGGGAAGTACTTCTGCGATACCTGCCACGAGCCGCGCTACCCCGCTCCACGCCTGGACGACCAGCTCATAGAGGGCCGTTGGGAGATGGCCTGCCCGGTCTGCCACAACGACATGCGCCCCATCCCCACCGACGAGGCCCGCGTGGACCCGCGCACCCCCTATGCCATGTCCAAGTACGCCCAGGAGATGATCGCCATCCACGTAGGCCGGGCCTTCGGCATCCCTACGGTGGCGTTGCGCTACTCGGTGACCTACGGGCCGCGCCAGTCTATTTTCAACCCGTACACCGGCGTGTGCTCTATCTTCTCCACACGGCTGCTCAACGACCTGCCGCCGGTGGTGTACGAGGACGGGCAGCAGACGCGCGATTTCGTCTACGTGGAGGATGTGGCCCGGGCCAATCTATTGGTCGCGGACCGGGACGAGGCCAACTATCAGGTGTACAACGTGGGCACGGGCCGCCCCACCAGCGTGCTGCGTTTCATCCAGCTCCTGGCCGACCTGTATGGCAAACCGGCCACGACCATCCGGCGCGGCGAGTTCCGCCCCGGCGAGGTGCGCCATCTCTTCGCCGATAACAGCCGCATCCGCGCGCTGGGCTGGACGCCGACCGTGCCGCTGGAGGAGGGCCTGCGCCGCTATGCGGACTGGATCACCCGCCAGAAGGACATTCGCGAGTACTTCAGTGAAGCGGAAGCGCTGATGAAGCGCACCCAGGTCGTGCGTCCGTCCCGCGCCGGCGCCCAGGTGCTGGCCCTACCCTCTTAGATGGGAGAGGGCCAGCTACGGTAGGGCAGGTTTCCATACCTGCCGTAGGGCAGGTTTCCAAAGGCAGATACGGCGGGTATAGAAACCCGCCCTGCAAAGCTATCGCAAATGAAGGGGGAGAGAGCCGTAGGGCAGGTTTCTATACCTGCCGTAGGACTAAAGTGCCAGATAGCCTGATCGGTCTATTCATTTAGCCCCACGTGGCCCGTATAATCTGATGGGATCGGGACAGAGCCGATTATGCTATGAGTGGTCATGACCGATTGCAAGCGTGCCCAGTGCCGGGCTTCAGCCCGGTTGCCGGAGGGATGAGGATCCTGTATATCACGCCCTATTTGCCCTCTAGCGTGCGCATCCGCCCGCTGGGGTTCATCCGTGAGTTGTCCCAGCGTCACGCGATCACGCTGGTGACACTTGTCCATCCCCAGGCCGAGAGGCGCTTCCTGGAGGAGGTCCGGCCCTATTGTCAGGCCATCTATCCGCTGACGCTGGATCGCAGCGCAGCGCTGGCACGCTGCCTGCTCTCCCTGCCCACCAGGATACCTCTGTCTGTGGCCTACACGCACTCGCCTGAGATGCGCCGCACCGTGCGCGCTCTGGTCCGGCGGGGCGGCTATGACCTGGTGCATCTGGAGTTCGCCCGCGCCGCGCCGCTGGTCACCGAACTGGTGGAGCAGGACATGCCCAGGGTCTACGACGCTGTGGACAGCATGACGCTGGCCTCGGCGCGCACCTTCCGCGCCAGCCACAGCCCGCTGCGCAAGGCGGTGGCCGCGCTGGAGTGGCTCAAGTTCCGCCATTTTGAGGCCTGGGCCATCCGCCAGTTTGACCGCGTCCTGGTAAGTTCTCCCGCCGACCGGGAGGCGCTGGCCGACCTGGCGCCGGACGCGCCCATCTCTGTCCTGCCCAACGGCGTGGACACGGAATATTTTGCGCCCCGCCAAATCGGAGGGAGCGCCGAACCGCCCACGCTTGTCTTCCTGGCCCGGCTCAGCTACCACGCCAACGTCAGCAGCATCCTGCATTTCTATCGCCATATCTTCCCGCGCATCCGGGCAAAGTTCCCGCAGGTCCGCCTGCTGCTCATCGGGCGCGACCCCGCACCCGCGATCCAGGCGCTGGCCGCCGATCCCTATGTCAAGATCACCGGCTACGTCCCCGATGTGCGCCCCTATCTCGCCCGCGCCACCGTCTCCATCTGCCCGATGCGCGTCGGCGCCGGCATCTCCAACAAGGTGCTGGAGTCCATGGCCATGGGTCTGCCAGTGGTGGCGACGTCGCTGGCCACCAGCGCGCTGGCTGTGGAGCACGACCATGACCTGCTCATCGCCGACGATCCGGCGGACTTCGCCGATATGGTCATTGCGCTACTCTCCAGCCCCCGGCTGCGGGAGCGCCTGGGCAGGCGGGCACGGGCCTACGTTGAAACCCACCATCGCTGGCCGGCCCTTGCCGCGCAGCTTGAGCAGCTTTACCGCGAATGTCTGGGGCATAGGGCAACGCAGCCGCTTTGGCAGGGCGCGCGCATCCTGCACCCCGCTTCACAGGAGGCCGTCAAAGGAGTCGCCAGGTGAGGGAGCGTAGCCGCCGCCTTCAGGAGCACCTTAAGCGCCTCTTTGACTTTTTCGCGGCCCTCATCGGGCTGATTATCCTGGCGCCGTTGTTCGCGCTGATCGCTGTGCTGATCCGGCTGGACTCTCCGGGGCCGGCGATCTTCAAGCAGGAGCGTATCGGTCGCCATGGCCAGCCCTTCATGATCTACAAGTTCCGCACCATGGTGGCCAACAACAGCGAGAGCGATTACCTGCGCCAGTTGGCGCTGCTGATTCACGGCGATCCGGCGGCAGGCGGGCGCAAGCGGCCCTACCGCAAAATCGGCCATGACCCGCGCATCACGCGGCTGGGCCGCTGGCTGCGGCTGACCTACCTGGACGAGTTGCCCCAGCTCTGGAACGTCCTGCGCGGCGAGATGAGCCTGGTCGGCCCGCGCCCCCACATCCGCCTGGAAGTGGACGCCTATACCCCGCGTCAACGCGGTCGCCTGGCTGTGCGGCCCGGCATGACCGGCCTGTGGCAACTGGAGGGCAAGCACAGCGCCACCTTTGACGAGATGATTGAGCAGGACCTGGCCTATATCGCCAACTGGTCGTTCTGGCTGGATATACGCATCATCCTGGGCACGCTGGTCCAGGTCCTGGCCACGATACTATCGCGGATGAAGGGGGAAGGAGCCGTAGGGCAGGTTTCCATACCTGCCACAGAGCAGGTTTCCATACCTGCCGCAGACCATGAGCGGCTTTCATCGCCCACCGCCCAGCACCCCTCGTCCGCCGAGCGCTGAAAGGAGAAATGATGATCACCGTAGGGGTCATCGGTTGTGGATACTGGGGGCCTAAGCTGATCCGCAATTTTCACGAGATCAGCGGGGCACAACTGGTCTGGGCCTGCGATTACGATCAAAGCAAGCTGGACCATATCAAAGCCCTGTACCCGTATGTGCGCACCACCCGCGATTACCAGGAGATGCTGGCCTCCGATGTGGAAGCGGTCGCCATCGCCACGCCGGTTTCCACCCATTACCGGCTGGCGATGGATTGCCTGCAGGCAGGCAAACACATCCTGATTGAAAAGCCTATGACCACCAGTGTCAAACAGGCCGAGGCCATCGTCCGGCTGGGCGAGCAGATACACCGTGTGGTCATGGTCGGGCACACCTTCCAATACAATCCGGCGGTGGAGGCCGTGCGCCGCGTCGTCGCCAGCGGTGAACTCGGCGAGATTTACTACATCAACAGCACCCGCGTCAATCTGGGCCTGTTCCAGACTGATGTCAACGTCCTGTGGGACCTGGCGCCGCACGATCTGTCCATCCTGTGCGATGTCCTGGACATGGAGCCGGTGGCCGTCAGCGCACGGGGCGGTGTCTTCGTGCAAAAGGACAAGGGCATCCATGAGATCGCCCACATGGCGCTCCAATTCCCCAAAGGCATCATGGCCGAGTTGCGGGTGAGCTGGCTGGACCCCTTTAAAATCCGGCGCATGACCATCGTGGGTAGCAGGAAGATGCTGGTGTACGACGACCTGGCCGAGGACAAGGTGTGTATCTTTGACAAGGGCGTGGACATCCCGCCCTATCCCGATGGCGTGGATCAGGCGCGGCTGACCTACCGCAATGGGGACGTCAGCGTGGTGCCCATTCAATGGGTGGAGCCACTGCGGCAGGAGTGCGAGGACTTTATCCGCTGCATTCACACGGGCCAACGACCGCGCAGCGATGGTCACATAGGGCTAAAGGTCGTCCGCATCCTGGAGGCAGCCCAGATTTCGCTCCTGGATAGCGGGCTACCCGTGAATGTGGCCACGCTCGCCCACCCCAGCCCCCAGACGCTCTATCGCTGGCAGATGGAAGCCACCTATGCCGCGCACAGTGTCACCTAGAGCCACGAGAGGGAAAGGTACTCAACGGATTATCTACAGGAATCAAGGAAACTAAGGTACTCAACAGATTATCTACAAGAATCAAGGAAACTAAGGTGGGGAAGGCGTATGAGCGAATCCACGTCGGCTTTTCCCCCCTCCCCGCGCCAAAACATCGCCCCGGATGTGCGCCTGGGAGAGGGGGTCAAAATCTATGATTTTGTGAACCTCTATGGCTGCGAGATCGGCGATGAGAGCAAGATCGGCGCGTTCGTGGAGGTCCAGCGCGGTGTCCGCATCGGCAAGCGCGTCAAGGTCTCCAGCCACACGTTCATTTGCGAGGGCGTGACGATTGAGGACGAGGTGTTCATCGGCCATGGCGTGTGCTTCATCAATGACCGCTATCCGCGCGCCACGACCCCTGATGGGGAGTTGCAAACTGCTGGCGACTGGGAGTTGATCCCCACCCTGGTCAAGCGTGGCGCGTCCATCGGCAGCGGCGCCACCATCCTGTGCGGCGTCACCATTGGGGAGCGCGCCATTGTGGGTGCCGGCGCCGTCGTCACCCGCGACGTGCCGCCCGATACGATTGTCGCCGGCGTCCCGGCCCGGGTGCTGCGGCGAATAGACGGTAAAGGAGAGGCTCAGTAGGGGCATGGCATGCCATGCCCCTACTGTCACCCCCTCCCTGACCCTCCCCCTCCCCTCTCTGCGGGGGAGGGTTGGGGTGGGAGTGAAACAGCCCCGCTATGGTCAAATGGAGGCAACGATGATACCATTGGTGGACTTGAAAAAGCAGTATCAGCCGCTTAAGGAGGAGATTCTGGCGCGGATCGCACAGGTGCTGGAAGGGATGCAGTTGTTCCTGGGCGAGAACGTCCAGGCGTTGGAACGCGAATTTGCCGATGTGTGCGGGACCCAGTACGCTATCGGTGTCAGCGACGGAACGACAGCGCTGCACCTGATCCTACGCGCCTGCGGCATCGGGCCGGGCGATGAGGTCATCACGGTGTCGCATACTTTCATCGCCACCGCTGAGGCCATTGCCCTGGCCGGGGCGCGCCCGGTGTTCGTGGACATTGACCCCGTGACCTACACGATGGATGTGGATCAGATTGAGGCCAACATCACCCGGCGGACGCGGGCGATCCTCCCGGTGCACCTGTACGGCCAGCCAGCGGACATGGACCCCATCCTGGACATCGCCCGCACACATGGCCTCAAGGTGATTGAGGACGCCTGCCAGGCCCACGGCGCGCGCTACAAAGGCCGCCCCACCGGCTCGTTGGGTGATGCCGCCGCCTTCAGCTTCTACGTCTCCAAGAACCTGGGCGCGTATGGCGAGGGCGGCATGGTGACCACCAACGATGAGGACATCGCCCGGCGGGTGCGCATGTTGCGCGATCACGGCTCCTACCGGCGCTATGCCCACGAAGACATCGGCGTGAACGGGCGGCTGGATGAGATCCAGGCCGCCATCCTGCGCGTCAAGCTGCCTCACCTGCGCGACTGGAACGAGGCGCGGCGGCAGCACGCGGCCCACTACACCAGCCTCCTGGCCGACACCCCGCTGGTCACGCCGGTGGAGGCGCCCTATAGCTATCACGTGTACCATCTCTATGTGGTGCGCGCCCCCTGGCGCGACGAACTCCAGGCCTACCTGCGCCAGCGCGACATCGCCACGGGCATCCACTATCCCGTGCCTTGCCACCTGCAACGCGCCTGCCACGACTTCGGCTATCGCCAGGGCGAGTTGCCGGTCACCGAACGGGTGGCGGGCGAAATCCTGTCGCTGCCCATGTACGCCGAACTGAGCGACGAAGACATCGGGACCATCGCGGGCGCTGTGCGCGACTTCTACAGCCAGCGCGCGCTGGTTACAGGTGAAGCGGCCTGGGCTACGGCAACGTGACGGGCAACCCTTGTGGAGCGCTGAAGCATAGCTTCAGCTTACAGGGGACATGCGGGTTGAGGAGAGAGGGGATGAGGCACTTATGGACAAGGAATTCAGGGACGGCACGGTGAACGGTGTCGCGTTGGGGCAGGCCCAAGCCACACCGTTTACGGTGTCGTCCTCCCATCTCCAGATGAAGTCCCTCTATCTCCGGATGAAGCGCTTGTGGACACCGGCCCATGCGCCTATCGCCTTGCTCCTGCTCACCCTCCCGCTGACGCTGTATGCCAGCATCTGGCCGGAGATCACGCGCGTCGCGGTGGCCTGGCTCTTACTGGACGTCGCGGTCTTTTACGCAGTGTTCCTGTGGGCGCGGACGGAGCGGCGGCTGCGGCTGGGCGCGTTCCTGCTGGTCATGGCCGGACTGGCCCTGGCGCTTGTCGCCCCCTTCGGCGTAGACTGGATTGAGGACGCGAAAGGCTTCCTGAACTTTAGCCCGATCTATGCGGCCATCCCCCGCTTGCTGGACGAACGCATCCATCCCAACATCCTGGCGGGCGCACTGGTGGCGGTGCTGCCGCTCGCCATGTCATTGATGTTCCCACCAGGGCCGGGGACAGGGGCTTCACCACTCCTCCGCCGTCTGCCGTCTGTCGTCTGTGGTCTGTCGTTCGTCGTCATGCTGGCCGTGCTCATCCTGACCAAATCGCGCGGCGCCTGGCTGGGGACGGTAGTGGGGCTGGGGATCGTCTTCATCTCTCGTTGGCCGCGCCTGCGCTGGCCCGCACTGGCGCTGGTGGCGCTGCTGCTCATCGTTGGCCTGATCATCGGCCCGGCGCGTGTGGCCCAGGCCCTGGCGGCGGCGCCGGTCGTGGGCGGCTGGGAGGGGCGGCTGGAGCTATGGTCGCGGGCGCTGGAAGCTATCGCCGATTATCCCTTCACCGGTATCGGTATGGGGACATTTGACCATGTGGTCCCCTTGCGCTATCCCTATGTTCTGCTGGCGGGGGCCGAGCTGGCCATCCCCCACGCGCACAACCTGTTCCTCCAGGTCGCGGTGGACCTGGGGCTGCCTGGCCTGATCGCCTTTGTCGCCTTGCTGGGCCTCGTCCTGGCCGCGGCCGTCCGGTCGGCGCGGGCCTGGGCGGGGGACCAGGCCCTGGCCCTTCAGGTCACCGGTCTGGCCGCCGGCCTGGTGGCTGTGCTCGTCCACGGCCTGCTGGACGCCGCAAGCTGGGGGTCTAAACCTGCCGTGTTCATCTGGGCACTTATGGGGCTGATCATGGCCCATCAAGCTGTCAGCCTGCAACGCCGTACCCCTCCCCCCTCTGCGGGGGAGGGTCGGGGTGGGGGGCAGTCACCCCCCTCTCCCACGCTTCGGAAGAGGGAGCAGGGGTGAGAGCCAATCACGCATCGCTTTTACATGGAGGGCTTCATGGACTTACGTAAATATTGGACAATCCTCTGGCGCTGGTCGTGGCTGATCGCCCTGGGCACGCTGTTGGCAGCGGGCGCAGCCTTCATCGTCAGCCGCAATATGACGCCGGTATATAGCGCCTCGGTGACGCTCCTGGTGAACCAGGCGCCGCGCAGCGGCCTGACGGACTACGCCTCTATCCTGACCAGCCAGCAACTCGCCAAGACGTACAGCGAACTCCTGCACAAACGGCCCGTGCTGGAGGCCGCGATTGAGAAGCTGAACCTGCCGCTTGACCCGGCGGAACTGGCACGCGCCGTCAGCGTGGACCTGATCCGCGACACCCAACTGATTGTGCTGAACGTTGAAAACACCAGCCCGGAGCGGGCGGCAGCGCTGGCCAACACCATCGCCGAGGTGTTCATCGCCCAGAACGCCGCCCAGCAAACCAGCCGCTTCGCCAGTTCCAAGGAGAGCCTGTCCAAAGAGATCGCGGCAGTGCAGGCCAGCCTGGCCCAAACCCAGGCGGCGCTGGACGCGCTCGGCGAGCCGGATACGCCGGAAGAACAGGCCCAGAAGACACAACTGGAAACCAGCCTGGCGCAGTACCGCAGCAGCTACGCCAACCTGCTGCAAAGCTATGAGAACATCCGCGCCGCCGAAGCCCAGGAATTGAACAACGTCAGCGTGGTTGAACCGGCCGTGCCTCCGCGCGCCCCTATTCGCCCGCGTGTGGAACTGAATACCCTTCTGGCCGGGCTGGTCGGGATGGTGCTGGCGGGTGCAATCGCCTATGTGTTTGAGTACCTAGACGACACGCTCAAATCGCCTGAGGACATCAGCCAGCGCCTGGGGCTGTGGACGCTGGCCGCGATTGGCCGCATTGAGGGCAAAACGGCCCAGGACCGGCTGGTCACTCTCAGTGCGCCGCGCTCCCCCATCGCCGAAGCCTATCGCCTGCTGCGCACGAACTTCCAGTTCGCGGCCGTGGACCGGCCCCTGCGCCGTATCGTCGTCACCAGCCCCGGCCCAGGCGACGGCAAGTCCACCACGGCGGCCAACCTGGCGGTGGTCTTCGCTCAGGGGGGGAAAAGCGTGATCCTGGTGGACGCCGACCTGCGACGGCCCCAGCAGCACCGCATTTTCCAGCGCACAGCAAGCTATGGACTGAGCACGGCGCTGGTGGACGCGGCCACGCCGGTGACCAGCTTCCTCCAGCCGACTGATGTGCCGGGCTTGCGCCTGCTCACCAGCGGCCCTATCCCGCCGAACCCCGCCGAGTTGCTCGGCTCACAACGCATGGCCCAGTTGCTGCAGGTGCTTAGCCAGGAGGCCGAGATGGTCATCCTGGACAGCCCGCCTGTGCTGAGCGTGGCCGATGCCGCCATCCTGGCCAACGCGGCGGATGGCGTGGTGCTCGTCGCCGACGCGGGCCGGACGCGGCGCGAGATGGCGCGCCGGGCAAAGGAGAGCCTGGAACGGGCGGGGGCCAACCTGCTGGGCATGGTGCTCAACCGCATGACCCGGCAGACCTCCGGCTACTATTACTACTATTACTACGATCAGAGCGGTGAGCGGAGCAAGCGTCGCAGACGCCAACTCCCGTGGTGGCAGGTCTGGCGGCGGCTGCGCAAGCGCCTGCACCGCCAGCCAGGCGAGGCAACCGAGGCCACAGAAACCCTGGTCGGTGCCAACGGGGCTTAATCCTCAACGCTGTCCGCTGTTCAGATAGCACTGGCCCACCTCGGTCGGGTTGCCCTGATCATCAAACAGCGGGTAAGTGCCATCGCCACTGGACCACCAGGCCCAGCCGGTCACCAGCGGGTCGGCGCGCAACGCGGGGACGATGTTGGCGATGTAATCGCAGGCGCGTTGGGGCGGCCCGCCGAAGAGGCAGCCAAACTCGGTGATCAGGATGGGGCGGGGGATGCCGCGAGCCTCGGCCCAGGCCTTAAAGTTGTGCAACACCTGCAGGCTGCTCGCCGGATTGCAATCCTCCACGCCGTAGATGTGGATGTGCCAGAAATCGCCCACCGGCCCCCCGGCATCCATATAGCGGTCCAGCCAGGCCATGCCGGTGGCATCCACCTGGACACCACAGCAGCCCCAGGTCGCAGTGGGATCGGCGCCGGTCACCAGGTCGCGGTGCGAGGCCACGACCTGGGCAGCGTACTCCGCAGGCAGGTTGGCCTGGGAAGCCCGTTCCGGCTCGTTGAGGAAGAGCCACTGGCGGCCCGGCCAGCGAGTGGCGAACCAGCGGATGCCCGCCGCGCCGCCATACCACTCCAGCCCGTCATCCCAGATCATCGGGCGATAACCGGGCCAGTCGCCGAACCCCTGCCCCACCGTGATCCAGTTGTAAATCCAGCGGAATCGCCCCCACAACTGGGGATTGACGGCCATTTTGTGCGGGCCGCCCAGGCCCACCCCATCAGCCTGAACCGGCCTATCCAAGACAAGGGGGAGATACAGGCGCGGCACAGTGGATATAGATTTGCCGTCCGGCGCGTCAGCCCGCGCCCGGCCAAAGAGAAGAAAGATAACGATAATAGATAAAAGGGCAATATGAATTGTGTATTGCCAGCGCGTATGAGTTCTCATCATCCTCTACCGGGTCAACGGGGAGGGGAGAACTCTCGCGCGTCATTCTAAGAGGGTGATCGTGCAATAGCAATACGATGTTTAACGTAGGCGAGATACGCAGAATAAACGAGAGCCACATTGACGCTACTGCCCATCCTGCGTATAATACGCGGCGGGAGGTAATCACACGGGACGCTATGATTGATGTCAATGACCTGCGGAAGGGCGTGACCTTTGAATTAGACGGCGAAATCTATAAGGTGCTGGAATATCATCACCACAAGCCGGGGCGAGGCAATGCCGTCATCCGCACCAAGCTGCGCAATCTGCGCACCGGTGCGACCATTGAGCGCACCTTCCAGTCAGGCGACCGCGTCCAGGACATTCGCATTGATAACCGGCCCGTCCAGTACCTGTACCATGACGGTGACCTCTATCACTTCATGGACACGGAAACCTATGACCAGTTCATCCTCTCCGCCGATGTTCTGGGAGAAGCGGTGCAGTTCCTCAAAGACGGGATGGAGTTGACCCTGGCCCTCTACAATGGCGAGCCGATTGACGTGGAACTGCCGGTGACGGTGGACTTGAAGGTGATGGAAACCGAGCCAGGGATCAAGGGCGACCGGGCCACCGGCCCGACCAAAGGGGCCATCACCGAGACCGGTTACAAGGTCCAGGTGCCCCTCTTCGTCAACGCGGGCGACATCATCCGCATTGATACGCGCACGGGCGAGTACCTGACCCGCGTATAATCCGCGAGTTTCCTTGATTCCTGTAGATAATCCGTTGAGCACCTTGCTTATCTCTTGCCTTCCCACAGCAGCACGCGCCCTTCCCACGCCCCCAGGGCCAGCGGATAGCTTGTTCCTGCGGGCGGCGGCAGAACCGCGCCGCTCAAGGCATCGCGCAACGCGCCAGCCGGGCCGGGGGCGGCGCTCACATCCAGCGTCGCCGTCTGCGCCTGGTCGGAGAAGTTCAGGACAATGAGGTAGGCAGCGCTGGCGTCGGTGCGCCAATAGGCGTCGCAGGCCTCGCAGCCGCTGATAGTGATCGCCTCCCAATCCCCGCTGCGCAACGCAGCCTGGCTGCGCCGCAGCGCGATCAGGCGCTGGTACGTCGTCCATAATGACCCCGGCACAGAGCGCTGCTCCTCCACCGAGACCCCGTCGTTGGGGCGGTTGTGGCGGTCCGGTGGCATGAACCAGGTGGTCTGGCCCGGCCCGCTGCCGCCGCGATACCAGTCCATCGGCTCGCGGCGGTACTCATCGCCATAAGGCTGGCCGTTGCCCTTCGTGCCTATCATCCCGATCTCTTCGCCATAGTACAGCATCGGCGTCCCCGGTGCGGTCAGGTTGTAAATCGCCGCCAGCCGTTCGCGGGCCGCATCGCCGCCGACCTCGCTGGCGATACGGTTCGTATCGTGATTGTTGACGAAGTGCACCAGTTGCGCGCCGGGCGGATAGCGCCGTTCCCCGGCCAGGATCACGGCATCCAGAAAGCGAGGCCGGTCCTTGCCGTTGATGATGCCGTCGCCATTCCGGTTGTGGTCGCCAGCGAGGGCATGGTAGAGCGGGAAATCAAACAGCGTGTCAAATTCGCCCTCAAAATAGGGCGCCAGCGCCACCGGGGTACGTTCCCAGACCTCGCCCAGGAGCAGGAAATCCGGGTCACGCGCTTTGACCGCCTGGCGCAGTGCCTTCCAGAACTCGTGGGGCGGGCCGAGGGCGTAATCGCAACGCAGCCCATCTACGCCCAGCGATTGATAATAGAGGGCCACTTCAATGAGATAGTTTCGCGTGGCCGGATTAGCCTGGTTGAGGGAGGGCATGGATTTGACCCCGGCGAAGGACAGGTATTGGGTGTGCTCCGGATTGAGCCAGCGGTACCAGTCGCTGTAGCGCGAAGCGGGGTTGCCCAGCGCGTCCTGGAAGAACGGGTGCTGATTGGAGGTGTGCCCGGCAACGTAGTCCAGGATGATGCGCATACCGCGGGCGTGCACCGCCTGGATGAGCGCCCTCAGGTCGGCCTCCGTGCCATAGTCGGGGTTGACTGCCATGTAGTCGGTGATGTCATAGCCGTGAGTGCTGGGCGAGGGCTGAATGGGCATGAGCCAGATCGCGGTCACCCCCAGGTCGCGCAGGACATCCAGTTGCTGGATGACGCCGCGCAGGTCGCCGATGCCGTCCCCGTTACTGTCGTAAAAGCTGCGCACGAAGATCTCGTAGAGTACGGCATCACGCAGCCAGGCGGGCGTATCTATCGGGGACAGCGCCGGCGTGACCGAGGGCGCGGGCGTGAGGGTGGGCGCCGGGGCAGACGCGCAGGCGACGAGGAGCACTGCGAGAAGAAGCCAGAGAAGGCGGGTCAGAGAGCGCGCCGATGGGTAGGGACGACGCGGCGCGGCGCCCCTACGGGTGAGCAGACTTGCCAGAGTTCCCCAACCTGGCAGGTCTTCACCCCATCGGCATCGGGATGCGCACCGTGACGCAGGTACCCTTTCCAGGCTCGCTCTCCAGCTCAAACTGGCCGCCCAGCGCCCTGGCGCGCTCGGCCATATTCGCCAGGCCATGCCCCAGCCGCGCCTGCCGTGCCTCCGGCTTCATGCCGATCCCATTGTCCTGAACGTTCAGGACGATCTGACCATCTGCAGAATGGAGGTTCACTTTGACCGAGGTGGCACGGGCGTGTTTGGCCACGTTCGCCAGGGCCTCCTGAGCGATGTGGAACAACCCCAGCCGCGCCTCGCGCCCCAGCGTGGCATCGGCGCCGGGGGTGATGTTCAACTCCACGTCCACCAGCGTGTTGGCTTTGAACTCGCGGGCCAACTGGTGCAGCCCCTCGGCCAGGCTCTCCGCCTGGAAGCGGCGCGGGCGCAAGTCCATGATGTAGCTGCGGATGTCCCGGATCGTGGCGTTCAGGTCCTCAATGGCCTGCTCCAGCCGCCTGCTGGCTTCTGCCTGGTTGCCCTCGCGCAGCAGTAGCCGGGCGTAATCCAGCGTCAGGCCCACCGCGTAGATGGACTGGATCACGCCATCGTGCAGGTCCATGCCGATGCGCTCGCGCTCTTCCAGCACGGCCAGGCGTTGCACCTGGCGGTAGAGTTGGGCGTTCTCAATAGCGATGCCGATCTGGCTGCCAATGGCCTGCAGCAACTCCAGGTCGCGCTGAGTGAAGTTGCGCCTGCCCAACGCCGCCAGGCCGAGCGTGCCGATGACCTTGCCCTTGACCGCAATGGGGATACACACATAAGAACCAAAGCCGGCCTCCACCACCTTCCGGCGCAGATAGCGCGGGTCGCGCTTCAGGTCGGTGACGACGACCGGCTGGCCGGTTTGGGCCACCAGGCCGGGGAGACCCTGGCCACGCCGGAAGCGGGTGATCTCGTGGAAGCCCTCGGCGAACTGGCCCGCGTGCAGGGCCAGCACCATCTCCTGGGTGGCGTCGTTCCACAGGTGAATTTCCCCGGCAGCGACCTCGGTCGCCGCCAGCACCGCCTCCAGCGCTTCGCGCAACACCTGGTCCAGATCATGGTACTGGCTGGTGGCGTAGGCCACAGCGTTAAGCGCGGCCAGTTCGGCGTTGCGCTCCTCCAGACGCCGCCCCCGCTCAATCACGGATTCATATAGCCGGGCGTTCTCAATGGCGACCGCGGCATGAGCGGCCAGCATCTCAATAATACGCTGGTCATCGGCGCTGAACTCTTCCGCGCCGATCTTATTGCACAGATACAGGTTACCCAGGCGCTTGCCCCGGTAAATGATGGGCACGCCCAGGAAGCTGGTCATGATAGGGTGGTGGGGCGGGAAACCGGAGAAGCGGGGGTCCTGGCGCACATCGCGCAGCCGTAATGACTGCCCTTCGCGGATGATCACCCCCAGAATCCCCCGCCCGCGTGGGGGGCTGCCGATGCGGGCCACCTCCTGCGGGGAGAGGCCAGAGGTGACAAACTCCGCCAGGCGCTCGCCGTTGGGATCGGGCACGCCCAGCGCCGCATACTGGGCGTTGACCAGATCGCGGGCGACATCCACGATGCGCTGCAAGACCTCCGAGAGGGTGAGATCGGCGGAGATGGCCAGGATGGCTTCGCGTAGCGCGGCGAGTTGGCGGATGGAGTTCAGTTGTTGGGTATAGGCTTCAATCAGCGAGCGGGCCAGTGGAGGCGCATCCAGGTCACGCAGCATAGATTGGGCCTGCCCCCGCCAGGCGGCCTCATCGCGGATCTCCCACAGGCACACGGGGTCGCCCCGGCCCACACAACTCGTCTCCAGGCAGATGGCGCGGCTGCCCAGGAAGGCGCTGGCGTAGCCGGAGGCATACCCGGCCAGGGTCCAACACACCGGGTCGGGGCTGGGGCCAAAGTGCCGCAGGTGCTCCTCGGCCTCATACGAATTGCGCCATACGCCGCGCATGATCAGGCTGCCGGTGGCGCGGTCAAATTGCAGATCGGTGACCTCTACATTCACGATGCCTTGCAGGATGTGCATCATCGGCCCGGCCCGCAGCCACTCGTCTTCCGAATCCCAGGTGTATTCCGAGGCCAGGCGGGAAGCGTCCTCGTAGCCCTCCTCAAAGCCGTAGCGGACGAGCAGACCGCGCGCCAACTCGCGGCCCAGCGTGGTGATCAATTCCTTGCGCAATAGCCCCATGGCGGTCGCATCCACCAGCAGCTTACGGCTGCCTTTAAACAGGATGCGCCCCTCCTGTGGGCGAAAGTCAAGAAGTTCGGCCAGGCGAAGATCTTGTGCTTCCATAGCCTTTTCTGACCCTATGCTCATTTTCCTTCTGTTGTAAATAATCCGTTCAATCCGTTCTCAGAATCCGTTGACAGCAATCCGTTGAGTACCTTATATCGCGATCCTGACCGCAACGGGGAATTCTATGACCACTTTATTTTTATTTCATTGTAGCACCAATTGAGCCGGGTGAAAAGTCGCCCTTGACACGAAATTCACAATCTCGTATAATAGGTGCTGACCCCTCCCCCTGGGGGGAGGGGTCAGATAGGGGGACGGACAATGGAAGCACGCGCCAAGACCGAAGCCATCAACCGCCTGCGCAGCATCGCAGGCCATGTGCGCGGCATTGAACGGATGCTGGAAGAGGACACCTATTGCATTGACGTGATGAAGCAGGTCCTCGCTGTCCAGGCCGCGTTGGGCCGGCTGAACGAGTTTATCCTGGAGACCCATCTGAACACCTGCGTGATTGACGCCATCAAGGGCAGCGACCCCCAGGCACGCGAGCGCGTCCTGGATGAGATCGCCGATGTATTCCATATGACCAGAAAGGTTTAAAGGGCAAAGTCAGAGATGATTACCAAGACGGTTACTGTTCCTGCGATCCACTGCGGCCACTGCACCATGACCATTGAACGTGAACTGAAGGACATCACGGGCGTGCGCGAAGTCAAGGCCGACCTGAACACGCGCAACGTAACGGTCGCCTGGGAGCCACCGGCGACCTGGGAGCAGATCGCGGCCTTGCTGGAGGAGATCGGTTACCCGCCAGCGTAGGACATCACGCGTGAAACGTTGCGCTGTTTGAAGGATTCACCCCAATGACTGAAAAGCAGATCACCCTGCCGATCACCGGCATGACCTGCGCCAACTGCGCCAACACGATTGAACGCAATCTCAAGAAGCTGGAGGGCGTGAAGGCCGCCAGCGTCAACCTGGCGAGCGAGCGCGCCACGGTCGTATACGACCCGGAACTGATCGGCCAGGACCGGATCATCCAGCGCATCAGCGAGGTGGGCTACGGCGTGGCCACGGCGAAGGCCGAGTTGCCCATCGTCGGCATGACCTGCGCCAACTGCGCCAACACGATTGAACGGGCGCTCAAGAAGCTGCCGGGCGTCACGGCGGCGAACGTCAACCTGGCGACCGAGCGGGCGACGATTGAGTACCTGCCTGGGACGGTTGAACTGGCCGATCTCATCGCCACCATCCGCAAGGTCGGCTATGACGTGGTGGAGACGACCGCTGTGGCAGCGGAGCCGGAGGACGCGGAGCGCGCCGCCCGCGAGGCCGAGATCCGCCAGCAACGGCGACGGCTGCTCATCGGGATCGTCTTTACTCTGCCCGCCTTTCTCCTGAGCATGGCCCGCGACTTCGGGCTACTGGGCATGGCCGGGCACGCGCCCTGGCTCAACTGGGTGCTTTTCGCGCTGACCACGCCGGTCCAGTTTGGCGTGGGCTGGCAGTTCTACCGGGGCGCGGTCAAGGCGCTGCGCAACCGCTCGGCCAACATGGACGTGCTCATCGCCATGGGTTCGTCGGCGGCCTACTTTTACAGCCTCCCGGTGACGCTGGGGCTGATCAGCGGCCACGTTTACTACGAGACCGCTGCCGTGATCATCACGCTGATCACGCTGGGCAAGTTCCTGGAGGCCCGCGCCAAGGGCCGCACCAGCGAGGCCATCAAGCGGCTGATGGGCCTGCGCCCCAAGACCGCCCGCGTTGTGCGCAACGGCCAGGAGCAGGACATCCCCATTGACGAGGTGCGCGTGGGCGATATCGTCATCGTCCGGCCAGGGGAGAAAATCCCGGTAGACGGGCGCGTGCTGGAAGGGCACTCCGCTGTGGACGAGTCCATGATCACCGGCGAGAGCTTACCCGTGAGCAAGGGGCCGGGCGATACGGTCATCGGCGCCACGCTTAACAAGCAGGGCCTGCTCAAGTTTGAAGCCACACAGGTCGGCAAGAACACCGTCCTGGCGCAGATCATTCGGCTGGTGGAAGAGGCCCAAGGCTCTAAAGCGCCTATCCAGCGGCTGGCCGACCAGGTCTCGGCCTACTTCGTGCCTGCGGTGATCGTCCTGGCCCTCCTGACGTTCATCGGCTGGCTGGCCTTCGGGGGCGTCGGCTTCACCCGCGCCATGATCAACATGGTGGCGGTGCTGGTCATTGCCTGCCCGTGCGCGCTGGGGCTGGCCACGCCGACGGCCATCATGGTGGGCACAGGCAAGGGCGCGGAGAACGGCATCCTGTTCAAGAACAGCGAGGCGCTGGAGCGCGCCGGGAAAGTGGATACCGTCGTCCTGGACAAGACCGGGACGATCACGCGGGGCGAGCCAGCGGTGACAGATATTGTGACGACGGACGATGGACGACAGAGGGCGGAGGACCTGCTGCGCCTGGCCGCCAGCGCCGAGCGGGGGAGTGAGCACCCGCTGGGCGAGGCCATTGTGCAGGCGGCCCGCGAGCGGCAGCTTCCCCTCGTTGAACCGACCGAGTTTGAAGCCATCGCCGGGCATGGCATCGTCGCGCGTATTGAGGGGCAGCATGTGCTGGTGGGCAATCTGAAGCTCATGGTTGAGCAGGGCGTCCACCTGAATGGATTGGCGCCTCAGGTGGAGCGCCTGCAGGCGGAGGGCAAGACGGCGATCCTGGCCGCCGTAGAGGGCGAGGCGGTCGGCGTGATCGGCGTCGCAGATACGATCAAGCCCGGCTCTGCCGAGGCCATCGCCGAGTTGCATGCACTGGGTCTGGAGGTGGTGATGATCACCGGCGACAACCGGCGCACCGCCGAGGCGATCGCCCGCGCGGTGGGGATCGATCGCGTGCTGGCCGAGGTCTTGCCTGGCGAGAAGGCCGCCGAGGTCCGCAAGCTGCAGAGCGAGGGGCGCATCGTGGCCATGGTGGGCGATGGCATTAACGACGCGCCCGCGCTGGCCCAGGCGGATGTGGGCATCGCCATCGGCACAGGCACGGACGTGGCCATGGAGGCGGCGGACGTGACCTTAATGAGCGGCGACCTGCGCGGCGTCCCCCGCGCCGTCCGCCTGTCGCGCCAGACCATGCGCACGATCAAGCAGAACCTGGCCTGGGCGTTTTTCTACAACGTCATCCTGATCCCGGTAGCGATGGCGGGGCTGCTCTCGCCCATCTTCGCCGCCGGTGCGATGGCTTTCAGTTCGGTATCGGTGGTGAGCAACAGCCTGCGGCTGCGGCGGGCACGCATATAAAGGCGAGAGGCTGTATCATCGCTGATACTGATAGTATCAGCGATGATATCCAAACCCTTATCCCCCCGCCCAGGCGCAGGCCTGGGCGTACTGCTCCGGCGAACCGATGTCCATCAAATAAGTCCTATCCGGCAGCGGCCAGCCGTAAATGGGCGCACCTGCGGCCAACAGGCGTGGCAGCAAGTGGTGGCCGATGTCGTCAAAGCCCTCAGCGGGGATGAAGTCCAGGATGGCCGGTTCGGCGACGATCACGCCCGCGTTGGCCAGATCGCTGAAGACCTGATCCGGCGACGGCTTCTCCAGGAAGCGCACAATGCGCCCGGCCTCATCTAAAGCCACAATCCCCTTCTCCGTCGGGTTGGGTACGCGGTACAGGCTGAGCGTCATCCAGGCATCGGGCCGTGCCCGGTGGAAGGCGATCAGTGCCCCCAAATCCAGGTCGGTGAGCACATCGCCATAGACGATCACGAAGGTCTCATTCAAGAAGGAGCGGAGCGGCTGGAGCGCGCCCGCTGTGCCGCGAATGACCGGCTCATAGGAGTAGGTGATGGTGAGGCCGAAGCGTTGGCCATCGCCGAAGGTGTCGCGGATGACCTCCGGGCGGTAGTGCAGGTTGATGGCAACCTGGCTGATACCGTAACGGCGCAGCCAGTCTAGAGTGTGCTCTAGCAGAGGACGACCGGCGATGGGCAGCATGGGCTTGGGCCGGTCCAGCGTGAGGGGGCGCAGGCGCGTCCCTTCGCCTGCGGCCAGGATCATGGCTTTACGCACACTGGCCGTCATGGCCCCTCACCCCGGCCTGCCCCTCCTTTGTCCCCGCTGGGGCCGCCTCGTCCGCAAACACGATCCGCCCGCCGCTCATGTCGGTGATCATGGCCAGCGACTCAATGGGCACGCCCAGGCCGGAGAGCAATTCGCGGCCCCCCTCAAAGGTCTTTTCAATCACCGCGCCGATGCCCACGACGGTGGCGCCGGCGGCGACAGCCAGGCGCACCAGCGCGGCAATTGTCTGGCCGGTGGCCAGGAAGTCGTCAATGATCAGGACGCGCTCGCCCGGCCCCAGGTATTCCGGGGAGACGATCAGTTCAACCTCACGGCCCTTGGTGTGCGAGGGCGCGGTCGTCAGGAAGACGGCGTCGGGCATGGTGATGGGCTTGCTCTTGCGGGCATAGACGACGGGGATGCCCAGGGCCAGCGCGGTCGTCAGCGCCGGGGCGATGCCGGAGATCTCGGCGGTGAGCACCTTGGTGGGCCTGGCCGAGCGAAAGCGTTCGGCCAGGCGCTGCCCGGCCTCCAGCATGAGCTGCGGATCCACCTGGTGGTTGATAAAGCCATCCACCTTCAAAATCCCGTGGCCGAGGTTACGGCCTTCCCGTAGAATACGCTCCTTAAGGCTCTCCATGCCCGGCACCTCGCTTTACGTTAGGAGGAATTTTGGGAACCCTGAGAACGATGTTCCCGGCACGTGTATTCTATTCCCACCCTGGCAGATGATCAAATCGCCGCGGGCTGCGGACGCATTTCTATGGGGTGATCGTTTTGTTCACCAACGGGTTCTCATCCCCTCCCTCCCCCATCCGAGGGGAGGGAAGTTGCCCTCTCTCAACCGGGATGAATCCCGGTACTGGGTGGGGGAGGGTAGCTGCTCCCTCCCCCCTTTGTGGGAGAGGGTCGGGGTGGGGGGTAAGGGCGCATGGCTGTGCGCCCCTACACTACCTAAGGGGGAGATTAAACTGGACAGGTTGACAGAGCGGTAGTGCTGTGTTACATTGGGCCGCAAGGGGGAGAGCGCGATGATCCGCGACCGCAGGCAGCTTGAGGAGCTTGAGGCGCAGACGCTGGCCACCTACGCCAGGAAGAGCCGCGACTCACGGGGCCGTGCTTACCCGGAAGACGAGCCGGACTACCGCACTGCCTTCCAGCGCGACCGCGACCGCATCCTGCACACGACCGCCTTCCGCCGCCTGGAGTACAAAACCCAGGTCTTCGTCAACTATGAGGGCGACTATTACCGCACCCGCCTGACGCATACGCTGGAAGTCGCCCAAATCGGCCGCACCATCGCCCGCGCCCTGGCGGTCAACGAGGACCTGACCGAAGCTATCTGCCTGGCCCACGACCTGGGCCATCCCCCTTTCGGCCACGCCGGGGAGCGTGCCCTGCACGCGCTCATGGCCGGGCACGGCGGCTTTGACCACAATCGCCAGGCCCTGCGCATCGTGGACGTGCTGGAACAGCGCTACCCCGACTTCCCCGGCCTGAACCTGACCTGGGAGGTGCGCGAGGGCATCGCCAAGCACGAGGCCCGCGCCGACATCAGCTCAGAGGCCGGCTTTGACCCCCAGCGGCGCGGCCTGCTGGAAGCCCAAATCCCCGATGTCGCCGATGAGATCGCCTACAACGCCCACGACCTGGATGATGGCCTGCGCGCCGGCATCCTCATGCCGGAGATGCTGGAGGAACTGGCCCTGTGGCACGACCTCAAAGGTAGCATCGGCTGGGATGGCCGCCATTTTGATGACCTGGTGCGCTATCGCCTCATCCGCCGCCTGATCGGCCTGGAGGTCACCGACCTGATCTATGAGACCGCACAGCGCATCCGCGAGAGCGGCGTGGGCAGCCCAGAGGAGGTGCAGGCGCTGGGATACAACCTGGTGGGCTTCTCACCCGATCTGGCGGCCAAAAACACCCAACTCAAAGAGTTCCTCCAGCGCTACCTGTACAATCACTACCGCCTGATCCGTATGCAAACCAAAGCCGAGCGCTTTATCTCCGATCTGTTCCATGCCTATATCAGCCAGCCCGCCCAACTGCCCGCCAATGTCCAGGCTCGCATCAGTGACGAGGCGAGCCTCTATCGCGTGGTGTGTGACTACATCGCCGGCATGACCGATCGCTTCGCGCTGGAGGAATGGCAGAAGCTGTTTGACCCCTTTGTGCGGGCGTAGGACTCCGTTCGCAGCGGCCCAGGTCACCACCACCCCACCTGGTCCACATAGCACCACTTCCAGTCCTCGCCCGGCTCAAAGGATTGGATAATGGGGTGCTGGGTGGTGTGGAAGTGCTTCGTGGCATGCCGGTTCTTGGACTCGTCGCAGCAACCCACATGCCCGCAGGTTAGGCACAGCCGGAGATGCACCCAGGTATCCCCGATCTGCAAGCACTCCTCGCAGCCCTGTGTCCTGGGCGTCACCTCGTGGATCTGATCCAGGTGTGTGCAGGGCGGCTGGCGCCGCCCGCGTTCTGATAGTCTGCCCATACATTCTCCTCACTTATTCGTCCAGCACCGGGCTTTAACCTGGCTGGCTAGCCGATGGCCCCGGTAAACTACAGAAATGCCACCCCCTCCTCCATTCAGGGGGAGGGAATGTGCCCCCTCCCAACCGGGCTGAAGCCCAGTACTGGGCTGATCACACGCTGGCAACCCCCGCCCGGATGGGGATGCTGCTCAGGTACTCGTGGACGAAGCGCACCGCGATGGCGCCCTCACCCACCGCTGTAGCGATGCGCTTGGTGGAACCGTGGCGGACATCCCCCGCCACGAACACACCGGGCACGTTCGTCTCCAACAGATAAGGGTCGCGGTCAAGCATCCAGCCGCGTGGCCGCCCGCCATCGCCGGGCAGGTCGGGGCCGGTGAGGAGAAAGCCGTGTTCATCCCGCTCCAGCACACCCGCAACCCACCCCGTCTGCGGCACGGCGCCGATAAACAGGAACAGCGCCATCGCCGGCAGGGTCTCCTCTTCCTCACTGCGGCTGTTTCGGATGGTGATGCTCTCCAACCGTTGCTGGCCGTGCACAGCGATCACCGATGTATCCAGGCGCACATGGATGTTCTCGGTGGCGCGGATCTGGTCAATCAGGTATTGCGACATGCTCTTTTCAAGCGAATCGCCGCGCACCAACAGGGTCACGCTGGTGCAGTACTGAGCGAAGTGAATGGCGGCCTGGCCCGCCGAGTTCGCCCCGCCCACCAGGAACACCTCCTGCCCCCGATAAGAGAGCGCCTCCACTGCCGAGGCGCCATAGTACACCCCCGCTCCGGTCAGCCGGTCAATGTCGGGGACCTCCAGCTTGCGGTAATGCACGCCGGTAGCGACGATCAGCGCGTGGCAACTGAGTTCGCTCCCATCCGCCAGCGTGACGAAGCGGTAGGGGTCGGCGGCGCGCAAGGCGGTGGCCTCCTGCGGCGTGAGGATCTCCACACCGAAGCGCCGGGCCTGGGTGACCGCGCGCCGGGCCAGGTCGGCCCCGCTCAGGCCGACCGGAAAGCCCAGGTAGTTCTCAATGCGCGAACTGCCCCCGGCCTGCCCGCCAGGCGCCGCCCGCTCAATCATCAGCGTGTGCAACCCCTCGGAGGCGCTATACACTGCTGCCGCCAGCCCCGCCGGCCCCCCACCTACGATGATCAGGTCGTAAAAGGGCTGCCCGGCACGGACCCTCAGGCCGATCTTCTCGGCAAGCTGCGCCTTGCTGGGTTGCGCCAGAGACGCGCCATCGGGGAAGAGCACCACAGGCAATTGGGGGCGGTCGCCGCCGGCGATCTCGGCCAGGCGGCGGGCCTCCGGGTCGCTTTCAATGTCCATCCATTGGAAGGGGATGAGGTTGCGCGCCAGGAAGTCGCGGACTTCATGCGTCTGCGCCGAGTAGCGCAGGCCAATGACGCGGATGCCCTCAAACGGCGGACGATAGGCCGCCAGCCAATCGTCCAGCAGGTCATCCAGCACCGGATACAGGTTGACCTCCGGAGGGTCCCAGGGCTTGAGCAGGTAGTGGTCCAGCTTGACGATGTTGATAGCGCGGATGGCCGCATCGGTGTCGGCATAGGCGGTGAGCAGGACGCGCTTGGCATCGGGAAAGAGCTGGATCGCCTGCTCCAGGAACTCCACGCCGGTCATCTGGGGCATCCGCTGGTCCACCAGGAACAGCGCCACCGGGTCATTGCGCAGCTTGAGCGCCTGGAGCGTTTGCAGGGCCTCGGCAGCGGAGCGCGCTGCCAGGACGCGGTATTGGCTGCCATACCGGCGGCGCAGGTCGCGTTCTACGGCACGTAGCACGATGTCATCATCGTCCACGGCCAGGATCGCAGGGTTGGGCATAGATTCAGGCTCCTCCTCTGGCGGCCCAAGCGAAGGCATGCATCGGCGGCGACAGACCTCTGCAGGCGAAGCAGGCAGTCGGTGGGTGCCAACCTCTATTATAATCCAGGGGGCGATTTTTGAATAGCCGCCCGGCAATTCAAATCGCGTCTGGCGGGCCGTTAGCCGGTCGTCCGCCTGGGCCGGCGCAGATTCAGAAACCCGGTTTCTGCGAGAAACGGGTCTCTATTGAAATGCACCCGTCCGCTATCACAAGGTTGACATCCTGGCACGTGTGACCTATAATCCCAAATGCTATGAACGGCGTTTATGTCTCCCAACACCCACTGGTGCAACATAAGCTCGCCAAGCTGCGGGATATGAAGACGGAGCCGAAGAAGTTCCGCGAGTTGATCCGCGAGCTGGCCATCCTCATGGTCTATGAGGCCACCACTGACCTGGCCCTGGAGCCGGTGACGGTGACGACGCCCATGGGCCAGGCCCATGGGCACGTCCTCAAGGAGAAGATCGGCCTGGTGCCCATCTTGCGGGCCGGGCTGGGCATGGTGGAGGGGGTGTGGGAGATGATGCCTACAGCGGAGGTCTGGCACATTGGCATCTACCGTGATGAGGCCACGCTCCGCCCGGTGGAGTACTATAACAAGCTACCTGTAGAGCCTACCGTGCAGGTGTGCCTGATCCTGGACCCCATGCTGGCGACGGGCGGCTCGGCGGTGGCGACGGTGGACATCCTCAAGCGCTGGGGCGCCCAGCGCATCAAGTTCGTCGGCCTGATCGCTGCACCGGAAGGCATTAAGCGGCTGACCGAGGCCCATCCCGACGTGCCTATCCACATCGCGGCCATTGACGACCACCTGAACGAGATCGGCTACATCGTGCCGGGGCTGGGCGACGCGGGCGACCGGCAGTTCGGCACGGCGTAGAGCCAGATGTGGGCATTCTTCGCACTGGGCGCGGCCTGCTTAACCTCCTTCAACCCCATTCTGTACAAGCGCATGTTGAAAAGCGCCAACGCGACGGTCGTCGTGTGGGGCGTGACATTGCTGTCGTTGCCCCTGCTCGGTCTGCTTACCCTGGCGCTGACGCGCACCCCACCCGACGTAGACGCGCTGTTCGCCCTCGGCGTCCTGGGATCGGCCGTATTGAACGTCGTCGCGCATCTGGCCTCCACCCAGTCGTTGAAGCTGGCCGACGCCTCACTCGTCACCCCCCTGTTGACTTTCAGCCCGGTGTTTACCCTGATGATTTCCGCGCTGTTCCTTGGCGAGATACCTTCGCCACGGGGCCTGCTTGGCGTTGGGCTGGTGCTTGCCGGCGCCTACTGGCTCAACCACGAGCCAGGGCAGGGCTGGCTGGCGCCGTGGAAGGCACTTGCCCTCAAGCCAGGTGTAGCGCTCGTCCTGCTGGCCGGATTGCTGTGGGCAATTACACCCCTGTTTGAGAAAACAGCTATCCAACATACGCGCCCGCAAAGCCCACAATTCGCCGCCTTTATCGCCACCGCGCTCCTGGTTCTGTTGCTCACCCCCTTTGTGATCGGGCGTAACGGCGCGGGCCTCAGCCAACTCAGCGCCTATCGCCGTGAGTGGCTCCTGGCCGGGCTGATCGCAGGGACAGCGCCCATCTTGGGCTACATGGCCTTCAGCCAGGGCCTGGTCGGCTACGTGACCACGCTGTTCAGGCTGAGTGCCGCCATGACCGTTCTTTGGGGGGCGCTGATCCTGAAGGAGCCGGGGCTGCGACAGCGCTTGCCTAGCTCGCTGGTGATGGTCATCGGCGCAATTCTTATAGCGACATAAGTCCCTATATTCCTTGCCAATTCCCCACGACTGCCGGATAATTTCCCCTGGCGATGGAGAGATGACCAAGATACTCCTGGTTGAGGATGAAACCACCCTGGCCGAGACGCTGGCGTATAACCTGCGGCGCGAGGGCTACGAGGTGATCCTGGCGGCGGACGGCGAGACCGGGCTGGAACGCGCCCGCACGGAGTCGCCCGATCTGATCGTCCTGGACATTATGCTGCCGGTATTGGATGGGCTGTCGGTGTGCCGCATCCTGCGGCGCGAGAGGGACACGCCTATCATCATCCTCACCGCGCGCGGCACCGAGGTGGACAAGATCATCGGGCTGGAGACCGGCGCCGACGATTACGTGGTCAAGCCCTTCGGCCTGGGCGAGTTCCTGGCGCGGGTGCGCGCCGTGCTGCGCCGTGCCCCGGCCCCCCGCCGCGATGAACTGGCCTCCGGCGACCTGGTGCTTGACCTGGCTGCCCGGCGGGTGACCAAAGGCGGCGTGGAACTCAAGCTCAGCCATAAGGAATTTGACCTGCTGGCCGAACTCATGCGCAACCGCGGCGCCGTCCTCTCCCGCGACCTGCTCCTGACCCAGGTCTGGGGCTACGATTATTTCGGTGATAGCCGCACCGTAGATGTCCACATCCGCTGGCTGCGCGAGAAAATTGAGGACGACCCCTCCAACCCCCAGCGCATTGTCACAGTGCGCGGCGTGGGCTATCGCTTTGAAGGCTGAACCATGGACGGTGGATGGCTCATCGCGGCCCTGGCGGTGGCACTCGTGGTGATCAGCCTGGCCTGGCGGCGGGCCGTCGCCGAACGCCAGGCGCTCCTGGCCGAGAACACCCGGTTGCGCCGTGAGGGCCAGGCTGCCCAGGCCCGGCTGGCCGAGGTAAGCGAGGAACTGACTGGGCTGGCCGAGGCGGCCTTTGACGCCCTCATCGTGGTGGACCGGGAGCGGCGCGTGCAGGCACTCAACGCGGCGGCGCGCGCGCTGTTTCAAACCCAAGAGGCCATCGGGCGAAGCTTTATGGAGGTCGCCCGCCAGCACGACCTGGACGATCTGCTGGTGGCGGCCCTCAGCGGCAGCGAAGACCTGACCCGCCAGGTGTTTATCGGCGACCGGCCCTTCCGTGCCCGCGCCTTACCCCTGGGCGCGGAGGCGCGCTACGGTGCGGTCCTGGCCCTCCAGGATGTGAGCGAACTGCAGCGCCTGGGCCGGGCGCGGCGCGATTTCGTCGCCAACATCTCCCACGAACTGCGCACCCCCCTGGCCTCTATCCGCCTGCTCCTGGACACGCTCTTGCACAATGCGCTGCCCGATGCCGGGATGCAGCGGCAACTCCTGGAGCAGATCGCGGTAGAGACCGACGCGCTCAGCCAACTCGCCCAGGAGTTGCTGGACCTCAGCCAGATTGAATCCGGCCAGGTGCTTCTCAAGCTGGTCCCCACCCGTGTCGCCGACCTGGTCGGCGAGCCGGTGACCCGCCTGGCCACGCAGGCCGGCCACAAGCACCAGGAGATCGCTGTGGACGTGCCGCCCGATCTCACCGCGCTGGCCGACCCACAACAGGTCGGCCGCGTCATCGTCAACCTGCTGCACAACGCGATCAAGTTCACGCCGGAGGGCGGGCGTATCGGCGTGCGGGCCGCCCAGGGGGAGGGGGACGAAGTCATGATTGAAGTATGGGATACGGGGGTGGGGATCGCCCCGGAGGACCTGCCACGCATCTTTGAGCGCTTTTACCGGGCCGACCGGGCGCGGGGCGGGGGCGGCACCGGCCTGGGCCTGGCCATCGCCAAGCACATCGTGGAGGCGCACGGCGGCCGCATCTGGGCCGAAAGCGAGCCGGGGCACGGAGCCACGTTCCGCTTCACCCTCCCAGCGGCCTGAGGGCATGTTCTCACCCCAGAGGAAATCCTAAAATCTCTATATTATCTCTGCGTCCTCTGCGCCTCTGCGGTGAAGCGATCACGTCTTGCTACCAGATGGCGCAGCGCGAGAGACGATGGTCTTGAGGCGTTTGGCCAGTTCGCGGCGGGGGAGGAGGACGCGGCGACCGCAGGTGGTGCAGCGCAGGCCGATGTCGGCCCCCAACCGCACCACGACCCACTCGTAGCTCCCGCAGGGGTGCGGCTTGCGCAGCCGCACCACGTCATCCAATTGAATCTCGGGCAGCATACGTGCACCAAAGGCTACGGCCCAACCAGGTCCAACACCGGCTCGTAGCGGCAACGGCAGCCATGCGGGCTGGAGCAGCCCTCCACCGGCAACTCCGGCACCTGGTCAACGGGATACGTGCCATAGGCCGCCTGGCACGCCGGGCAACTCTCCCGATCTACGATGATACGCACCCGCTGGAAGCGCCCATCTGCGCGCAGGCGTTGCAGCGCCCGTGCGGTCTCCGAATACACGCGCAGGTCCGCGCCGCAGCGTGGGCAAATCAGCACCTCATCAGGCGAAGTCAGATGACAGATGGCGCAGGTTCGCACAGAGCCTCCTGGTCGCACGCTGAATTTGTGTGCATTATAGCACAAAAGGCCCAGGGATAAGGGTTTAGCTTTTTGTAAGCTGTCCATGCTATAATTACAGTAGATGCTGATCTCATCTATATGCGTCGTTCGTCCACATAGAGGCCGAAGGAGGAACCATCACGATGTTGAAGGACTTTCTGGCGCGTCGGGAAGAAGAAGAGCGCGTGAAGCGCGAGGGGCGCTTGCCGCCAGGCCAATCGCTGACGCAAAAGTTCCCCGTGCTGCACTATGGCCCCGTGCCCAGGTTTAACCCGGAGACCTGGGACTTTCGCATTTTCGGGCTGGTGGAGGAGGAGAAGCGCTGGACCTGGGAGGAGTTCAACAAGCTGCCGCGCACCAAGATTAAGATGGACATCCATTGCGTGACGCGCTGGAGCAAGTTTGACACCGAGTGGGAAGGGGTGTCGCTCAAGCGGCTGATTGACGAAGGCATTGTGCGCCCCAAGCCGGAGGCGCGCTTCGTCGTCCAGCACTGCGAATATGGCTTCACCACCAACCTGCCCCTCTCCGTCATGCTCCAGGACAATGTACTGTTGGCAACGCACTACAACGGCCAGCCGCTTGAACCGGAGCATGGCTTCCCCCTGCGGGTGGTCATCGGTACCATTCCGGGCCGGGATGACCTCAAGGCGGCTTACTTCTGGAAGGGCGGCAAGTGGCTGCGCGCCCTGGAGTTCCTGCAGTACGACAGCCCCGGCTTCTGGGAGCAGGCCGGCTACCACAACGAGGCCGACCCCTGGAAGGAGCAGCGCTTCTGGTAAAGTGGTAGAAACCCGCTTTCTCCGAGAAAGCGGGTTTCTCATTCCTTGCGTCATCCGTCAAATAGCAGAATGGTATATAATAGGTCCACTTTGGGTGAATAGGCCCGCTTACGGGCCTATCGTTTTCAGGGACAGAGGGCAAGCCGTATGGTTGCCCGCCATGACGCTGGCAAAATAATTCCCCATAACCTGCCGTTACAGCTTACCAGCTTCATCGGGCGTGAACGGGAGCTGGCCGAGGTCAGCCGCCTGTTACTCACGACGCGCCTGCTCACCCTCACCGGCGCGGGCGGCAGCGGCAAAACGCGGCTGGCGTTGGAGGTTGCGGCTCAGATGCTGAAGGGCTTCCCTGGCGGCGTCTGGCTGGTGGAGTTGGCGGCGCTGTCTGACCCGGCGCTGGTGCCACAGGTAGTGGCCTCGGCGCTGGGGATGCGGGAGGTAGCGGGCCGCACACTCACTGAAGCGCTGGTGGATTATCTCAAACCCAAGCATGTACTCTTGGTGCTGGACAACTGTGAGCATCTGATTGAGGCGTGTGCGCACCTGGCTGAGACCTTGTTGCGCTCCTGCCCGAACCTGCGCATTCTGGCAACCAGCCGGGAGCCGCTGCACATTCCTGGAGAGGTGACCTGGTTGGTACCCACTCTGTCGCGGCCCAATCCAGAACGCCTGCCACCCCTACAGAACCTCCTGCGCTATGAAGCTATCCGACTGTTTGTTGAGCGGGCCAGGGACGCTCTACCTGGATTTACTGTGGCCGGGCACAACGCTGCCGCAGTCGCTCAGGCGTGCCACCGGCTGGATGGGCTGCCTCTGGCGATTGAACTGGCGGCGGCGCGGGTGAAGGTGCTATCAGTGGAACAGATTGCAGCCCGCCTGGACGATAGCCTACGGCTATTGGTCGGCAGCAGCCGGACGGCGCTGACGCGCCATCAGACGTTCAAGGCGACACTAGACTGGAGCCACGATCTGCTGTCGGACAAAGAGCGGCGCTTGTTCCGACGACTGGCTGTCTTTGCGGGCGGGTTCAGCCTGGAGGCGGCAGAGGCGGTCTGCGCGGGTGAGGATATCGAACAGGATGAGGTGCTTGACTTGCTGTCGCAATTAGTTGAGAAGTCGTTTGTCATCGTGGACAAACACCAGGATAGCGAGCCGCGATACAGGCTTCTGGAACCGATACGCCAGTATAGCGTTGAGAAACTGCAAGCCTCCGGTGACGAGGCGGTGGTGCGCAGTCGTCATCGCGACTGGTACCTCGCGCTCGCCGAGATAGCAGCACAACCTATAGGTGTCTCGTTGGGACAAGCACAGATGGGTGGGCCACAACAGGGAGTATGGGTGGCGCGACTGGCACAGGAGTACGACAACCTGCGCGCGGCTCTCGCCTGGAGCCAGACCGAAACAGGTGGCGCCGAACCAGGGCTAAGGCTGGCGATGGCGCTCGGCCAGTTCTGGCAAATGCGCGGGACGGCGCGCGAGGGCCTGGCATGGCTGGAGATCATGCTGGCGAAGGGCCGCGAGCTACCGGCCTCGACGCGCGCCGAGGCGCTCCGGGAGGCAGCCTTCCTGGGCTATCATGTCGGTGAGTTTGAGCAGGCGACGACTTTCGCCGAGGAAGCGCTTGTCCTGTACCAAGACCTGGGTGACGTGAGCGGCATCGCCCGGACAAGGACATTGCTCGCACGTATAGCAGAATCCCAGGGCGACCAGCAACGGGCACTGATACTTGCCGAGCAGAGCCTTGCTCTGCATCGAGAAGCAGGGGACAAATGGGGCACTGCGGTTGCACTCTTTACTTTGGGAGACATCGCCTATGCTCAAGCTGATAGTGCGCGGGCGGCCATGCTGTTAGAGGAAAGTCTGGCCCTGTGCCGGGAGGTCGGCAACACGTGGGCCAGTGGCAGAAGACTGGCACGCTTGGGGCAGATAGCCCTCGCGCAGGATGACCTGGCGCGGGCGACGAGACGCTTGCAGGAAGCCCTGACCGTCTGCCGGGAGGCGGGAGACCATTGGGGCATTGCCATGTCGCTGATCGGCCTGGCCGGGATGGCGGGAGCACAGGGAGAACCGGAGCGGGGGGCGCGCCTCCTGGGAGCAATTGACGCGGTCCAGCAGGGATTCGCTACAGTTATGTGGCCAGTGGACCGCGCCGAATATCGCCGCAGCCTGGCCGCCATCCGTGCCGCGCTGACCGAAGAGCAGTTCGCTGCCGCATGGGCGGAGGGACAGGCGATGACGCTAGACGAAGTTATCGCCGTCGTGCTGGAGACGCCTAAGCCCGCTATGGTCACGAAAGAGATCCTGCCCGCGCCGCCCACCCCGCTGGAGCCTGCCGGCCTGACGCCGCGCGAGATTGAAGTTCTGCGCCTGCTTGCGGCAGGCAAGAGCAACCAGGCGATCGCACTCGAACTCGTCTTGAGCGTCCGTACCGTCGAACGGCATATCTCCAATATCTATGAGAAGATCGGCGTCTCTGGCACTACCGCCAGAGCCGCTGTCACGGCTTACGCTTTCAGTCATGGCCTGGCGCAGGCCTGACACGCCTCACCCTCCTCTCCAGCTACGTACCGACCGCCAATTGAAGATACGTGTGCTGACCTCCCAAGATGGGTAGCCGCACGCATGACAGTCGTGGACGGTTGATCTATCCTGTCTATTGTCCGGTGGTTCGCCGGACGCCGGTGGGATGGCCATCTGCACCCGGCGGGCCACCGGCGAATCTAAGAGAGCGCTCAGACAAGCGCCAAAGGAGGTCAACATGAAACGGTTAGTGGTTCTCTTCATCACAGTTGTGCTGCCGATGCTGCTGACAGCCCAGGCAGCGCTCGGTCAGGACCTACCACCCGGCCCGACCGTCAAGTATCGCTCAAACTTCCAGGCAGCCAACCTGCCTGCCCAGTTCGACACGATCCAGATGGTACTTGACTTCGCGCCGGGAGCCTGGACGCCGCTCCACTCGCACGGCGGCGAGGTCTTCGTCACGATCCTCGAGGGCGAGATGACTGTGCGGGATCAGGCGGGCGAGCGGGTGTACAGGCCCGGCGACACCTGGATTGAGCACCCTGGTGATGTGCACGAAGCCGGTAACGCAGGTGACGTCAAAGCGAGCGTCTTCGTCACCTTCCTGCTGCCGAAAGGAGCGCAACTAACGACCGTGCAGCAATCGGGGGACACCGGCGACCTGCCGCCTGGCCCGACGAAGGTGTATGAGTCCAGGCTTGAGGTCAACAACTCGCCCACGCAACTCGACGTCGTCCAGATGCTACTCAACTTCGCGCCGGGAGCCTGGACGCCGCTCCATTCACACGGCGGCGAGGTGCTCATCACCGTCGTGGCAGGCGAGATGACCGTGCAAAAGCAGGGTGGGGAGACCACCTACAAGTCTGGCGACACGTGGATTGAGCACGCTGGTGATATCCACAAGGCCGGCAACGTGACAAGCGCGGAGTCCAGTGTTGCAGTCACTTTTCTGCTGCCGAAGGGCGCACAACTGACGACGGTGCAGGACGCCACGGCTCCGGTGCTGCTGCCTCAGACAGGCAGTGACAGCAGCAGTGTGAGCGTCCTATGGATCGCTCTGATCGCCACCGGGCTGGTCGCTGCTGGGTGGTGGGTGCGCAAGAAGGCAGTGCGCGCGCCGTGATGAAAAGAAGGATATACTACAGGTGTGCTGGCGGGGCTGCATCAGCGGCCCCGCCAGCGAGCGCCATAGGAGGGTGTGCGGATAGATAGATACCGATAAGCTGACCGTAATCAGAGAGAGGAGACCAACGATGCTCAATCCAAATACTATCCAAGACCTGCGAGCGCGCCTGCGGGGTGCGCTTCTGCTTCCCGGTGACCCCGGCTACGACGA
>DAOUBF010000053.1:0-30699 GCA_034432795.1 Anaerolineae bacterium
TTGGTGATGGCTGCCGTCAGGGTGGTCTTGCCATGGTCAATGTGTCCGATTGTGCCCACATTCACGTGGGGCTTCGTGCGTACAAATCGCTCCTTCGCCATGCTAAATGATACCTCCCATGAAGTTCTGGACAGATGGAGCCCACGATGGGACTTGAACCCATGACCACTCCCTTACCAAGGGAGTGCTCTACCGTCTGAGCTACGTGGGCACCCGGCCGAACAGTTTACGCGAGGTTATTATACCCACATTTCAGGTTTTGGCAAGGGGTGGCGGCCAGGGCGGCCCCAGCCGGGCGCGATTTCAATCGTATGGCCAGGCTTCTTCGGCTTCTTCGTGCCGCTCGCGCTGGCGGTGGTCCACCGGCACTGTCCGACCCGCCAGGACATAGCGGCTGGTGGCTCCCCGGAGGTCATCCAGGGCCGGGTTGACCAGCACCGGCCTGCCCCAGGCTTCTACTGTCTCGCGGCGGAACTTGCCCATTTTGTTGACGTCGTGGATCAGCCCGGCGAGGACCGCAGGCTGCATGAAGGCGACCGCTTTCACCAGTGAGGTGAAGGCCAGCAGCACATCCTGGCCCGTCTCGCGCTCGGTAGCGACCTGCGCTTCCCAACGGATTTCCTCTTCGCTCACCTTCTCCCAGGGAGGGCGATTCGGTTTTTGTGTGATGAGCAGATACAGGTAAAGTGGATGTGGGGCTTGATACGAGGGGCGGGATGTGCCTGTACTCTGTTGCACCGCCAGTGTGCCCTTTTCGCCCCGCCCGATCAGGCCCAGGCCCGCCAGCGTCTCCTCGGCCAGGATGTGCGTAAAACCGGCCTGGCGCAACGTCTCGGCCAGGCGGGTTGGCGTGAAGGGGCCATGCAGGCGGCTGTAGATGTGCCAGAGGAGCGCGGAGACGGCAAAGCGGAACTCGCCAAAGGCGCGGCGCAGGAGGCCAGAGGCGAAGCGGCGATCGTTAGGCTCCATGAGCACAATCCGCCCGCCAGGGCGCAGCACGCGATAGGCCTCCGCCAGCACGCCCTGGCGGTCACCGACCAGGTAAAGGAAGCTATGACCGGTGACGACATCCAGGCTGTTTGAAGCCAGCGGCAGGCGTGCAGCGTCGGCCTGTATCCAGGGGATGCGCCCGGCCAGGCCGTCGCGGGCAGCGTAGCGCTGCGCCTGGCGCAACATGCCCGCCGCGATGTCCAACCCGATCACCTGGGCGTCGGGCAGGCGACGGGCCAGTTCCAGCGCGGAAACGCCCGGCCCACAGCCCAGGTCCAGCACACGCGGCGGCTCCGCTGTCGGTGGGAAATGGCGCGCCAGTTCGGCGCAACTGGCTTTCCAGGTGGCCTGATCGGTGGCCAGGCCATAGCCCCACGCGCCCCAGTGGAACAGTTGCCGGGTGAAGCGCGGGGAGGTGAGCACGCTCAAGAGCCGATCAACAGGCCGAACAGGTCCAGCAGTTCGTCCCATTCATCCTGAAAGAAGTGGCAGGTGACGACGCCTAGCTCAAGGTGATAGGTGACCTCACCGTTCTCATCCACATCGCGCCACACGGTGTAGTTTTCGGTCTCGGCCAATGTTTCGGAACGCCCGTTATGGGGCGGATGCCCATCCATCTCTGCATTGTCCTTTCATGATTGGGGAGCCTGTTCCTGTCCCTCTTGCTCCTCATATGCGGAGAGCGCCTGGAGCACGTGGGCCAGCGCGATCAGGCTGCCACCGCTATGGTGACCCTCCAGGTCGGGCAAATGGTAGCGGCGCTCGCTCTGGTTGGCCACAAAGTCGGGGCGACTCAGGAGCAGATGTAACTCCTGCGCGACCCTCCGGCGCTGCTCCGCATCCCAGGTGCGGGCGACTTGCAGCCAATATACGCTATACGAGAAGCCATAGCGCGGCGGATCGCCGCCGGAGGGTGACTGTGGGGCAACGTTCTGCTCACGCCAACGTTTCAACAGGTCCATTTCATTGATTCCTGTCACCGAAGGTGACGTTGTGAAATAATCCGTTGAGTACCCATTTCCTTAATCCACTGCCCTGGGCCGGATAGGGCGCTCAAACACCCACAGGGTGTTCTCCCAGGTGTTCTCGTAGCCGGCGGCCTCCAGCGCGGCCCGCGTATCGGGGCGGTCAAACACTTTCCAGTCCACCAACTCCAGGCCGCGCTCGCCCGCCAGATGGCGCAGGTCACGCGCCAGGTCGCTGAGGGTGTCGCCGGGCGCATCGGCGTAATGCACGATCAGCCGGCCCTCGTTGCGGTAGTCGCTGACCAGTGCCAGGCCGCTCAACCGGCGGCCGCGCCTGCGCCAGCCCAGGAGCTGCCCCTGGGCGGCGTATCGGCTCAGCAGCTCGCGGGTCAGGGTCTGCCATGTCCACCAGCGGCCCTCAAACAGGCGATGTGCGGCCTGGAAGCGCTCTGACCCTTCCAGGAAGTGAGAGGCTATGTCCAGATCGCTCTCCGGCAGGGGCGTGAAGGCGGTGGGTGAGGTGCTCGCTGGCCCTTTGAACAGGACGTAGCCGCCAATATAGGCAAAACCCGTGTCGGCGGCGAAGCGATGGACGCTGTGATTGGCGGAGGAGGTGGCGAACCGCAGGACACCTTTGCCCAGACGGTCGGCCAGGGCCACACCCTGCTCATGCAGGAAGCGCCCGATCCCCTGCCCCTGGTAGGCCGGATCAACGCGCAGCCCCTCCAGCCACCATTCGGTGGGCGTCAGGCGCGTGAGCTTGCCCAGTCCGACGACCTTCCCATCCAGTTCCACCACGCTGAACTGCCCATAGGGGTCCGCGATCCATGCGTCCCATACCTCAGGGATGTAGTCATCCCCTTCCCAGATTTGGGCGCAGATCGCCAGGACTGCGGGCTTGTCTTCAGGAACGGCTCTTCGGAATGTGAGATGCTCCCTGATCATCGCCTCTATCATGCCATTTTCCTTGTTTCCTGTCACCGAAGTGGTACTCAACGGATTATCTAAAAGAATCAAGGAAACTGGTGACGTTGTGAAATAATCCGTTGAGTACCATTTTCCTTATTGACGCTTAATTTTCAACAGTGGGCTGGACGCTGGTCGTTGAATGTGGCTCGTCTGTCGTCCCTGGCGCGGTCAAGGGCACGCCTGCTCCGCCTTTGTCGGAATGCGCCCCGGCGGTGGCCGGGAGGGCTTCAGGGACCGGCTCTGGCGGCCCGGCTTCCTCCGGGAAGGGGTCCTGGTCCAGGAGCTTGTAATAGATATAGCGTGCCAACAGGCGCAGGGTCGCCAGCGTAGGCGCAGCCAGGAGAATGCCCAGGATACCCGCCAGGCTGGCGCCCATGATGGCCCCGACCAGCACGACCACCGGATGCAGGTTCAGGCTTTGCCCGATGATGCGCGGCACAAGGATATTGTTCTCCACCTGCTGGTTGAGCACGTACATGATCAGCACGATAAGGGCAAAAGTCAGGTTGTTGAACGGCTGCGGCGTGAGCCAGGTTGACCCCTGGAAGTAGGCGAGCAGGATGCCCGGAATAGCGGCCAGCCCCGGCCCGAAGAAGGGGATGAATTCGCCCAGCGCCGCCAGGATGCCCAGGAGCAGCGAGTTGGGCACACCCAGGATGGTGGTGGCGACGGCGACAATGGAGCCGACGGTCAGAGAGAGGATGAGTTGGCCGCGCAGGAAGGCGTTCCAGGTGCGCCCGGTCTCGCTGATCAGGCGGCGCAGGTCGTGGCGATACTCCGGCGTGGCCACCTGCTCAATGGAGCGTAACAGGAACGGCGCATCCTTGAGCAGGTAGAACGAGATGACCAGGATGAAGATCAGCAGGGTGATGAAGTTGGCGATGCCGCTGAGAATGGAGAGCGTCTGGGTCATGGCCTGCTGAACCACGCCGCCCAACTGGTTGCCCAGCGTGCTCAGTTGGCCGCCCAGGTCCACCTGGTAAGGCCCGATCTGCACGGGCTGGCTGAGCACGGCGCTCAGGTCGGTGATGTATTGGGGCAGGTTCCTGGCCAGCGCCCCAACCTGGTCAATCAGGCGCGGCAGCAACACCACGGGCGTCAGAATGATCACGGCGATCAACGCCAGATAGACGAGCGCGACGGCCAGCGTGCGCGACATACGGGTCGCCCTTGTAAGGAAATTGACGATAGGGTTGAGGATGTAGGCCAGGAGCAGCGCCAGGACAACCGGCTGGATGACGTCGCGGAAGCGGTAGATGAACAGCGCGATGAAGATCAGGCTGGCCGTGATGACCAGCCGCTTCGTGCTCGGGCTCCAGCGCGGTGATTGAGAGAGCATCCGGCTCCTTGGGGTGAGAGCAAGCTAAGTGGGGGTTCAATCGGCTGAAGAACCCCCACACAATGGCGATTGCTCCTGGTCTCTATGCCCTGGTGTCTAATCGCGGCGTGGCGGCCTGCCGCCGGGACGAGTACTGCCGGGGCGTGCACCACCGCGGTCGGGGCGGCCGCTTCCTGGGCGGCTGCCGCCGCTGCTACTCACGCCGCCGCGCCCTCGCAGGTCGCGTTCGCGCGCTTCCTCAGGCGTCAGGCCCTCCAGCACGGCAGCGCGGCTCAGGCGCACTTTGCCATCCGGGCCGATGTCGGTGACCATGACCATGATCTCGTCACCCACCTGGACGACATCCTCCACCCGGTTCACCCGGCGGTCGGACAACTGTGAGATGTGGACCATGCCGTCCGTGCCAGGCAGGATCTCCACGAAGGCGCCGAAGTCGGTGATGCGCACGACCTTGCCCGTGTAAATCTTGCCAACCTCAGGTTCTTCCACCAGGGCGCGGATCATCTCCACAGCGCGGTCGGCCTGGGCGCCGTTTGCCCCGGCGACGAAGACCGTGCCATCGTCCTCAATGTCAATCTTCACGCCGGTCTGCTCCTGGATGCTGCGCACGACCTTGCCGCCTGGCCCGATCAGCGTGCCGATCTTGTCCGGGTCAATGTGCAGGATGGTCATGCGCGGCGCGTAGGGCGAGAGATGCGGTCGTGGCGCGGGCAGCACGGCCAGCATCTTCTCCAGGATGAACAGGCGGGCCTCCCGCGCCTGGGCCAGCGCCTCGGCCATGATCTGCGGCGTAATGCCCCTGATCTTAATGTCCATTTGCAGCGCGGTGACCCCCTGGCGTGTCCCGGCGACCTTGAAGTCCATGTCGCCCAGATGGTCCTCAATCCCCTGGATGTCGGTAAGGATGGCGTACTCGTCGCCCTCCTTGATCAGGCCCATAGCCACGCCGGCGACCGGCGCTTTGATGGGCACGCCGGCATCCATGAGCGCCAGCGTTGAGGCGCATACGCTCGCCATAGAGGTGGAGCCGTTGGATGAGAGCACCTCGGAGACGACGCGAATGGTGTAGGGGAAGGTCGTCTCCGGCGGGATCATCGGCTCCAAGGCCCGTTCGGCCAGGGCACCGTGGCCGATCTCGCGCCGACTCGGCCCGCGCAGGAAGCGCGTCTCGCCGGTGCAGAAGGGCGGGAAGTTGTAATGGTGCATGAAGCGCTTGGACTCCTCCGGATACAGGCCATCCAGGAGTTGCTCGTCACGCGGCGTGCCCAGCGTGACGATGCTCAGCACCTGCGTCTCGCCGCGTTGGAACAGGCCGCTGCCGTGCGTGCGCGGCAGCAGGCCGACCTCGCAAGTGATGGGGCGGATGTCCTTCGGCCCGCGCCCATCCGGGCGGACGCCTTCGCGCAAGATGCGGCTGCGCACCTCGCTCTTCAGCAGGTCATGGAGCACGCCCTTGATGTCGGCGGGCATGATGTCTTCCTCGGTCTCAAATGAGGAGAGCACCTCCCCCTCAATGGCGTCCAGGACGGCGTTGCGCTCTTCCTTCTCCACCGTCTCCAGCAGGGCCTGGCGGATACGGTTGCCGACGCGCCCGGTCACCTCGCTCTTCAGTTCTTCGCTTACGGCGAAGGAGACATACTCGGCGCGTGGCTTGCCGATCTCGGCCCGCATTTGCTCCTGGAGCGCCACGAGCGGCTGAATGGCCTCATACGCCAGGCGCAGGCCCTCTACGATCAATTCCTCCGGGACTTCATCCGCGCCGGCTTCCACCATCAGGATGGCATCGGCGGTGCCCGCCACCCGCAGGTCCAGCGTGCTCGTGGTCATCTCCGGGATGGTGGGATTGATGACAAACTGGCCATCTATGTAGCCGATGCGCACCGCGCCGACCGGCCCATCCCAGGGGATGCCGGAGATGGCCAGTGCAGCCGAGGCCGCGTTGATGCCCAGAATGTCAATATGATGCACACTGTCGGACGACAGCGCCGTCAGGATGATCTGCACTTCGTTGCGCAGATCGTTGGGGAAGAGCGGGCGCAGAGCGCGGTCCGCCAGCCGTGCGATGAGGATAGCGGCCTCGGCGGGTCGGCCCTCGCGGCGGAAGAAGCTGCCGGGGATGCGCCCGGCAGCGTACAGACGCTCTTCATAATCCACACTCAACGGGAAAAAGTCCACACCCTCGCGGGGCTGCTTGGACATGGTGGCGGTGGCGAGCAGCATGGTGTCGCCATGGCGAGCCAGCACGGCTCCGTCGGCTTGACCGGCCAGCTTCCCCACTTCAAAGGAAATGGCCTTATTGCCGACTACGGCAGTATATTGTTTCACAGTATTCACTTTTCTTACCTCCGTCTGATGAGGGCCCGACGGAGGTCAGGGGCTGGCGACTGGCGACCGGGGATGCGGTCCCCCTGATCGCCACTCGCCAACTCCGGACCTTCCGCCGTAGCCCTCTAAATTTTAGCTATGTTGCCCCAATACGAAACGAGTACATGGGCACCCTGCACTCCATGTACTCGTCGTGATCCCGGCAATCCAGACTACTTACGCAGGCCCAGACGCTGGATGAGCATCCGGTAGCGTTCCGGATCTTTGCGGCTGAGATAGGCTAGGTGGCGTCTGCGTTGGCCGACCAGTTTCAACAGACCACGACGGGAGTGCTCGTCGTGCTTGTGCACTTTGAGGTGCTCGGTCAACTGGTTGATCCGGGTCGTGAGCAGGGCAACCTGAACCTCAGGCGATCCGGTATCCTGTGGGTGCCGATGAAATTCCTGAATGATGCTTCCCTTGACGTCCTTACTCAGCACAGCTTCTCCTCACGGCGTCTAGCCAGGCGTATCTCATCCTGCGCTTTATTATAACACAGGATGGCGGGGGACACAAGGTTATGGGACTGAACTTCAGACATAAGCCGGTAGCCGCCGGAGCGCGGCCGCCGAAGCCCGAAGAGCGGCAGGTATAGAAACCTGCCCTACACCTGGAGGGATGAGCGCACCAGGCCGGTAGGGCGGCTTTCCATAGCCGCCGAAGAGTACGCCGGGTAGAGAAACCCGGCCTACGGTGCGCCTCGTCGACGATCTGACGTGGTCCGTAAATTGGCGTGACTGAAAAGGCAGGGACCCCTGGCCTCTGTTAGAGACAGGGGTCCCTGTTGGCGGGGAGGCAGGGATTCGAACCCTGGGTAGAGGTTTAAGCCCCTACAACGCATTAGCAGTGCGCCCCAATCGACCACTCTGGCACCTCCCCGTAGGGTGCTGGCGCTGCAGCCAGGCGGAGGGAGAGGGATTCGAACCCCCGGTGACCACAAAGGGCCACAGCGGTTTTCAAGACCGCCGCCATCAACCACTCGGCCATCCCTCCGAGACAGGTTCAGTATACCACGCGATGGCGGGGGTGTCAATGGGGGCATGGGGGGGGGCGAGCTTGTGTGAGATTGACAGAGGGTGCGCTTCTCGTATAATTTAACTGCGACAATCAAACGGGGAGCTTGGGAGGTCCAGGCTGAGAGGAGGACAGATGTCCTCGACCCGAAGAACCTGATCCGGGTAATGCCGGCGGAGGGAAGCGCAAAGCAGTGGCTTTGTCATGTCTTTACACCCTCTCAGGCAGAGGGTGTTTTATTTGGTACCCTTGAGAAAGGAGGTAGCCCCATGTCCGCTCAACCTTCTACTCTAACTGCTGGCACGCTCATTGAACAGATACGCCAGGATTTAGGCCCCCTCATGAAAAAGATCGTCACCCATCGCTACCTGGATGCGCTGGAACAGAAAAAAGTCCCTGAAGATGCGCTGAAAATTCTGGCCAGCCAGCAATACCGCATCGTCACCAATGGCATCAGGAACATCGCCTTAATCGTCTCGCGCTATGGCGATCTGCCCAGCCGCACAATTTTAAACGATTTCCTTCAGGCCGAATTTGCCGTCCGTGAAGCTATCCAGAAATTTGCTAAAGCTGTGGGTTTGGAGGGAGAAGAATTGGAACATGCCCCTGTTTTAGCAGGGGCACTGATGTTCAGTTACTTTGAGACGTTTCTTTGTTTGTATGGCTGTGATGCAGATCTGATCACGGCCTTTTTCTTTGATGCTCAAGTGTGGATCAGCAATGCCCGCCGTGTCAGCCAGGCCCTTCAAACCCGCTATGGCCTCAGCCAGGAGGCGGTCACCTTTTTTGACATGTACGCCAACTATCAGGCGTCGGAGAGCGCGGTGATCCCGCCTGTGCAGGCCGCGCTTGACCGAGGGGTGCCCGCCTTTCAAATCCGGGAGGCTACTCGCCTGTTGTTGGAGTATGAATTGGCGTTTTGGGATGCCATGGCCGAAGCGGCCGGCATCTAAAATCTAAAATAGAACTGTGCGGTCCCGCTCGCTCTACGGCACATCCACGATGTCCGCCAGAATAACGCGGTCGGCGGGGTGGGGCGCGCCATCTGGGGCACGGGCGGGCAGGCGTTGGCCGGTGGCCGCATCGTACCAGCCCAATGCCAGCCGGTAGCGGCCCGGTGGCACGTCTCCTAACGCCAGGGGGATGTCGTCGCTCACGACTTCGCCCGGCGCCCATTGCCAGGTGGGATAGGCGCCGCTGTGAGGCTTGGTATCCACCTGGGCGACAATGTGCTCGGTGGTCGGGTCAAACAGGTGGACGAAAAAGGTATAGTCGCCTGCGATGGCGGTGATCGCGCCCCAATGGAGCCGCAATCGCAGGCCGGGCCCCTCGCGCTCCAGGTCGTAGCCCCACAGGCGGATCTGTCCGCCGAAGGTATCGCCGCGAGGGACGGCCAGCGGCGGGACGGTGAAATTGCGGGGACGGCCCGCCAGTTCAATTTGGCCCACGTCAACGCTCGCGCCGAGGGGGGCGTTGTCCTCGTCGGTTAAGATCAGGGCCAGGCGATAGCTCCCGGCGGGCAGGGTGGGCGGCGGCCTGAGCGAGAGGCGACCGGTGACCAGCGCCCCGGCGGGCCAGAGCGCAGGCCGTGAACCGGGGGCCAGCGGCAGCGTGGCGCTATAGACGGTTGCGCCGGCGCTATCGCGCAGTGACCACAGCGCGGCGTAGTCGCGTTGGGGGCGGCCCAGCGCCAGCCAGGTGGCGGTGATCGGAAGGGCGTCCCCTTGTTGGGCCTGGGGCGGGACATCCAGGCGCACCAGGGCCATATCGCTGCTCAGGCGATGGGTGTAGGGCGTGCCGGGTTTGATCGTCGCCAGGGGCAGGCGGACGGGGAAGGTGCGCTGTTGCACGGGGGCCAGCGTTTGGGCAATGTATAGCTTCACCTCCATTTGGTAGCCATCGCCGGGCGGTGTCCCTTCGGGCAGCGTCAGGTCATAGCGGTCGGGGATTGCGCGGCAGGCGGGCCAGGCAGAGGTCGGGTAGAAGCCGTAGGCGGGCTGGGCGTCCAGCGCGGCCCACTCGTTGCCAGCGGCATCGCGCAGGCGCAGCGCGATCACGTAATTGGCCGTTGGCCCGGCATCCATTACCCAGCGCAGGCGCACGCGCAAGGTATGCGGGGCAAGTTGCTCGGCCTCCAGCGCGGGGCCTGCAGCGCTAGAGCAGTCGGCAACGGGAGCCTGGTCGGATGGGGTCAGGCGGACCGGGCGCAGGTACAGGTCGCCGCGTGGCTGGCCGCCCGGCGTGTAGGCGGGGAGCGGGCCAGCAGGCCCCCGCGCCCGGAGGCGCACGAAATACAGCCCTGGCGGCACGTCACTTGGGGCAGTGAGGCGAAAGGAGAGCGTGGGGGCAAGGGGCTGGCTCTGGCTGGCCAGGGTGTAGGCCGCACCGAAGAGGTGCTCGGCGGGCGAGACGAGTTCAGCGGTGATCGTGACGCTGCTCTCTATCCCCGGCGCCCAGTGCAAGGTGACGGTGAGTGCTTTTCCCCTTTCCACGGCGTTGGCTGAGTATTCATAGCGCAGCAGGCGGCCAGCGGGGCCAAAGTCCACCCCGGCGGGGTTATGGTGTGGGTAGGCCATCTGCGCGAAGTCCAGGGTGATGTCATCCATCGGGGCGGCGGCGACTGGGAGCGCGTGCAGGATCAGGCTGACGAGCACGAAAGGGGGAAGCGCCAGGGCGATAGGGCGCAGCCGGAGGCGCCGGCGCTCGCGGGCCAGGAGGGCCAGGGCGGGGAGCAGCGCCAGGGTGGATAGGGCCTCGGCGCCGGCCCGCAGCGGCGTGCGACCCAGGCTCAAGCGGACTTCGTGCTCGCCAGCGGGCACGTCTACGACTATCCAGCCCAGGTGTTCAGCGGGGCGGGGCTGGACAGGCTGCCCGTCCAGGCGCGCCTGCCAGCCGGGCCAGTAGAGCGTGGGGAGGGCCAGGCTGGCGCCACCCGCGTCCGCCCGCACGCGCCAGGCCTGCGCCGTCGGCCCTTGCCAGAGCCGTTCGGCCTGGGCCTGGCCGGAAAGCACCCTGGCCGCTGCAGGCTGGCCGTGAATAAGTTGCGGCGAGGTGTACGGGCGGGGGACGGTCCAGCGGGGCAGGTATTCGGCGCGGATGGTGGTGCCGATGTTGCCGGTGAAAACCTCATATAGTTGTAGCTGTTCAGCGGTGACATCGGCGTCGCCGAGGGCTAGGAACTCTGGGCGTAGCCCGGCCAGCGCGGAGACGGCCAGTAACAGCGCCGGTATGGAAAGGCTAATGGCGGCCAGACGCGGGCGGGAAGCCAGCGGCAGAGCCAGCCCGCCAATCGTCAGGGCGCTGAAGAGGGCCTGAACCGAGAGAAAGCGCCAGGGGAACTGGACAAAGGGCAGGAGCGGCAGGTGATCCCACAGGGGCCGGGAGAGGGGCGTGATCATAAACGTGCTGAGCACCAGGCCGATCAGGATAAACAGCGCCTGCCCGTCCGCTCGACGCCGGAGCAGAGGCGCGATCAGGGCGAGCGCACCCAGGACGGTGAACGCGGCCTGTACCAGGCCCATCGCAAAGGGTGTGCCTGGCCCGCTGGTGTCGTAGTTGAAGATCAGGCCAGGCTGTACCAGATCGGCGTTGCGAAAATGCTCGGCGTAGTTGAAGTAGCCGGTGGTGACCACGCCAAGCTGGACATCGCCGCCCTCCGTCAGCGCGGGCAGCCAGAACCAGGCGGCCAGGGCCAGCCCCCAGAGGAGACCGGCGGCGATAGCGCAGACGACGAGTGACGAACGGCGGACGAAAAGGTGGATCAGCGCGTAGAGCAGGATGAAGGGCGTGAAGATGAGGGCGGAGATGTTGTGCGTAAGGAGCAGGCCGGCGTAGGCAGCGGCGAGTAGAGCGGCCCGGCCCGGCGTGGGGCGCTCGGCAGTGCGCAGCACGGCCCACAGGATCAGCGGGTAGAAGACGAAGGCCCAGAATTCGGAGAGGGAGTCGCCGCGCACATAGACGTTGACCATGTGGAAGGGGGCAAAGGTGTAGGCGATAGCGGCAAGGGTAGCCCCCGCCTGGCTGTTCAGGGTGCGGTGTGCCCAGCCGTACAGCGCCAGCCCGGCCAGGAGGAAGCCCAGGACCTGGACGGCCTTCAGGCTGGCGATGTAGCTCAGGCCGTAGGCTTTGAAGGCGGCGGCGAGGTAGTAGGGGAGCGCGGCATAGTAGTTGAAGAAGGGGTAGCCCAGGCCATAGGCTGCGTCCGGCATCCAGCGCACCGGGAAGACGCCGGCACGTAGGTTCGCCAGTAGCTCATACAGGCGGAAGAGCAAAAAGGGGCTGTCGCCACCCCCACGGGTATTGAGCAAGCCCCCATTCGCCAGCAGCGGCAGTGCCGCTGCCAGACCGGCGAACACGATCAGGATCATTTACGTGCGGCGCGATAGATAGACGAACCCGGCGATGCCCAGCGCCGCCAGGAGGACCAGGATGCCGCTGGCCCGCCACAGGGACAGGCCCAGTTGTTGCAGCAGGCCGGCGCTCGCCTGTGGGGAGGTCTGCGGTGTGGCCGCTGCCGAGCGCGTCACGCCCAGCGAAACGCTTTCGTTTCGCCCTCCAACCAGGGCTAATGACCATTCGGTGCGGGTGGTGGCGCGACCGCCTTCCGGTGGCTGGCCTTTGACCGTGTAGCTGCCGGCGGCCAGTTCCGCGAAGCAGTGTGGCTCGCTGCTGCCGACCGTTTCGTATGTGATGATAGGCTGGTCGCCCTGAAGCACCTCCAGTGTGGCCCCGGCGACCAGGCCCTCGCCCGCCTCACGCAGGCCATTGCCGTTGGCATCGTCAAAGGCCGAGACACAGATGCTGCCGCCGGGGACAGGCGTCGCGGTGGGGGGCGGCGCTGTGGGCGAGGGCAGTATAGCGGGCGTGTCGGTGGCCGGGACGGCGGTCGGCGTGGGCGTCACAGCCACCTCGCCCACGATCAGTTCCTGGCCCGCGTAGATGAGCGTGGAGTTTCCCAATCCATTCAGGCGCTGAAGCTCGGCCACCGTCGTGCCGAACTTGAGCGCGATCCCCGACAGGGTATCCCCCTCCTGGACGATGTAGGTGATCTGGCCGCCCGCCCCTGGGGTGAAGGTCGCTGTTGGCGGTTGTGTGGGCCGGGGGGTGGGCGAGGGGCCAGGGGTGTTCGTGGGGCCGGGCGTGCGCGTCGGCGCCGGGGTCGGGCCGGCCTGCCCGATGACCGTCAGGCTGGCGTCGTCCCAATAGACGTTGTTGTTCGCCAGGCAGTAGGTCGGGTTGGAGTAGGTGAACACCGTGACCCGGCCCGCATTGCCCACGATGGCCTCCACGCGGAACTGAACATAGGCGTCAAAGGCCGAGTTCTCCCCTGACCAGACGATGGCCGGTGAGAAAGGGTTGGTGTCGCCGTTGGGGTCAATGCCGATGCGCAGGTGCATGGTGTTGTTCGTATCCGAGTGGTTGGGGTCGCCGTTTTCCGGCGCAGTCCAGCTCTGTCCCCAGATGGTGAAGCGCATGATGGCCCCGGCGGGGGCACTCACCTGCTGGTAGATGCCGGCGATGTGGCTGGCATACAACGTATAGTATTGCTGGGCGTTGCCGCCGCTGTGGATGCGATTGGCATAAGGGGCAGCTCCCTGGTAGCGTGGCCGGAATTTGTAGCAGGGCGGCTCGCTGGGCTGGGCAAACCAGGGTTGCCAGCCATCGGCGACGACGACCTCGCCATCGCCCTGCCAGGCGTAGAATCCCCCTTCAAAATCGGGGTTGGCCAGCAAGTTCTGCACAGGCGCAGCCTGGAGGCCCCCCACCCCACCCCTGCCCCACCCAGAGGGAAGCGGTACTAACGGATTAGCCTTGTGGTTAAGGGGGGTGAACGTTATCAGCATGGTCAGGGCCAGGCCCAGCCCGATCCGGGCCAGTCCCCTCAGGGGTTGCTCGCGGCTTTTCATGCTTTTTTCTCCTTAGATTGAGTGCCCTGGCGCCCCCGGCGCACCAGGAAGATGGCCAGTGCGGCCAGGACAATTGTGCCCAGGCCGGCTGCCCATGCCAGAGCGGTGTTTGTGGACGGCGGACGCTGGACAGCAGATAACGGCTGTTCGGACACTGCGCTGCCGATGTTCACCTCAACCGTCTGGGCCGGGAGCAGGGCGATGGTGTGTGTCAGCGGTGTGGTTGCGTTCAATGTCTGCGGGAGACTGGCCGAGAGGGTGTAGCGGCCTGGGGCCAGGTCAAAACAATGCCAGGCTTCGTTTGTCGTGGCAACAAGCGTGCTGCTGCTGTCCATCAGCGAGATGGCCAGACCTGTCTGTCTCGCTTCGTCCGGCTGGCGCAGGCCATCCCGGTTGCTATCATAAAAGGCCAGCACGCAAAGCTGGCTGCGCTCTGGCTGCGGCGACCCGGTCGGCGACTGTGTTGGCGTCGGCGAGGGCGTGGCCGAAGGGCGCGACGTGGCCGTTGCTGGCCGAGCGGTTGCCGTGGGCGTTGGCGTGGCGAAAGCGACGATCAGGACCTGCCCGACCGAGATCGCGGTAGACCCGTCCAGGTGGTTCAGGCGCTGAAGTTCGGCGACGGTGGTATTAAATCGCGTGGCGATGCTGCTCAGGGTATCGCCACGTTGGACGACATAGGTCACCGCGCCGGGCGGCAGGGTCGGCGAGGGACCGGGCGTGCGCGTGGGGCGAGGCGTGGGGGAGGGGCCGGGTGTGCGCGTGGGCGGGGGCGTCGGCGAGGGCGGGCCGAGCACCACCAGGCTGGCATCATCCCAATACACGTCATTGTCAGCGTTGCGATATTCCGGTGCGGCATAGAGAAAGACCGTAACCTGCGTGCCGACGGCGACGGCTTCCACTGTGAAGAGCTGGTAGGCGTCATAGGGGTCGGCGTATGGGGACCAGACGACGTTGGGGCTGGTCCAATCGGTGCCGCCGGTGGGGTCAATGCCGATGCGCATATGCATGGGCGAAGGGTTGACGGAGGTGGCATCAGGGCAGTCTTCAAAGTGCAGGCAACTCCAGGCCTGGCCCCAGGCGCTGAAGCGCAGGCGGGCGTTGCGGGGGACGGTAACCTGTTGCATAACGCCCCCGATAAACGTGGCGAAGCTGTGAAAGTATTGCTGCGCCTGCGCCCCGGAGCGAACGCGGGTGTAGGGGAAATCGGTGGTGAAGGCGGCTTTGTACTCCGGCTGGACTTTGTATCCCTGGGCGGTTTCCTCCGGCGATCCCTGAACCCAGTAGGGAAACCAGCCTTGGGCGACGTTGATATTGTCTCTGCCGGGGATCGGGGCCACATATGTCCCTTCAAAACCGCCATTGAACAGCAGGTTTTCCTCCTGCTGGGCCTGGGCCGCATCGGCCCACGCTGAGATCAGCAGCGCCAGCAGGGCAAATATGTGCCATATAGATGGCAGACGACGGATGATGGACGATAGATAATCGCTCAAGGTATGGCCTCCTTAACGATTATTTGATCTCCGCACTGTCGCCTGTGCGCTGACCGGATGCGTCCAGGCGCGCCAGGCGTTGCAATGTGACCGGATGATACAGGCCCACAATGATCTGCCCGGTTGGGTCAGGTGCCTCCAGCACTATCAGATGGGTATCCTCAATGACGTCGCCCGGTCGCCACCAGGAGGTGGGCAAGGCGCCCGCGCCAGGCGGGCCGTCATGCTGAGCGACGACCTGCCCGTTGTTCTCTACATGGACAAAGACCGTGTAATCCTCCGGTATGGGCTGTGTTGTACTCCAACTCAGGTCAACACGCAACGCGGGCTGGCCAGACGCCGATGGAGTACGGCTGACCTGCGCCGAGAGCAACGCGATCCCGTGCTCAAAGCGGGCGAGCGGACCGGCCTCCGGTCGCGCTGGCGTGGCGCTATACACGACGTAGAGGGCATAAGGCTGCGGCTCCAGGTCGCCGCGCGCCAGCGGCCCCCACTGCGCGCTGAGGCGGATACCGCGCGGCAGCGCCTCCAGATAGGCGCGGGTTGGCTCGTAGGGCCATAGGAACAGGCGCAACGGCACCTCTGGCGGCACCTGCGCCGGGCTGTCGGCGATCACCAGGTTGGGTGTCTCCGGGACGAGGTAGCGAATGCTGGCGAAGCTCTCCCAGAAGCGCCGCGCCAGGACGACGCGCCCCTCAGTCTGCGGCGTGGGCGTGGAGGCACGCAGTCCCTGCCCGTCCCAACCCGCGCCAATCGTGCGGTTGACCTCTGCCGCCAGGGCCGCCGCCGCGCTCTGGAAATAGTAGCCGGTCACGGGGTTGTGCACATAGTCCCCGAAGTAATCGCGCACGGTCAGGCCCAGGCTGGCGCTCAGCACCAGCGCGGCCAGAACCGCCCCCAACCAGGCCGGGCTATGCCGACCCAGCCAGGTCCAGGCGGCATCCAGCCCCAAGGCCGGGAAGAGGACAGCGACCGGCAGCACGCCGACGGCGCGCAGGAAATGAGGCGCGTCCTCGGCCAGGAGCGTGGGCAGGAGCATAACGCCTGTCCAGATGAGCGCGAACGCAGCGGTCGGCTGGCGGCGGAAACGCGCCAGGCACAGGATCACGCCGGCGGCAAAGGCCAGCGCCAGGAGCGGGTCAAACACAGGCCGCCCGGCCAGGTTGTGTCGCCAGATGGTATCGCCGCGAAAGGTGAACATGCCCAAGACGGCCAACAGATGCCGCCCCAGTGTCCCCCACAGGTCGCCCTTGTTGATTTCCGGGTTGGTGATCAGCACTTCGTTTGCGCGAGCGAACACGACCTCCGGGTGTTGCAGCGCATAGACGGCCAATGGCGCCATGACGGCCAGTGCTGCGGCTATAAACCAGACGAATGAGCGCAGGCGAATGTTCCCGGCTTGTCGCCATACAAGGTAAAGGCCGAACCCGGCCAGGGCCAGGGGGGTGAAGCGCGCAGCCAGGTAAGTGTAAAAGCTCAGCCCATAGAGGGCACCGCCCAGGATCAGCCAACAGCGGTCGGCGGCACGGCCCCCTGACCCCTCTCCCATAGCGGCAGGAGAGGGGAGAAAGCCTCGCCAGCCGGCAGCCAATGCTGCCGCTGCGATCAAGGGCAGGGCCACGGCGCGGAAGCCGATGCGGCTGAGGTGGACATGCCAGAAGGTGATCGCCAGGATAGCCGCCGCGAGCCACCCCACGCGCCGATTGAACCAGGTGCGCCCCAAGGCGTAGGTCGCCGGGATGGTCAGCGTGCCCAGGACGGCGGCGACCAGGCGGATGGCGGCGGGGCTGGGGCCGAGCGCACCGACCGCCAGAGCGACCAGGTAGATGAACAGCGGTTCGCGGCCATTATTGGCGGCAAAATACAGGGGGCGCGCTCCCTGAAGCACCTGAAACGCATCCAGGCCGTTCCAGGCTTCATCCTGGTACAGGCCGGGGGGGGCCTGGCCGAGCGCAGGGAAACGCAGGGCTGCGGCCAGTAGAATGATGGCCAACACTACAGGCCCGTCGCGGTTGAATGCGCCCGCCTGGCGCAATCGTTTCTCCCTCTCCTTTCCCTGTCCCCGACAAGGGCGGGGCGTGTAAGCCGCCCTATATTAACATAGATGGATGCAGGTTTCAAATTAGCGCCCAGGCTGCTCTGAACCGTCGGGCACGGCCTTGCCCCTGGGGAGCCAGAGGCGGTCCCCTTGCAGGATGTGCTTGGCAAATTGATACATGCTGAAGCACTCCAGGGCGAAGGGGGGAAAGCCGAGGAAGCCAATCAGGGGCATCTCAAAGATGCGTGGGCCGAAGTCCAGCGGCGGTGGGACGGCATATATCCACTTGCCGATAGCCCAGTAGTTCCAAAACTCCCAGAGGAAGCCGCAGATGGCGCCCGCCAGGAGCAGTCGCGCCGTGCGCCTCCACCGACCCTGCTCCCAATCGCGGTAGAGCGAGGGGGCGCCCAGGCGATAGTTGATCGGTTCCAGCAGCAGGATGAAGCCCAGCCAAATGAAGGCAAACGTGTAGCGGGGGAGAGGCGCGGGGAGCGCATCCAGGCGCAGGTCATCCGGCAAGAGCGGCGGGATGGTGACAAAGGCCAGGCCGATGAGGAACGACGCTGAGAGCCATACCGGTGTCATCCGGCGCGGACGGGCCGGGAGCCGCCGGGGGAAACCCAGCGCGCTCCAGAGAGACTTCGCTGCGCTCAGCAGGTCGGCGGTCTCAAACAGGCTGGGGAAGATGGTGGCGAAGGACCAGCCATACGCCAGGTTGCGCAACCAAGGCTCTGGGGGGACGCCGATGTAATACCAGTTTTTCAGCCGGATGTTGTAAACCTCAAACACGAGCCAGCACAGGATGGAGAGCCAGAGCATCATCACGAACTCGCGGGGGCGGTCGTGGATGAGGGAAGCACCGCGCAGGCGCAGCACCAGGGCATCGGCGAGCAGAATATAGCCGCTCCACATGATCGGCGTGAACCACTGGGCGACGGGGGGCACGCGCTGGACCATCAACACCTCGGCGATGACCAGCGTGGCCAGCCCACACCAACCGTACCAGATGAGTCGCTTCATCCCCGATCAGCCCTCCGGCATCTTCTGTGCCCCGCCCATCTCCTGGATATATAGCTCTGAGCCGACGTTCAGAGGGTGGACCGAAATCTGCACGCAGGATCGGTAGCCGAGGACATAGCGGCAGTAGCGCGCCGACTGTTGCTGGCCGAAGGGGAATTTGTTTTCAGAGACAAAATGAAGCGGTGACCAGAAGCGGATGTCGCGGTAATTCTCGTAGAAGGCCACCACCTGGGCTGGTGTATTGGGGGTCTTGTAGAAGGTTTGATAGCAATAGACCGCCAACGTGGGGACACAGAGCTGGCCGATGCGCTGGTCGGTCTGGACCGCGCCGGGGTATACCGGCGGCGCAGCCAGCCACTGGCCGATGTAACTCTGCGCCACGTTTGTCAGCAGGCTCAGGAAACAGCAGAAGGCCAGCGAGACCCCCAGCAGGGTGAGGCAGGAACGCCGTCGCAGTCGGCGCAGGTTGGCCTCGGCTGCGGCCTGGTCGTATTGCCCCCAGGTGATCCGTCGGCGTTCAGTGATCTCTGTCTGATCCCGCATGTCTCACTCGTAGAAGCGGATGACCAGGCGGTCCTGGGCATCATACGAATATGTGGCGAAGAAGGGCGGCGCGTCCGCAGGCGCGTCCAGCACGCGCGGCAGCAGAACGGGCAGGTCCTCTACCAGATCAAGGGCAGCGAGCTGGCTGCGGGGCACCCAAACGAGCGTCCCCTCGGCGGAGCTGGCCGTCTGGCGAGAGGTCGCTTCGGCATGGAAGACGAAGAGCAGGATACCCGCTTCTTCGTCGGTGTTGATGTTGATGACGCCGCGCAGCCGGATGTCCTTCACGTCCAGCCCGGCTTCTTCGCGCACTTCGCGTACAGCGGCGCTGAGCACATCCTCATGGCGTTCCACGTGGCCGCCCAGGCCATTGTAGCGCCCCGGCCAGATGCGCTTGGTAGGCGCGCCTTTGAGCAGGAGCACCTCGTCGCCGTGCGTGATAAAGCACAGCGTGCGCGGCACGACGTGATAGCGGCCTCGGCTGGCGGCCACCCCCTGGTCAGTTCTGGGCATGGTCTCTCTCTATGGATAGAGGTACTCAACGGATTATCTGCAGGAATCAAGGAAATTGGTACTAACGGATTAGCCTTGTGGTTAGGGGTTATAGGGCATCCGGGGGAGTTTGTCAAGCGATCGGTTGCCCCCGCTTCAATTTCCCTCACAACCAGTACCGGCGGCAGCCCGGTTCAGGAGGGTGATGGGGGGTGAAACTGATCCTCTTGGAGCTAATTGGCGGTGCTGGTGGTGAGTTGGCGAATGCGCGTGATCAGATCGCCTGGGATGAAGGGTTTGCATACGTAGTCATTAGCGCCCAGGCGCAGGCCCCGCGCAATGTCGGCCCGGCGGTTGCGGACGGTGAGGAAGATAATCGGGACCTGGCTGCGAGCGCGGATACGGCGGCATGTCTCCCAGCCGTCTAGCTCCGGCATCATCACATCCAGCAAGATAATGTCGGGCTGGATCTCAGCCAGCCAACGCAGGGCTTCTTCCCCGTTGTCCACTGTGCGCACCTCAAATCCTGCCCGACTGAGGATCAAGGTTAAAAGAGCTTGAATATCAAAGTCGTCATCAACGACTAACACGCGCACAGGGTGCTCCTGTTTTTGGGCCATGATTGGTCTCGTAGAGGTTGCCTCCGCAAATCCAGCCGCGCCCCCCACAGTCGGCCCCCCTTTGCGCAGCGGCGTGGATATGCCAGGCACAGTATAAGTATAGAGGAATTTCTGCCGGTGCACATCAGGCAAATAACGTATTCTATGCTACGTCATTTTACGTAATTGCGATAAACCTGACCGTTGTTCTTTGCCCCACTCTGTCATCCGCTCCAATATACCCTGTTTTAGCTGTAGACACATGAGCGCTATGGCGTATTTTGGCCTACGCTGTTTTGCGTAGAATATCACAAACCTCAACCTGAGGCAGGGTTGTGCTAACGGATTAGCCTTGTGGTTAAGGGTCAAGGAACATATAATAGCGCCATGCGTGGCCGTTTGCCCCTTTCCTCCACATTGGCCTTACCGGCGCTCTTGTTGATGGCTGCGCTTCTCTATGCGCCCACGCTTTCCTATGGCTTTGCTTATGATGATCTCTGGCAGGTTCCGCTCAGCACCTGGGAACGGGTGCTGGCTGAATTCCAGCCGGGTTTCCACGCTTCTCCCGATGCTTTCCGTTTCCGTCCTGTGTTCATCCTGGTCACCGGCCTTGAGCGCGCCGTCTGGGGGCTTCACCCGTTTGGCTTTCACCTGGTCAATCTGGGGCTTCATCTGGTCAATGTCGCCCTGGTGTTTCGGCTGTCTCAGATCATCTCTAAACGCATTGGGCTGGCGTTGGGGGCCGGGCTGATCTGGAACGTGCTGCCTGGCACGGCATATTCGGTGGCCTGGATCGCCCAACTGAACGATCTGCTGTGTGCGTTCTTTATCCTGCTCTCCACCTGGGCGCTGATCCAGGGTATGCGCCAGCGGGCAGTGTTGTGGAGCATCCTCTCGACGTTGTCTTATGGGCTGGGGCTATTGAGCAAGGAGATGGCCGTCCCACTGATCGTGGTACTGGGGGTGGGGCTGGTGTGGCTGCGCCGGGGGGAAAGCCTGGGGAAGGCATGGGTGCGCCTTGTGCCTCATGCCCTCATCCTGACGGCCTACTTCGGGACGCGCACCTGGCTCACCGGTTTCCTGCTGCCGCCGCCTGTGGAGAGCGCGGCTTCTGCTTATGGCGGTAGCCCCTGGTCTCAACTGGCGGTCACGGGCTTCCACTATGTGGAATCGCTCGTTCAGTTCATTATCCCCATCTATGAGTTGCCCTCATGGGGGAGCGCGGCCCTCTTCGTCCTGTTGATGGCCCTGCTGGGGGGAATGTGGCTTCCCCTGGCCCTGCGCCTGTGGCGTGCCGGTGGAAACGGGGCGGGTCGCCTCTACCGGCTGGGCCTGGTCTGGTGCCTCAGTTTCCTGGGCCTGGCTGCGCTGGCCTGGGGACATCCGCGCCATCTCTACGTCCCTGGGATCGGCTTTGCGGCTCTGGCCTCTGCGTTGCTGGGAAAGGCGCTGGAGCAGCCGCTCAGTGTTCGGCGCCGGGTGGCGATGCAATTGGCTGTAGCGGGCCTGGCGGCCCTAAACCTGGCGATGACCCTGGGGGTTCAGGCGCTATTCGCGCCTGCCTCGCCCAAGGTCCTGGATTACGCGGCCTGTTATGCCAGCACCCCCCTGGATAGGACGCTTCAGCCCTATGCCCAGGCACAGGTAGCCCAATATGCCCCGGCCACGCGCTGTGTGGTTGGCACCGAGGCGTACTGGGAGGGGCTGACGCTCAATGGGCTGTTTGAGGCCAAGCGTCAGGGCCTGCGCCCCCTGGTCGCTCAGTGGTTGAGGGCCTTGTTCGGCCCCTAGCGAACTGCGCTAGGGGCGCGGCCGGCGCCGCCGCAGCAGGTAAAGCAGGCCCCCAACGACGACCAGTGCCGCCCCGATCGCAACGACAGCGGTAGTGCTCCCGCCGCCTTCACCGGCTGTCCCTGGTGTGGGGGTGACTTCGCCGGGGGGCGTTGGAGATGGCTGCCCGGCTGAGGGCGATGCGGTGGCGCCCGGTGTAGGCGGGCTGGTGGGGGCGAGAGGCGTTGGCGTCGCCGTGGCGTGGGCGGTGGCCGTTGCTGTCTCGGTCGCTGGTGCGGCGGTTGCCGTGTGGGTCGCCGTCACGGCTGGGCTTGGGGTCGGCGAACTGACCAGCACGCTCGTATTGGTGGGCGGCACCTGTGTCGGCGCACGGGTTGCCGTGGCGGTCGGCGGTGGTTGTGTAGGCGCTTCCGTAGGTGGCTGGGTGGGCGGTGGTTGTGTAGGAGGTGGCTCAGTTGGTGGCGGTTGTGTAGGAGGCGATTCAGTCGGTGTGCGCGTCGGCACCGTCTGGCGCCAGGGCACCTGCGGCGGGGCCGCCCAGGCCGCAGGGAATTGGGCGAGCAGCCCCAGTGCCAGCAACACGGCTAAAGGCCCAACCCACCAGCGGGTGTGATGCTGTGCTCTCATCTTCTTCCTCTTCCCCCTTCCTCATCTGATGGCATACAGCCGTACCCGGACGCGGAACCATTCGCGGCTTAACAGCAGGGGATAATCCCGGTCCATCTGGCTGGCTAGTTCATCTGCTGCGGCATCGTTGGGCGGTATAAATTGGACCAGCCAGAGGCGTTTCACCTCTGGCCCGAATAGGCTTGCATCCAACTCAGTCGCAGCGGAGGGCAGCCCGATCCACCTGAATCTGCCCTGATAATAGTAGCTAAAGACATAATGCTCATAATCCGGCTGGAGTGCGATCATATCTCCGGGTACCTGCTGCGCCCGGACCCAGGCGGTTGCTTCTCGCCATTGTTCTTTGGGAACCGCCAGGATGGTATACAGGCTGGTCACCAGGCTCAAGGCCAGCGCCCCTGCGGCCAGGATAGACGGTTTTCGCATCCGCCCCATTGCCCAGGCAACGCCGATCAGCAAAAATGGCAGTGCAATGAGGCTCTCCCGCTTAAGGAAATAGCCCCTGGGGATGGGCATGGCGATGAGACTCAGCCCCCAGGCTACAATGAACATCCCGCCCACCCATCGCTGGCGCACCAACCAGGCGATGGCGCCTGCGCCATGCCTCCAGGCCAGGCCGAGCAGGAGTAGGCCAAACGCGATCCCCGCCACAAGGGCGATCTGCCAGTGCTCAGACGTCACCTCTATATGCAGCAGGCGGGAGAGCACGGTTGTGTATACGTCAAGCTGGGCGGGGATAAAGCCACGCGCCTGCTGCCACAGCAGTGGCAGCCAGGGCAGGTACCCCAGCAGGAGAGCGCCATGCGCCCACCCCCAGGCCCTCAACTGTGAACGAAGCTCAGGGGCGGTGCTGGCCAGCGCCAGGAATGCCAGATTGCCCAGCCATAGCCCCACCACGGCACTGTAATCTGTATAAATCGCGGCCAGCGCAGCCAGTACAGCAGCGACCCAATAGCCCCGGCCCTGACCACGTAGTGCCCGCACCGCGTTAAAAGCAGCGATAAGGGCCAGCAGAGGCACCAGGCTGTACATGCGCGCTTCCTGGGAATACCAGATGTGCAGCGGTGCCAGGGCCAGCAACGCGGTTGCCAGCAGCGCACCCCCCCTGCCGATCCACTCACGGCTCAGGCCATAGAGGAAGGGGAGCGCCAGCGTTCCAAAGATGACGGAGGGCAGGCGCAGCAGCGCCTCAGACTGGCCCAGCGTGACCCAGAAATGCATGAACAGGTAATAGAGCGGTGGATGGGCCTCATCATGGGCTGTGATGATCACGGAGGGCGGCGCCAGGGCCTTGCTCAGTGTCACGGCCTCGTCCAGCCACAGGCTCTTGTGATCAAGGAAGGCCAGACGGAGCACGAGGCCGGTGAAGAGGAGGACGGCCAGCCCCGGTCGTTCCCAGGAGAGGAGGCGGGGTGGCGCGTGTGCGCCTGAGCTAAGCGCGGAGGAACTCATAGGAACTCTGGGGACTTTGGATGCCTGGCTCGTTTGGTTCACCGGAAGGCCACCTCAATGGATTGATCGGTCTCCAGCGTGAGTTCAAATCGCAGGCGATCGCCCTCCAGCCGGGTGGGCGCGGGTTCCACCGCCACAACGCTGGCACCGGGGCGCAATTGGATCGTTATGGTGAGTGCTGGCGCGAGGGTCCCCGGCTGCTTTTGGACGAGCAGGCGATAACGCATGACATCGCCGTCGCGCTGCACAACCGAAGCGGGCAGCATATAGCTAAAGCCGGACTCCAGGCGCTCGCCTGAAGGCACAACCAGGAACTTGCCGAACGCTGTCTTGCCGCCCCCGCCTGGCTCGGCCAGGGTTTCGGCCTCGCCCGAGGCGGGCTGCCCGCTGATCAGTTGACCCGCAGGCAGGGGATGTCGTGTGGCCCAGAGCAGGCGGCTGCCCTGGGGCGCAAGCACGCGCACGTAGTCCCAATAGCATCCCACTGCCATTTCCGCGTAGCTTCCCAGGACGGGCGCGCGCATCACGCAAGGCCGCTCCTGGCTCTGGGCGTGATGGTGGTAGGTGATGTGCACGTCCGCCTGCGGTTGGGTGGGATCGCTCAGATTGACGTTGTATTGGATGGCTTCTTCCACCAGCGCATTGGCCTTGTTGAAGCCCAGGTTGGCATCTACCACCATAAGGTAATCCCCGTCGCTGGGGCGCAGCGCCCCGTCCCAGTGCCGCGCAGCCACCATCGCATGGGCCTGTGGGTCACGCAGATAGATGAGCACATGGCGCTGGCGCAGGGCGGTATCCAGGGCGCCTGCCAGGCTGAGGATGTCCCCTCGGCTTAAACCCTGCTCAATCCGGGTATAGAGTGCTGCAGCGATCTGAGCAATGAAGTCCTTGCGCTGCCACCAGGGGACATCGGCACTGCGGCTTTCGCGCATGAGATCAATCACCGTTTCTCCTGTGATGGGCTGCGAGTTGCCGGGTAGAGGCGGCAGCGGCTCAAGCGCCGTGACAATCAACTGCACGGCCCGCTGGTCAAGCGCGATCACGCCATCCACCTCCACCCCCCGGCCCATGCGGTAGAATTCGGCGGCCTGCCGGGCCGAGGTGGGGAAGTCGGGCGACCAGTTGCTGTCGCGGAACAGCCAAAGCTCCGAGCGCATGTAGGTGAGCAGGGGCGCAGGGGGGTCTGGATAGGCATGTCCCTGCAGGTCGTCAATGGCGTAGCTGTCCTCAAACGTCAGGCTGGTGATTCGGCCTGCCTCCACGCTGAGCAGCCCCGCTGCGCTGATGAAGCCCCCAGTAGGCCGAATCTCATCCTCATTCTGCGTCAGGATCAGGTAGTGGCGCGGGCCGTTGACCCCCAATAGCTCAGGCAAGATCAGGCTGCCATCCAGCGCCAGCCCCAGGCCCTGCAGGGCAGTATCGGCGCGGGCGACCCATTCCGCGACGCGGGGCGAGAGCCGCTGTGTGTCAATGCCCTGGCGCGCGGCCAGGGCACGTTGCAGGTGGGTGCGCGCCTGTTCTATGTCGGGGCGGGCCTGGGCCAGCGCCAGCAACGCCTGCTGGCGCGCGCCTGGGTCGGACGAAGCGCGTTCCAGCGTATGGGCCAGGGGCGCCAGGCGTTCCAGCGGTATCGCCACTGCTGCAGCCGCTTCTACGCCTGCCTCTACCAGGAGCGGCGCCGCCTGAACATCCCCGCCGACCTTCGGCAGCCAGCCCAAATAGGGGGCGAGCGCCAGGAAGGGGCGCGCGGCGGCCTGAAACGCCAGCGCGTCGGCATAAGTGCCCTGGACCAGGGCGTTAATCTGGGTGATGCTTATCTGAGTTGTGCCCTGGCTCGCCAGCGATTGTGCTTCGGTCAGGTGGCCCATCAGCGCCCGGCCATAGCGCACCGTCTGAACGGCGTGATAGCCAACCCAGAGCGCAGCGGCCAGAAGCAGCAGGACGAGCACACGAGTAAGGCGCGCCCGCCAGGGGTGACGGGCGGCGGACGATGAACGACGAAACAGGCCTATCTGAGTCAACTTCCCTCACCTTCGCGTAGCAGTGGGAAGGCAATCCAGCCGCCCATCGGCTGCGATCTGACATATAGGCCGATCCGGTGCGTGGATGCCCTGCTGCCCGCTGAAGATCAGGCCCGGCTCGCGCCGAATCAGCGCATCTATGTACCAGGGGTAATCCAACAGGTCGGCGTCCACAATAGCGATGTCCGGTCGCGCTCCGCGCACGTAATGCTCATACCATAGCACAAAAGAGTAAAGGTCACTATGGCTCACCAGTACTGCCCCTGGGGGCGCAGCAGCAAGCACACCCTGCGCGAACTCCGCCGCTGCTCGATCCCGGCTGGCGTCTGCTGCGCTATAGCCGCTCAGCAGCAGCCCCAAGGGGAGCGCCAGGCCCAAGGCGGCCGCTGCCCCAGCCAGCCATCTCCCGCGAGGCCATAGGCCGGCCAGGGCACTGGCCCAGCCGAACCCGGCCCATAGCGCCAGCCCGACGAAGGCAGGGAGCAGCAGGATATAGGAATCGGTGGTATTGTAACCCAGTGCGAACAGACTGACCAGCCCGGCGCTGGCGCTGCTCGCCAGCGCCAGCCCGCGCTCGCGTTGGACCAGCCGGGCCAGGCCGAACAGCCCTACCGCCAACCCGATCCAGGTCAGTTGCGCTCCCAGCAGCCCTGCCCACGCGCTCAACCGCGCCGGCCAATAGGCCAGTGGCAGCGAAAACACGTATCCGTGATAGAGTTGCCCAGACACCAGCCAGCCCAGACCGGCAAGGGTATGTGCGTCCCCCCAGTTGATCACAGGTTCCGCGCTCGCCCGCAGGGGCAGGATGAGATAGACAGCCAGGCCCAGGGCCAGCCCGCTGCCCAAGCGCAGCCAGGGGGAGTGCCTCGGCTGTTCTGGCTCTCTGGCCCGCGCAGTCGCCAGCAGGATGAGGGGCAGCGCCAGGAGCAGCGTAAGGTGATTCCCCAATCCCACTCCCCAGATGGCGCCCACAAGGAAAGGCGATGCGCCAGGCGCAGCCGCAAGCCGCAGGAGCGCGGCGAAGAAGAGTGCGTGGAGCGTATACACCTCGGCGACCACTGCCTGCGACCACAGCACAGGCGAGAAGGCCAGCGCCAGGCCAGCCGTCAGTCCCGCCACCTGGGCCGCGCCCGTTCCACTCCCCAGCCGCGTGGAGAGCTGTATCACCGTCTGCGCCAGCAGCAGCACAGCGCCCGCCGCAGCCATCGCCGACATCAGATTGAGGCGGTAGGCGGGGTCGCCGGGCAGCAGGGCCATGAATACGCTGCCCAATAGCAGGTAGGTGGGATAACCGGTGGGGTGCGGCACGCCCCCTGTGTAGACGGCGGTGATCAGATCGCCGCCGTCGCCGCTGGCGTGTGCCCAGCTAATCGTTGGCGCCAGTGTCCTGGCGTATATTCCCAGTGCCAGTATCCCGGCCAGGGCGGCTGGCCCCCATGCCTTCACTCCTCCACTCACCCCTGACGCCCGTCGTCCGTTGTCCGTCTCTCAATGCGCGCCTTTGCCTGAGATCACCGAGGGAATCGTCTTCGCCAGGATCTGGATGTCTCGCCAGACCGAATAGTGCTCAATGTAATCAATTTCCAGCTTCACACGTTCTTCCAGGGGCAGGTCGCCCCGGCCATTGATCTGCATGGGGCCGGTGAGGCCGGGTTTCACCGCCAGCCGCCGGCGGTGCCAGTCGTTGTAGCGTTGGACGATGCGCAATTCCTCAGGGCGCGGCCCGACCAGGCTCATCTCGCCTTTGAACACATTCCAGACCTGGGGGAGTTCGTCCAGGCTGGTGCGGCGCAGGAAGCGGCCCACCCGCGTGACGCGGGGGTCGTCCTTGATCTTGAACACCGGGTCAGGCAGCGCGTCCAGGTCCACCACTTCGGACAGGCGCTCTTCCGCGTCGGCCACCATAGAGCGGAACTTCACCATGCGGAAGCATCGCCCATTCTCGCCCACGCGCTCCTGGACGAAAAACACGGGGCCGGGGGAATCCAGCTTGATGGCGATGGCGATGAAGGGGAGGAGCACGGCCAGAACCACCAGCCCGATCAAGGCACCGATCAGGTCCATCGTCCGCTTGATCCACCAGTTCAGCCCGCTGATCGTGGACTGGCCTTCCACCACGCCGGCGGGCAGGCGCAACGTCCCCCAGGTGTAGCCCAACCCCAGCGCCAGCGCGCGCACGACGAGCAGGGCGGGCGAGGCCAGGGCCACGGAACGGTCCTTGCCCCAGGCTTTCAGCGTGAAGGGGATGGTGGAGGCCAGCAGCAGGGCAAACAGGAGCAGCGTTGCTGCCCACAGCGCCGGGGTGTAGCCCAGGCCCTGAGCGAAGCGGAGGGCCAGGCCGCCCAGGCCCAACAGGCCCGATAGCCCCAGAAGCGCGATCTGCACTTTCATCACTTGCGGGGTGTGCGAGTCGCGGAAGACCTTTTCCGGATAGCGGCGGGCGACCTGCGCCTTCCAGAAGCCGATGATGAACTTCTTGCGGAAGTAGCTGCGCACGGTGGGCGCGTGCCGGTGATAGACGACCGCCTCCGGCTGGAACACAAGCTTGTAGCCGCGCTGCGCCAGCCGGAAGGAGAATTCCTGGTCTTCCAGGTAGGGGAAGACCTCATCAAAGCCGTCGTTGGCCAGGAACACGTCGCGGCGGTAGGCGGCAGAGTAGGTGTCAATGAAGTCAATGCGCGGCTGGGTGGCCAGCAGGTCGTACTTGTCTTCGTACTCGGCCTGGACGAAGCGGGCGACCAGCGCCGACTGCCGCGTGCGGTACGTCCCTTTAGCCCCCACCACCTCCGGGTCGGTGAAGGCGGCCTCCATCGCCTCTATCCAGTTCGGCGCGGGCACGCAGTCCGCATCGGTGAATAAGATCAGGGGGGCACGCGCCCGTTCCACGCCCCGGTTGCGCGCAGCGGCGGTGGTTGCTTTGGGCTGGGTGAGCACAAGGCCGCAGATGTGAGGGTGACGGGCAAACCAGGTGCGGGCTACCTCGGCGGTCCCGTCGGTGGAGCCGTCGTCTACCACGACGATCTCAAAGCGTTCCGGCGCGACCGTCTGCGCCGCCAGCGCATCAAGGCATTCCGTGATCGTCCGGCTGGCATTATGTGCCGGGATGACCACGCTGAATTCAGGCGCCTGTACCTGCATCTCCGTATTCGCTGCCAGCGTGCAGCCACCAGCGGTCCGCGTAGGAGCGCAGCGCGTTGCGCCCTTACACGCCTGCGTAGCCGCTTAAAGCGGACCGCTGAGCATTGAACGCTAATATCAGCGATAGCCCGCCAAAGATCAGCACGGGCCCGACAACAACCAGATGGATCAGGATGCTGGCGCTGAAGGCCACGGCGGGCAGCACCTGATAAGTACTCTCCAGCACAGTGGTGGCCGCCGCCTCAATCACCCCCACATAGCCGGGCGGCGACGAGGGGATGGAGACAGCGCCCTGGAGCGCGGCCAGCAGGGCAACCGGCGCGGTCCAGGATAAATCCAGCCCGAACGCCAGGAGCGCCGTGTGAAACGAGAGTGCGCTCAGCAGCCAGATCATAATACTCAGGCCGAGCACCGGCACAAGCCCCCGCAACTCGGATAGAGGCTCAAACGCCGAGAGCACGGCGTGGATCGTCTTGAGGACTTTGTCCTGCCAGCGCAGGGGCATAAAGCGCACCAGCCGCTCAAACCAGGGCGTCAACCACCGGCGGCGCCAGCTCAGGCCCGCCAGCGCCAGCCCCCCTCCCGCGACCAAAGCCAGCCCCAGGCGCATCGCCGCCCATTCGCGTGTCGCCGCCAGCGCGGCCAGAACGAGCGCGCTCAGGCACAGCAGGTCCATGACCTTTTCGGCGACGATGGTGCTGAGCGTGGCCGCTTTGCCCACGCCAGCGCGGCGATGGATCAGCAAAATGCGGACGATCTCGCCGATACGCACCGGGGAGAGGTTGTTGATCATCTGCGCGATGACCAGGGTGGAAAACGCATGGCGGAAGACCAAACGGCGATGGTGGGGATAATAGAGCCAGCGCCAGCGGGCGGCCTTGAGCACCGCCACCATCGCCGAACAGGCGAAAGCGGCGAGCGCCGGTAAGAGGCGAATAGAGCCGAAAACCTGCACCACCTGGTCAAATCCGACATCGCGCAGCGCCCAGACCATGCCTGCCGCAGCCAGGGCCAGCCCGACCGAGGTCCGCAGGATCAGCGACCGCCGGTTGTGGGTCACAGATTGTATGGCGCTTGCCTCCTCTTCTTGCGTTGGCGGATGCGCCACAACCGGCAACGCCTCGGTCCACTGGTGATCCATTCTCCTTATCCTGTTCTACTCTCTTATGCTTTATAATACGCTTTTCTCGTGCGTTGTGAAATAGCCCAACAAGGCTATTGCCCTCACCCCCGACCCCTCTCCCACGCTGCGGGAGAAGGGTGACGCCTGTTCCCTCCCCCTGGACGGGGGAGGGGCAGGGAGGGGGTGGTACCCCCCACCCCAACCCTCCCCCACACTGGGGGAGGGGGGGAATGTGGCCCTCGCCCCCGGCCCCTCTCCCACGCTGCGGGAGAAGGGGGATAAAACCGCTGCTGTCCCCCTTAAGTTGCGTTCCAGGCACGCCAGGCGCGCCAGGCCTGGAGGCCACAGGCCAGCGTTAAGATCAGCCACAGCACGCGCGCTGTGCCGTGCGCACCCCCGGCCAGGCCCAGAGCGATAAGCGCCAGACCTGCGCTGGTGGCGATCACGAACCCCCGCTGTGTGAGAGCCTGGCGTAATCCCATTCCTCTCTCGCGGGCGAGCCAGTCGGAGTAGCCCAGGGCTGCCAGAATGACCGCCAGCCCAAACACCCATAATGCATTTACGACGATACTCGCCAGATTCACCATAGCGATGTGCTCTCCGCTTTGAGCGCGCCTGTAGGGGCGACCGGCCGGTCGCCCTACAGCCCCCACAATAAAAAGCTGGGAGCGGATGGCTGAACGCTGATAGCTGGAAGGTGGTCCGATGGCCAGGATCAACCCCCTACTGGGGGTGGGCACATTATAGTCCGGCCAGGCAAGGGTGTCAAACAGAGGGGCGGGCTAGGTGTATTTCAATTCTATGGCGAGCCTGTAGGG
>DAOUBF010000054.1:0-20214 GCA_034432795.1 Anaerolineae bacterium
GGCTTTGCCCTTCACCTCAATAAAGTACAGGCGGTCGTTCGTCGGGTCCTTTGATTCTATGTCGTAACCGGGGTAGTCGTGCGGCATCTCGCGCGGCTCGCGCCCCAGGCGGCGCTCCGCCTCCAGAACGGCAGCGATGGCCAGCCGGTCAATGCGCTCGCGCTCGGCCGGTGATACCTCGTCCGGTTCGGGCGTCTCCCCACGCAGCCGGTTCACCAACGCCTGGGGCACGACGAGCGCCCCGCCGATGATGACCGGCGGAAGCGGGGCCAGGTGGCGCTCCTGCTCCAACTCCTCCAGGCGCTGGCGCAGCCGCGCCTCAAGCTCATCCGCCCGCTGCCGCGCCAGCGCCGAGTTGATCTTCGCCATGGGCCGGCCCGCCAACTCTTGCACCTTCAGGTCATTCGCCCGATGGTCCCAATACATGATCTCCTTCGTCAGCCGGTCTTTGACCGCCGCCTCGGTCTTGCGGATGAGGTCCTCTTTCCGCGCCCTGACCTCGCTCAGATGCTGCGGGACAAGATGCTCCGCCGCATAGGCCAGGACCCGCGCTTCCAGGTCGTCACGCAGCCAGTCCGCGTCCAGGATCGGCGCAATCCAGGTGCGTTCCTCGTCGGTGAGCGGGCGGTAGTCCAGATAGGGCGCATAGCCGGGGTGGGTCACCTGGCCGCTGGCGTCAATCTCCACGAACTGCATCTGGCGCGAGACGATCCGACGGTGGCCGCTCCGGTCGGTGCGGGCGTCCTGAATAGAATGCTCCAGGTAAAACAGTGCCCGCACGTCTTCACTGCGGTTGTTCGGGTCCACCAGCACCGCGCCACGCTTGAGCACGTCGCGGTAGCGTTCCAGGATCAGGTCAATCGTCGCGTCCAGCAGCGGATGGCCGGGGCAGATGAACGCCGCCAGCGGCTTGCCGGGGACGGCGATCAGGTCCTTCTCAAACGTCACCCGCTCATACCGCGTCAGCACCGGCTCGCCCGTACCGATGACGCGGTCGCGTGCCCGGATCACGGCGGGGACGTGGGTGATCTCGTAGCGCTTCGGCTCACGCTCGCGCAGGCTGCCGCCCAGGTGCGCGAACGCCTCCCGGAAGAACGAGGCAATGAAGTGCGGCTGCAGGCGGCGGGCGGCGGCCCGCTCCATGTCCTCACGGATGCGCATGATCTGCGACAGGGTGAGCGTCTCGTGCGTCAGCGCCCGCTCCTCAATCAACTGCTGCAGGCGTTGGTAGTCCAGCGCCTGGTCAATCGCCTGCGTGAGCTTCTCCTGTACCTGGGGGTCGTCGCCGTAGCGGATAGCCTCAATAAGCAGGTCGCGCAGCGGCCGGTCGGTGAAGGTCTTGCCGAGCACGTCAAATACACTCCCGCCCAGCGCGGCACGCTGCTGTTCCAGTTTGGTCAGGAGACGATGGAAGACATCGCCCTCGCGGGTCTCCGGCGCCACGAGATTCCACAGGTGGCAGACCTCGGTCTGACCAATGCGGTGGATGCGCCCGAAGCGCTGCTCAATGCGGTTGGGATTCCAGGGCAGGTCGTAGTTGACCATGAGGTGCGCCCGCTGCAGGTTGATGCCCTCGCCTGCGGCGTCGGTGGCGACCAGGAAGAGCACATCCTTGTCCTGGGTGAACAGTTCCTGCCGCTTGCGCCGCTCTTCGCGCCCCAGGCTGCCATCAATCGTGATGACGGCTTCGGGCCGCCCGATGAGTGTGCGGATACGGTCCGCCAGGTAGTTGAGCGTGTCACGGTGCTCGGTGAAGATGATCAGCTTGCGGCGGTGCCCCTGGGCGTCAAAGAGTTCGCTCACGGCCTCGGCCTCGCTCTTGCCCTGCAGCAGGCCGGATAGCTCCTCCCACTTCTTGTCCGTCCCGCTCTGGCGCACCTGCAGGGCGAGCCGTTCTAGCCGCTCTAGCGTCTTAATCTCCAGTTCCAGTTCAGCGATGGTGCGGGCTGCTGAGGCGCGGTCCACGACCTGCTCTTCGGTCTGCTCCACCTCCGCCGCGGGTGTCTCATCATAGTACTCGTCGGCGCTGTCTTCATCCAGGGGCAAGGCCAATCCCTCGGTCGTGTCTATGGGGGCATCCGCGCCGCGCTTGAGCAGCTTCTCCTCACGCAGCCGCCTCTCCAGTCGCTCGCGGCGGCGCTTGAGCGATTGGTAGATGGCTTCGGGCGACGAGGCCAGGCGGCGCTGCAAGATCGTGAGCGCGAAGCCGACCATGTTGCCCCGCCGCCCCTCGCCCTCACGGGCCAGCCGGTCGGCGCGGTTCATCTCCTCGCGCACGTAGTCGGTCACCTCACGGTAGAGACGGGCTTCGGGAGCGGAGAGCTTGTAGTTGACGGTGTAGGCGAAGCGCTCCGGAAAGAGCGGCTTGCCGTCAAACTTCACGAGTTGCTCCTTGACCATGCGGCGCATCAGGTCGGAGGTGTCCACCACATGCACGCCGTCGCGGAAGCGGCCCTCAAAGCGGTCGGCGTCCAGCAGCGCCATGAACAACTGGAAATCGGCTTCCTTGCCGTTGTGGGGCGTGGCGGTCAGGAGCAGGAAGTGGCGCGTGATCTTGCCCAGGAGCTGGCCGAGCCGGTAGCGTTTGGTGGCTTTCACTTCATCGCCGAAGAACGAGGCCGACATCTTGTGGGCTTCGTCCACGACGATGACATCCCAATCGGTGAGCGCGAGTTTGGCCTGGATGTCTTCGTTGCGGCTCAACTGGTCAAGGCGGCAAATGATCAGGTTGTGCTCGGCAAAAGCATTGCCGCTCCGCGCTGTCTCCATCATCTCACGGCTCATGATTTCAAAAGGCAGGTGGAATTTCTGGTAGAGTTCATCCTGCCACTGCTCGCACAGGCTGCCGGGGCAGACGACCATGCAGCGCTGGAGGTCGCCGCGCACCAGCAGTTCCTTGAGGAACAGGCCGGTCATGATGGTCTTGCCCGCGCCGGGGTCGTCGGCCAGGAGAAAGCGCAGGGGCTGCCGCGTCAGCATCTCGCCATAGACAGCGGTGATCTGATGGGGCAGCGGCTCAATGAGCGAGGTGTGGACGGCCAGGAGCGGGTCAAAAAGGTGGGCCAGGCGGATGCGATAGGCTTCCGAGACCAGGCGGAAGAGCGCCCCATCGCCGTCAAAGCTCCAGGGGCGTCCCGCCGTGACGATCTCCAGCGCCGGCTCGCGGTCGCGGTAGAGGAGTTCGTTACCGAGTCGGCCGGCAGCGTCTTTATAGGTCAATTCAACGACTGTGCTGCCGAACCACTTCACATCCACGACGGTGACCGGCCCATCGGGCAGGATGCCCTTGACCGTCGCACCGCGTGTCAGGTCTTCCAGGCGAGCCACGCCAGTTTACCCTCCTAAGAGAATTATTCCGCCACCATGCCGCTAAATACGACAGCGGTTTGGAGCTTTGGGTACAGCTCGTGACCGCCTGGGGTTAAGCCGGTAGTAAGACAGAGCCTATCAACCCCGATCGCGCATGGTGGGGTTGATAATATTGATTATATTCTTCCCGGTCACAAAAGCAATCTTAGCAGAATTAGTAGGGGCAGGCCTTGTGCCTGCCCCTATGACTTCTATCAGGCGGCCGCCGCACGGGCCCCAGCGGCCTGCGGCAGCATCTCCTCCTCGGCCTCGGTGAGCGCCTCATCCAGGATCGCCAGCGCCTCGTCCACCAGGTCACGGGTGATGTTCAGCGCCGGCGAGATGCGGATGGTGCTCATGCCCGCGCCCAAGAGCAGCAGCCCCTTCTCAAATGCCTTGTATACCACCGCATCGCGCAGGCTGCGCGCCGGGACCTTCGTCTGCTGGTCCTCCACCAACTCAATGCCGATCATCAGGCCCTTGCCACGGATGTCGCCGATGCTGGGGTGGCGTGGGCGGATTTCGGCGAGCGCATCCAGGATGTAGTCGCCCATCTCGGCGGCATTCTGCATGTAGCCGTTCTCAATCAGGCGGATGGTCGCCAGCGCCGCCACGCAGGAGAGCGGGTTGCCGCCGAAGGTGTTGCCGTGCGACCCCGGCCCCCAGATCATCAGCGACTTGCGGGCGATCATCGCACCCAGCGGCAGGCCCGAAGCGATGCCCTTCGCTGCGCATACGATGTCCGGCTGCACGCCGAAGTGCTCAATCGCCCACCACTTGCCCGTGCGGCCCATCCCCGACTGGACCTCATCCACAATCAGCAGGATGTCGTATTTATCGCACAACTGGCGCAGGCGCGGGAAGAAGTGCGGCGCCGGCCAGACATAGCCCCCCTCGCCCTGCACCGGCTCTACCAGGATACCGGCGACATCGTTCGGCGGCACCGCCGTAGCGAACAGCACATTCTCTATATAGTCCACCACGGCATCGCCATAGTCGCCATAGGTGATCGCCAGCACAGGCCGGTAGGGGTTGGGGAAGGGGACGTGGCTCACGCCGGGCATGGGGAAGGAGAAGCCTTCGCGTTGGACCACTTTGCTCGCGGTGAAGGCCAGCGATCCCATGCTGCGCCCGTGGAAGCCGCCATAGAAGCCGATGAAGCGGTTGCGCCCCGTGTAATAGCGCGCCAACTTGATGGCCGCCTCCACCGTCTCGGTGCCGGAGTTGGTGAAGAACACCTGCGCCTCCTCATCAAACGGCGCGATGCGGTTCAGTTCCTCGGCCAGCTCAATCTGGGGTGGGTAGTAGAAATCCGTGCCGGACATGTGCAGGAACTGGTCGGCCTGGGCCTTGATGGCGGCCACGACCTCCGGGTGGCAATGGCCGGTGGCGCAAACCGCCACGCCAGCGTTAAAGTCAATGTAGCGGTTGCCGTCCACGTCCCAGACCTCAGAGCCTCGGCCTCTGGCCATGACGAAGGGGTACGAGCGGGTGTATGACGGTGAGATGCGCGCCGCATCGCGGGCGACGTATTCCTGTGCTTTCGGTCCTGGTATCATTCTCTTGGTACTCATGGGTACTCCCATCCTTTCTCCTTACGCTTGATACTCCTGGATTAACCTCGTGATGGCTGACTGCTCATGCGACGAACGTGCCTGGTGCATGCCCGGATCACAGGCGTCCGGGTGCGGTTCCATCTGGCGGAAGCTCACGCTCCGAAGCCCGGATAGGCCCCTGCCTGGCCCCCTGCAACATCCGATTGAGACGGCCACGGCGCGGGAGCGACTTCCTTCAGCGAGTCAGTTGGGGCGGGCGTTCAAGAAAGGGGGGAGGATGACGTAAACAACGCAGGTTCAGCCAGCGCGGGTGCGCCGGATAACCGCATGGTCGGGAAAGCGGGATTACGGTCGTAGGCCCAGCCATTCGGGCTGAGCGCAGCCGGCCCTGGTGAAACGGCGCCATAGAAAGCACGTGAACAGGTCCTTAGATGTGTCCATTTGCCCGAAAAGCCACCTCTCAGTGTGGCTCACTGGCTTCATTATAAAGTAGGGTCAATGGGCCTGTCAAGTGAGAAGAAAGTCAACGCCCCACAGGGCTATCCTGTGGGGCGTTGGATGGTTCCCCGGTTGTGTGACAGGCGCGGCTTACGGGCCGCTGCGCTGAATGATGGGAAGCAACAACCGATTGGGCAGGGGTTGCCCACAGACAACCGGCCGGTAACTGACCACGATGTCATCAATATGCACACCGTCCGCTGTCACCCCGGGGTCCGTCACCAGGCGGAAGCGGATGCGGGCCTGGGCGATATTCGCCAGTTGCGGCGCCTGGGCCACGATCTCAGTCCAGGCCATCTGCGTCCCATTTAGGGTGAGCAGGGGATCGGTCGTGTTCCAGGTCGTGCCGTCGTTGGTGGAATATTCCAGGTACATGTAATCGTAGCCGGATTCCAGCGCGTACTTGTACCAGCCGGTGATCTCAACCCCTGTCTTCCCACTCAGATCCAGCCTGGGCGAGATCATCCACTTGTTCTGGTTGTTGCCATAGGGGCCACCCGGGCTGTCCGTCCAGGAGTGGGTGGGGCTGTGGGAGTCCTCATCGGTGATTTGCCACGGCGGTGAGGTCCCGCCAAACGTCCAGCCGATATTGCCCATTTCCACCGTATCCGTGAGGACGGCGACAGGCGGCTGGGGGATATTGGTAGAGCGGGTAAAGGTGATGGGGAATGTGCCCTGGGCGGTGGCGACGTCTTCGCGGAAGGTCAGCACCGTCCCACAGGTCACGCTGCTATCCACATCAAACTGGAACGGTGTGGGGTTCCAGGCTGTCTGGCCCGCGTTGATATTGGGATAGGCGGCTGTGGGCACGTCCACGGTCACCCCCGGCGTCAGCGCGGTCAGCGTGCCGTTGATCTGCGTGGCCGTGATCGCGCCGATATTGGTCAGGCTGACATATAGCTTGAGGTCCTGCTCGCCCGGATCGGGGTAGCCGTTGCAGTTCCCGCCAGGGCCACAGTCATCCACCGTGTTAGAGCTATAGGCCAGGTAAGGCACCGGGTTCAGCAAGATGTCGGGGGCGGTTGTCGTCTGGTTGGCGACAACGACGACGCCGGAGACACCCCCAGGGTCCGGATAGCCGGGAGGCAGCGGCCCGGCGGTGATGGCGTAGGTGCCCGGTAGGACACGCGCCACGTAGCTGCCATTGGCGTCCGTCTGCACCGTAAGGGTCTCCACCGTTCCTGCCACGACGACGGGGGCGCCAACCACGGGGCCGCCGGTGACCGCATTGAGCACACGCCCGGTGACGCTGCCCAGGGCCTGGCCACAGGCGGGGAACTTGAAGGCGCCGATGCGCGTCTGCCAGTTGTTGCCCGATGTGATGTAGTACTCGTTGGTGTACCAGAAAGTACAATCGTCTGTCGGGTCCACCGTCATGGCGCTGTAGTCGCCCCAGCGGCTGATTCCAATTTGTGAGCCTGTGCCTTCAATCAGGCTGGCTTCGTTCTGGGGCAACTCCCCCAGCGCCTCGCCGTTGCGTCGCCCGGCGTAGCGGATGGAGGGGTACATACTGGAACTGGAGACGCTGTAGCCCAGGGCGACGTTGCCATCGCGGTCGGCAGCGATGCTCCCCATCCAGCGATGCCGGGTGGCATCGGGCACATAGGTGCCTTGCTGATAGACATAGGGGGTGCCGCCGGGGTCGCGGATCTCGTACCAGCGCGGCACGGCACGGCCATCTACATCCACAGTATGGTTGGCGAAGAGCGCTTCGTGGGTGCCGTAGTTGCGATACTGCAGCCAGTGCATCAGGCGGAAGCTCAGGCTATCAAGCAAGGTGGTTGTGCCCTGCTGGGGCACATCCCCCGCTGGCTCAAACGGCTCAATCTCCAACTGGGTTGGCCCGGTGAGCGTCCCGGTGATCACAGGCGACCACTCCACGTGGAACTCCCACAGGTTGAAGACATTGGGATACTCCACCGAGGCCAGGTAGTTGGGGGAGCCGGTCGGCGGCAGCGTGCCGCGCAGGTTGCTGGGCAACAGGCTGCCGCACTCGCCCTGTAGACAGGTGTCAAAGTAGATAGAGCGCAGCGGTCCCCCCGCGATCAGGGCAGCGCGGTCCAGCGCCCAGGTGCGCACGAAGAACTCGCCGGCGTGCGCCCCCTCGCCGAACATGTTATCGGTCATGTAGTAGGCGTCCGGCCAGACGCTGAGCTTGGGATAGTCTGGGAAGAAGTCACCGGTGGGGTAGGTGACCAGGCCGTAGAAGTACCAGCCGCCGCTGACAGGATCACCGGTCTGTGAGACGGCGATGCATTCATAGTAGGGTGGTGTGACGGTGAAGTCGGTAATGATCCAGCGGTCGGCCATGGGGTCATAGAGGACAATGGGGTCACCGTAGTTGCCTGTATCGCACGGCCCAGGGCCGGGGAAGAAGGTGTTAAAGGTGACGCCGACCAGGCGCTGGCCATCCGACTTGCGGAAGATGCCGATGGAGGTGTTGACGGTCTGAATGTAGTGGGTGGGGCCGACATCGCCGTTGGTGTCCGGCGGCCAGCCCGCGCCGAACTGGGAGAAGTTCAGGCCGGGAAAGCTGATGATCGGCGGGGGCATCTGTCCGTTCCCGCTGAAAATTGCCTCGGCTCTGCCCACGCCGCCTAAAGCCGAGGCGCGGGTCTCGCCCGGCGTGAGACGCAGTGGGAACTCCTGTGGCGTGACCTCCTCCTTAATTTGAGGCAGGTCGCGCAGGTCGCCATTGAACACAATTGGGCCAATCCCCTCCTGGATGAACGGCCCCCGCACCGCGTACTTAGGCAGTTGGGCGGGCGGTTTAAGGGGCGGCGCTGCCTGCGATGATGCGGCGCTGAGGGCAACCAGTAGGGCCAGCCCGCTAAGCAGGCTGAGTGCAAGCGCACGGCTGAGTCTCATGCTACCTCCTTGATAGGCTCATGGGTGGGGGGCGAAGCCTTTCAAGCGTGGGAGCATACACTATAAACCTGCGTAGCGCAAATGGGGCTGGCGATTGGACTCGCGCCCGGTTTGTGCCCGTGCTGCTTCTGTCTATAATGTGAGTAGGAACTCAGGAGGGATGATCTGTGGCCAAAGCGAAGAAAAAGCAGCGTAGCGGGGCGACGAAATACACGCGCCCACCGGCAGCCATCAAGGCGACCCAGCCCACTCCGCCATCTCCCACAGGTGGCGCAAAGGCGCCGCCCGCGCCGACCTCCAGTGTGGCCGAGCGCAGCCGCCTGCGGCGTGAGGAGTTGCGCGCACGCCGTAGACAGCAGAGCCGTAACCGCCTTTTGGCTACCCTGGGCATCGTTGTCGCCTTGGTCGCTGTCGTGGGCGGCCTGCTCTGGTACCGCGAGTACCAGGAGAGCCTGAAGCCGGGGATCCGCTTCCCGGATCAGGGCAACCGTCACTTGAGCGAGGGCGAGACCTTTGACGGCTATAACTCCACGCCGCCGACCTCCGGCCCGCACTACAACCGCCTGGCCAACTGGGGTATCCACGATCGACCTATCCCCAATGAGTTGCAGGTCCACAACCTGGAGGATGGCGGCGTGCTCATCCAGTACAATGGCATCCCCCAGGACGTGATTGACAAGCTCAAGGACATTGCCGGCCGCTATGATAGCCATGTGATCCTGGCGCCTTATCCGGACATGGAGCATAAGATTGCGCTGACCGCCTGGACGCGCCTGTTGGCGCTGGAGGAGTTTGACGAACAACGCATTGTCCAGTTCATTGAAACCTATCGGGGCATTGACCACCATAAGGGAGGGCAAGGCTGATATGAGTTTCATTCCCATTCCCGGCATCCGGGTGGGACATGCGCACGATCTGGAGGCGCTGACCGGTTGCACGGTGGTGCTGTGCGAGGCCGGGGCTGTGGGCGGGGTGGACCAGCGCGGCGGTGCGCCGGGCACCCGCGAGACCGACCCGCTGCGCCCGCTGCATCTAGTGCAACAGGCCCATGCCATCGTCCTGGCCGGGGGGAGCGCCTTTGGCCTAGAGGCGGCCACAGGCGTCGTCCGCTATCTGGAGGAACGGGGCATCGGCTTTGACGTGCGCATTGCCAAAGTCCCCATCGTCCCCGCCGCCATCCTGTTTGACCTGGGCATTGGGCGCTCCGATGTCCGCCCCGATGCCGCCATGGGCTATGCGGCCTGTCTGGCCGCGACGGAAGGCCCGGTCGCAGAGGGCAACGTCGGCGCGGGCGCCGGCGCCACCGTCGGCAAAGTCCTTGGGCTGGCGCAGGCGATGAAGTCGGGGTTGGGCACGGCCAGTGTGGACCTGGGCGGCGGGCTGATCGTGGGGGCGGTGGTGGCCGTCAACGCCTTCGGCGATGTGGTGGACCCACAGACCGGGCGCATCCTGGCGGGGGCGCGCCGCCCGGATGGGACAGGCTTCGCCGACACGCTGGCTGTCCTGCGTGCCTATGCGCAGGAACCGCCCTTGCGCTTTGGCGCCCCTCCCCCCGCGTCCGGCAATACGGTCATCGGTGTCGTCGTGACCAACGCCAATCTGACCAAGGAGGGCGCGAATAAGGTTGCCCAAATGGCCCACGATGGCATCGCCCGCGCAGTGCGCCCGGCACATACCATGCTGGACGGCGACACCCTGTTCACACTGGCTACCGGCCAGGTAGAAGCCGATGTCAATGTAGTAGGGGCTTTTGCTGCGGAGGTTGTGGCCCAGGCCATCGTCCGCGCCGTCCTCACCGCCGAACCCGCCGCTGGGCTGCCCGCCGCGAGGGACACATCTGACCTGTTGCAATAAACCCTCAAAACCTCACCCCATCCCTGACGCTCCCCCTGGCCGGGGGAAGAAATATACCCATCTCAGCCGGGCTATAGGGGCGCAGCGTACTGCGCCCTACTCAACCGCCCCCCGCATGCCCCATTCTTAACCTGTTCTTAACCTGCTGTTGAACCCCCCTTAAACTGCGCCTGCTATGCTATGCCTGGGATGAGCAAGGGATGGATGGAAACAGAGCACAGGAAAATGGGAAACGAAGATGACCGAGGAGTTGGAATTGGAAGTGAATATCCCGGCACAGGAGGTCGCCGACCTTCTGGACGGGATCGCGGCAGGGATGCGGCGGGGGCTGGTGCGCGTTCGGGCCAGCCACCGCCAGGTAGTGCTTCAGCCGCCCCAGCGCGTCAGAATGCACATTGACGGTGACGCCAGCGGCCTGCGGGTCAACCTGGCCTGGAGAAACACCTGAGGGGTGAAGTATGGAGCAACTGCGGGTGGAAATGGAGCTATCGGCGGCTGAGGCGGCGGAATACCTGGAACGCATCGCGGCGGGGTTGCGCAACGGCGCGGTCCAGGTGAAGGTCAACCGACGCGAACTGCTGTTGTGGCCTGACCCAACCGTGACGCTGGAAATTCAGGGCCGGAGACGAGTAGATGAGGGGCGGCTGGTGATCGGCCTGTCCTGGAACTCCAAGTTCGTGGTTCTGCCTGAGGAGGTCACCATCACGGCCACCCCGCCGTTAGCCCAAAGCCTTGATCCCCGACCGAACGGTCACGGCACACATGAGTGATTTGGGCCATTTGCATTTATCCGCGCTTATCGGCTCTTCCTCCTCCTGATGCAGCGCCCGGGGACTGGCCCACTCGGGCGCTGCCGCTATTGTACACGACATGCCGAAGTGGTCTCCCCATCCCGACATTAGCCCTGATCAGGCTCTTAACACACCCTTAAAGGAGTCTTTAACCGGCCTTAACCCCACGCGGCTATAGTGAAAAGAGTAACGAACACTAAAGGAAAAAGGAGAGAAGAAGATGTACACTTCCAAAACGTTTAGCTTGTTGTCCTTGATTATGCTGGCAGCGCTGATCCTCAGCGCCTGTGGCGGGCAGCCGGGCGCTGTAACCACGCCAGCGCCCACCCAGGCGCCTGCGCCGACCACCGCCGCCGAGGTGGAAGGCACCATCCTGGTGGATGGCTCCAGCACCGTCGCGCCGATCACGTCGGCAGTCGCCGAGGAGTTCCAGAAGCAGTATCCCAAGGTGCGCGTGCCGGTGGGCATCTCCGGCACAGGCGGCGGCTTCAAGAAGTTCTGCGCCGGCGAGACCGACATCTCGGATGCTTCGCGCCCGATCAAGGAGTCCGAGGTAGAACTGTGTAAGCAGAACGGCATTGAATACGTGGAGCTGCCGGTCGCCTTTGACGGCCTGGCGGTGATGGTCAATCCCCAGAACGATTTCGTCACCTGCCTGACTACCGCCGAACTGAAGACGATCTGGGAGCCGGAGGCCGAGGGCAAGATCACCAACTGGAACCAGGTCCGCAGCGACTTCCCGGACCGGCCCCTCAGCCTGTATGGCCCAGGCGTTGATTCCGGCACGTATGATTACTTTACGGAAGCTATCAACGGCAAGGAGGGCGCCAGCCGCGGCGACTTCCTCCCCAGCGAGGACGACAACGTGCTGGTGCAGGGCATCGCCGGAGATGTCAACGCCTTGGGCTTCTTCGGCCTGGCCTACTACGAGCAGAACAAGGACAAGCTCAAGCTGGTGGCCATTGATAACGGCAATGGCTGCGTCCTGCCCAGCGCCGAGACGGTCTCCAACGCCACCTACCAGCCCCTCTCGCGCCCGCTGTTCATCTACGTCAATCGCCAGCGCATTGACGAGAAGGACGAGATTAGTGCGTTCGTCGCCTTCTATCTCGCCCATGCGAAGGAACTCTCTGCCCAGGTGGGCTACATCCCCCTGACCGACGAACACTACGCCCTGGCGCAGAAGCGCTATGACAACCGCGTGACCGGCTCTATCTTTGAGGGCGTCGGGTCTACTGTCGGCGTTTCACTGAGCGAGTTGTTGAGCAAGGAGAAGTGACCTTTTCGGCTCATCACGTTGTGCGTGGAGCGAAACGGCTGCGTGGCGGATTACTGGGCGCAACCTGCCACGCAGCCCGCATGTTGTCTTTTCCACGTTTTACCTGGCTGAAAGGGGGCTTGCAATGGAAGCGACACATATCCAAATGGAGACAGCGACGACTCGCCAGATAGCGTTGACTTTGCGCCGGCGCCCGACCCGGCGCATCCGCGAGCAGATGCTCCAGGCCCTGTTCTTTCTCTGCGCGGCTGTTTCGGTCCTCACGACCTTTGGGATCATCGCGGTCTTGCTGCAAGAGACGCTGCTCTTCTTTGAACGTGTCTCTATCGTTGAATTTCTCACCGGCACGCGCTGGACGCCGCTATTCGCCTCTAAGCAGTTCGGCGTCCTGCCCCTGGTGAACGGCACGATCCTGGTGGCAGCAGGCGCGATGGCGCTCGCCTTGCCCCTGGGGCTTCTGGCGGCGATCTACCTTAGCGAGTATGCCGCGCCCCGCAAGCGACGAGTGCTGAAGCCGATCCTGGAAATCCTGGCGGGCATCCCCACAGTCGTGTATGGGTACTTTGCCCTGCTGTTTGTTACCCCGATCCTGAAAACGATCTGGCCGCAAACCCAGGCATTCAACGCGCTGAGCGCCAGCCTGGTCATGGGCTTCATGATCCTGCCGATGGTGGCCTCTATCTCCGAAGACGCCTTGTCGGCTGTGCCCCAGTCGCTGCGCCAGGCGGCCTATGCCCTGGGCTCCACCAAACTGGGAGTCTCCCTGCGCGTGGTCGTGCCAGCCGCACTATCGGGCATCGCGGCTGCCGTGCTCCTGGCCGTCTCGCGTGCCATTGGTGAGACCATGATCGTGGCCATCGCCGCCGGGCAGCAACCCAAAATGACCCTTAATCCACTGGAATCCATTGAGACCATGACCGCCTACATCGTCCAGGTCAGCCTGGGGGATACCCCGCAGCAGAGCCTGGAATACCACACCATCTTCGCGGTGGGTATGCTGCTCTTCCTGCTGACATTGGTCATGAACGTGGCCAGCCATCTGATCACGCGCCGCTTCCGGGAGGTGTACGAATGAGCCTGACGTCTATTCACGATCCGGCTTTTGTGCGCCAGCTTGAACGGCGCAAGCGCCTGGGCCGCTCCTTTGAGTTATTGTGCCTGGCGGCGGTCTGGCTGGGCATTCTGATGCTGCTCACGCTGCTTGTAGATGTCGTCCTGGATGGGCTGCCCTGGCTGCGCCCGGAACTCTTCACGGAGTTCCCCTCGCGCTTCCCAGATAAGGCGGGCCTGCGCTCGGCGTTGCAGGGGACCATATGGTTGATCGCCATCACGGCCACCCTCGCCGTGCCCATCGGATTGGGTGCAGCGATCTATCTGGAGGAATATGCGCGCCAGAACCGCCTCACACGCTTTATTGAGATCAACATCTCCAACCTGGCCGGTGTGCCCTCCATCATCTATGGCCTGCTCGGCCTGGGTTTGTTCGTGCGCGGCCTGGACCTGGGCCGCAGCGTGCTGGCCGGGGGGATGACCATGGCCCTGCTGGTTATGCCGACGGTGATCGTGGCCTCACGCGAGGCGATCCGCGCCGTGCCCCTTTCCATGCGCCAGGCATCGTTCGCCCTGGGCGCCACCCCATGGCAGACCGTGCGCCATCACGTGCTGCCTTACGCCATGCCGGGCATTCTCACCGGCGTCATCCTGGCCATGTCGCGCGCCATCGGCGAGACAGCACCGCTGATCACGATCGGGGCATTAACGTATGTGGCTTTTGACCTGAAAGGGCCGTTGGACATCTTCACCGTCCTGCCCATCCAGATCTTCAACTGGGTGTCGCTCCCCCAGAAGGAATTTCATGGCCTGGCTGCTGCCGGGATTCTGATCCTGCTGATCGTCTTACTGAGTATGAACGCAACAGCGATCCTGTTGCGCAATGCCTATCAGAAAAAGGTGAGTTGGTAATGTCAGGCGAACTGGCTTTCCCCCTCAAAACCGGCCTGGTCGCCAGGGCCACCGCAGTTGACCTGACCACCGATCAGGCCGACCGACTGGTGATGCAGACCCGCAACCTGCACGTGTGGTATGGGGATTTCCTGGCGATCCGGGATGTCTCGCTGGACATCCCCCGCCACCGGATCACGGCCATCATTGGGCCATCGGGCTGCGGCAAGAGCACGCTCCTGCGGACCTTCAACCGCATGAACGAACTCATCCCCGGCACCCGTGTGGAAGGTCAGGTGCTCTTCAATAACCAGGACATCTACGCGCCGGAGGTGGACCCGGTGGAAGTCCGCCGTCGTATCGGCATGGTCTTCCAGAAGCCCAACCCCTTCCCCAAGAGCATCTACGATAACGTGGCCTATGGGCCTTGGATCAACGGGGTGCGCGACAGGCGCGTGTTGGACGAGATTGTGGAGCGCAGCCTGCGCCAGGCAGCGCTGTGGGATGAGGTCAAGGATAAGCTCAGGCAGTCGGGGCTGGCACTCTCCGGTGGGCAGCAGCAGCGCCTGTGCATCGCCCGCGCCCTGGCCGTGGAGCCGGAGGTTATCCTGATGGACGAACCGGCTTCGGCGCTAGACCCCATCGCCACGCTTAAGATTGAAGATCTCATGCAGGAGTTGAAGCAGAATTACACCATCGTCATCGTGACACATAACATGCAGCAGGCGGCGCGGGTGAGCGATTTCACCGCGATGATGATGTTGACCGAGGATCGTAAATCGGGTACAATCATTGAAGTTGGCCCGACGCAGGTGATCTTCACGCGCCCGAAGGACCGGCGTACAGAGGACTACATCACCGGGCGGTTTGGGTAGAATAGACATAGGGGGCTGTCCCTACGCCTTCTGGCTTTCCCTGAAGGGAATATATCCGAATAGGCGAGTAGAGAGGCAGGGGAGCGCATGTCAACCAAGACGATAGAACTGCAGGATGCCCAGAAGCGATTTATGGAATTAGTAGCCCAACTTACAGCGGGCACTGAGATTATCTTAACCCAGGGGGATGTTGCGATTGCTCGTCTTGTGCCCATTGTGTCAGTCTCTCGCCCGCGCCTGGCAGGGCTTCATCCAGGCGCGATCTGGACGAGCGATGACTTTGATGAACCATTACCAGAAACCTTCTGGGTGGGAGATGTATGAAATTACTGCTGGACACCCACGCGTTTATCTGGTGGGACAGCGAGCCAAATAAACTATCCTCAACTGCTTTGGCATTCTGCCAAGACCAGGCGAATGAGTTATGGCTAAGCATTGCCAGTGTTTGGGAAATGCAGATCAAACTGCAACTGGGCAGGTTACGGTTAAGCCTGCCGCTGGCCGAGTTGATAGAGAGCCAGCGCCAAATGAATGGACTTCAAGTGCTGCCAATTACTCTAGATCACGTCCTGGCAATTGATCAGTTACCTGCCTATCACAAGGATCCCTTTGATCGTTTGCTGATCGCGCAGGCGAATGTAGAGGATGCAGTTTTAATCAGCCATGATCCGATATTCGTAAAGTATGCGGTGAAAGTCGTCTGGTAAATACACGCTCATGCCTATGAAAACACTGGCGTTGATCGCCCACGATGGCAAGAAAGCCGACATGGTGGCCTGGGCCACCTTTAACCGCAACACCCTGGCGCGTTACCGCCTGATCGGCACGCAAGGCACGGCCAAGTTGCTGCGCGATAAAGTGGGGTTGGAGGTTGAGGCGGTTCAATCCGGCGCCTACGGCGGCGATGCGCAAATCGGCGCCCGGGTGGTGGAGGGGCAGGTGGACGCCGTGATCTTCTTGGTGGACCCAATGGACAAGCATCCCCACGAGCCGGACATCCAGGCCCTGCTGCGACTCTGTGTTGTCCACAACGTCCCCCTGGCTACGAACGTAGCTACCGCTGACGCCATCATTGCTGCTATCATCTCGGCGGAGGCCACCAAGGAGCATCCCGGTACAACCCCATGAGCGCAACAAATGCCCAGCCAATGGAGAAAGTGCGGGTGCTGATCCTGTGCACCGGCAACTCGGCGCGCTCACAGATGGCCGAGGGCTGGTTGAATCATCTGGCAGGCGACCGCTTCCAGGCCTTCAGCGCGGGCAGCCAGCCCGCCGGATACGTCCATCCGCTGGCTATCCGCGTCATGGCCGAAGTGGGAATTGACATCAGTCAGCACCGCTCCAAATCTATGAATGAGTTTTTGGGCCAGCCGTTTGATTACGTCATCACCGTCTGCGCCCCGGCGGCCGAGGCCTGCCCGGTCTATCCCGGCCCGGCGCGGCGGCTGCACTGGCCATTTGACGACCCCGCTGAGGCGAGCGGCAGTGAAGAAGAGCGGCTGGCTGCCTTCCGTCGCGTGCGCGATGCGATCCGCGCCCGGCTGGAGGCCTTCATCGCGGGAACAGCGTAGGAGCGCGGCGGCCTCAATCCTCCTCTAACTGCAACATGGCAAAGAAGGCCTCCTGGGGGATCTCCACGCTGCCGATGCGTTTGAGGCGCTTCTTCCCGGCCTTTTGCTTCTCCAGCAACTTGCGTTTGCGCGTCACGTCGCCGCCGTAGCACTTCGCCAGGACGTTCTTCCTGAGTGCCTTCACGTTCGCCCGGCTGATCACGCGCCCGCCCACCGCCGCCTGGATGGGGACGGTGAACAACTGGCGCGGGATCAACTCCTTAAGCTTGCTCACCAGCCGCTGCCCCTTATGATAGGCCTCCTGCCGGTGAACGATCATCGCCAGGGCATCCACCGGCACTTCGTTCACCAGGATGTCCAGCCGCACCAGGTCGCCAGCCTGATAGCCATCAAAGCTATAGTCCAGCGAGGCATAGCCCCGCGTGCGGCTCTTAAGCTGGTCGTAGAAGTCAATGATCAACTCGGCCAGAGGGATCTTGCCCTCAATCACCACCCGTTGCGGGTCTAGATAGTCCATACGCTCGTACACGCCACGCCGCCCGGTCAATAGCTCCATCACCGGGCCGATGTACTCGGCGGGCGTGAAGATACTGACCCTCATCCAAGGCTCGCGGATCTCTTTGATCAGGGCGGGGTCGGGCAGGTCGGCGGGGCTGTCAATGCGGACCGTCTCGCCGGTGTGCAACACGACCTCGTACTCCACGCTGGGCGCGGTCGCCAGGATGTTCAGGCCATACTCGCGCTCCAGCCGCTCCTGGACAATGTCCATATGGAACAGGCCCAGGAAGCCGCAACGGAAGCCGAAATTAAGCGCCTGGGACGTTTCCGGCTCAAACACGAGCGCGGCGTCATTCAATTGCAGCTTCTCCAGCGCGTCCTTGAGCAACCCGTAGTCCTCTCCCTCCACCGGATAGAAGCCGGCGAAGACCATCGGCTTAACCGCACGGTAGCCGGGCAACGGCTGGGGCGCCGGGTTCGCTGCCAGGGTGATGGTATCTCCCACGCGGCACTCACGCACGGTCTTCAGGCCGGTGGCGATATAGCCGACCTCGCCCGTCTGGAGCAGGCCGGTAGGCTTCATCTCCGGTGTAAACACGCCGATCTCCAACGGCTCGGCGTTCGCGCCGGTCGCCATCATATGGAGTTCCTGGCCCAGGCGCACCTCGCCATCCATAACGCGGACATAGGCGATCACGCCCTTATAGGGGTCGTAATGCGAATCAAAGATGAGCGCCCGCAACGGTGCGTTCGGGTCCCCGCGGGGCGGCGGGACGCGAGCGATGACCGCTTCCAGGACCTCGTCAATGCCGATGCCCTCTTTGGCCGAGGCACGGATCATCTCATCGGTGGGCATCCCCAGCAGATCGGCGATCTCCTGGGCCACCCGGTCCGGTTGAGCGGCGGGCAGGTCAATCTTGTTGATCACCGGGATGATTTCCAGGTCGTGTTCCAACGCCAGGTACAGGTTGGCCAGCGTTTGTGCTTCAATGCCCTGCGTCGCATCCACGACCAGAAGAGCGCCTTCACAGGCCGCCAGCGCCCGCGAGACCTCGTAGGTGAAGTCCACATGGCCTGGGGTGTCAATCAGGTTGAGTTCATACACCTGGCCGTCCGCCGCTGTGTAAGTCATGCGCACCGCCGAGGCCTTGATCGTCACGCCGCGCTCGCGCTCCAACTCCATGCTATCCAGGACCTGCTCGTGCATCTCACGGGGCGAGATCGTGCCGGTGCGTTCCAGCAGCCGGTCGGCCAGCGTGGATTTGCCGTGGTCCACGTGGGCCACGATGCAGAAGTTGCGGATATACTCGCGCTCCATCGGTTCCCGTATATAGCCAACGAGCGATCTGGGGTTGACGATCCCAAATCGTGTTCGTCACAGGAGAGTATACCCGATTTAGGTGTGCAGGGGAAGGTTATAAAGGCTTATACAGGGAATTCACCTCTGCAACCGGCACCACACGCCTGGTCTGCTCCCACCGCCACCTGGCCTCCACCCCACCCGCCTCCAGGCTGCGGCGGCTCACCGTCAGGCGCAGGGGCACGCCGATCAGGTCGGCGTCGGCGAACTTCAGGCAGAGGTGGATGCCGCAGGCTCGGCTTCCTGTTCAGCCTCTAGCCCGTATAATGCTTCTGGCGCAAAGTCAGCTCCGTTGGGCCATACGACAGTCCCTGCTATTGGGTCCACGGTGACACGAGCAAAGTAGGCGGGATCACGCAAAGGCTCAAATATAGGGCCGTCAAGCAGTGGCAATACATTCACTCGTTTGCGCGTGCCGTCGTTGAACGTTAACCGCAGGGAATGGGGACCACACACTTCAGCCTCAAGGATGTGTAGGATCATCGCCTATTCTCCCTCCACCATTGTCCTTTCCAATAACCACCCCATTGTTCATCACTCAAGGGGTGGGATGCGCTGCAGGGGTTGACCCGCTCGCGCCAACTCCCAATTGGCGCGTAGCTCGTTCTGGGATATGGCGGCCCATTCAAAAACCAGAGACTGCACCCGCCGGGGCAGACTCCCGTCTAAGATCACAATGGGATCAATACCGATCTCGGCCTCGTGTTGCGCGTAAATTGCATGGAAATGGGGCGGCATATGATCCTTGTAGTACATGTAAATGGCGATTCCAAAGAACTCCGAAATCCTGGGCATCGTTTCCTGGCACTTCTGTCAATTACGGTCTGAGTATAAAGCCTCATCTTCTTCAAGTCAATCCTTCAACAGCAATGCAACCTCTGTAATCGGCACCACGCGTTTCTCCGCCTCCCACCGCCACCTGGCCTCCACCCCGCCCGCCTCCAGGCTGCGGCGGCCATACAAGAGGGCTATAATTTCAGCAAACGAACAAAGCCCGCCTGCTCAAAGTGGTGATCGGTGGTCAAAGCTTCAAGGATGCCGCGCTGTCTCATCAGAACGAAACTCGTACAATCTACAAGACTCCATGCTTTATCCTGATGGCTTGTGAGTAACTGCCATGCTTGTTCATCCAGCAGGGAATCCACATGGATCACTTCAATGTGAGGTGACGTTTTCAGCCCCTCAATAAACGCAATAAGCGATGGCCGAGGAACACGAAGCGGGCTGGTCAAGAGTGCCACCAACTCAATGATGACGTAGTTGGTTGTGATGATCTTTCGCCGTTGCTGTCGGACGGTGCGATAAATAGTGGCCGCCAACGAATGATAAGGCTGAGTCGGGTCAACCAAATGCCCCCATCCAGAAGTGTCTACAAAAAGTTCAGGCATGTCAGGCGCCCTCGTCTCCCTGACCTCGCATTTGTTTCATTAGGGCCTGACCTATATACTTGTCATGCTGATCGGCCCAATCCGGGATGTTGCTGGGGAACGCACCTATAAAGTTCTCCAGCGGGTCATTAGCAACGGTGCGGGCCGCCGCCGCTAACCACTCGACAGCCAGTTCTTCAGGTGTCTCACCTGTCTGCTTCGCCGCCTTCGCCAGCGGTTCGTATACGTCCTCCGGCACTTCCAAAACCAATGTGCGTCCCATATCTCGTCACCTCCGACTCTTAATACTAGGGCGTGTCCGCAAAATCACAACCACAGGAGGATAGAGGCAAGCATCAGCATGGCTTTGTAGTTCTCAGCGCGCTTCTCATAGCGAGTAGCGATCCT
>DAOUBF010000055.1:0-21346 GCA_034432795.1 Anaerolineae bacterium
CCCCACCCGCACCCGCACCCCTACCACCACTCCTACGGCGACACCCCGTTGCGCGGGCCTCCCACCTGACCCGGCTGGGTACCGCTGTAATGACACCGTCTCCCGCACCTGGATTGCAGCCACGACGAACACCGGCATTACTGCCGATGACCAGGTGGTGACCATTCCCATTGGCTTCACCTTCTATCTCTACGGCGCCCCCTTCACCTCGGTGAACGTCTCTTCCAACGGTAACCTGCAATTCACCACCTCCAACCCCGCCTATAACAACACCTGCCTGCCCGATGGCGCCATGGGGCTGATGATCGCTCCCTTCTGGGATGATCTCAACCCGGCACAGGGGGGTGCGGTCTACTACCGGCTGACCGGCAACGCGCCTTACCGCGTGCTGACCGTGGAATGGCGCAATGTGCCCCATTACCCCGCTATTGGTGCTGCCACATTTGAGGTGCAGTTGGAGGAAAGGACCAACGACATCTATTTCCTGTATTCGGACGTGGATTTTGGCGACCCAAGCTATAACAACGGCGCCAGCGCCTCTGTGGGTATCCAGGCGGCCCAAAGCCCCTACACGCCTATTGGATTGCGCTATAGCTGCAATGAGGGGGTGCTGCAGGCAGGTCGTTCCGTACGTATCTACCCACATTCTGTCGGCTGTAGCGGGGAAGCGCTGGTCAACGGCGGCCTGGAAAATGGCCCGCCGGGCTGGCCCTGGCAGCAGTTCTCCAGCCGCAACTACCAGCTTATCAGCCCGTATCGGCCTCACACCGGCATCTACAGTGCCTGGTTGGGGGGGTACAACAATGCCCATGAAGGGATTTCCCAGGGGGTCCTCCTGCCAGAACGCACCACCGATGCCCAGTTAGAGTTGTGGTGGTATATGGATACAGATGAAGGGAACACGCGGGCGTATGACAAGCTACATGTGTTCTTACAAAGTCCGCCCGGGCAGGACATCTCCACCCATTTTCAGATTGATAATACCTGGCCGCGCAATAGCTGGCAGGAGTTGCGACTGGGTATATCCAACCTCTCCGGGTGGGCCAACGGACCGATATGGGTGGTGATCACAGCGACCACCGATGCGTCGCTTCCCACCAGCTTCTTTGTGGATGACCTCTCCTTCGTGCCGTTATGCACTGTCTATGCGCCTTCATCTGGGCCGACGGCCACCGCGTCGCCTTGGGCGACGGTGATCTCGCCGTTGCCCACCCCCACGCCCACCCCGCCGCCGTTGCCCCCGCCGCCCCCAGGGACGTGGACGCCACCCCCGACGCTGGTCTCGCCCCTGGCGACGCCCACGCCTTGAGGGAATCAGTTTTTTTTTCAGAATCACATCACACCCGCTGACAAGACGGGCAGGCTATGCTATACTGAGGGCAGGCTGGCAGGGCGCCCCCAGGGGCACCCCAACCGCCCAGCCAAGGGGAGGTGCGCTATGCGCAAAAGGATGTCCGACCTAGAGGCAGCGTTGCGGCAAGTGCCTGTGCTGGGCGTGGTGGTCCTTCTGGCCTCCCTGCTTAGCGCGTGTGTTGGGGGGCCGCTGCGGCCCGGCTTCCAGTCCCCGCAGGCCACACCCACGCAGCCCCCTTCGCCGTTGGCGACCCCTACCCCACCGCCCAAGCCAACGGATACCGTAGCTCCAACGCCGACCCACACACCTGTACCTACACCATTGCCCCTGCCGACCTCCGCCTATTATGCCTTATGGGTGGATACTATCTCATGGGACATCCCCGGCGGCCCTGAAGGGACTATCTGGCTGGCTGACCCCAATGACATTGGTCAGCGACAGGCTATCGTCCATTTGGGTAACCAGGAGATTTACCATGCAGCGGTTGCACCGGATGGGCGCCAGGTTGCCTTTACCGCTGCGCCCTGGGGAGCGCCAGAGAGGCCTTTATGGATAGTGAATATTCGCACGGGTGAGTTGGCACAACTGCTTCCTATCGCTACCCAGGTACAATGGAGTCACGATGGCCATGCGCTTGCTTACACTGCACCTCAGGCAATAGCAGGAATTACACTCGGCGTCGTGGATATGACCACCCGAGAAAGCCGTCGGCTTACCTCTGTTGAAGCCGGGGCAACATTAAACCTCCTCGGTTGGTCAAGCGACGATCAAAAGATATATTACATACGCTCCTCCCCACAATCTCCAGAATTAGGGTCCGAACTCTGGGCAATAGGCCAAGATGGGCTGAATGCTCATAAAATCGCCTCACTAGGCAACCGTCCTGGCTCTCCTGTCCTTTCACCAGATGGCTCCAAATTCCTTATCGGCACGCCCGAGGGCGTGGCCTGGATTTCAGCCGACGGGCATGACCAGCACGTGATTACGCAACCCACTTGGGGTTTCACCGCGATCTGGGCGCCTGATAGTCAAGGCTTAGTTATAAGCCGGTGGGAGGCTAACCGCTCCAATATGGTTGTTCAGGTTGTAGATGTGATCACGCAATCAACCAAAGACCTGGGCGTCATTACCCCAATTGGTAACTGGCAGCTTTTAGCCCTCTCCCCAGATCACAATTGGTTGGCTGCCTACCACCATTACACCGGCTTATACTGGCTGCATCTCCCCACCGGTGCAGCGGTCCCCGTTCCCACTCAAGGGCGAATCATCTTCCTCGGCTGGGTGCCTAGACCATCAGAGGAGTGAGAGGGAGAGATAGGATGCCTCGCCTGATACCACATTTACGAAACGTGGGAGCATTACTCTGTGCTCTGATGTGCTTTGCCCTGCTGGCGCTGTTCTCCAGGTCCAGTTCACAGGCAGCCCCCACCTCCCAAGGCCCACAAGCCACACCGACTTGCCCGCCGCATGGCTGCTCACGCGCATGGACACCGCGTTACTATGGGTTTCAACCCCCACGCGATGACCTCCGCCCCACTGTGAATGCTGCCGCCAGAAATGAACTGGGAGCCAACGGGCCACCCTATGAGTGGATCAACCACGGGATTCCACCGGTCCAGGAGCCCGTCACCGCTGACCGTCCTATCCCCCATCTCCTCTTACGAGGGGTGGCCTGGCAAGAGTCTCGCTGGCTCCAATTTGCTGACTCGGTGTTTGACCCGGACAATCGTTACGCCTGCACGCTGATCGGACATGACCCTTCAGGAACCTGTGGGTTTGGCATGATGCAAATCACTACCTGTATGAACACCCCATTACCGCCTGACTGTGGCTGGGTAGACCCAACCCGCGTATCACGTGAATTAGGATACAACCTGGGCACAGGGACTAACTTCTTCATCAAGAAATGGAATGTGGTGCCTTATGTTGGTGATAATGACCATACGGTCACCGCACAATGGTACTATGCTATCCTCGCTTACAATTCCTGGGGCTCTGTGAACAACCCCAATAGTTCCAGTTTTCACCCCCAGCGGCCTCCTTATCTTGAAGGGAACTACTCCTTGTATAGCTACCCTTACCAAGAGCAAGTCTGGGGGTGGATGGCCCATCCGGAGCGTGCAGCGCCAGCCCCGACGCCTGTGGGCTGGCACTGGCTATGGCGGCCCAGCAATATCGCAGCCATTCCACGAGGCATCTTCCCAGATGGCAGTAGCTGGCCCCCTCCGGATACCCCCCTGCCCCTTGTCCACCTGCTTCCTGACATTCGCGTCATGAACGGCATAGGACCGTCCATTGTACTGTGGAATACCACCAATCAAACCCTGGCGGTGGACGTCATGTTCTATAACCAGGATGGGACCTTTAACACGCGGTGGCTAGACCCATCACCGGATCCGCCCTATTATCTTTACCCCTATATCCGCCTCGGCCCTAATTCCTCACGCACTCTCCAGGTGTCCAACATATTCCCTGCCGGATTTACGGGCTATGCTCGCATCAACGCCAGCGAAGGGATAGAGATCAGCTTGCAGCCATCCCCCTATCCCAATCAAGTGTATCTGCCTACCATAACCAGCAACGCCCTGGACAACAACGAGGTCTGGTGCCGCAGCGAGATCTGGAATGGCGGCTTTGAGGACTTCACAAACGGCAAACCCCGCTGGTGGACTGTCTCCTCGCCCGATGCCTACCCCCTGGCGGATAGCACCTGGTTCCGAAGCGGCCATGATGGGGCTTACCTGGGCGGGTATGACGACCTCAACTTCAGCGCACTTGATGACTCCCTTAAGCAGTCTTTCTCTATCCCATCTAATGCCCTCAGCGCTGACCTGTCTTATGCCTGGTACGTGCGCAGCGAAGAGTCCCCCTCCGCCACCATCCCCTATGACCAACTTCATATCCGCTTGCGGGATGTCGCCAGTGGCAACATCGTCACAGAGCTAGACACATTAAGCAACTTGAGTCCTAGAGAAACGTGGGAGGCAGCTCACTTCAACCTGCTGTCCTACAGGGGGCAGGTACTATACTTGTCTTTAGAGGCTGATGCCGATCTCTCCAAGCCGACCAGCTTCTTCGTGGACAACATACTTCTGTGGGTTTGCCGGTAGGGCGACGTCGGGCCAATGCCGACTGAGACTCCCATCCCCCACGCCCACCCACACCCCCTAATCCAACCACCGATTGGGCCTTTGCGGAGGAGGTCAGCGCGACCAACGGGGGCCTGTGCCTGCTGGGAGGTGACCTTGTACCGCTATACAGGGCGCACCTGGCAGGCGGTAGATACGGTCATCACGGGCAGTGATGGGGGGTCACCCTGCGATAGGATGCTCGCCTGAAATGAGCTGCTTCAGCGCGCCCACCAACAACTCGTGCTCCACTGCGTGAATGCGCGCCTCCAGGCTCTCCAGCGTGTCGCCGGGCAGGATGGGAACGGTCGCCTGGGCGATCACCGGGCCACAGTCCACGCCCTCATCGGGGACGAGGTGAACCATGACGCCCGTCGCCGTGATCGCGCCGCGCCGGTAGGCTTCAAAGGCGCGGGCGATGGCATTCGTGCCAGGGAAGGCGCCCGGCAACGCCGGGTGCAGGTTGATGACGCGGTTGGGGAAGCGGCTGAGAAAGGCCAGACTCAGGACGTGCATCCAGCCGGCCAGAACCACCCAATCGGGCGCGTAACGGGCCACCAGGTCGGCCAGATCAGCGTCGTACTCGCGCCGGTCGCGGCCCGCAGCGCGGTAGGGCGCGAAAGGGTGGTACAACGCCGGGACCCCGTGGCGGCGGGCGCGCTCCAGGCCATAGGCGTCGCGGCGGTTGGAGACCACAGCCACGACGCGGGCAGGCAGGTCGCCGCGTTCGCAGGCGTCCAGAATGGCCTGGAGGTTCGTGCCTGTGCCGGAGATGAGGACGACCAGGCGGGCGAACGTCATCTTTCCCTCCTCAGGCCAGAGTAACCCTGCCGTCGCCGGGGACGACCTCGCCGATCACCCAGGTCGGCTCGTCCAGCGCCGCCTGGGCCACAGGCACATCGCCCGCCGCCAGCACGGCGATCAGGCCGATCCCCAGGTTGAAGACGTGCGCCATTTCGTCATCGCTGATGTCGCCCCGCGCCTGGATCAGGCGGAACAGCGGCGGGATGGGCCATGTCCCCCGGCGGATGACCAGGCCCAGCCCAGGGGGCAGGATACGTGGCGGGTTGTCCACCAGACCGCCGCCGGTGATATGCGCCAGGCCCTTGATGGGCACGGCGGAGCGCAGCCGGGCGACGGCCTCCAGATAGCAACGATGCGGCGCCAGCAGCGCCTCGCCCAGCACACCCACGCCCTCAAAGTGCGCATCCAGCGGCACGCCCTCAAACACCTTGCGGATGAGCGAGTAGCCATTGGTGTGCGGGCCAGAGGAGGCCAGGCCGAGCAGGACATCGCCCGCCTGAATCGTGGAGCCATCTATGATCTGGCTGCGCTCCACCACGCCCAGGACCGTCCCCACCAGATCAAATTCCCCCGGCGCATACACGCCCGGCATCTCAGCGGTCTCCCCACCGAGCAGGCTCATGCCCACAGCACGGCAGGCCGCCGCCACGCCGCTCACAATCGCCGCCACCACCTCCGGCTCCAGCCTGGCCGAAGCGATGTAATCCAGGAAGAACAGGGGGCGGGCGCCTTGAACCAGGATGTCGTTCACGCAATGGTAGACCAGGTCATAGCCGATGGTTCCGAAGCGGCCTAGCGCACGCGCGATCTTGGTCTTGGTGCCGACACCATCGGTGGAGGCCACCAGCACAGGGGCGGCCATGCCCTTCAGGGCAGCCGCATCGTACAGCCCACCGAAGGCCCCGATCCCGGCCAGCACCTCCGGCCCATAGGTGCTCTGCACAGCAGCGCGCATCAACGCCACCGCACGGTTACCGGCGGCGATGTCCACGCCCGCCTCGGCGTAACGCCCCCCGGACAACGGACGACGGACGACCGAACCCAGTACCGGGCTTAAGCCCGGTTCGGCTTTCCCGTCCTCCGCCCTTCGCCCTCCGTTCCCTCCGATGTCCCGCCGGTAGTGCATGTCCTTAAACTGAATCTGCGCGGCGGCGGCGTAAGCCCGCGTCAACGCCTGCTCCAGCGAATCGCCCACCGCCGTCACCCCCAACACACGTCCGCCGTCGGTGAGAAGCTGGCCGGTGGCATCACGGCGCGTCCCGGCGTGAAACAAGGCCACGCCGGGCAGGGCAGCGGCGGCGTCCAGGCCGGTGATGGGGTGGCCTTTCTCATAGCGGTTGGGGTAGCCACCGGAGGCCAGGACGATGCAGGCGCAGGCGCCCTCCCGCCAGCGCACATCTATTTCAGACAGTCGCCCCTCCACGCAGGCCTCCAGGATGTCCAGCAGGTCACTGTCCAGCAGAGGCAGGATCGCCTGGGTCTCTGGGTCGCCGAAGCGACAGTTGAACTCCAGCACGTTCGGGCCAGCGGCGGTGAGCATTAGCCCGGCATACAGGACGCCAACGTAGGGCGTGCCTTCGGCCCGCAGGCCATCCACCGCCGGCTGAAGAATGGTTCGGGCGATCTGGGCAACGAGGGCAGGGGGACAGGCCGGTGAGGGGGCAAACGCGCCCATGCCACCCGTGTTAGGGCCTCGGTCGCCCTCCAGCAGGCGTTTATGGTCCTGCGCCGGGGGCATGGGGACGATGGTTTTACCGTCGCAGAAGGCCAGCAGGGAGGCTTCTACGCCGCTCAGACGTTCCTCAATGACGACCTCATCGCCTGCCGCGCCAAAAACCCGCTCCACCATGATCTGGCGCAACGCATCCTCGGCCTCGTCCAGGCCGGCGGGCACGATCACGCCTTTGCCCGCCGCCAGCCCGCTGGCCTTGATCACCACAGGGTAATCCACCGTCAGCAGGTGGCGCAAGGCCGCATGGTAATCGCGGAAGATGGCATAGCGGGCAGTGGGGATGCCGTGACGGGTCATGAAGGCCTTGGCGAAGGCTTTGGAGGATTCCAGCCGCGCTGCGGCCTGCACCGGCCCGAAGATGCGCAGCCCCTCGGCCTGAAAGCGGTCCACCAGGCCCTCGGCCAGCGGCGCCTCTGGCCCGACGACGGTCAGGTCCACCTGGGCCTCTTTGGCAAAGGCGACCAGGCGGTCACTGTCCCCCACCGGGATGGGCACGTTCTCGCCCGTGCCGCCGTTGCCGGGGGCCACAAACAGGCGCGTCAGGCGCGGCGATTGGGCGATCTTCCAGGCCAGCGCGTGCTCACGGCCACCGGAGCCGATGATCAGGACTTGCATTGCTAGTCCTTGCCAGTCGCTCTTACTGCAGAGGCGCAAAAGGCATGCTCATACTCGCAGGGCAGATTTACCCCTAGGCGCCCTCGCCACCCTCCTGTGACATCTCCTCCAATACCTTAGCAATCAGGGGCTTCAATGCTGGAAGGTCTTCCTGCACGGTCTTCCACACGACAACGAGACTAAAAAGTAGTCGTGAATCAATTTGTCCCGGAGGCCGGCCATTTCTCTCCAGGGAACCGAAGGATATCTGGCCCTGACCGAATTGGGGATTTTCCTGGTTGCCTCTCCAATGATCTCTAGCGCCCGAACTACCGCAAAGTTTGTCTTGTCATCGCCTGCAAACTGGGCGAAGTCTAATCCTTCAATGAAGCGCTCAATCTTCTGAATCGCATCCATGATATCGTGAAGGTAGTCTGTAAGCTCCCGCCCAGCCTTCATACGGGGATAACCTCGCTCAGGATATGTTTACCGATAGCAGGTTTCAAAGCATCCTTCATCACCAGATCTACCTTAACACCCAACAGATCGCCCAGGTAGTACTCCAACTCAATGAACTTCAGCAGGCTGGGGGGATCGGTAAACTCCACTAATAGGTCCAGGTCGCTGTACTGCTTCTGCGCATTGCGCACATAGGAACCAAATACACCCAGCGACTTGACCCGGTAACGTTCTTTCAATTCCGGCATATGCTGCCGTAACACCCGTATAAACCGCACCAGTTGTCCTTCTTTAGGCACTCGGTTCAATTTACCCCTGGTTGAGGAAAGCGGCCTGGCAGGCCTGCTCATTGCACCAGCCTCCCATCTCACTTGGCGTCCTGTCACTTCTCAAGTTACCCTCGTGGCCCGGTAGTAGACCTTGAACTTAGGCAAGATTATACCATATCAAGGCGCCAGCACGCCTTCAAACGCCATCTTCTCCTGCTCCTCATACAGGTCAATCGGGTACACGCCCGTGAAGCAGGCGTTGCAATAGCCCTCTTCGCGCCCAATCGCCCGCATCATGCCCTCTAGCGAGAGATAACCCAGGCTGTCGCAGCCCAGATACTTCTGAATCTCCGGCACGGTCATGCGGTGGGCGATAAGTTCATCGTAAGTGGCCATGTCCACGCCCATGAAGCAGGGGTGACGAATGGGCGGGCAGGTGACCCGCATGTGCACCTCGGTCGCGCCCGCGTCGCGCAGCAGGCGCACCAGCGGCCCGCTGGTGTTGCCGCGCACGATGGAATCGTCCACCAGGACGACGCGCTTGCCCGCCAGGTTCTCCGGCAGGGGGTTGAACTTGAGCGCCACGCCCATGCGCCGGATATGGTCGTCGGGCTGGATGAAGGTGCGCCCGATGTAGCGGTTTTTGATCAGCCCTTCATTGAAGGGGATGCCGCTCTCCTGGGCGTAGCCGATGGCCGCCGGGATGGACGAGTCGGGCACGGGCACGACCAGGTCGGCCTCCACCGGATGCTCGCGGGCCAGTTCACGCCCCAGCGCCTGGCGCACCTGGTGGATGACGCGCCCGGCCCACAGCGAGTCGGGTCGGGAGAAGTAGATGTGCTCAAAGGTGCACAGGGCAGCGCGGGCGGGGGGCAGCCCCTGGCGGCTGTGCAGGCCATAGGCGTCCAGTGTGACGATCTCGCCGGGCTGGACCTCGCGCAGGTACTCCGCGCCGATGGTGGCGATGGCCGACGATTCCGAGGCGACCACGTAGCCGCCGTTGAGTTGGCCAAGGCACAGCGGGCGGAAGCCCCAGGGATCGCGCACAGCGAAAACCGCATCGCGGGTCAGGATGGTGAGCGAGTACGCACCATATGCCTGGCGCATGAAGGCGGTGATGCGCTCCTCCCAGGTGTCCCCCGGCGCACCGGCCAGCATCAGCGTGATGACCTCGCTATCCGAGGAGGAGGTCAGGCCGACGCCCCGTTGGAGCAGTTCGCGGCGCAGGCGGGGCGCGTTGACCAGGTTGCCGTTGTGCGCCACGCCCAAGGGCCCCAGGTAGGTTTCAATCAGATAGGGTTGAGCATTGCGCAGGTGCGAGGAGCCGGTGGTGGAATAGCGGTTGTGGCCGATGGCCAGGTGGCCCTTGAGCGGGGCCAGGTTCTCCTCATTAAATACCTGGGCCACCAGGCCCATGCCCTTGTGGATGTGGGCCACGCGCCCGTCGCTCGTGGCGATACCGGCGGACTCCTGCCCCCGATGTTGCAGCGCATACAAAGCGAAAAAGGTCAGCCGGGCGACATCTTCGCCCGGCGCATAAATGCCGAAAACGCCGCAGGCTTCACACGGTGAATCTCCCCAATCTCCCATGTCCCCTTCCCCTTTCTTTTATCCGCGCAACTCCTGGTCATCGGCCTCAATGCCGGCGCGTGCCCGCTCGTGGGCTGCGGCGACCCGGTCTCTCAGCCCAGGGTCGGCCAGGGCAAGCATCTTGACGGCGAGGAGGGCTGCGCCCTCCGGATCAAGCACGACCGCCGGGGCAACCCCGGAGGGCATGCGCAGGCTGGAGAAGATGTCCGCGCCGCCAAAGGCCTCACTCAGTGGCGGGCAGGCGATGACCGGCGCGATCACGTTAGCGTCCACCACGCCGGAGAGCGCGTTGGAACGTCCGGCGATGGTGATATAGACCTTCGGCTGAGGATCGGCCTCATAGGCTTCCAGCAACATGAGCAGGTAGCGCGTGCTCTTATGGGCCGAGGCGATGCGCAGTTCGGTGGCCACGCCGTAGGCCGCCAGCGCCTCGGCGATCTTGCGCGCGTGGGGCAGGTCGGATTTAGAACCCATGATGATGGGGACGATCACCGCAACACCTCCTCCAGCGCGGCCTGGATGCGCGGCCCGGCCGGGTACGCGCCCGGCACAAACGTCTGGCCGGTGAGCATCTCGTAGACGCGAATATAGCGCAGGCTGGCCTGCACCGCCAGTTCGGTCGGCCAGGGCGGCGGGTCGCCGTCGCCCCGGTAGCCCCGCTCCGCGTACCACAGGCGGATAAACTCCTTGTCAAAGTTCTCCGGCTCCAGGCCAGCGGCCAGGCGCTCCGCATAGCTCTCCGCCCGCCAGAAGCGGCTGCTGTCCGGCGTGTGCACTTCGTCAATCAGCATGGGCTGCCCCTCCCACTCGCCGAACTCGTACTTCGTGTCCACCAGGATCAGCCCGGCGCGGCGGGCCACTTCCTGCCCATAGGCGAACAGCGCCAGCGCTGCGGCCTCAATCTGCTCCCACGTATCCGCCGGGACCAGCCCACGGGCGATGATCTCGTCGCGGGTCAGGCGCTCATCATGGCCGCTCTCCGCCTTGGTTGTGGGGGTAATGATCGGCCGGGGCAGGGGGTCGTTCTTGCGCAGGCCGTCCGGCAGGCGCAGGCCGTAGAGTTCGCGTGCGCCGCGCTCGTAGTGATACCACAGCGAGGTGGTAGTCACGCCGGTGATGTAGCCGCGCACGATGACCTCCACCGGGTAGGGGCGGCACTCGCGGGCAAGGGTCACGTTGGGGTCGGGCACGCTCAACACGTGATTGGGCACGATATGGCGGGTGGCCTCAAACCAGAAGGCCGAGAGTTGATTGAGCACCTGGCCCTTGTAGGGCACCAGGCCCAGCACGCGATCAAAGGCCGAGAGCCGGTCGGTGGTGATCAGGATACGCTGGCCGTCCCGGCGGTAGATGTCACGCACCTTGCCGCGCAGCTTCGGCCCCAGGCCGGGCAGGTCCGCGCCGGAGAGCGCATACGGAATGGCAGCGATAATGTCTTCGTATGTCAGCATGATCGGTTCCTCAATTTAACCACAGTTTTACCGCAGAGCCGCAGAGAGCGCAGAGATTTTATATAGATTTCTCTGCGTGCTCAGCGCTCTCTGCGGTTAATCTATAACTCCCTGGCATAGCGGATGCCATTCTCAAACAGCGCCAGCCCCAACCCACCGCCCTCCCCCCGCGTCCAGCGCGGATGCTGCTGTGGGATGACGTGGTCCTCCGGGTGGGGCATCAGGCCCAGGACGTTCCCGGCAGGGTTGCACACCCCGGCGATGTCGGCGACCGAGCCGTTGGGGTTGGCCGGGTAGGCACCATTGGCCGGTGTGCCGTCCTCCAGGACATAACGCAGCGCGATCTGGCCGTTGGCTTCCAGCGCGGCCAGCGTTTCATCATCCTGGGGCACGAAATTGCCCTCGCCGTGCGCCACCGGGCAGCGGATCAGGGTCTCCAGCCCGCGGGTGAACACGCAGGGGCTGGCCGGGTTGGGCCGCAGCGTGACCCAACGGCACTCAAAGTGGCCGGAGGCGTTGAAGCTTAGGGTGCACGTCTCCCTCGTCCCCCACCCCTCTTTTATTTTCACCGCAGAGAGCGCAGAGGACCTAGAGATTTTTATATACATGTTCTCTGCGCTCTCTGCGTTCTCTGCAGTAAATCCCTTTACGGCACGTTGTTCTTGTGCAGCAGGGTGAGGGCCAGGCAGCAGCCCGGCCTTGAGCAGCGCCTGGAAGCCATTGCAGATGCCCAGCACGGGCCTGCCCGCCACGATGAACGCGGCCAGGTCGTCGCCCAGGCGCAGCCATAGGTCCAGCGCCAGCAGCTTGCCCGCGCCCAGGGCATCGGCGTGGGCGAAGCCGCCGGGGAGGAGGAGCATATGGTAGTCGCGCAGGCGGCGTTCGCCGCTGTGAAGCTGGTGGATGTGGACGATCTCCGGCTGGCCGCCCGCCAGCTCAATCGCCCAGGCGGCCTCACGGTCACGGTTCGTGCCGGGGGCATGCAGGATCAGAACTTTAGGCCGCACTGCCATGCCTTTCTCAGGGCCTCCACCCCGGCCTGCACCACAGCCTCTCCCCGGTAGGTCATCTCCACCTGCGGCGCCTCCAGCACCAGGCCCGCCCGCCCCCAGGGGACGCCGGCCAGGAGCGCCTCAAACGCCCCGGCATCCTCCGGCCGGACCTCTACGATAAAGCGCCCATTGCTCTCGCTGAACAGGAGCGTATGCGCCGCTGCCGCATCGGGCGTGTGGGGGATGCGCTCCAGGGCCAGCTTCAGGCCGTAGCCGCCGGCGATAGCCATCTCGGCAGCGGCCACCGCCAGCCCGCCCTCAGAGCAATCGTGGCAGGCGCGCACCAGGCCGGCCTGGATCGCCTGGGCGAGCGCGCGGACGGTGGCCGGGCCGGCCGGGGGCAGGCCGGGAGGTATCCCTCCCGTAATACCTTGAACCAGATACGCATGGCTACCACCAAGCTCGGCCCGCGTCTCGCCCAGGACGTAGAGCAGGTCGCCAGGCGCTTTCAGGTCCATAGTCACGCAGCGGCGCACGTCGGGGACGATGCCCAGGGCCGAGATGAGCAAGGTGCCGGGGATGGAATGGGGCTGCCCATCCGGGCCGAGGTACTCGTTGTTCAGGCTGTCCTTGCCGGAGATAAAGGGCGCGCCATAGGCCACCGCCGCGGCATAGCAGCCCTGCGCGGCGCGCACCAGTTCCCCCAGCCGTTCCGGGTGGTTGGGGTTGCCCCAGCAGAAGTTGTCCAGCAAGGCGATGCGGTCCGGGTCGGCGCCGACGGCCACGGCGTTGCGGATGGCTTCATCTACGGCGGAGACGGCCATGCAGTAGGGGTCCAGTTTGCCGTATTGGGGGTTGATGCCGCAGGCGAGCGCCAGGCCGCGCCAGCCGCGTGCCTCCAGCGGCTTGAGCACCGCCGCATCCGAAGGCCCATCGTCCCAGCGCCCGGTCAGGGGCTTCACCACCGTCCCCGCCTGCACCTCATGGTCATAGCGCCGGATGACGGCCTCCTTGCTGGCGATGTCTGGATGGGCGAGCAGAGCATAAAGGACGGAGGACGGAGGATGGAGGATAGAGGCTGATTCATCGTCCGTTGTCCCTCGTCCGTCCTCCGTCCTCCAGAAGGCCTCCATCCGCCGTCGCGGCAGGCCGCCGTGCAGGAAATCCAGGTCCAGGTCGGCGACGACCTGAGGGCCGTAGCGCACCACCAGGCGGCCGGAATCGCTGAACTGGCCCAGGTCGCGCATCTCAACGCCGAAGAGCGCGCACAGGTCGCGCAGCGCGGGCAGATTCTGCGGCGGAACGGCCAGGACCATGCGCTCTTGCGCCTCGGACAGCCAGATCTCCCAGGGTGCCAGGCCGGGGTACTTGAGGGGCACATCCTCCAGTTGCACCTCGGCGCCCATGCGCCCGGCCATTTCGCCGATGGCCGAGGACAGGCCGCCCGCGCCGCAGTCGGTGATGGCCGTGTACAGCCCCCGGTCGCGGGCAGCGACCACCACCTCCAGGATGCCCTTCTCGGTGATGGGGTCGCCGATCTGCACAGCGCTGCCCGCAATGGCGCCGGTCTCGTGGGTCAGGGCGGTTGAAGAGAAGGTGGCGCCGTGCAGGCCGTCGCGGCCGGTGCGCCCACCGATGACGACGATGCGGTCGCCGGGGGAGGGACAGCGCGGGTGGCGGCCTTTGGGCGCAATGCCCACGCAGCCGCAATAGACCAGCGGATTGGCCGTGTAGCCGGGGTCAAACAGAATGGCGCCATTGACGGTGGGCAGGCCGAGCTTATTGCCGTAGTCCTGGATGCCGGCGACGACGCCGCGCATCACCCGCCGGGGGTGGAGTGCGCCTTCGGGCAGGGCCTCAAAGCTCAGGTCTTGCGGGCCAAAGCAGAGCACATCGGTGGTGGCCATCGGTCGGGCGGAGACGCCCAGGATGTCGCGCACCACGCCGCCCACGCCGGTGTTCGCGCCACCGAACGGCTCCAGCGCTGAGGGATGGTTGTGCGTCTCCACCTTAAAGGAAACCTCGTATTCGTCGTCAAAGTCAATGATGCCGGCGTTATCCACAAATGCCGAGCGCACCCAGGGCTTGGCAACTTCTTCCGTCGCGGCGCGGATGGTGGTGCGCAGCAGGCCGTCAATCAGGCCCTCACCCCCTTCGCCCCCTCTCCTGAAGCTTCGGGAGAGGGGGTTGGAGGGTGAGGGTTTCAGCGTGATCAGCGCCTTAAACGTCTTGTGGACACAATGTTCCGACCAGGTTTGCGCCAGGGTTTCCAATTCAACGTCGGTGGGCGGGCGGCCCAGGGCAGCAAAGTGGTCGCGGATGGCACACATCTCCGCCGCATCCAGTGAGAGCAGGCGTTGGCGGCTGAGCGCCAGCAGCCCGTCCTCGTCCAGGCCGCTCAGGTCAATGCGCTCCACGTCGGGGCGGGCAGCGGCGGGCCGGGGGAAGTGGGGTTGGAGCGCACCCAGACGGTAGTGCTGGATCACCGGGTTGCACAGCAGGCGTTGGGCCAGGCGGTGGACATCGGCTTCGCTGAGGTCGCCGCGAATCACGTAGCGCTGGCCGGTGGCGGCCCGCTCCAGGCCGGTGATCCCCAGCAGGCGGGCGCCATGAGAGATCTGATCGGCCACAGGGTCGGTGACCCCCGCCAGCAGGCCGACTTCAACGATCCAGGTGTCTGCCGATTGGGGGCTATCCGGCTCAGTAGCACCATCAAGGGGGCGCCAGTGAGCAACCTGGGTGACCGGGTCGGACAACAATTCGGCGCACAGACGGCCCAGGTCATGTGCGCCCAGTTCTCCCTGGAGAAAGAACAGGTCGGCTGTGCGAATGGAGGTGAGGCCGGTGATGCCCAGGCCCGCGGCGTCCTGCATCAGCCCCTCACCGCGAGGATCGGGGAGTGGGTCAGCCAGGGCGACCTCCACGCGGATGATCATGCTCCATAGTATTATAGCTGAATGCGCCCCAGGTCAAATCGGGCTTCCCCCAGTCCAATCTTAAAAAATTTAAGGCCACATAGCCGTGCGCCCCTACCCCCCACCCCAGCCCTCCCCCACACTGGGGGGAGGGGGTGATATGGCCCTCACCCCTGTCCCACTCTTCCGCAACGTGGGAGAGGGGTGACGTCTGTTCCTTCCCCCTGGATGGGGGAGGGGCAGGGAGGGGGTGACAGCCCGAAGTCCATTTGACAGAGTGGCGCTACCCCTGTTATGATAGGCCTGGAACCGCTTAAGCATCATGTCACATCTAGTCTGGGTCATTGACGACGATGCGGATTTCCTCCGCCTGATGTCCGATATGCTCACCGAGGCCGGCTACCGCGTGGAGTTGTTCGCCGACCCGCACCTGATCATCAACGGCCCGGAGCGCGACCGCCCGGCCCTGATCATCCTGGACCTCCTGTTCGCCCATATCGCCACAGGCTGGACACTCCTGGAAATCCTGCGGCGCCGCCTGGGTCGCCCGGCCATTCCCGTCATCCTGACCTCGGTGGACCCGCACCAGCTTCAGGCGCCCCCGCCGGGCTTCCACCCCGGCGGCGAAGTCGTCGTCATGGACAAATTCGCCCTGCTTAAGCAACTCCCCATGCTCCTGAAGAGGCTCAGCAATTCACACTGATGGGAGGAGACCCCATGGACATCCAGACGATCGCTGTGATTGGCGCCGGCACAATGGGCAACGGCATCGCCCAGGTGTGCGCCCAGGCAGGCTACCGCACGCTCATGGTGGATGTGGATGAGAATCAAATCCGCAAGGCCCTGGAGGCCATTGCCCGCTCGGTGGCCAAGCTGCATGAGAAGGGCAAGATCAGCGACGAACAGAAGCGCGCCGCGCTGGAAAATATCCACACCTCCACCCAAATTGAGGTGGCCGCCGAGGCCGACGTGGTCATTGAGGCCGTCTTTGAGAACGCCGAGGTGAAGAAATCGGTCTTGCGCCAGCTTGATGGCCTCACCCGCCCCCACGTCATCCTGGCGACCAACACCTCGTCCATCTCCATTACCGAACTGGCTGCCGCCACCCAGCGCCCCGGCCAGGTCATCGGTATGCACTTCATGAACCCCGTGCCGCTCATGCCGCTGGTTGAGATCATCCGCGGCCTGGCCACGACCGATGAGACGCTGAACACGATCATGGCCCTCAGCCAGAAGCTGGGCAAGACGCCCGTAGAGGCGCAGGACTTCCCCGGCTTCATCGTCAATCGCATCCTGCTGCCCATGCTCAATGAAGCTTTTTATGCGCTGATGGAGGGCGTGGGGACGCGGGAGGCCATTGATACGGCGGTCAAGCTGGGCCTGAATCACCCGATGGGGCCGCTGGCGCTGGCCGACCTGATCGGGCTGGACATTTGCCTGAACGTGCTGGAGGTTATGCACAAGGACCTGGGGGATGACAAGTACCGTCCCTGCCCGTTGCTGCGCAAGATGGTCGCGGCAGGCTATCTGGGTCGCAAGACCGGTCGCGGTTTCTATGAGTATTGATCCCTGGAGCATAAGGAGAGACGTATGGCATCTACTGCTCGTACCTGGTTCTACAAGGAGCCGGAGCACCGGCCTTACTTCATAGAAGAGCGCCTGCACAGCACCTTCTGGGCGGCGCGCCTGCCCCAGGTGCGCTTTGACTGCATCCGGGCCGAGCCGCCTTTCCTCTGCCGGGGCACATGGCGCACCCTGCCCTTTGAAATGGAATGGCAGCCCCGACAGTGGTTGATCATCCGCGCCCCGCAAGACCTGCCGGAGGACATGCTCCTGGGCTTCAGCCGCGTCCTGGGCTTCAAGCCCGCCTTTCGCTACGAAGACCCCCAGGGGCGGATGGTGTACGAATGGCACCTGGACGGCGGCAAGGCACGCTGGAGCGCCATCCAGGGGGTCCCCATCTACAAGCGCCCGGAGCGCCTAAACTGATGTGGCCGATTTAGGGTTTGACCTGGCCGTCGCCCAGGCGATGGCGGACGAATTGGAGATCTATCTGCAGCGCGATGTGCTCTACTGGCAGATGGACGTTCACGGCCCCATGAGCAGCCGCTTCCCCAAGATGACATTGGGCGGCTTGCTGTTGCGCCGCCATCGCTTGGAGGCACTGCGCGAGCGGCTCTCGCCGGAGCAACGCACGGCGCTGGACGCACTCCACCGGCGCGTTGAGGCCATCATCGGCCACTGGCCCAGCGTCTATGGTGCCAAAGTGCAGCGCGAGATAGAGGCGCGGCTGAACGCCTGGGCGCGCTATGTTATAGAGGACTGCCTGGAGAGCCGCGCCACCTGCGCCGATGAGTATCCCAGCCAAGCCGAGGGGCGCACCATGCTGGCGCTGCTCCTGGACGAGGCTTCAGAATACAGCCACGCCGACCTCGCGCCCATCCAAAACCGCCTGGCTGCCCTGGACAGCCAGTTCAAGGGCCTATCTGGCCCTGGCCCGTTCATCTGGGACCCAATACTGGCTCCAGCCTACCCGCCGGACCGCTTCTGGTGGCTGTATCGGGAGATCAGGCGGTAAGCGCTGCCATTCTCCTTTTTAGCCTGTTTGTCACCCCCTCCCTGCCCCTCCCCCTGGACGGGGGAGGGAACAGACGTCACCCCCTCTCCCGCAGCGTGGGAGAGGGGGACAGGGGGTGAGGGTTTGCCTTTCCTCTCCCCTCATCCTATAATCCCCGGCATCTGGGGAACTAATCTCCAATCTTTGATCTCTAATGTTACACGCCACTGTGCCCTGGTGAATAAGGAGTGTATCTATGACAACTCGCGACTTCCTGTTTCGCGGCAGCCTGCGCGAGATTGACCCGGACGTCGCCGACCTCATCGCGTTTGAGTCCGAGCGCCAGGCCCGCAAACTCATCCTTATCGCCTCCGAGAGCAGCGCGCCCCAGGCCGTCCTGGAAGCGCTTGGCTCACGCTTCCAAAACCTGTACGCCGAGGGCTATCCTAACCCGGAGACCCGCTGGCTAACCGAGGAGGAGATCCTGGACTACGAACGGCAACTGGCGCACTACCGTCGCTACGGTGACCCGCGCTACTATAGAGGTGTGGAGTATGTGGACATCGCCGAGGCGCTGGCCCGCCGCCGCTGCGCCGAGGCTTTCGCCACGCCCCAGGTGCCCGCCGATAGGCTCTATGTCAACGTCCAGCCGCTCTCCGGCGCGCCCGCGAACAACGCCGTCTATGAGGCTGTGTGCAAGCCCGGCGACACGGTCATGGGCCTGTCCCTGGTGCATGGCGGCCACCTGACGCACGGCAGCCCGGTCAACCGCTCCGGCAAGCACTACAACATCGTCTCATATGAAGTGGACCCGGTCACCGAGCGGCTAGACTACGACCAGATTCAGGCGCTGGCCGAGCAGTACCGCCCCAGGATGATCATCGCCGGCTACACCTCCTACCCCTGGATGCCCGATTGGGCGCGCTTCCGCCAGATCGCCGATTCAGTTGGCGCGGTGCTCCTGGCCGACATCGCCCACACCGCCGGGCTGGTCGCCGCTGGCGTGGCCCCCTCGCCGGTCGGCTATGCCGACGTGATCACCTTCACCACGCATAAAACGCTATGCGGCCCGCGTGGCGCCTGTATCCTCACCACCAAGGAGGACCTGGCGTACAAGATTGACCGGGCGGTCTTCCCAGGCGAGCAGGGCGGCCCCCACGCCCACGTCTTCGTCGCGCTGGCGGTCACGTTCAAGCTGGCGCGGACCGAGCCTTTCCGCACGCTGATGGCCCAGATTGTGCGCAATGCCCAGCACCTGGCCGCCTGCCTGGCCGCCAATGGCCTGCGCATCCCCTATGGGGGGACGGACACGCACCTGCTGGTGGTGGACTGCAAGTCGGTGAAAGGGCCGGACGGGACACCGCTGATGGGCGATATTGCGGCGCGCATCCTTGATCTGGCGGGCATTGTGGTGAATCGCAACACGATCCCCGGCGATAAGGGCGCAGGCCAGGCCAGCGGCCTGCGCCTGGGCACGCCCTGGGTGACGCAACGCGGCCTGAAGGAGCCGGAGATGGAGCGCCTGGCCAGCCTGATCGCCCGCCTGCTTCAGGCCTGCCAGCCCTTCGTTTATGCAGGCACCGGCGGTGATACCTTCCGCGCCAAGGTGGACTTTGAGGTCCTGGAAAGCGTCAAACTGGAGGTGGCCGAGATGGCCGCAGCCGCCGGGCTGGACTTTGAGCCGCGCCGTTCCGGCTACCCTCATTTCTGGTTCATCACGCCACCTGAGAGGGCCGAAGAGGGACTTACCACACTGGAGCTGGAGGGCGAGCGGGCACGCGAATTCCTGCACTACGCCACCACCAACGACGTATATAGCCTTCAGCCGGGCCAGACACAGCCCACCTTCGTGAGCGATAAGGACGGCGCGCTCACGCCCGCCGTTCTCGTCCGCCCCGGCGCAGAGAAGACCCGCTTCCTGCTCACCGTCCCGGCGGCTCAGGCGCCCCGCGCCGCCGCCTGGCTACGGGCGCTCTCCGATGGCTATGTGGACTTCGGCGGGGATGTGTATGCCAAGCTCCCTGGGCCGGTCATCGTGCGCGAGACCGAAGGCGACGAACGATGGACGACAGACCGCCTGGCCCTTGCCCTCCCCCAGGCAGCTTCCGCCGACACCGTGCGCATGGAGAAGCCCTTCTTCATCGGCCAGGCGGCCCAAACCCTGGCCCCAGGCCCCGAATTGCCGCCCTTCACCTGGAGCGAACCGGCTGAAGCGCCGCTGAAGCGCACCCCGCTGTACGAGACGCACAGGCAGCTTGGGGCCAAGATGGTCCCCTTCGCCGGTTGGGAGATGCCCGTGTGGTACACCAGCGTGAGCGAGGAGCACCGCGCTGTGCGCACCGCTGCCGGGCTGTTTGACGTGGCCCACATGGGCGTGCTGGAGGTCAGCGGCCCGAACGCCGCCGCGTTCCTGGACACGGTCACGACGAACGAGATCGGCGCCCTGAAGCCGGGGCAATCTGCCTATTCCTACCTGCTGGACCCCGATGGCCAGGTGATTGACGACCTGATCATCTATCAGATTGAGCCGGAGCGCTACATGCTTGTCGTCAACGCGGCCAACAACGACAAGGATTGGGCCTGGCTCAATGTGGTCAATGCACACCAGGTGCGCATCAGCCGCAGCCGCCCCTGGGTACGTGCCCCACAGGCGACGCTGCGCGACCTGCGCGATCCGGCCTCTGGGGAGGACCGCCGCGTGGACCTGGCCCTGCAAGGCCCGAACTCACTCAAGATTCTGCAGGCGCTCGCCGACGATGGGGCCGTCAGGAAGCAACTCGCCGCGCTCAAGCGCACCGAACTCGCCCGCCTCAACGTGGGCGGCTTTGACCTGATTGTCTCGCGCACCGGCTACACCGGCGAGCCTCTCTCCTTTGAGTTGTTCGTGCACCCTGAGCGGGCGGTGGAACTCTGGCAGCGGCTGCTGGAGATAGGCGAGGCCTTCGGCCTCAAGCCGGTGGGGCTAGGCGCCCGCGATAGCACGCGCACCGAGGCAGGCCTGCCGCTCTATGGCCACGAACTCGCCGGGCCGCTGGGCATCTCGCCAGGGGGCGCGGGCTTCGGCAATTTCGTCAAGCTGTGGAAGCCTTTCTTTGTGGGGCGCCGCGCCTACATTGAGAGCGAGCGCACCCGCACCATGGAGGTCGTCCGCTTCCGCATGAACGAGAAGGGCGTGCGCCTGCCCAAGCTGGGCGACCCGGTGATCAACCGCAAGGGCCAGGTGATCGGCGCGGTCACCAGTTGCGCCATAGACACCGAGGGCTATCTGTTGGGCCAGGCCTATATTGACCGCCGCTATATGGCCGAGGGAACACCGATCGGTATCCTGAGCGGGGGAGGGGCGGCCAAACCCGGCGCCGAACTCAAAGTGGGCGACCGCGTACCCGTGCCCAGCGAGGCAACTGTGGTCAAGCGCTTCCCCAGGCGGTGAAGCAGGCCAGGAGGGGGCACAGGCCCTCACCCCCTTCCCCCCCCTCTCCCGAAGCTTCGGGAGAGGGGGGG
>DAOUBF010000056.1:0-29672 GCA_034432795.1 Anaerolineae bacterium
CTGCGGTTGACTGCCAGCAGGCGTCCCGTGAGGGGAACCGCGCCTGCCAGGCCGGGGGCCGGGCGCCCCCCGACATGGGATGGGCAAGGCGGGATAGAATAGCCTGTAGGGCGGCTTTCCATAGCCGCCAAAGAGCGGCAGCCGTATCCCGAAGTGCGGCAGGTATGGAAACCTGCCCTACGCCGGGGAGGGAAACCCGGCCTACTCAGTGTCATCTCCTCACCCGCCGGCCGCTGTGCCAGCCGCTTCTCCAAGGCGGCCTGCGCGTCTTGTACCATCCTCCCTCGTCTTCAGTTCCTGCTGTGCCACGTCCATGCTCTGCTCTCTCCTGTTCTCGTTGTTCTCGTCGTGGTCAACGTACCACATCTGCCCCAAATTATGGAATGCACCCCCGATCCCCCACCCATTTGCCAAAATCCGTGCCCTAAAGTACAATCCACTTTATCAGAGTCATATGGACACCCCTATCCAGCCCTGTTACTGTTACGTGCTGGAGTGCGCTGACGGCACGTTGTACACCGGTTGGACGACAGACCTCAACGCCCGATTGGCAGCGCACAATGCCGGACGCGGCGCACGCTACACCCGCAGCCGCCGCCCGGTCCGTCTGGTCTATTGGGAGACGCTACCCTCACGCCCGGCGGCGCTCCGCCGCGAAGCCGAATTGCGCCGCTTATCTCACGCCCAGAAGCGTGCCCTGTGCGCATCCACATCCCCTCAGGAGGGAGACCGCTCGTGCTGATCCACGAAGCTACTCAAGCGCAAGACCTTGCCACCCTCCCCGGCCAGGACGGCCGCGCCCGTCCCAGCTTCAATATTTTGATGATCGCGCCGACGTCGTTCTTCGCCGATTACGGCTGCCACGTGCGCATCCTGGAAGAGGCCCAGGCGCTGCAACGTCTCGGTCAGCGGCTGACCATTGTCACCTATTACCAGGGGCGCGATATAGATGATTTAACCATCTGGCGCACGCGCCCGGTCCCCTGGCGCGCAAACTACGAAGTCGGCTCGTCGCGCCACAAAGTGGCCTTTGACGTGCTGCTCTCGTGGACGGCGCTCAAGGCGGCGCTACGCCTGCGCCCCGATATTATCCACGCCCATCTACATGAGGGCGCCCTGATCGGCGCCGTGCTCAGTCGCCTGATCGGGGCGCCGCTTGTGTTTGATTTTCAAGGGAGCATGACGGCGGAGATGCTGGACCATGGCTTCCTACGCCGCGATGGCCCCTTCTATCGCCCGCTGCGCTGGCTGGAACGGCACATTGACCATTTGCCTCACGCCATCCTGACCAGTTCGCATCACGCCGCCGAGCATCTGGTTCAAGAGTTCGGCTGCTCGCCGGCCCGCCTCCATCCCATCCCGGATTGCGTCAATACCGGGTTTTTCTGCCCGCCGACGCCAGACCAGGCCGAAGCCCTGGGCGCTCTTCGCGCTCAACTGGGCCTTCCGGCCAATGGTCCTTTGGTCGTCTATCTGGGTCTGCTGGCCGATTATCAGGGCACGCCGGACCTGCTCCAGGCGGCGGCGGTATTGCGTTCAACAGGCGTGCAGGCCCATTTCCTGATCATGGGCTTCCCTAACATAGAGTTCTACCAGAACATGGCCTCAAGGCTGGGGCTGGATGGCTACGTCACCTTCACCGGCAAGGTGCCTTACGAGTTGGCGCCGCGCTACCTGGCGCTGGGCGACGTGGCCGTGGCCCCCAAGCGTTCGCTCACCGAGGGCAGCGGTAAGCTCCTCAACTATATGGCTATGGCCCTGCCCATCGTCGCCTACGATACGCCAGTGAGCCGCGAGTACCTGGGCGACCTGGGCGTATATGCGCCGGTGGGGAACTATCGCGCGCTGGCCGAGCGCATCGCCGCGCTGCTCTACGACCGGCGCCTGGCGGCCTGGCTGGGCTGGCGCCTGCGGGAACGGGCCGTCGCCCACTACTCCTGGGACGTGGCCGGGCGCACCATCCTGGACATTTATACGCGCCTGGCGCGGGCCAGGCAGCCTGCCACCCTGTGGAGCGGCTAACGTGGAACGGAAAACCCTCAACATAGGCAGCGCGCCCTCAACAGAGGACGGACGACTGAAGACGGGTCTATCTCTGCCTTTCGTCATCCGCCGCCCGTCCCTATTGGGCTGGCTGTCTGAACTCCTCCGCTATCGCGCACTCATCCAGAACCTGATCGTGCGCGATCTCAAGGTGCGCTATAAAAACTCCCTCCTGGGTGTGGCCTGGTCACTGGTCAACCCCCTGCTGATGATGGCCGTGTTCACGGTCGTGTTCACCGTCCTCACCGGTGACCCCCATATTTACGGCTATCCGGCCTATATCCTCAGCGCGCTATTGCCCTGGCAATTCTTCTCCGCCTCGGTGATCGGCGGGACAGGGAGCTTCGTGAGCAATGCCCACCTCATCAAGAAGGTCTACTTCCCCCGCGAGGTGTTGCCCATTTCGCTTGTGCTGGCGAACCTGGTCCATTTCCTGCTCGCCCTGCCGGTCTATTTCGTGCTGGCGCGGATGTTGGACATACCGGTGAGCGGCGCTGTGGTCTCGCCCTGGATCGTGCTGTTGCCCCTGGTCATCGCCGTCCAGGTCGTGTTCACGGTGGGCATTGTGCTCATCCTGGCGACGATCAATGTGTTCTACCGCGATACCCAGCTCATCCTGGAAGTGATCATGCTGGCCTGGTTCTTCCTGACGCCGATCATCTGGGACGTCAGCCGCCTGCCTGCCACTGCCACCATCCTGGGCTTGCAGGTGCCGGTGGTCCGCTGGGTTTACTATCTGAACCCGATGGCCTCTATCATCGCCACCTATCGCGATATTCTCTATTGGGGCTGGCGCCCAGGGCTGGATTTCTTCGCCCGCACTGCGATCACCGCGGTGATCGTCCTGGCCTTGGGCTACAGCGTATTCCGAAGGTATAGTAGGAGGTTTGGAGAGGAGTTATAACGACGGAAGAGGGAGGGCACTCCATCTTCCGCTCCAACTCGGAGGATTGCAATGGCTGACAAACTCGCCTGGATTGAAGACGAACTGCGGGCCTTGCATGAGCAGGGCCTGTACAACACCATCCGCACCATCGGATCGGCCCAGGGCGCCTGGCTGGTCGTGGACGGGCGGCGGGTATTGAACTTCTGCTCAAATAACTATCTGGGGTTCGCCAACCACCCCAGACTGAAGGAGGCCGCCACGCGGGCCATTGAGAAGTACGGCGTCGGCCCGGCAGCGGTGCGCAGCATCGCCGGTACGCTTGACCTGCACCTGGAACTGGAAGAGCGGCTGGCCCGTTTCAAAGGCACGGAGGCCGCCATCTCCTTCCAGTCCGGCTTCAACGCCAACCTGGCCACCATCCCGGCGTTGATCGGCAAGGAAGACGTGATCTTCTCAGACGAGTTGAACCACGCCAGCATCATTGATGGCTGCCGCCTGTCGGGCGGACGCATCATCCGCTACGCCCACAACGACCCGGAGGACCTGGAGCGGCAGATTAGCCAGGCAACGGGCTACCGGCGGGCGATCATTGTCACCGACGGCGTGTTCTCCATGGACGGCGATATTGCCCCGCTCCCGGCCATCTGCGAGGTGGCCGAGCGCCACAACCTCATCCTCATGGTGGACGACGCGCATGGGGAGGGGGTACTCGGTCGCGGTGGGCGCGGCATTGTGGACCACTTCGGGCTGCACGGGCGGGTGGACATTGAGGTGGGCACGCTCTCCAAGGCGTTCGGCGTGGTGGGCGGCTACGTCGCGGGCAAAAAGACTATTGTGGAATGGCTGCGCCAGCGCGGGCGCCCCTTCCTGTTCTCCAGCGCCGTGACCGCCGCAGACACGGCAGCTTGTATCGCAGCGGTGGATGTGCTGGAGGAGTCCACCGAACTGGTGGACCGACTGTGGGAAAACACGCGCTACTTTAAGCGCGAGATGCAGCGGCTGGGCTTTGATACCGGCAAGAGCGAGACGCCCATCACGCCGGTGATGCTGGGCGAGGCGCACGTGGCCCAGCAATTCTCGCGTCGCCTGTTTGAAGAGGGCCTGTTTGCCATGGCCGTGACCTATCCGACCGTGCCGCGAGGTAAGGCGCGCATCCGCGTCATGGTGAGCGCCACACACACACGCGACGACCTGGATCAGGCGCTCGGCCTGTTTGCGAAGGTCGGCAAGGAGATAGGAGTGATCTAGACCTGCGAGGTCTTGGAGACCTCGCAGGTCTGGGTGGACATATGGCCCACATTCTGGTCACAAATGACGACAGCATTCAATCGCCGGGCCTGCTCGCGCTCAAGAACGCCTTGAGCGCGGTGGGCCGGGTCACAGTCATGGCGCCCGACCACAACTGGTCTGCTGGCGGCCATGTCAAGACGTTGCACAAGCCTCTCCGCGTGAATGAAGCCCGGCTGATAGATGGTACAGTGGTGTTGACCACCAACGGCGCCCCCTCCGATTGCGTGGCCCTGGCCTGCCTGGGCATTATCCTGGAGCCGATTGACCTGGTGGTCTCCGGCATTAACCAGGGCTATAACCTGGGCCACGACGTGACCTATTCCGGGACGGTGACTGCCGCCATGGAGGGCGTGATCTTCGGTATCCCCTCCATTGCGGTCTCGCTGGGCTGGGGGGCGGAGATGGACTATGATGTGGCGGCCCGCTTTGCCGCCAGGCTGGCCCCGAAAGTGCTGGAGCGGGGCCTGCCGCCTTACACCCTGCTCAACGTCAACGTCCCCAACCTGCCTGCGGATCAAATCAAGGGCGTGATGGTCACGCGCCAGGGGCTGCGCAAATACCGCGACGAACTGGTGAAGCGGCTGGACCCGCGTGGCCGCCCCTACTACTGGATCGCGGGCGAACCCGAAGACGAACTGGAAGAAGAAGGCACCGATGTGTGGGCCGTGCGCAACGGCTACATCTCGGTCACGCCCCTGCACCTGGACCTGACCGCGCACGGGATGCTGGAGCAGTTGCAGGCATGGGGGCTGTAGGGGCACACGGCTGTGTGCCCCTCCATTATCGCAATGGGTTGGCGCCGGGGCCGGCGCCGAAGACCTCGGCGGAGAGCTTGAAGCCCGCCTCCTCCAGGCGGCGCATAAACTTGGGGCGCAGGCCGGTCGGCTGGATTGTGCCCTGAGCGCCCTCGGTCTCAAACGGTGGCGCACGGTAAATGAAGATGTCCTGCAACACCACCGTGTCGCCCTCCATCCCCTGCACCTCGGTCACATTCAATATCTTGCGGGCGCCGCCGCGCAAGCGCCCCTGAAGCACAATCAGATCAATCGCCGAGGCGATCTGGCGGCGGATGACCTCCACCGGGATGGTGATGCCCGCCATAAGCGCCATCGTCTCCAGGCGCGAGATGGCGTCGCGGGGGGTGTTGGCGTGGACGGTGGCCAGCGAGCCGTCGTGGCCGGTGTTCATAGCCTGGAGCATGTCCAGGGCCTCGCCGGCGCGCACCTCGCCCACAATGATGCGGTCGGGGCGCATCCGCAGGCTGTTCACCACCAGGTCACGGATCGTCACCCGCCCCGTCCCGTCAGGTTCCGCCGGTGTCGTCTCCAGGCGAACGACGTGGCGCTGGTGCAACTGCAACTCGGCGGAGTCCTCAATCGTCACGATGCGCTCATCCTCCGGAATGAACGAGGAGAGCACATTGAGCAGAGTGGTTTTGCCGCTCCCCGTGCCGCCGGCGACGATGATGTTGAGGCGGGCCACGACGCAGGCGCGCAGGAACTCCACCAGCGCAGGCGTGATGCTGCCAAAGCGTAACAGGTCATCCACCGTCAGCGGCTTGGCCGGGAACTTGCGGATGGTGATCGTGGGGCCGTCCAGCGCACTGGGCGGGATGATGATGTTGACGCGGCTGCCATCCGGCAGGCGAGCATCCACCATAGGCCGCTTGCGGTCAATCGTGCGCCCCAGTGGTCTGACGATGCGCTCAGCGATCTCCATGACGTGCTCATTGTTCTCAAAGCGCACGTCGGTTTCCTGCAGCTTGCCGTTGCGCTCAATATAGACCAGGTGCGGCCCATTCACCATGATCTCCGAGATGGTGGGGTCGCGCAGCAAGGGGCCGATGGGGCCGTAGCCGATCAACTCATCCAATACCAGGTCGCGCAGACGGCTGTGTTCTTCCTCCGGCAGGTTCAGGTTGGCCTGTTGCAACAGGGCATCAAACCGTTCGGAGAGCAGGTGGGCCATCTCCGGCGTGTTGGCCAGTTGCTGGCCATCCAGCCCGGTCAAGAGCTTGTCGGCCAGCCAGCGGCGCAACTGGGCCACTTTGGATTCGCTTAATGGGCCACTGCCGGATGCCCTGCCTCTGGCAGCCGCCTCCGTGCTCGGATTGGTCGCAGTTTGCGGGGTTGCAGACATGGTGTTCGCTTCCATGGGCTTATGGTTTGTGTAGCCATTATAGGGGATATTTGGGGGCGACGTCTATCCCCACTAGGTACTTAATTTCCCTGATCCTTTAGAAAAACTTGTCCTGAGCGCAGCCAAGGATGGGTGTATATCAGATTTGGGGTAGATGACCCGGTGGGTTACCCCCCACCTCCACCCTCCCCCGCAAGGGGGGGGAGGGGGTGAGTTCCCTCCTCCTGGATGGGGGAGGGGCAGGGAGGGGGTGACCGCTGACAGTTGCCCCAAAATTGAAATGCACCCGCCAAGGATGATCCGTTGCGGGGATAGGAGCGGTAGGGAGTGAGGGATTTGCACCTGGCTATGATTGGATTGTAGAATCGTGTGATCAGGTCGCCCGGCAATGCGTGTGCACTCCAGCCCCATCATCACCTCCAGGCTCCATCTGCGGGCCTGGCATCGTGGGTTGACGGCTCTGCTCTGGCTGGCTGTCCTGCCAGTCGGCATTCACTTCGCCCAACAGGTGATTGTCCCGGCAGAGAACTCGTTTACGCAGGGCTTCGCCGCCTATTACACGGCCTCGCGCCTGCTGCTGAGCGGCCAGTTTGACGCCCACGTGTACGACAACGCCTGGTTTGAGGCGCAGACGAGGGCGGCCATGAACGGCGAGGCCAGCGACATCTTTAACGTTAACCCGCCCTCCACTGCATGGATGATGGTTGGCCTGGCAACCTTATCGCCGCACACGGCGCGCATCGCCTGGACGCTGGACAACCTGGTGTTGCTGATGGCGGCGCTGGCCCTGCTCGGCGGAGAGTTGGGCCTGGGCAGGGCCGGGTTGGGCCTGCTGGCGCTCATCGCGCTGGGGTTCACGCCGATCAGCGAGAACTTCAGGCTGGGTCAGGCGTACGTCCTGCTCCTATTCCTGTATGCGCTGGCCTTGCGCGGCTTTCTGCGCCGCGAGGATGGGCTGCTGGGCCTGAGCCTGGCGCTGCTGCTGGCGCTCAAAAGCGCGGGGGTGCCGCTGCTCCTGCTCCTTCTCTTGTGGCGGCGCTGGCGGGCGTTGGGCATCGCGCTGGCGGGGATCGCGTTCATCGTTGTGGGCAGCCTGCCCTGGATCGGGCTGGACACCTGGCGGGCCTACCTGCTGGCCCTGCCGGACATCGGACGTGGCCCCTGGGCCACCTCTATCTTCTACCAGACGACCAACAGCCTGTGGCAGCACCTGTTCCGCTATGACCCGCAATGGAATCCGGGCGCCGTCGCCGACCTGCCTGCGCTGGCCACTGTCCTGACGCTGTTGAGCGCAGGGGTGGCGCTGGCCGTCACCCTGCGCTATACCCGCCAGGACAAGCCCCCTGATCTGGTCTTCGCCGCTTTCGTCACCTTGTCGGTGCTCCTGGCGCCGGTGGGCGAGCAACACCACCATACGGTGCTGCTCCTGCCGTTGGCGGTCGTTCTGGCGCGTATCGGGCAGGCCAGCCACTCCCGGCTCACCACTGGACAGTGGCTGGAGGCCGCCCTGACCGCCGGGGCGCTGATCCTGCTGGCGAAGTACATTGACCTGCGCCACGCGGAAACGGCAGGCTGGGGGGCGCTACTCTCCTATCCGAGGGTTTATGGCACCTGGCTGCTGTGGGCCGGGCTTATGCTCTGGCTCAAAATTGAGAACAGAGAAGGGAAGACGGCGGATAGGCGACCGGTGCCCGCCGTCCTCCGTCCCCCGTCCTCCGTCCTCCTGGGCCTGTTCGCGGTGGCGCTGGCGCTGCGCCTGGCGCTCATCCTCGCTTCCCGCTTTGATGGCCTGTACGGACAGGACGCCTTTGAGTATTACACATATGGCCGCGCCCTATGGGAGGCCAGAGGTCGGGTGCCTTTGCCGGGGCCGGTGTACTGGCCGCTGGGTTACCCCTATGTCATGTTGCTCGGCTTCCTGGTGACAGGCGTCCGGCCTTTGGGCGGCCAACTGATCAGCCTGCTGGCCGGGAGCGCCGCCGCGCCGCTGACCGCGCTTCTGGCCCGCGATGTACTGTTGCGTTTCGGGGCAGAGCGGGACAACGCCTGGCGGGCCGCTTTGGTTGCCGGCGTGCTCATGGCCGCCTGCGGCCAACTCGTGCAGTCCAGCATTGTGGTGATGTCCGATGCTGCCGGCCTCTTCTGGGCCGTGCTCAGCGCCTGGGCGCTCGTCCGCGCCGAAGGGACGCGCCGCCCGGCCTGGCTGGTGTTATCCGCCTGCGCCCTGGCCGCCGCTACCATGACGCGCTGGATCAACGGGCTGCTGATCCTGCCCTGGGCGGGGTACTGGCTCGCGGATATACGGCAGGGACGACGGATCAGCCTCTATCCTCTGTCCTCTATTGTCCGTCCTCTTGCAGTCGCGCTGGTCGCCGCCGGGGTGGTCTTCGCGCCCCAGGCCGTGCAAAGCGCCGCCGACCCCAGCTCATCGGTTGGTCATATCTGGCTCCAAGGCTGGCATCCGGCCAATGCACTGCGACGTAGCTTTATCAACCCGGATGGACTCTTTAACTACAGGTGGCCGGTGGCGCTATATTACGCTCAACCGGCTGTGCATCCTTTCTTTCTGTTCCCGGTGTTCACCCCGGCCCTGCTTATCGGGTTGGGGGTTGTGGGACGCGGGCTGATGAAAGGACAGCAGGTCGCTGGAGCCGCATTTCTACTCATTGGCTGGCCGCTAATTCAATATACTTTCCTGGCCGGCATCCCTTATGAGAATCAGCGCTTCGGGCTAGCCTTCTTTCCACCTCTGGCGGTTCTGGCCGGTGTTGGGGGCGATGCGCTGTGGGTGAAGGTGCGAATGCGGTGGGGGCGGGCCGTTCTGCTGGCGGCAGGCGCTATCGGGATCGCCGGGATGCTGTTCTGGGGCTGGCGCACGACGCTGGCCTCCCCCATCCAACTCAAGCAGGCCGACCTGGAAACGGCCCGGTGGGTGCAAAGCCAGGTGCCCGCTGATGCCCGCGTGCTGGCCTTCGGCCTCACCGCGACACTCCGGTTCTACACGCCGCTGGAGGTGCGCGAGTTCTTTAATGAAACGCCGGAAACGCTGGCCGCTCTCCTGGCCGATGGCCGCCCCACCTATCTTATCCTCCACGTGGGCAACGTGGAGACCCAATGGCAGGGCCGCTCGCCCCAGATCAATTTGCACTGGCTGCGCGATAGGCCGGGACTGGAGGAGATTGGGGAGCGAAATGGGTATATACTCTACCGGGTCTTACAGTGATCCGAACCGGGCTAAAGCCCGGTACCGGGCCGTTACCAGCTTGATCTACTGCGCGGCCCCTCCCCCGGGGTCCTGGGAGGGGGGACGAGGATCGGGAGAAGATGTATGACACAGGACGGGGGACGAAAGGAGGGAGGAGAGACGCCGCTATGAAGGTCGCCTGGGTCGTCCCTGGCTTCAGCAGCGACGAGCGCGACTGGTGTATCCCGGCGCTGCTGGACCTGGCGCGCGTGTTGGCGCAGCAGGCCGAACTGCACATCTTCAGCCTGCGCTATCCTCATCGGCGGGCCGTGTACCCCGTCTACGGCGCGACTGTGCACAGCTTCGGCGGCGGGTTGGACAGCGACTGGCGGGCGCTGCGCTTGTGGGGGCAGGCCCTGGCCGCCATTCGTGCGGAAGCGCGGCGCGGGCGCTTTGCTGTGTTCCACGCCTTCTGGCTGCAGGATGCGGGGACGGTGGCCACGCTGGCCGCGCTCCTCACGCGCACGCCGACGATCCTCAGTCTGGGCGGCGCCGAGATGGCCCGCCTGCCCGACATCGGCTATGGCGAACAGCTTCACCCGCGCCAGGCCGCGATCATGCGCTTCAGCCTGCGCCGCGCGGCCTGGGTCACCGGCGGCTCGCGCTACATCCTTGATCTGACGCGCCCTCACTTGCCGCCTGCGGCCTGGGCGAAGCTTCGCCTGGCCCCGCTGGGGGTGGATACGACGCGGTTTTCGCCCTCACCCCACTTCCCCTCCGCCCCAGGCCTGGGGAGAGGGAAGAAAGGTGAGGAGCCACATGGTCCCCGCCTGCTCCATGTCGGCTCGTTGCTGCCGGTCAAAGACCAGGCGACGCTGCTGCGGGCGCTGCGGCGCGTCGCGGATGTGGAGCCGGGTGTACACCTGACGATTGTCGGCGGCGGGCCGCTGGAAGGTCATCTGCGCCGCCTTTGCAGTGAGCTTGGCCTGGAAAGCCAGGTGACATTCGCGGGCGCCATCTCCCATGACCGTCTGCCGGACTACTACCGCGACGCCGACCTGTTCGTGCTTTCCTCGCGCCACGAGGCCCAGAATATGGCGGTATTAGAGGCCGCCGCCTGTGGCCTGCCCGCCGTAGGGACGGCGGTGGGCGTTCTCCCCGACCTGGCGCCCGAAGCCGCCTGGGCCGTGCCGGTTGGCGATGCGGCGGCGTTGGCCGAGGCGATCATCGCCCTGTGGCACGACCCGCCGCGCCGGGCGGCGATGGCCCAGGCGGCTTGGGCCATCGTCGCTGCCGAGTACAGCCTGGAACGCGCCGCCGACCGCTTCTGGGAACTGTATCAGGCGGCGCTTCAACGCTCATCCAGCCAGTAGATGCGCATTGGGCCATAGGAGGCGTCGTTCACCTGCGCCACCAGCCGCGCCTGATGCCGCTCCATGAAGCCCCAAAACGCCTGCCATTTGGCGTGATCGGGATGGTCCGGGTGGGCGATCTCCTCCAGGTACGCGCCCATACGGGCATCAATCAACACCACGTCCGCCGCCTGCATCTCTAGCGCCTGATCAAGCGGGAGGGGATAGGGGGTATAGCGGGGGTCGTTCAGGAAGAAGGGCACGAGCAGGGCACGATAGTCTGTGTGGCGCAGGCCCAGCCAGTAGTTCTGCAACCCCAGCACGCGCGCGCCCGGCGGGATGTATTCGGCCACCTGCGCCATATACACCTCATAGGGCGTCGTGTGCGGCCCGGCAGCGAGCAGCCCGGCGATGCGCCACAGGCCCTCAAGGCCGACGGTCAGGGCGATGGCGATCACCAGCAGCCTGCCCCAGGCCTGCCTGCGCGCCCACAAGCGCACCGCGCCCCAGCCACCGGCGATGGCCACGAGTGGCCACAACGTCACAGCATAGCTGGGCGTCTTCAACGCCAGGAGCAGCGCGAACAGGACCTCTATCGTCGCCAGGGGGAGTACAACAGCGCGTGCGTTCCGGTCGCCGCGCCAGGCCCGCCCGGCCAGGGCGGTCAGCGCGGCCAGCATCCCGATCACGCCACACCATGTCCCTAACCCAAGGGGCATCCCCCCGCCGGCCTCACCCGTGTTGAGGGCATAGCGCCGCACCTCAGTCGCCAGGTTATTCAGGTAGAAGCCGGGATTGAGCAGGTCAAAGCGGTCGGCGTAGTTGCGGTTCTGGTGAATGAAATCGGAGACATCGGTTGAGATGTAGGCCAGCCAGGGCAGCCAGGGGAGGATAAACCCCAGCACCAGCCAGGCAAAGGCATGGCGCGACCGCCTCGCCGTGAGCGTCAGGAGCAGGAGAGCAGGCAGCCAGAAGGCACCGTAGAGATGGCTGACCCCGGCCAGGCCCGCCAGTGCCCCGCTGAGGAGATAGCGCCAGGCGCGGCCATCCGTCTGCGCTTTAAGCCAGGCGGCCAGGCTCGCCAGGCCAAAGACCGGCACGGCAATGTCGTAGCGCACGATGCGGGCCTGGTCAAGCAGCGGAATGCCGGTCAGGTGGGTGGCGTTGATCGGCGCCAGGCGGGCGAGGAGCAGGCTAAGCACGGCCACCGCCCCGGCACGCGCCCCGAACAGCCTGCGCCCCAGCGCAAACGTGAGGGACAAAACCACGAGCGCCAGGAGCAGCGAGACCAGCCGCGCCTGGAACAGCCCGGCGCCCCACAGGCGGAACGCCCCCGCCAGCATCAGCGGGTACAGCGGCATAAAGGCGTAATAATGGCGCTCCATGCCGAAGAAGCCGGTGAACATGTCTGAACCGTACACGCCCTGGGTGGCCAGTTTATAGGCGGGGGAGGCCTGCCAGGATTCGTCCTCGTGCAGGACGGGCACGGCGCGGAGACCGCTCAGGCTCAGCGCCCAGAAGACGAGCAGGGCGAGGAGGAGGATGCGGCGTGACATCGCCTGGCGAGTATAAACGCTTCCGGCGCGTTGTGCCAGCCCTATGTCACTGCCAGGCGAAACCCGGCATCCACTTCCTGGGCGAGGTGAAGCACCACGCGCCCCTCGTCGTCCAGTTCCAGCGCCAGGCGCGCCAGCGGCCTTTGCGCCGGGCCTTGTACCACCGCGCCATCGGCGTCAAAGCGGCTGGCGTGGCAGGGACAGGAGAAGCCTGCACTGGCGCGCTGCACCAGGCAGCCCAGATGCGTGCACGTCGCGCTGATGGCGTATAGCCCGCGCATGTCGCGCCCGATGAAGGCGCGGCCCCCGGCAACCGGGGTGAGGGCACCAACCGGGTAAACTTCGGGGCGGTCAAGGGTGAAAGTCACGGGCGGCCCGGCCTGGGCGAAGCCGAGGAAGCGGCCCAGCGCCACGAGCGCGGCGCCCAGTGTGGCCCATAATGCCCCGCGCCAGGCCAGCGTCAGAAAGTCGCGGCGAGAGAGGCGGGCTTCCTGGCTCAGTTCCGGATCGTCAGGGGTGGGTGTAGGCATGGCACGCATGGCAATAGCGCGAGGCCTGCTCGTCCGGCTTCTGCTGACAGGCAGAGCCTGTGACCAGGGGTACCTCCAGCACCTGTCCGCTCACCTTCAGCGTCTGCAGGAATTTGCCGTCCACGAAGCGAACGGCGCCCAGCTTCTCGCCACGTTCGGTGAGCACAACGGTATCGCCCACCTGAAGCGTATAGCGGCCATTGAGCCGCGCCCGCCGCAATTCCACATCGTTGGGATCGGTGATCGTCACCGTCCTGGGCGGTTCGGTCAGTGTGCCATGACAGGTCTTGCACTGGATATACTGGATGTCCAGCTTGCTGCTATAGAGGTCACCGTCGCCCATGGCCTCCGTTGAGGTATGACAGTCAATGCAATCCAGCTCCCATTCGCACCGGGTGAACTGGCCGATGGGCTGGTAGATGTCGCGCAGCCGGTCTTCGGGCAGGGGCGCGCCGGAGAGGGGCAAATCGGGGCGCGGCAGGAAGGCCATCTGCCGCAGTGAGTAGTTGCCGCGGTTGTGGCAGGCGTTGCAGGTGGTGTAGGGGATGGCCGTCGTCAGGCGATGGGCGACCGGATGGCCCGGCTGGGTCTTGCTGATGGCGGGGTCGCCGCTTCGGGATAGCCCATCGCTGCTGTACAGCACATGGCAGGCCGCGCAACCGGTCCCACGGTAATAATACGGCTGCATGACCGGCTGAGCCGAGAGGTGACAGGTGAGGCAGTTCGCAGCGAAAGCGCGCACCGGCTGGGGGTCGCCCAACGCCGCCGGATCAAATGGCGCCAACTCCGGCACGGCGCGATCCGAGGCGACCCGATCATCGCGGATGGCGAAGACGCCGAAGCGGGCGATGGCATCGGGCTGGGCGCCGAACGCCCGACGCACCTGGGCGATGGCGCCGGCGTAGGTCGCCTGTACGCTTGTCATGGCGCGGTGGATGTGGTCGCGCTGAGCCTCGGCGCTGCCGGAATGGCAGTCCGAGCCGCCGCAGGAGGCCTCTACCACGCTGAAATCGGAGGGGTTCCTCCCGCCGCGCAGGCCAGTATGGGCCAGGGTCTTGTCCAACGCCAGCGCGTTCCCGCCATGGCAGCGCACACAGCCAAACGTCGCCAGCGGGTGCGAGGGGCTGATCTCTTCAATGCCCTCGTGGCACGTCAGGCACAGCTCCGGCTTGCCGGTGAGCGTCGGCGTGAGCGTTTTGGGCGTGGGCGAGCGCAGTTCACGCGCCACTGCCAGCGCGACGACGGCGAGCAACAAAAGCGCGGCAGAGACCAGACGGCGGTCGGGATTCATTGCCCCATCTCTATCAGCGTCAATATGACGATGCCTGAGAACATCAGAACAACGACCACCTGCGCCAGGCGGCCTTCGCGGTTGAACCATTCCGCCACGCCGGTTGCGCTGCGATCTATCGCGTAAGGGATCAGGGCCAGAAGCAGGAGCAGGCCCAGGGGGATCAGCACGCCGGCCCACACCGGCGGGAGGAAGCGCAACAGCGCCTGTACCCACAGGAAGAACCAGGGCGCCTGCGCCTTGCCCGGGCGCGCCGGTAAATCGGCCCTCGCCCCCAGCGGGGCGGGGATCAGGGTGGACAGGAGGATCAGGGCGGCCAGGACGACCAGCATGGCCAGCGTCTCGGTCTGAACGAGCCGGGCGCGTGGGAGGCGCGGGGCGCGATCGTGATCGCGGGGCCAGTGCGAGATGCCGCCGTCGCGCCGCACCCGGAAAACATGCCAGCCGATGAGGAAGAATGCGGGCACGGCCAGGCCGAGGATGTGCCAGGCGTAGAAGCGGATAGCCGTCGCCGGGCCGATGTCCGGCCCGCCGACGATCATATAGTGCAGCGCATTGCCGACCAGCGGCGTTTCTTTCACCAGATGAGTCCCCACGACGAGCGCCCAATGTGTGCCCTCATCCCAGCGCAGGACGTAGCCGGTGAAGTTGAGCAGGAGCGTAATGACCAGGAGGGCCAGGCCGATCAGGGTGTTGAACCGGCGGGGTGGCTTGTACGCGCCGGTAAACACCACGCGCAGCAGGTGCAGCACAACGGCGACGACCATGGCCTGCGCCGCCCAGTAGTGCAGGTTGCGCATGAGCCAGCCGAAGGGCACCTGAAAGGTGATGATCTCCAGCGAGAGGAAGGCCTCCTCCGGCGTGGGCACGTAGAAGAATGTGAGCAGCACGCCGGTGATCGCCAGGATCAGGAACAGGAAGGCAGAGATACCCCCCAGGCCGAACGTATAGCGGAAGCGGGCCTCGCGCTCCGGGATAAAGGGCGGATGGAGATGGTAGAAGAAGTTGGGTCGGCGGGAGGGCATTACTGTGAAAAACCAAACGCCGCGGCGTCTTCCTTCATATCCTCAAGCATATCCTCAAGGGCACGCTGAACGATCCTGAGTATCTCTTTCTCCACCCTTTCCGGGGAACGTTCGTCTTCAGGCAGCATCATCCAGCACTGTGTGATCGCCTGTCGGATGGCCTGATCCACGCCGAATGGTCCCATCATCTCGCGTATGGGCGGGGCAATGCGTTTGAGACCCACAGGGCCAGCGCTGGGTTTCGCCTGTTCCTCGTCCCCTTCTGATGTGCTTCGGATTATCTCCATTATGACCTCCTGGACTGTGATCGCCTATCCCCCCACCCCAGCCCTCCCCCACAGAGGGGGAGGGGGCGATGACTATTCCGGCGCTTAGTATATCCGGCTCTCCGGCTCTGACAACACAGGCCGGACGACCTCCGCCCGGCCTGTGAATACCCCTCCCACAAAGGGAGAGAGAGTCAGGAGTTTCCACGAGTCTCCACAAGCTCACCTTCCAGCGCCTTCTCCCGCGCCTCAATCTCCTGCAGGCGCACGCGCATCTCATACTCGCGCTCTTCCTGCATCTTCTCCTCATACCACTTGCGGTGGTGCAGTCGGGCATACAACGCGCTCACTTCGCCGTGGATCATGGAGAAAAAAGCCTCCTTCTCCTCCGGGAAGAACGCGGCCATATAGACGTGGATGATCAGGCCGGCGACGACTGCGCCCACGGCGGCGAAGTGCAGGGGCCGCGCCCACTGCACCAGAATGCGCATCTCCGGCGGCAGAAGGGTGCCGAAGGTCATGATCAGGCCGGTCAGCCCGATGACCACCGTGCCGAACACGACGACGTAGCCGTAGAGCTTCTGGCCGGCGTTATAGGCGTCCTGGGGCGGCAGGGGGCGATCCCGGTCCAGCCCAACCAGGTGTTTCGCCTTCAGCTTCAGCCATTCAATATCGTCCCTGTCCAGCAGCATCCGCTTCATAGCGAAAGGCAGGAAGTACTTGCGGAAGCCCAGCAGGACGTTGTAGGTGATCACGAACAGCCAGATCAGCCCGAAGACCTTGTGCGCTTCCACCAGCCGCCCGACCCCGCCGAACAGGTTGCGCACAAAGTCCACATAGCCCTGGGGCATAATGCGCAGGTTGGGGTTGCCCAGGATCGCCAGGCCGGTCGCCAGCAGGACGAACCACGAGAAGGCGTTGAACCAGTGGGTGACGATGTTGGCCAGCCCGTGCTTCTTGATCCGCTTGGCCCGCAGGCGCTGGCGCTCACTCAGCGTCAATACCTCAGTCGTCATGGTACACTCCATTCTGCATCCAACGTCACACGTGAGACGTCATGGCCGCTTGACGTTTCAGGCTTCATACTCGCTCTCGCCCTTGACCAACTGCCGGGCAAAGGCGGCGGCCTGGCCCAGGAAGGTCAGCCCGGCAGCGGCCAGGACGCCAGGGATGACGATGCGCCGGTAGAAGGTATCGGCGGCGGGCATCTCCGGTGGGTGAATGGCCAGTTTCGTCGCATCCACCTCATCGTTGATGTAGTAGATGTTTGGACCGGTGTCCACACCCGGCGCAGTCAGGCGGGTCACGCGCCTGGCGTTGCGCAGCGCGATAGAGACCTCGCTATTGGGGTCGTTCAGGTCGCCGAACAGCCGCGCCCCGCCGATGCACGTGGCCACGCAGGCGGGGGCCTCACCCTGTTCCACACGTTGCAGGCAGGCGTTGCACTTATCCGCCTTGCCGGTCTCCGGGTTGATAAAACGGGCGTGATACGGGCACGCTGGCAGGCACAGCCCACAGCCAATGCACGCCTGCTGGTCAATGACCACGATGCCGTCCTCCTCGCGTTTGTACGTTGCCTGGCTGGGGCACACTTCAACGCAGGGCGGGTCGTCGCAGTGCATACAGTTATAGGGCACGAATTGCTGGCTGACATTAGGGAATGTGCCCTGCACGCCCAGGTCGTACACCCAGATGCGGGTCGCGCCGAGGGGCACGTTGTTCTCCGCGCGGCAGGCCACCAGGCAGGCGCGGCAGTCAATGCAGCGCCTGGGATCAATCACGAAGCCGTATTTCTTTACCTGCGCCATGCTCTACCTCATCCGTCTTTCTCCACCCTCACGAACGTCTGCGACAGCGCCTGGCCGCCGCTGACCGGGTCGGTGATGGTCACATGCAGATCGCTATCGCTCGCCCCCACGCCGTAAGCGGTCTTCAGCCCCTTGGACAGGTGGCCGAAGCCCTGCGTCATCCACACGCAGTCCTCGCGGATGCCCTCGGTCACCTTGGCGGTGATCACCACCTCGCCGACGGCGCTGATCACGCGCACCTTCTGGCCATTGACGATACCGCGTTCGGCGGCCGGTTTGGGGTGAATCCACAGTTCGTTCTCCGGGTAAACCTCGTGCAGCCACAGGTTGTTCTGCGTGGCGAACTGGGTATGCTGGCCGACCTTGCCCGTGAGCAGGGTGAACTCGCCCGGCCCAGGCTGCGGCGGCGCCTGCCATGTGGGCACGGCGGGCTGCCCGGCCCGGCGCAACGTCTCCGAGGCGATCTCAATCTTGCCGCTGGGCGTGTTGAACTTGAATTCCCGGACCTCGGGGAGGGCGGCCTCTGGCTCAAATGAGAGCGTTTCCGGCACAAAGCAGGCCGACCGCTCCACCTCACGCGGCGATTCCAGCAGCGGGCTCCAGCAGCCGCGATGCTCCAGGGCGCTGATGTCAATCCCCAGCGGCGCGAGTTGCTGGTTGATGTAATCCACCTCGTCTCTGTACTGGAAGTACTCGCCCAGGCCCAGCCGCTCGCCCAGTTGCTTGTAAATCCACAAAGCGCTCTTGCCTTCGCCAATGGGGTCAATCACCGGCTGGCGCAGGAAGACGCGGTTCTCCAGCACGAGCAAGGGGTCGTAGCGCTCCAGATAAGAGGCCTCCGGTAGGATGACATCCGCGTACCACTCGGTGTCGTTGGGCAGGATGCTGACCGTGACGATGAAGTCAAGCTTGTGAAGGGCGGCGATGGTCTTCTGGCGCTCCGGCAGGCTGAGCACCGGGTTTTGGCGGGCAATAAACCAGCCATGCGCCTGGTAGGGCTGGCCGCTCAGGATGGCATCGCGGATCTCCTGGAATACGCCCAGCTTAAGCGGGACAAGCGGGTACTTCCAGGGCACGCCATCCAGCCGCTGGGCGCGGATGCGCGGATAAGGCGGCTGCGGCGGCTTGCCCAGGGTGATCCCGCCGCCCTCGCCACCGCCATTGACCAGCCCGCCGGGCTGCTCCCAGTTGCCGACAAGCGCATTCAGGATGGCGATAGCCCGCTCGGTCTGGAAGGAGTTGACGAAGTTGCTCGTGCGCCAGCCGGGGTGGGCCATGGCGTGCGGTGCGGCGGCGGCGAAGTCGCGGGCGATGCGCCGGATGGTCTCGGCGGGGATGCCGGTGATAGACGCGGCCCACTCCGGCGTGTACTTCGCCGCCTCGGCCTGGAGTTCATCAAAGCCCACGGTGTTGCGCTCAACGAATTCGCGGTGATACAGCCCCTCGCGGACGATCACATTCAGGAGCGCGAGATGGAAGGCCAGGTCGGTGCCGGGCTTGATGGGCAGCCACTCGGCCTTGCTGGCCGTCTTGGTGAAGCGCGGGTCCAGCACGACGACGTGCGCACCGTGGGCGATGGCCTCCACCAGGTCGCTTGTCTCGCTGGTGGAGATGGCCTCCAGCAGGTTGCGACCTGTCAGGATGATGTACTTCACCTGGTTGTAGTTGCGGCCTGGCTCCTCAATGCCGTAGGTCAGCAGGTTGGCGACGACCATAGCGTTGAAGCACAGGCTGCGCTGCGTGCCGTAGTTGGGCGAGCCGAAGGCATACACCAGGTTCTCAAACACCGGCTGGCTCAGGTTGTGCGTCGCCGAGAAGATCATGGCCTCCGGCCCGTATTTCTCTTTGATTTCCAACATGCGTCTGGCCGTATAATCCAGCGCTTCGTCCCAGGAGGCGCGGCGGAATTTGCCCTCGCCGCGTGCCCCGATGCGGATAAGCGGGAAGCGGATACGGTCGGGGTCGTAGGTCGTCATGATGCCGCTCTGTCCCCGTGCACACAGGCGGCCCTTGGAGTGCGGGTGGAAGGGGTTGCCCTCCAGCTTGACCACGCGGCCATCCTTCACCTTCGCCCGCACGCCGCAACGCCAGACGCACATCTCGCACAGCGTGGGCACGATCTTATCGTAGGTCAGCCGCCCGGTTCCGACCGCTGCCGCCGACGCGGTGTTGAAGCCCAGCCCGGATTGGGCCACCAAGGCGGCCAACGTCGCGCCGGAGGCTTTCAGGAAATCGCGTCGCGTGAATTGGATGATCTCGTCTGCCATACCCGAACCTCAATTTCACCGCAGAGACCGCAGAGGAATATAGAAATCTCTGCGCTCTTTGCGTTCTCTGCGGTAAAACTATGCCCGTGTCTTGTCCAAGCGTATGCGAATGGCGCGTTCCAGCGCGTAGAACAGCAGCAGTGCGATCACCGTGAACAGCCCGATGACCAGCCAGTGGTTGGCGTCTATCACCTCCGGCAGGACAATTGGCCCGGCGTTGGCGATACGGCTCAGCGCCGGATAGACCTGGTTGTAGGTCAGGCCGAAGAGGAGCGCGCCGGTCAACATGCCCAGGACACCGGGGATGAGATAGTCCAGGCGGCCCTCGCCCGATCCGGCGGCGATAGGCGCCGCGCACACGCCCGCAACGGCCATGCCCACGCCGAAGAGCAGCCCACCCACCAGGTTGCCCACGACGTATGTCGGGGTGATCGGCATACTGGCGACGACGCCCAGGTCGGTCAGCAGGTAGATGCCGATCATGCCCACGACAAGGGCCGACATCATGAACTTGAGCACGGCCAGGTCGGTGAAGCGGAAGACGTTAACGATCTTGTGGTAGCGGGTCATCCCGCCTTTGTGCAGCAGGAAGCCGAACAGAAAGCCGATGAGAAGTGGAGCGATGACAGACATGGCTTAGTATTTCCTCCCGTACAGAATCCAGGCTGTGGCGATGCCTGAGGCGAACATGCCGGCGATGAAGATGAAGGCTGCCGGCGCCAGGACCACGCCGCCGGAAATGGCCAGCCCGCTGGTACAGCCCCCGGCGATGCCCGCTGCGTACTCCAGCAGTGCCGCAGCGAAGAACACCATCAGCCAGCGCTTGAGCACACTCGTGCCGAAGACCTCCGTCCACTGTTCATCCGGCAGCTTGCGCCATTTGAATGTGCCTGAGAGCAACGCCGAGGCCAGCCCGCCCAGGAACACACCCAGGAGCATCCACACCGACCAGGTCAGGCCCGGCGGCATGACGAACTTGAAGTAGGTGTTCTTGGGGTCCAGCGCCAGGCCAAGGGGGGCGACGAGGTTCTCATACGCGCCTGAAGCGCCAATGAGCATGGGAGCAGGTAGCAAGCGGCTGCTGAGCACGAGCGCCAGGACCGTCACCAGGCCCAGTCCCGCTCCGGCGACGTAAGGCGACCATTCGGGCTTGCGCAGTTGGGTGATCAACCAGGTCATAATGTCCTCCGTCGTAGGCCGGGTTTCCATACCCGGCGTAAGTAAGTTAAGTTTCACTCGCCAGCGCCAACAGCAGGGCCAACTGGCGTTTATCCAGGCGTTTCATCTCCTCCAGCATGGCGAAGTTGATCAGGCTGAGCGACTGGAGCAGTTCTTCGCCGCGCTTGCGATCCGCCAGGATGAGGCGCAGGGCCTGCAATGTGCGCGGGTCCAGCGACTGGAGCACGGGCAGCAATTGCTCCAATTCGGGCGATAACCGGCCAGGCGCCTCCGCACGAACGGCTTCTTTACCATCCGGCCCCATCACGGCCTTATCGGACGAGGTCAGCTTTGGCATGGCCTGGCGGCGCTTACGAAGCTCATTCCAATAGACGAACGCACCACCGCCGAGGACGGCGAGGGCCAGCAATGTGCCCACGATGACGTTCCCCACGCTCACCGGCCGCGCCTGGGCAGCTTCATACTGGGCCGCGTAGTCAATGATCTCACCGGGCGCGGCGACAGGCGCAGCAGGTGGGACGGCGGGTTCAGCGGGGCTGGGGTTGGACGGCTGGGATGGGGGCTGAGATACGCTGCCGCCGCTGGCGCCGCCGCTACCGAGCGTCACACCGAGCGCGACCGCGTACACCTGGGCCTTGGCCTCATAATCGTCGTGGCAGGAAGCGCAGTTGGCTTTCACATCGCCGAGGGGCTGGACCAGGCCCTGATGCGCCGCCGCCTTCTCCACCGCCTGGACGTTGCCGCCATGACAGAATTCGCAGAAATCGCCGAAGGCGTGCGCGATATGCCACTCCCCCTCCGTGTTGACCGGGTCCTCGCCCTTCACCTCGTGGCAACTCTTGCACGAGGAGGCCTGTGAGCCGCACTGCGCCAGGCCGTTGGGGGCCTTACCGCGGCAGAGGGGCAGCAGCGCTTCCCAGGCCACCTCCTCGCTTCTAATTGCAGGAGCGGGGGCCGAGGTGAGGGCCAACACTCCGATCACGCCCAACCCGACGATAATGAGACCTGTACCGAAGAGAAAGAAAATACGCCGACGGGTCATCATCCTTGCTCCTCTCAACGTTCCTCATGGCGCCCCAGGATCGTGGCCAGGGCACCGCGTTGCGCCAGGGTGTCTGCCAGCACCGCGCGCATCAGGTCCAGCGCCTGGATGACGCGCACATCGGTCAGCGAATACATCACCGTTGTGCCCAGGCGCTCGGCTCGCGCCATGCCGCGCTCGCGCAGCACCTTGAGATGGCGCGAGACGGTCGGCTGGCTCGTACCCAGCGCGGCGGCCAGTTCGCCGACGCTCTTGGGGCCGTCGGCAAGCTGGTACAGCAACAGGATGCGCGTCGGATCGGCCAGCGCCTGGCACACCTGGGCGTGGAGCATCCGAATTTCGGCTTCTTGGGGCTGTTGCATCACTGCCTCCATGTGGGTATCCCTATATGCGTATAGACGAATATTCGCATACCAACATAGATCGGCTCTGGGCCAGCCGCTAGTGAAGAATGTCACATACTTTCGCGCCAAATGTCACTTGCACCCTGTGCGCGGCTGTGCCACAATGCGCCAGCATGAACCAGGCCCTGATTCAGGCGCAATTTGACCACCACACCGCGGCGGAGAGCGCCAGCGCCAGCCTGTCGCGCCTGCTTGCCCTGTGCTCACCGCAACCGGGCTGGCGTACCCTGGACATCGTCGCCGCAACGGTCGCCCCACGTCCCCTGGCCCTTGCCATCACCCGGTCGGCCCTCGCTTTGGCGGACGCGGCTGCGCTCCCTTTCGCCGCGGAAGCCTTTGATCTGGTCACCTGCCGCCTGGCGGCCCACCATTTCCCCGATGTGGCCGCCGCCGTGCGCGAGATGGCGCGGGTGTGCCGGCCCGGCGGCCTGGTCGCCATCGCGGACCATATTGTGCCTGTGCACGGCCCCACAGCGCGCTACATCAACGCCTTTGAGAAGCTGCGCGATCCCGCGCATGTGCGCTGTTATGCCCTGCCGGATTGGGAGGGCTTTTTCGTCGCTGCCGGGCTAGAGGTCATCCATATGGAGGAGGCCCGCCAAACGCTGAACTTCGGCGAGTGGGTCAGCCGCGCCAACGTCTCCGCCGCCGACCGTATCCGCCTGGAGGTCCTGCTCCGGCAGGCGCCGGCCTATGCGCGAGAAGCCTTGACGCCAGGGGACGAAGGCGGTAGAATAACGTTTAATCTGACTGAGGCGGTCGTCATTGGGCGGCGACAGGAGGCAGCCGAATGAGCCGATTTATCCGTGCAAGTGAAGCCCGCGATCAGATTGAATCTATCATCGCGGATGTCGTTGACAGCGGCGAGCCGGTTCTCTTGGGGCGGAACGGTGAGCCTGAGGTTGTTTTGGTGCCTTACAAGGACTATATCAAAGATAGAGGTCCCCTAGGCACAACCGAAGACATGGAGCTTGATGCTGAGTTTGATGCGATGCTTGACCAAGCTCATGAGCATTTTAAGAGCTGGCTAGCGGAGCGCGGCTATGACCCGGAGACTCTAAGTGAAGAGGACGTAGAGCGGATTATCCGTGAAGCGTGATCCGCTCCGCGTGGTGATTGATACAAACGTGATGATCTCCGGCCTGTTCTGGCGGGGAGCATCTTTTTAGGTACTCCGTGCATGGCGGGCTGGGCGATTTCGCCTGATTTATTCAACGGCTCTATTGAATGAGTTGACCGAACGGCTGAGGGACAAGTTCCTTCTACCTGAAGCCAAGAGCGATCTTCTGAGTCGTCGGATTGTGCGATATGGTATACATGTCAGGCCACGAGTGCGTGTAGATATTTGTCGGGATCCGAGAGACAACATGCTGCTGGAAGCAGCGCTCGCCGGTCGCGCTGATTATCTCGTATCAGGCGACGAAGATCTGACTATTCTAGGGCAGTTTCGTGGCATTGCTATCGTAACACCACGGGAGTTCTTGGACGTCTTATCAAAGTGGAAAAAACAGTAACAGGGCGCTATCACCTTCTGATTGAAGGCTGTCAAATGAATTACGCGGACGTCCGGCGGGTGGCGTCCCAATTGGAGAAGGCCGGCTTTCGGGCGACGGACCAGCCGGAGCAGGCCGACGTGCTCATCCTGGAGACCTGCACGGTGCGGCAGAGCGCCGAGGACAAGGTTTACGGCTGGCTCACGTATCTGAAGCCGCTGAAGGAGCGCAAGCCGGACACCGTCATCGCGGTGATGGGCTGCCTGGTCGGCGTCAAGGGCAACCGCGCCCTCCAGCAGCGCTTCCCCTTCGTGGACGTGTTCATGCCGCCCTCCTCGGACGGCACACCCCTGCTCGCCTATCTCCAGCAGCATGAGGCCTACCGGCTGGAGCAGGAGGCCGTAGCCGAACGCTTCGCCATCCAGGATGGCGACCTGGTGTTGCCGGAGCACGAACGCAACCGCCTGGTCTCGGCGCCGGTGGCCGTCGTTTATGGCTGCTCCCACGCCTGCACCTTCTGCGTCATCCCCCTGAAGCGCGGGCCAGAGCGCAGCCGCTCCATCGGCGAGATCGTCCAGGAGGTGCGCGCGCTCGTCAGGCAGGGCGTGAAGGAGGTCCAGCTCCTGGGGCAAATTGTGGACCGCTACGGCAAGGACGTGCCCGATGGGCCGGACCTGGCCGACCTGTTGCGCGCCGTCCACCAGGTGGAGGGCCTGGAGCGCATCCGCTTCCTCACGTCCCACCCCAACTACATGAGCGACCGTATTTTGGAGGCGGTGGCCGAATTGCCCAAGGTCTGCGAGCATATTGAGGTGCCGGTTCAGGCGGGCGATGACGAGGTGCTGCGGAATATGCGGCGCGGTTACACCGCTGAGGACTATCGCCGCCTGATTGCGCGCATCCGCGAGATAATCCCCAACGCAAGTATCGCCACCGACATCATCGTGGGCTTCCCCGGCGAGACCGAGGAACAATTCCAGCGAACCTACGACCTGCTGGCCGAGCTTAAGCTGGATGTGGCCCATATCGCCAAATACTCGCCGCGCCCCGGCACGGTCTCGGCCCGGCGTATGGTGGATGACGTGCCACCGGAAGAGAAGGAGCGGCGGCGCAAGGCGCTGGACGACCTGCAGGCGCAAATCGCCGCCGAAATCAACAGCCGCTACCTGGGCCAGACGGTGGAGGTGCTGGTAGAGGGGGAGCACAAGGGCAAGTGGCGCGGACGCACACGCACCAACAAGCTGGTCTTCTTTGAAGACGGGCGCGACTGGCGCGGCAAGCTGGCCCAGGTGACCATCACCTGGACCGGGCCTTGGTCCATGCAAGGCGTGGTCACGCCCTGAGCCTCTGACCCGCGCCCTTCACTTCCCCTGTCAGGGGAGGGGTTAGAAATGCAAAAGGCCATCCTTGATTTCAAGGATGGCCTTTTTAAATCGCCTGCCAGCAGAGGACGTACCCGTCCCCGGAGACGTGGGGCCAGCAAAGCGGCTGGCCCCATATACGAGACCGTCTATATTCTCCCTGGGGGCTGGCTGGAGAGATCAGGCCGAGAGGCGCCGCTTCTCTTGCAGCCAGTTGTCAAAGTCCACCCGGGCAATGCGCCACCCCCGGCCCACTTTATAAGCGGGCAACTCCTTCTGTCCGATCCAGCGACGTACGGTGAAGATGGAGACTTTGAGTGTATCAGCCACCTCCTGCGGAGTTAAGAACATCTCTTGTTGTGGGCGTGCCATCAGCTTCGTCAGTTGCATCTTCATCTCCTACGGGCAGTGCACACAGTCGGCTAAAGCGTACCACAAGGTGGTGCAAGGGACTATAGGATTTTGGTCACGATAGTAAGACCTACGAAATTGACGCAACGGCGCATGAGGGGGCTTGACATTCTCAATTCTTGTGTTATAATAATCAAGCCTGGTCTTTATATTTATAAACTACGACTTCAATTTTATGAAGCGAGATGAAAGGAAGCCCTATGGTACCTCAACCCGGTCACGTCCGCATTGAGAACCTGACCAAGGTGTATCACACCCGCCAGCGCCGGGGGCTGTTCAGGGCCGAGGAGACAGAGGTCATCGCGCTCAAAGACCTGTCACTTGAAATCCACCCTGGCGAGGTCTTTGGCCTGCTCGGCCCGAACGGCGCAGGCAAGACAACGCTCATCAAATGCCTCACCACCCTGCTCCTACCCACCAGCGGCAACGCCTGGATCAACGGCTATCACCTGACCGCGCAGGATAACGAAATCCGGGCGAGTGTGGGCTGTATGCTCATGGGTGAGCGCGGGCTGTACTGGAAGCTGACCGGGCGCGAGAACCTGATCTTCTTCGGCGCGTTGTACCACTTCAGCCCCGCCGAGCGCCGCCGCCGCGCTGACGCGATTATTGAGCAACTAGGCTTACAGGACCTGGCCGACCGCACGGTGGAGACCTACTCTTCCGGTCAGAAGATGAAGTTCGCCTTCGCCAAGGCGCTGATCAACGACGCGCCCTTACTGATCCTGGATGAGCCGACCAACACGCTGGACCTGCCCTCTGCCCGTGAACTGCGCGCCGTTGTGCGCGAATTGAACCAGGCGGGCAAGACCGTCATCTATACCACCCACATCATGTCTGAGGCCGAGACGATGTGCGACCGTGTGGCGATCATTGACCGGGGGCAGGTGCTGGCCCTGGGGACAGTAGCCGAGCTGAAAGCCTCGTTGGGCCGCGATCAGGTCATCCGCATTGAAGGTGTCATCTCCGCACAGGCCAGCCAGGCGGTCAAACGCCTGCCAGGGGTTATACAGGCCACACTCGCCGCTGTCAATGGGCGCAACCAACTTACCGTTGTGGCGCAGGATGAACACCTCTTGCTGCCGCGCTTGATTGAAACGCTGATCGCCCACCGGGCCGTCGTGCAGAAGATCGCCCCGGAGGAAACCACGCTGGAAGATGTGTTTATCGCCCGTACGGGCCGCACCCTGGCCGAGGACACCCGGATCAAATGAGCGCCGCCATCGCCCATCCCACTTTCCGACAGAAGCTGTCCGCAGCCCTGGCCGAAACCTGGCTGCGGCTGCTGAACATCAGCCGCTATCCCGGCCAGCTTGCCCTGGAGATCATCATCCCCATTGTCTTCGCCGCCATGCCCATGCTGCTGGGCCGCGCCAGCGGCGGTGCAAATGCCGCCGCCAACTTTCAGGCAAATACGGGCACAGCCAACTACGTGGCTTACCTGCTGATCGGCTCTAATGTGTTCATGATCGTCACATCGGCCTTCTGGCACATCGCCTACTGGCTGCGTTTTGAGCAGGAGACGGGCACGCTGGAGGCGATCTACCTCACGCCCACCAGCAGCCTGACGCTGGCCAGTGGCGTGGCGATCTACAGCACAATTCGCAGCCTGACCTCAACGATCATCGCTTACCTGGTCGGCTGCCTGATCTTCGGCGTCAACCCGTTCCAGGGCGACATACTGCTGGCCCTGGCCTTCATCCTCATCGGGCTGATCCCCCTATATGGCCTCGCCTTCCTGTTCGGGGCACTCGTGCTCAAGGTCAAAGAGTCAAATGCGCTCGTCAACCTGATGCAGTGGCTGGTCAGCTTCCTGATGGGTATCTTCTTCCCGGTGACGGTGCTACCGCCGCTCGTGCGTGCGCTCGCGCTGCTCTTCCCGCCCACCTGGATGGTGAACGGCGTGCGCTCAGCGCTTCTAGGCGTTGGCTTCTTCTTTGGGACATGGTATCGGGATATGGCGGTGCTGTGGGCCGCGCTCCTGTTCACACCGCTGCTCAGTATCTGGGTGTTTCACCGTGTTGAGCACAATATCCGCCGCCACGAAGGGATGGGAGAGTTCTGATGATAAGGTACTCAACGGATTCTCTCAACAGAACCGGGGTCATTCAGTGGTTGAGCACGCTCATTGCCATGTCGCGCAAAGAGCTGACGATCATGACGCGCTACCCGGTTGAGTTCATCGCCAGCTTCGGCCAGGTGTTCCTGATCATCGCCGTGTTCACGCTCGCCAGCCTGATGTTCACGCGCGAGGGTGTGCGCAACGCCGGCGAAGCCAGCACCTTTATCTCTGGTCTGGTGGTTTATGGCTTTGTCTTGTTCTTGTTCCTGAGTGACACGCTATGGACCATCGGCTACAACATCCGCCGGGAACAGAAGCAAGGCACATTGGAGCAACTCTACCTCAGCCCGGCATCCAAGACCGCCAGCCTGATCTCGCGTGTCGCCGTCACGCTGGTCTGGACGGGGCTGTTGTCGCTCACATCGGGCTGGCTGATGAGCGCGATGATCGGCAAGCTGCCTTTTGAGAACGTCCCGTTAGGTCTCTTCGTCCTGATCATGACGCTTTCCGGCACGTTCGGCGTGGGCTTCGCTTTCGCCGCGCTGACGTTGCGCGTGCGCGAAGCCGGGCAGACGCTTGCCAACCTGGCTCAATTCACCTTCATGGTCCTTTGCGCCCCGTTCTTCCCCTTTCAGGCGTTGCCGGGCTGGATACAGACCGTCTCCCGCCTCATCCCGCTGTCTTATGGCGTGGACCTCTTCCGCTCCACGTTAATGGGCTATCCGGCGGGTTTCCCTGAGCTTGCGCCGGTGGACATTGAACTCATTATCGTCACGGCCTTCGGGCTGCTCATGCCTGTGCTGGGGCTATGGTTGTATCGTCAGGAGGAGGACCGTGCCCGGCGCAACGGCAGTCTATCGGAGTACTGAATTCACCCTGACCACAAGAGGGGGCACACGCTGCCCAACGATTGTCGGACAATCACTGGACGCAGTGCCGGAGGTGGGACTTGAACCCACACGAGGTCGCCCTCAGCGGTTTTTGAGACCGCCCTGTCTGCCTGTTCCAGCACTCCGGCTTAACCTTCTACGTAAACCCTAGTATAATCGGCAATGGCTGTTTGGTCAAGGGCCAACGAGAACCGGGCGTGGACGAAGCATCCCTGATCCAGGCTGCCCAGCGCGGCGACGTGGCCGCCTTCAATGAGCTGGTGCTGGCCTACCAGAACCAGGTGTACAACCTGGCCTATCGCATCATGGGCGACGGTGATAGCGCCGCCGATGCCACCCAGGAGGCCTTCATCTCGGCCTACCGCCACCTCGTCCACTTTCGGGGTGGCTCATTCAAGGCCTGGCTGCTGCGCATTGTCACCAACGCCTGCTATGATGAACTGCGCCGCCAGAAGCGTCACCCGGCCAGTTCGCTGGAGGCGCTCTATGTCGTGGACGAAGCCCCGGACGACCCCGGCCTGATCGCCGCGCCCGCCGAGAACCCGGAAACCTATGCCCAGCGCCGGGAACTGTGGCGCTTCATTGAAGCCGGGCTGAGCACTCTCCCCCCCGATCAGCGCATCACGCTCGTGCTCTCCGATATTGAGGGGCTGAGCTATGAAGAGATCGCCGAGATCACCTCAGCCAACCTGGGGACGGTCAAGTCGCGCCTGTCGCGGGCGCGGGCCAAGTTGCGCGATTTCCTGATGGCCCAGGGGGAACTTTTACCGACCCATTATCGTCTACATGGCGAAGGTGACGGGGCCGCACAGCAGGTGGTGAGAAAATGAGATGGTGGGAACGGCGCAGGCGGGAACACGATGACGAGCTATTGTCGGCCTATATAGACGGCCGGCTTCTGGGGCGCGCACGCCAGGAGTTTGAAGCACGGCTGGCGCGCGAGCCGGAGTTGCGCGCTCGCCTGGAGGCGACGCGCCGGGTGCTGGGGCTGGTGCGCAGCCTGCCCCTTGTGCCCGCGCCTCGCAACTTCCTCCTTGACCCGGCGAAATATGGCCGACCCGCCCATGTGCGCCGGGCCGCCCGCTGGTATCCTACCCTGCGCCTGGCCACCACCCTGGCCACAGCCCTGCTGATCCTGGTCTTCGCCGCTGACCTGATCCTCAGCCAGGCCCTCACCCCCACGTTCCGCGGGG